>JAZUST010000030.1:0-3482 GCA_045606865.1 Bacteroidales bacterium
GTATATGACAACATTCTATATGCTGCCATACAAGCTGTATATGTCTTACCCGAGCCAGTAGCCAGCACCATTAAGGCTCTATTCTGACCTGTGCGGAAACACTTTTCTAACTCTGTAATAGCCTCATATTGACAAGTTCGCAAAGCCTTCTTCTCACGCTCTGACAATGCTGGCAGTCCTGCATATTCATCAGTAATGCCGAGCATTTTTGAAATCTCCTTAGGCGTATGAATACGACCTAATTCCTGATATTCAGAATCAGGATTTCGATAATCCTTAAATAAAATCTGCTTACCGTTAGAGAGATATATGATAGGCAGAGGTTTTGCGATTGTCTGGTACAGACCTGGCACATTGTTTACATAGTTTTCGGCTTGAGCCTTAACCCAATCAGCGGAGACATCAACCTCCTCCTTTTTAGCCTCGAGTACACCGATAGCCTTGCCGTTGATAAACAAAAGATAGTCAGCCTCCATATTGTGATTTAGAAGACCTTCCTCTATAGCTGCTGCCGATATATTTGGCGCATAATGTTCTCTATCAACCACCTGCCAACCTGATGCTGCAAACAGTTTATCAATCACTTTTCTGGCTTTCTCCTCGGGCTTCATATTCCTATAATATTGTATTATGAGAAGTTAATTCGACCACAAAAATAGTTAAAAAAAATTAACATTTGTGTACTATTATGTTTATTTTGCTAACTATTTACTACGGATTATTAAACTTTAATCTCAATGATTCGTGTTCCTTTGACTTGATATCTTAAAATCCTTTAACACCTTCCCTACTATTTCATTAACATTTACGTTAAAAATTGTTAAAAGCTAAATATTTCCTTTGCAAACGCTTGACAAAGGGATGAGATGGTTGTAGTTTTGCATCTACATATAGAGACTTATCAATGATGTGGTTACAGAAATTATAATATATAAATCGCAATCATATTTTAACCATATCATTGTTGTAGCTCAAAAGATAAATTTCCAGAGACGCAGCAATTACATATTGTTCTTTTTTTAGGTGTAATTGATACGTCTCTACATTTGAACCAAACAAAAAAAAATAAATTTATGAATAATAACCTTTTTAAAAACAAATATAGGATTCCTTCAGCGAGAGCTTATTGGCATGATTATAACCATGGGTGTTATTTCATTACAATATGTACAAAAAATAGAGAGTATTTCTTCGGTAAGATTCACGACAATAAAATGACATTGTCTGAAATAGGTCTTTTTGCTGATTCTTATGTTAATAAAATCAATTCCTTATATGATGATACACATATATTGTCACATATTGTAATGCCAAATCATATACATTTAATAATTAGCGTCGTTAGTACAAAATGTAACTATAGCAATAACGAAATAATAAAGTATGATATTGATATAAATGAAAAGATGAGCATGATAGGCAAAAAACGTGGTCGCATGTCTCTTGTCTTATCAAAATACAAATCATCTATCACAAGATATGCTTTTAAAAACAATATTCATTTTGCGTGGCAAACAAGATTTCATGATAGAATAATAAGAAATTCCAATGAATTCAAGAACATTGACAATTATATAAAAAATAATATCGCAAATTGGAAAGAAGATGAATTTTATTTTACCATCAAAAGGTAGAGACGTATCAATGATATGGCTACAGAAATTATAATACAAAAATCGTAATCATATTTTAACCATATCATTGCTGCGTCTCAAAATGATAAATTTCCATAGACACAGCAATTACATATTGTTCATTTTTATGGTGTAATTGATACGTCTCTACGTTTGGATAATGATTTCAATAAAAAAGAGACGCAGCAAAATTCTGGGAATTTTGATACGTCTCTACTTTTGTCTTTAGCCGAAATTACTTCTCAATCTCTTTCTTGATTCTTTCATTGAGCATTGGAACGATCTTGTGTAAGTCTCCTACGATGCCTAAGTCGGCGGCGCTGAAGATCGGGGCATATTTGTCTTTGTTGATGGCGATGATGTAACCTGATTCTTCCATACCTGCCAAGTGCTGGATGGCGCCTGAGATACCGCAAGCGATATAAAGCTCTGGACGTACGGTCTTACCAGTCTGTCCGACTTGGATGCAGTGGTCAACGACACCGGCATCGACCATGGCGCGTGATGATGCTACCATACCACCGAGTGTGTCAGCCAAGGCTTGTAACTTCTCGAAACCTTCTGCATTCTTCACGCCACGACCGCCTGATACCAAAATCTTGGCTTCTGCGATATCGTCGTTGCATGAGCATTTCATCTCTGTGTTGACGAGCTTGACTTTGAAACGTGAAGCATCGAACTTAGGTGCGAACATTGTCACCTCGCCTGCTCTGCCTTCTTCACGCTGACGTTTCTGCATAACGCCTGGACGTACTGTCGACATCTGTGGACGGTTGTTAGGACATATAATAGTCGCCATCAAGTTGCCACCGAATGCTGGACGTGTCATACGGAATTGCTTGTCGCCTGCTTCTGTGTCAGCTACTTCCAACTTTGTACAGTCGGCTGTGAGACCTGTGTTTAATCTTGCTGCGATACGTGGAGCGAGGTCACGACCTATTGTCGTTGCGCCATAAAGCACGATAGTTGGCTTGCGTTCTGTGATGATTTGATATGCTGCTTGTGAATATTGTTCTGTGATATAGTCTTTCAACTCTGGGCAGTCGGCGACGATGACTTCGTCAGCACCCATCTCGATGAGTGTCTGTGCCTGTTCTTTTACGTTGTAGCCGAGTAACATCGCCACTACTTTTTCGCCGAGAGCGTCGGCCAAGTCGCGTGCCTTACCTAAAAGTTCGAAAGCTACAGGTTGAATCACGCCGTTACGTTGTTCAGCGAAAACGAATACGTTTTTATAATCTTGAATGTTCATAACTTCTCCTTTTAGATAATGTGTTTTTCTTTAAGTTTGTTAACAATAAGTTCTACAGCTTCTTCTTCGCTGACTTCGTGTACTTCACCCGGAGCCTTCATAGCTTTAGGGAATGATTGGAATACCTTTGTCGGTGAGCCTTTGAGACCTAATTTTGTTTCATCGACTTCAATCTTGTCGGCTGACCAGATCTCGACTTCTTTGTCGTAAGCGTCAACGATACCTGCAACTGTCATATAACGAGCGTCGAATGCTGATGCCAATACTGTGAGGAGACATTTGCCTTCTACTTCAAAAGTCTGGATACTTTCTTCGTTTTCTTTCTTAACCAAGAGGTTGCCGTTTTCCAAACGTTCAGCGTTGATGACGTATGACACTTGTGGGATGTCTAAGTGTTCTGCCATCTCAGGACCTACTTGTGCTGTGTCGCCGTCGATAGCCTGACGACCAGCGATGATGAGGTCGTAGTCCATTGTCTTCATAGCGCCAGCGAGTGCGTATGATGTTGCCAAGGTGTCGGCACCTGCGAATTTTCTGTCTGTCAATAATATTGCTCTGTCGGCACCCATTGCCAAAGCTTCTCTTAAAATAAGTTC
>JAZUST010000031.1:0-6284 GCA_045606865.1 Bacteroidales bacterium
AAGACAGATAAGATACACATGGTGACTATAGCGCGGAGGTCCACCTCTTCCCATTCCGAACAGAGAAGTTAAGCCCCGCAGCGCCGATGATACTGCATTGACTTGTGGGAAAGTAGGTCGTCGCCACCCCCATAACGGAAAACCCGGCATTACGCCGGGGTTTTCTGTTTTTGTGATTGTATCTCGGTCTTCCGAACCCCTGTTTTCCCTACACGCTTTTTTCCGCCCCACGGATCTAACGGATGAACACGGATCCTTTAGCTCCTGAGTCTCTATTTCTGATATTTTCCCCTCCTTATTTATATCTTGTTTTGATGATAATCTTACTGTTTTAATTGTGTTGTTTTATAGCAAGAGTATGCTTTTCAATTCATGACGCCTCCCCGCGTCAGGGATTGGAGCGGTATCCTTTTGGAGCGCGGCGGAAAAAGATATAGCGGAAAGCCCGACGGCGCAAGCCGGAACGCCATACTTTTTAAAGTTCAGAGTTTAAAGTTGATAGTTTAGAGTAGTTTATAGTTAAAAGTTGAAAGTTGAAAGTTTACTGTTTACAATTGACAATGTTCTGAGTTTAAAGTTGATAGTTTAGAGTAGTTTATAGTTAAAAGTTGAAAGTTATCAGTTTACTGTTTACAATTGACAATGATAGTCTATTGTACAAAAGTTCTCGGCAAAATAACATTGTCAATCTCAATACATTCTTTAAATAATGGCGCTATTTCTTCGTCGCGGAAACCTGCGATGCCACATCCTATTCTTGTGACTAAGAATGTCATTTCTGGATGTGATTTCGCAAATTCAATAAATTCATCGACGTATGGTTTGATGGCATCGACGCCACCGTGCATGGTTGGAATACCATAACTTTGTCCTTGCAAGCCAACGCCTTGTCCCCAGATGGCACCGAATTTTTCGTATGCGAGTCTTGCTGCTCCGCCGCCGTGCATTCCTTGTAGGTTGCTGCCAAAGACAAAAATTTCATTTTCTTTTAATTCTGTAATAAAGTCTGGAGTGAATTGTGTTTTCATAGTTTCTTCCTTTCTTTTAAAGTTTGTAAAGCTTTGTTTAAGATTTCTTCATGATCGAAGGCGAGAGGCGGAATTTCGTCTAATGAAAACCATTGAGCGTCATCGGCATCGTCGTTGGCTTTTACCTCCGATAATTTCACTAAAGCATAATGCGCTACCGTGATGACTCTTTCACGCGGGTCTCTGTTTACATCAGTGAAAGTGTAGAATTGTTCAACGTCGACGTCTTTCAATCCTGTCTCTTCTTCCAATTCGCGGCGAGCACATTGTTCAGCTGTCTCGTCAATTTCCATGAAACCTCCCGGAAACGCCCATTTGCCTTTGTAAGGATCGTTACCTCGTTGAATCAATAGCACTTTCATTTTATTAGATTCATCTAATCCGAATATGACGCAGTCTGCAGTGACAGCGGGATGCGGATATTTGTAACAATATTTTAACTCTGGCTGTTGGCTATTGGCTGTAGGCTGTTTGTTTTCTGATGAATGAATATTCATATATAAATTATTATGTATGATATTTTACAAAGGTAAGAAGGATTTTTTAATTGTAAAGAAATAATGAGTGAAATTTATTCAAAAAATATTTTTAGGAAATTTTAGTATTGTTCTATTTATTGAACAAAAAAGTATTATATTTGTAAAATATTAAAGACAATATATATGAATAAAGAAATTCTTAAATCAGTATTGGCTGATTATCGTATGGAAATACCGAAGCATATTCTTGTCCCACGTCATTTTATTTTTGAAGATTTTGGTAATTATGTGTTGGTTGGAATGCGTAGAGCGGGTAAGTCTTATTTGTTATATCAGAGAATACAGGAATTGTTAAGTTCAGGAATTGGTTGGGATGAAATGCTTTATCTCAATTTTGAAGATGAACGTCTGGGAGAGATTAAAGCGGAAGATCTTAATTTGTTGTTGGAAGTTCATCTTGAGACATATGGTAAACGTCCGATTTTATTTCTTGATGAGATACAGAATGTTTTAGGTTGGGAAAAATTTGCCCGTCGCTTGGCAGATTCTAAATATAGAGTCTATATTACTGGTAGTAATGCAAAAATGCTGAGTAATGAAATTAGAACTACATTGGGTGGTCGTTATATTGAAGTAAATGTCTATCCGTATGATTTTAAGGAATTTCTTTTCGCAAAAGGTTTTTGTCTTGATGATAAGATGTTATATTCAACGGAATATAGATCTGAAATTTTGAAATATTTTGATGATTATTTCAATTATGGAGGTCTTCCTGAAAGTAATTCATTATCGTCTAAACGAGATTATATTTTAAGTGTTTATCAAAAGATTTATTTAGGTGACATTGCGACACGTTATGTTGTAGAGAATATTTTTGCGCTTAAAGTCATGTTTAAAAAAATTGCGGAGAGTGTGAAACAACCAATGTCATATTCAAGATTGACCAATATCGTTACATCAACAGGCGTTAAGGTATCAAAAAATACTGTTATTAACTATATAGAATATGCGAAAAATGCGTGGCTGATAAGTCCAGTAACAAATATTGTAGGTAAATTGGTTGAGAAAGAGACTAATCCAAAATATTATTTTAATGATAATGGTATTTTGAATTTATTTCTAATTGATTCCAAAACGTCTCTTATAGAGAATCTTGTTGCAATAAGTCTGTTGCGTAAATATGGAAGAGAAGATGCAGTGTATTTTTATAATTCAAATATTGAAGTTGACTTCTACATTCCAGACGATGAGTTGGCGATACAAGTGAGTTATTCTTTAGATGATATTGAAACATTCAACAGGGAAACCATTGCATTGGTAAAATTATCATCGATTTTATCTTGTAGGAAGTTAATGATAATAACGAGAGATGAAGAACGCGTTGTTGAAATTAAAGGAAAAATAATAGAAATAATTCCAATCTGGAAGTGGCTGTTATAAGATGTTTAAACTTTGGCTATTAGATGAATGATTTTTCATATAGTGATATTTTATAGAAGTTGCCTATTATTTTTCATACGGATTAACTCTTCTCGGAAAGCGTAGAGCGGAATACATTCTAACCATTCTTGAGATATATGAGGTTTCATGGAAAGTCTGATAGCTCGTAAATCAGGGTTTTTCTGTATGAATGTTTTTAATGATTTTGATTGTAGATTCTCTTCTGCTTTTACTTCTATAGGATAAACGCGATTGCCAATCTGTACGATAAAATCTAATTCTATTCGTGATGATTCTACGCTATGAGTGTATAATGGTATTTGAGTGTCGGACATTTGAATGCATACGAATAATTCTGTAAATGCACCTTTATATTCGGAAAAGATTTTGTTTCCTATTAACACTGCTTCAGCTGGAGCTTCAACCATTGCACCCATAAGTCCAACGTCGAGGATGAAAAGTTTGAACGCATTCAGATCTTCATAAAACTTTAATGGTATCTTGACATCATTGACTCTGTTAATTTTATAAATTAATCCAGCGTCAATAAGCCATTGTATTGCAATTTCAAATGATGATGCGCGCGCTCCTTTCTTTATTGCTCCATAAATGAATTTCTTATTTTCTTTTGCAAGTTGTGAAGGTATGCTGTTCCAGACCATTCTTATTCGTGGAACTTCATTGTAAGGTGCGTGTTTGGAAAAATCCTGTTCATAATCAGATAAGATCTGACGTTGTATTTCTCTGACTTTATTAGTGTTTTTGTTTTCAGAATAAGATAAAACAGCAGCAGGCATTCCACCTACATAATAATATTGTCGCAATAAATCTATATATTCTCCACTTAAACTACTTATCGTTTGCCAATTGCCATTCTGCAACTCTTCAGCCATTTTGTCTTTTCCCATTGCCATTAAAAATTCCAAGAAAATCATTGGATATAATCTTAGTTCGTCGACTTTTCCAACGGGAAATGATTTTTGTTCATGCATTGATGTTCCTAACAATGATCCTGCTACAGCTATGTGTATTTCAGGTTTTTCTTCGCAGAAATATTTTAATGCGGTTAATGCAGAGGGACAATCCTGGATTTCATCTAAGACTATCAACGTGTCGTTTGGTGTAATTTCTATTCCAGATAAAACAGAAAGATTCCGCAATATTTGTTCGGTGTTGTCAGCTTCTTCGAATATTTTCCTTACATTTTTGTCGCGGTCGAGGCTGAATAATATGTGCTTCTTGTATTCTGATTTGGCGAATTCATTGAGAAGCCATGTTTTTCCAACTTGACGAGCACCATTAAGAATGAGAGGCTTTCTATCCTTTTTTTGCTTCCATTCAATTAATGAATTATATAATAATCTTTTCATATTTACATTTTTTCGTACGACTTTTTGTTATAATGATACATTTTTATGTACGATATTTTGCAAAGATAATAAGATTTCTTAATTGTCAAGAAGAAGTATGTAAAATTTACATATAACAATTTTCTCTAAAACAATTTCCATCTATATTTGTTATTAACATAATAAATTATAAAATCTATCATCATGAAAAATTATATTATTGAATCATTGGTTATTGCAGTCGGATTATTTCTGATTGGTTTGTTTTTGAAAAATGGTCTAGACAGTTTTGCGAATAAAGATCGCGTCGTGAATGTAAAAGGTCTCGCCGAGATGGAGGTGAAAGCAAATAAAGTGACATGGCCCTTGATGTATAAGGAAATAGGCAACGACCTGACTTCTTTGTATAATAAGATTAATTCTACTAATAAGACGATTGTTAATTTCTTAAAGGAAAATGGCTTGGAAGAAAACGAAATAACTGTCAATGCTCCTGAGATTATTGACATGAATGCGGAACGGTATTCTTCTAATCAGAGTAATTATCGTTACAATGTGACGCAGGTTATCACAGTCGCTTCTTCTAAAGTGGATTTGGTACGTCGTCTCATCAACGAGCAAAGCGAATTGTTGAAGCAAGGGATTGCCATCACCAGCGGCGATTATATGTATAGAGTTCAATACGAATATACAGATTTAAATTCCATCAAGCCTCAGATGATTGAGGAAGCTACGAAGAACGCGAGAGCTGCCGCCGAGAAATTCGCTTCCGACAGCGACAGCAAACTCGGTAAGATTAAACGTGCCTCGCAAGGTCAGTTCAGCATCAATAACAGAGACGAGTTTACACCTTATATTAAAAAGGTGAGAGTCGTAACGACTATTGATTATTTTTTGGAAGATTGAAGAAGAAATAGTCGTTTTGTGACTTTTTAGTTAACTCTCGCTTCGTCGCCAACAACATATAATTACCGTCGCCGCAGTAATACAAGATTGGAAGTAAGTCGTTGTCAATCTCCTCATGTACCATGCAGAAGTTGAAATTGTGATTTATTTTCAAGGTTTTTATCAGTTCATCATCAGTGATGGATTCCTTACGGAAGATGTAGTTTTGATATGTTCTTCTGTCTCCCGTGTCAAAGATGTCGAAGACGGGATAGCGCTCGTAGATACATCCCACATGAATGTCGGGATATTCTTCCAACTCATCAGGACGGTAAATAGAAGTTTTTGAATCTTTACATTCGCAGGAGATTTCCGTATGTCTTACAATATCATTCAATCCGTGGAATGTATGTCCTAATATTGTAATATCATCTTTTATGTTATAACATTGGATGTTGTAGTCGGCTATAGGATTATTTTTAAAATAGTCGTATAAATTAAGCAGATGTTTTTCAAAATATCTTAGACCAAGAGATGCATCTTCATTTGTCAAGTGAAATATAAGTGAGCCGACATCTTTATTATGCAAGATTCTGCGAAATCTTACATTATATTGGACAATATCGCGCAAGGTGTGATAGATGTCTCTGTCATTTAACACTGCATGTTTTATAGCATCAAACAAGCAGTCGAACTCTCCGTTTATTGAATCTGGAATACATATTTCCATAGCTGTATAAATTTAATTTGTTTGTATATAACTAATTTCTGGTAAAATCTTGATGCGTACAGTCATCTTACAATCATGTGTTATGTATAACAGCGAATTTTATTTTTTAAAGTATTTTGTTCCATTTGTTTTTTTAATTACAATCTAAATCCTTTTTGTTAAAGTTCGGCATATTATCCTGCGTTGAAGCGATATATGATAGGAACGTTCTTGAGGTTTATAGAATCTCATATTCAGCCCCGAACCATTCGTTGAGAGTGTCTTCCACCTTCATCATGATTTCTGGAGTGATTTTGTCTTTAATCTTTTTATAGACGTAAAGCATTGCGGCACCGTCGTCTAACACACCTAATAATTTATAGACGCTTCTTGG
>JAZUST010000032.1:0-12747 GCA_045606865.1 Bacteroidales bacterium
TATGATACGGTGGATTTGTTTTCCGTTGATGAGGACTAAGGAAACCAATGAGAAAATAACCCAAAATCCCCTAATAATTCCTGATAGATTCTCCAATTAATTCCCCTAAATATTTTTTTATTGTTATCTATCAGATAGTTAGATGATTATTTTATACCCAGTGCGAAAAAAAGTAGCACAGTTTTTTTTATTCCCCTATCTTTGCACTGTAAAATTAAGTTTAACAATAAAAAACTGAAAAATCATATTATTATGAATGCGAATGAAGTAGACTATGGCGGATTTTTTTACATAATAAATCCAGAAGACAAAACCGCAGTTCTGTCAAGATCTAATAGCAATAACCCACTATTCCGTCAAGAACAAGTGCAGATTGATTTCAAGATTCCTTCAGTTATGTACTATAACGATGAGAAGTATACAGTCATTGGTATTGCTGACAGAGCCTTTATGGAGTGTCACGCATTTATGTCTGTAGATATCCCTGCTTCTGTCGTTTTTATGCACCGAGATGCCTTTTTTTATTGTAAATCACTTAGAAAGGTCATTATTCGTGGAAACATAACAATTCCTCATTTTAAAGGCGTGTTTAATAGGACGAACCTGAATGATATTCATTGGTATGGCGATATTGAAGAACTTAACTTCTTCTTAGGTGCAATGGTGTCTAATGAATCAGCTTATCACCCAGACTACGATGCAATTACTGTCCATATCATTAAGGATAGCGATGCCGATACAGACGGATATGAATGGTGCTTTAGAAATTATGAAAATCATCTGGAAGTGAAATTTAAAATTGTAAAGGATTTGTAAAAGTCCGAGAAGAAGCTTAAAGCTATATTATATTGTAAAACTTAAAAACTAAATATATTATGACACGATTTGAATCTGATGTTTTTGATTTTGTAGAATCAACCTTAGGTATGGATGCTGCGATAAAAAATTACCGTTTCTGGGCAAATGTGGCGTTGAGATTTAGGTATATGAGGTATATTGCCACACTTCCTGTTAAATTTGTAAAACTGCTGTGGAGAAACTTAAAAGAAAAAGGAGTGATTTAAAAATCCCCTTACTTTCTCTGAAAAACAAACGTCTGGAATTTTGAAATTAAATAGTTAATAAATAAAACCCACCAAACCAATTTCAACGTATGAAAGAAATTCAGAAACGGATGAATATTGAAGAATTCAAAAAGACATCATCAAAACCATTAAAACTATTAACAAAAAGGGAATATTATGATAACATTTATTTGGAATCAATGAAAGATTATTTCGGCGATGATGTTCCAAATTGTGTGTATGAAGCGATTGAATCAGGAAAGCATATAGATTATATATTAGAAGATTTGAAAACACGCGAGATAATTCCGATAAACGCTTCTGACGCAAATGATTTGGTTTATGTTAAGAATCACGGAAAACTCTATTATTTCTGCACAGGGGAAAATGCTAAAGTCATAGAAAAAACAGGTTTGGGATGCAAGTCGGGAGAATGCAGATGTTTTCCAGAGCGAATTTACGCTTACGCATCGTGCAAGAATCTAAATAAAATACCAGACATATATGATAAAATAAAAACATTCGTGGATTCTGTTGATGCTGAAAAATATGGAATTTATATATATCGGATTGATTTGGAAAAATCTAAAAAAGGCACATATATAAATTTTTACTCTGATGATATGATGGACTGCGAAGATGCCGTCTATACATATAACAACATTCCTCCTGAATGTTTGAGGTTGATTGATATAGATCACACAATGCAAAAATACTAATTAGAAACCTGCAATGAAGTTGCAGATGAATTAGGCAAAAGCGATGGATAAGATTGATAAAGATGATAAATTAGAAGAGTTTTTGCTTAAATACAAAAAGGAATTTTACAATACCTATTTCAAAACCATTTTTGCAAGTGATTTTAGTAAAAGTATGACGAAACATTGAATGAAAAAACTTCTATGAAAGAGAGTCGTAATATGTTGTATAAGATGGCTGTGGTCGGTTATTTCACCACCTTTAAGAAAAATGGTAAACAGGAGTTACCTAAATTTAAGGTGTTTGTGTGTGATGATGAGTTTGCTATTCCACATATGCATATATGGGATGACGAAACCGATGGAAAGAAAATACACACTTGTGTCCGTTTGGATAAAATTGGATATTTCCTCCATACAGGAAAAGAAGATATTTTGACACCGAAGCAGAAAAAGTACCTCGTTGCTTTCTTGAAAGAGGAGTGTAAAAACAAGCGTTACAAAACGAACTGGGAATACGCTCTGTCTATGTGGAACGACAACAACACGGACAAGACACAAGTGGATGAAACTTCGGAAGTGTTAGATTACACAAAATTAAACGAGCAAATGGATATTCAGCAAGACGATAAAATGATGATGCGCATGGGGAGAGTATGCTCAGTCGGTGCAGACTTAGACATACTATATTTCATGGACGACGATGCGCCCATTCCACACTTTCATGTCGTGGACAAACAGACGCTGGGTGAGCACTTTCATACTTGCATTAAAATCGAAAGTCCAGAATACTACCACTATACCATTAAGCAGTATGAGTATTTTCATCATAATGGACAAGAGGGAAAACTGAGTGATGAACAGTGCACTATGTTGATAGATGCTCTCAATCAGGTAGAGCATTTTGATAAATGGAGTAACTGGGAATACCTTCTCCATGCCTGGAATATTAACAATCCCAATCGTAAAGTTGATATTCACACACCAATGCCAGATTACAAGAAATTATAAACGCATATGACAACTATGAAACACTCTAACCACAACAATAATTCTGTAAAATAAGACGAACAACTATGATAGAAGAAATTATCAACAATATCAACTACCGCCTCGACAATGACAATCTGACCGCAGAGGTTACCGAAAAGAGTGGTGGCTACGAGGGTGCTATCGTCATCCCCGAAACCGTCGTGTTTAACGATGTTACCTATCGTGTCACAACTATTGGAGAATGGGCTTTCTGTGATTGCAAATCGCTGACTGGCATCACTCTTCCCAATAGTGTCAAGAGTATTGGAGAGATGGCTTTCTACGATTGCAGATCGCTGACCTCCATTACTATTCCTAATAGCGTCACGAGTATTGAGGCGTGGGCATTCGCAGATTGCAGATCTCTTACATCCATTGCCATCCCCGACAGCGTCACAAGTATTGGAGGAGGAACTTTCTCGGGTTGCTCCAAACTGACCAGCATCGCTATTCCCGATAGCGTCACAAGTATTGGAGGAGGGGTTTTCTTCGACTGCACCTCGCTGATCTCCATCACTCTTCCCAATAGTGTCAAGAGTATTAGAGATATGGCTTTCTACGATTGCAAATCGCTGACCTCCATTACTATTCCCAATAGCGTCACGAGTATTGGGGATAGAGCTTTCGAGGATTGCTCCTCGCTGACCACTATTACTATCCCCAATAGTGTCAAGGTTATCGGAGATAATGCCTTCATAGGTTGCTCATCGCTGACTGCCATTACTATTCCAGATAGTGTCACCATTATTGGAGAGGGGGCTTTCTATCGTTGCTCATCGCTGGCATCCATTGCTATCCCAAACAGCGTTATTACTATTGGAAACGGGTCTTTCTCTACTTGCTCCTCGCTAACTAGCATCACTATCCCTGATAGCGTTACGAGTATTGGCAAAGGCGCTTTTGCGGGTTGCGAACGCCTCACTTCTATTGTAGTAGCAGAAGGCAATACCATGTATGATAGCCGACAGAATTGCCATGCAATTATCCAAACGGGCACAGACGCCCTTATTTGTGGGTGCCAAAGCACCACCATCCCAAACGGCGTCAAGAGTATTGACAAATGGGCTTTCATGGAGTGCAAAATGCTAACCTCCATCATTATTCCCGACAGCGTCACGGCTATTGGAAACCGAGCTTTCGAAAAATGCACCTCTCTAACCACTATTACTATTCCCCATAGTGTCACGAGTATAGGAAAGAGTGCTTTCTATTATTGCTCCTCGCTAACTGCCATTACTATTCCTAATAGTGTCATTACTATTAAAGGCAGCGCTTTCTATGGTTGCGAATCTCTGACTGCTATCACTATAGGCAATCGCATCACGAGTATAGAAGATTTTGCTTTCGATGGTTGCAAAAAGCTTACCTCTATCACGCTCCCTGATAGTGTCACAAGTATCGGAGAATATGCTTTCTATAATTGCTCATCCTTGACCTCCATCACATTCCAAGGTACTATAGCGCAATGGGAAGAAATTATTTTACAAGACGATTGGAATAATGAAGTTCCTGCCAAAGTTGTCCATTGCACCGATGGCGATGTGGAAATATAACGAACTATTGATAAATTATAGAATATGAAACATATAGAAAATTTGGAGGATTTCAAGACCGAAAAAGAAGTCGAGGAACTTGATATTTTTGACTTTGACAACATTCCGATGTCTGAGTTGGACAAAGCATATATTGATTACGAACCGTTGTATGATACGGTGGATTGGTTTTCCCTTGATGAGGACTATTTGTATGAGGAAAGGGAAAACGGATGTTTAGCTTTAAACCATGAAGAACCACAAATGAATACCGATTTAATAACAGAAATGGCTCATATAAATACAGATGAGTCAAATCTATTCCATCATAATTCGTATGAAATTCAAATATGGAGTAATGACCATATGCCACCTCATTTTCATATATTAAAGGATGGATGGGATGTTTCTTTTTTAATTGAAAACGGTGAGTTGTATAAAATAAACAAAGAAGGAAAAAACAAAAAAATATATAAATATATGTTAGCAAATATAGGAAAATGGTTATCTGCAAATTGTGCAGTATTGCCAATAGCAACCAATCAACAAAATGCTAATGCTGTATGGAAACAGATTCATACTATGACTGATGATTTTTCATCAAAACATAGAATTGAGGAAATGGCAACAATTTCTCGTCCGGCGGATAATTTCCCAAGACAATCAAAGGTAATTGTGTATGGCGAAAACGATGAACAAGGAACAAACACACCCCATTTTCATGTCCAAATAGACAATGGTGATATAGAATTAGAGATTAAGTTTGAACATATTAAGAATATGGAAATCTGGAGAACCAAAAATAACTACTCTAAAAGTTGGGATGGTATTACCGATGTTAGAGATAGAATCATAGAGTGGTTTGACGAAGTATCAGAGAAAAATTTTGGAGTTAGTAATCTAAAAAGAATGATAATGGCGTGGAATGATGGTAATCCAACAAAGGAAGTTGACGAACACTTTACCGAGTAATTTACAAGACTAAAAGGGGAAAAAATTACAAAAAAGATATGAACCAACGAATACACCATACAGTAATCGCAAGTTCAAAGTATATAATTCCGTAGAATAATTAGCTAATGAAAAACTATTTTAAACAAGAAGGATTGAAGGAATCCTTGCTTCGACAAGAGATTATTGATCCTACCCAACAAACTACACTTACATTCTCTGCTCCTGATAGCATTTGTGGCGATTTCCCATCGGGAAAGTTAAGCAACTATGCCAGTGGCTTTCCATTCAAATTGTTCGACTGTATGTGGGAATCAAGTGCGCTGATTTATCTACTCGGCAAGTGGAGTGATTTATATAAGCATCCCGAAAAACGTAACATTCAAGAAGATGTATTGACAGCCAAGATCGAATATGGCGACATACATTTCAAGGATAAGTATGACTGTTTCTGCCGTCCCGACTTTGTTGATTGGCAGCATGAGTGGATGACATTTGTGGTATGGAAAAAGTGTGTAGGCAACGCCGACTTTCGCGAACTTCTCCTATCTACTGGAGATGTTATGATTGTTGAGGTAGCGGAAAATGATTCCGTATGGGCAGCGCAGTATAACGGCGAAGGACTATTGCAGGGAGCTAATGCGATGGGCAAGATATTGATGCTGTGCCGCGATGCATTGCGAACAGGTATAGAACCGCAATTTGAAGTAGATAAGTGGATCAACAAAGCTGATGTACGAATCTTAGATGCACGATTGTTATACCGTCATTTCTATGACCATCGCAAGTCAATGTGCAACTCCATAGAAGAACTTAAATCATATTGCCGTGAGCCGAGATGGGATACCCAAGATTGGATAGTTGAAGGACAGTTGTACAATAAATTAGTGATTTCTGAGTCAATCCCTATATTAGAACCTATGGAAGCTTATTTGGATGATTGCTGTTGGGATATGACCGAGATCTGTGACGATTATTGGTCTGTTGAACTGAACCATGCAATTGTAAACGACTTGGAGTTTATCGCAGACTATCTGCATGTAAAGTATGACTGGGATACCTTGCGCCAACACATATCTTCTGGCGGATGGTACGCACTATTTTATCTATTTTAGACTTGGTTTTTTCACAAAAAAAATATAAATACACCAATGCCAGATTATACTAATATGAATATATTGACTAACGACGAATTTATTGAAGACCAGAATTACGAAACAATGGATGAACTATTGCAGACCGTCTATACTGATGAAATGTTATTGGAAATGGCTAACATTTCACAGAATACCACGGGCTTGGATGTTATTGTTTGGGTGCAAACTATCAATACACAATCTACTGGAAAACATAATCTACCACGGATAAAATTCCAGAACAACACGTCAACAAAAATCCAAATCAATGAGTTGATTCCAATTTCCATATCGGACAATCCCAAGATATTGTTGAAAAACAATGATTTGAATAAAATAAAAATCAGTCAAGCGCAAATAAATGTGATAAAACAGTGGATTATAAAAAACAAGGAAATATTGATTGATTATTGGGAAGAGAAAATAACAACAGATGAATTGTTTCAAAAACTAAAAAAGTAGGATTATTGCTATGAACATTTTTGCTCGCTGCTCACCGCTCGTAGCTCACGGCAAAGTCTAAAGTAGATAATTCCGTAAAATATTAAAAAACGTTTGGGATTTTGAAATTAAATTATCAACTTTGCGAAACATAAAATAAAATGAGAATTTTCAATCATGGGAATAATGCGGTTCTGCCCATGATTAAGGGGAAAAGTTAATAAAGAGAACCTAGCTATAAAAATATTATGCCAATGAACTGGGTTGAAGCAATCGAAAGAGTGTTGGGGGATAATAAGATTCCAATGCACTATGAAGTTATCGCAAGAGAGATTATCAGGAAAAGATATAGGCAAGCACCTCCTAAAACTGGTCCGGAATTTACTGTGAATTTTGAATTGAATAAAAAAGAAAATCGTGCTAGGTTCATGAGCCTAGATAAAGGTATATACATGTTGGTAGGTACACCTCGGGAGTCTTCTGCCTTATATCCCTGTGATTCTAAATACAAGCATGTATCAGATTCTATCATATTTCCAAATGATATATCTCCATTGGATAAGAAGCTCCTGTATAATGAGCTTCTATATAATGTTCGGCTTCTTGATTTGATTGTGAATTTCCGTCTTCCTTTGGTGAAAGGAGAGGTGTGCTTTGCAGATATTATAGATAAGTTGGAGGGAATAGAGTTCAGCAATAAAAAGAAAAGTCGTCCTAAATCGGTAGATGATGCTCTTCTTAGAGAGAAACTTGAAGAACTCAATGCTAAGATCGAAAAATTGCAAAATGAAAATAATAGTCCTGAAAATCAGGATTTGGCTACTTTGATGGAACATGCTGAAAAAATTAAAAGCCTCCTGGATAATCCTGGAAAAGTGGTGGTTTTGGGAGAGTTCGTAGAAAGCAAATCCAAACCAAAGGTAGTTATATATTATAAGAACATTCAGGACCTTTACGATATAGGATGGAAGGATGTTATGGCAGGTGTATTTATCCATGAGATGTTCCATGCTTGGAATTACTTCAGAGCGGGGAAAATGTCAAGGTCGGTTATGGCAATTGACGAACCAATTGTGGAGTTTGAGACCCTCTACTTTTTGAAAGAACTGAAAGTTTTTACGGATTTGCAATCTCATCCTCTGAAGGACAATGTGTCAAGTGTGAGCGAGAAAATGAAAGATATGGTCCAGGAGAAGCAGAAATCAACAGGTGATGTGGCTGCTTATGGTTTCGGATATTATCTGTTTAATGACATGAAAGATTATGATTATGAGTCAAGACATTGGATAGAAACTTATTCTGAAAAGTCAGATTCTATAAATATAAAAGATCTGTCTGTGGATAGTGCAATAGATGCTCTTATACCTATATATCCGTTCAAGTCAGAGAAGGATGTAATGAATTGGTTTAGAGAGATCATTTTTGATGGATATACGACTTCTGTGACTGCAGGTAAGTCCGCTGCGACCAAAACCGGGTTACCTGTTTCCTTGCGTGATTTGGTGCTTGCATGTATAAAAAAGTTTGGTCGTAAGTGCTTTGAGGCGAAGGAACTCTATGCATTTGCACCTATATTCGAAGTGTGTGTCGTAGTGCCAGGTAATCTGGAGGATGCGTTGAAACAGCAACTTGAGGAACTTGTCAAGGAAGATGTCCTTGAAACTCTTTCACATGACTGCTATGTTGTAAAATGAGAATCTTCAATCATGGGAATAATGCGGTTCTGCCCATGATTAAGGATAAAAAGTTAATAAATAGAACCAACCTGTAATGAACAGTTCTATGATAAAGATTATATTCAATCCGTTTTATGGAAACCATGTTTATGTGGATTTTGACAAGAGAAATTCGGTGATAGGAGAGAAACACGTCAATGGTTCTGAACTGATAAACGAATTGCAGCCTGTCGAAGGCAAAAGTTTGTCCTTTTGACAAACTCAGTGACACAAAATACTTGTTGACTTGTAGTCTTAAAAAATCTGTAACATTTTCAAATATCATAAGTATATAAAAGTAGAAAAGAGAAATAATAAATTATGAAAGGAAATAATTCAAAATCAGATGTTAAAGCAAAAGCAGCATTCATTTCGGAACTTGAAACAAGAGGATTTCAAAATGCTAAAGTCATCAGTTCTCCATGCGACATCTCGGCAGAGAAAGAAGGTGAGCAATGGTATTTTGAAATCAAGATGACTACTCACAAAGACACTTATTTCGGCGCAGCGACTATGACGGAGTGGGTGCAGGCATTCAAGACTCCTGAACATTTCCGTTTCGTCATCGCAATCGTAGATGAGGCAGAGACCTACGGTTTTAAGTTTGTCGAACTGACACCAGAGGAGATGATGCAATATTCCACGATACCACCTTTCAAAGTTTATTTCAACATAAACTTGGAACAGTATTACGGCAAGGAAAGCAAACCGAAGAATCCGAAGAAAAACAACGGCAAGAGAAAGGCGATACAACTCTCCGAAGCGATTTTCAACTCTATATCTGCAGCATTTAAGAATATTAGGAATTGAGGCTACCGGTGCCTGAGCCTGTCGAAGGAAATTGTTGGAATATCGAATGAATAGTCTGTTAAGTCCTAATTAGATAGTTAAGAATATGAAGAATGTAAAGCAATGTATTGTGAATCGTCTCATTGAGACTCGTCGTGAAAATGTTCAGTCAGTAATTGAATATATGGAAAATCACGGTTTTTTCAAATATCATTGTCATAGACATCACAGATATGAAGGCGGTCTGGCTGATCATGCCTGGCAGACTTACCAAATCGCAATGCAATCAGAATCGTCAGGATTAGATTCCGACAGTATAGCAATTGCGAGTTTGCTTCATGATTTATGCGATTGTTCAGGTATGCGGGATATTACAGGTCATGGAAGACGCTCTGTAAAGATACTTAAGCAATTGGGGTTCAAATTGACACACGATGAGTTTCTTGCAATACGCTTTCACATGAGTTTACGTAATAAAAAGTCACATCCACTTTATACAGAAGCCTTAGACAGTCAGCTTCGTTATTTGGTACATAAATCTGATGGTAGGTCGGCGTCTTTGGGAACAGGATTCGGGTATGAGAGAAGATAAAGATAATTAAAAATGAATAAATTAGAATATATTCAATCTAGATTGAATGACGCAAAGATTCGAGAGACTTTGTCTAAAGTTGCGAACGATGTTGATTCTCTCATTCCACAAAGCGAAGCGGAATTTGATGATGTCCAGAAGTTCGGACTTTATCCTGCAGAGCAGTGCCAGCCTTTTGTCACAAGGCAAGGAACGCCTTTTTATCAGCTTGATAATATGTCGCTAGTTCCTAAGAATGACACTGCTAACTATCTGAAATACGGCGATTTTGAGTTTCGTCAGCTGGAGATACTCTATAACATGGCTCGTATGGATAGCGTCGAGGCTCATTATTGGCCGATTCTCCATTTTATACTTCTTTCAAAATTGATTCGGCAGGAATGAGCCGCAGACTTCTCCAATGGTGCGACGAATTGGTCAGAGTGGGGTGGGATGTGAAAAAATATAAAGGCGACCTATCTTTGAAGCACAGGTGGAAAGGGCGAGATCTAACTCTCTATTCGCCTTGTCTTTTCTAACTTTTCTTTGTACCATACAATCTAATTTTGTGTTTTCAATTGTATATACCAGAAGAATTGTGGAATGTTACAAATAAATATATTCCTCTAAAAACTCACTAAAATCTTCACTTTATTAAAAATTCTTTTCCCCTTCGACAATCAAGAATTTTTTTTATATTTGTAGTCTTTAATAATCTGTCAAGAATTAAAAAAATAAACAAATATAAAATTAACGTGATGAGTAAATTAGGCTTAGATTTTGAAAAAGTAGCTCAGGCTCGTAAGTTGGCGAAAAACATCGCTGACGATGTACAAGGTTTCGTGGAACAATACACAACCGTCGCTGTTGAACGGACTTTGTGCCGTTTGATTGGCATCGACGGCGTTGACGAAAACCAGGTGCCTCTTCCAAATGTCGTCGTCGATACTTTGAAAGACAAAGGCGTACTCGGTGAAGGCGTGCTTTTCTTCATCGCTAACGCAATGATAGAGACAGGCAAGAATCCTCAGGAAATCGCTGAACTCGTAGCTAAAGGCGAATTGGATATAACAAAGGTTGTGACAAAAGACAGCAAGAAGATTGCCGACACCTTGCAACCTATCATCGATGAAAATATCAACAAGATACGCGCTCGCCGCAACCGCCGTGAACATTATCTTAACACAATAGGTGAAGGTCCAAAACCTTATCTCTATATCATCGTGGCAACAGGTAACATCTACGAAGACGTAATCCAGGCTCAAGCCGGCGCTCGTCAAGGTGCTGACGTAATCGCTGTTATCCGTACTACAGGACAAAGTCTCTTGGACTACGTTCCTTACGGCGCAACGACAGAAGGCTTCGGTGGTACTTTCGCTACACAGGAGAACTTCCGCATCATGCGTAAGGCTCTCGACGAAGTAGGCGAGGAGGTCGGTCGTTACATCCGTCTCTGCAACTACTGCTCAGGTCTCTGTATGCCGGAAATCGCTGCCATGGGCGCACTCGAAGGTCTCGATGTCATGCTCAACGACGCTCTCTACGGCATCTTGTTCCGCGACATCAATATGCAACGTACTCTCATCGACCAATATATGTCGCGTATCATCAACGGATTCGCCGGCGTCATCATCAATACCGGTGAAGATAACTATCTCACAACAGCCGACGCAGTGGAAGCAGCTCACACAGTTCTCGCTTCCGACCTCATCAACGAGCAACTCGCTCTCTCAGCAGGTCTTAAAGAAGAACAGATGGGATTAGGTCACGCTTTCGAGATGGATCCTGAACTCGAAAACGGATTCCTCTATGAACTCGCACAGGCTCAGATGACACGCGAGATCTTCCCTAAGGCAACATTGAAATATATGCCTCCAACAAAATTCATGACAGGTAACATCTTCCGCGGTCACATCCAAGACGCTCTCTTCAACATGATCGGCATCTGGACAAACCAAGGTATCCAACTTCTCGGTATGCCTACAGAGGCTATCCACACTCCATTCATGAGCGACCGTTACCTCTCAATAGAAAACGCTAAATATATCTTCAACAATATGCGCAGCATCGGCGACGAGATGGAATTCAAAGCCGACGGTATCTGCCGCAACCGCGCTAAGTTAGTCCTCGACAACACAATTTCATTACTTGAAGATATCAACAAAGAAGGTCTCTTCACCGCTCTCGAAAAAGGTATCTTCGGCGATGTGAAACGTCCTAAGAACGGCGGTAAAGGTCTCCAAGGCGTGACGATGAAAGGCGAGAACTACATCAACCCATTCGTTGAATTGATGAAAGGTAAAAATTAATTAAGTTAAAAATAGAAAAAACATATAACCATGAGTGAAGGATTATATTCAATGGAAGCTAAGGATTTCGACAAGACCTTAGATTTGACTAAAATAAAACCATACGGCGACACCATGAACGACGGCAAGGTACAGATGAGTTTCACTTTGCCGGTTCCTTGCGGAGCAGAAGCTGTTGAGGCAGCAAAGCTTATGATGAAGAAAATGGGACTCGAAAACCCAAGCGTCGTCTATTATAAAGAACTCACACCGGGATTCACATTCTTCAACTGCTACGGCAGCTGCCAACATACAGTAGATTACACCAACATCTATGTTCCTAAGGTAGAAAGCAATGTGATGGATATGTATGAGACCGACGAATTCATCAAAGAAAATATCGGTCGTAAAGTCGTTATCGTCGGAGCAAGTACAGGTACCGACGCTCACACTGTAGGTATCGACGCCATCATGAACATGAAAGGTTACGCCGGTCACTATGGTCTCGAACGTTACGAGATGATTGACGC
>JAZUST010000033.1:0-117743 GCA_045606865.1 Bacteroidales bacterium
AACGGAAAGGAGAAGAGGACTGTTTCTGTGGATAGCTCATGTGGCTGGATTGCACGATAGTTCACCTCTCTCCTCTGGTTAACTCTTGCAAAGGTAGGTGTTTTTTTCTGCCTTTGTTTTTTCTTTGCAAATCTAAAGGATTTGCACAGATTCTTTTATAAGTTCAAAGTTCGTTAATTTTATCTAAAAGAAAATCTTCGATATTGATATACAAAACTCCTTTATCGTCGCTCTATGGCAAAACGTTATCGCGCACTATATATAACTATTTTATTATATGAATCGTCAATCCTATTCAAAGAATTAACCTCTTGTATACGTTTATCCTCGTCAGCAACAGTAAGTGCCGACCTTTAATTCAACCGTCTGGGTTCAGAGTTTATATTTCAAATTTGACTATTGATAGTCAAACATATGTTTTATGAATGCAGATATATCAAAAATGTTCAATTCTTCAACCAAAAATGTTCAAATCTCAATTTGAAGTTTGCGCTATTTTAAAGTACAACTTTTAATTGGCGCAAGATTAATGTTATTTTTCAATCTTTTATTTCATGAAGAAAATCTGATACATTTATAAAACCATATTCTTTATCAAATTGATTTTCTTTTTCTTGACATAACAACTCCAAGAAATGCGCTATTGTAATTCCTAACTTACCTTCTAAATGAGAATTAGACGAAGCGTTATAATATTGTAAAGTTTCTTTTGTAGGCATTACATCTTTAGGATTCTTAATGAAATTTAACAATTCCTCATCAGTATTTGCTAATTTGACTAAAGCGTTTTTAACGAAATTATAATCGTCCAACACTTTATTATCAGACATATTATAAAGAACGGTAGGACAATACATTATTGAAGCATCGAGATGAATTGCCGACTCATTGGAAATCATGAAGTCGATTTTGGAAATGAAGTCGAAAGACGATTCTTCCTTTGGATTGGAGATAGAAATGTTATTATTTATTAACCATTCTGAATTCAGATGTTGGTAACGAGGATGCGGACGAAGAATCAAATTGTTATAGTTATTATTTTTTAAGAAAAGACAAAGACTTTTAATCTTTTCAAAATCATCTAACATATTGATAGCAATGCCGATTCTCTGAGTTTCATAATTTCTTTTAACAATCTTGTCGTAAAGAGAATCAAAACGAACTCCTCCTGAAAGATAAACTTCGCCTTTAGGTTTTCCGTCATAAAGATATTTCTCCAAGGATTCTTTTCCATCGAGAAACGAATATGTGAAATCCAATCTTGGGAATCCCCTTTTTACAGACGCATGTTGAACATAAACCGTTTTTATTCCTTTTTCCAATGCATTAAAAATCAAGCATCTGTTTATGTCGTTATGATCATTTGCCAGGACAAGGACTTTTACATTATATTTATCCAACATTTCTCCGGCAATTTTATAAAGTCCGTATGTTGTCCAAAGTCGGGTGAAATATTTTAAAATCAATGCCTTGTCATCTTTGTTAGATTTTTTGTAAAGTTTTATTAAGGAAAAGAGATAGGGAATACTGTGCCACCAAGCGCGTCGTTTATGAATATCGGTAACATGATTATTAAGATAGAGATATGTGTCGTTTTCCACATTATTGATTATCGGTTCAAGCGAGCGACGATTGTTGAGAGAAACACCAAAGAAAAGCAGACCTTTATAATTGGCTGGCAACGCTTTATACTTAAAATGAATTAAGAATGTATAATAAAAAAGCTGCCCGATGAAGATACAAATCTGCTTGAATAATGAAGGTTGCTTTTCCTTCACTATATATGATATTTTATTGATTTCTAAAACATTAAGCTCGCTATATTTCATCAGAAGAATAATTTATGTTCTTTGAGTTTATTATAATGTTCTATGTCTCTCATTTTAAATACTTTTGCAGGATGACCGCCAGCAACTGACAATGCAGGAATATCTTTTACGACTACGCTACCGGCTTGTATCACAGCACCTTCACCAATAGTGACACCAGGTAAAACAATAACGTTATTTCCCAACCAGACATTATCTTCTATTGTCACATCTTTGACAATCACGGTGTTATCGTATGGAATTCGTGTTCCGCAATCGTAATTGTGATAATCTGTCATAATTTGGCATGATGTTCCGGAATGAAAGTTATCTCCTATTGTACAGCATCCTTTCCCCGTGATTTTCATTCCGTTAAAGTTTACATTGTAACCAAGATGCGTATTTTTATTAACAGAACTAAATCCATTGACAGAAAGTTTTCCCTTGCAACTTTTGACTTTGGATTTGACAATCCATCTGAATAAAAACTTAGGTTTGAAGATACCTATGATAATTTTTTTTAACATATTCCTAATATCTTTTCTACGAATTCACGAAATACGCCCTCGCCACCATTTTTTGTCATCACCATTTGTGAATATTTTTTAATATAATCAGGAGCAGAATTTGGCGTTGCTGAAATACCAACATTTTTTAACAATTCAACATCGCCGAGGTCATCACCAATATAAGCGACATCTTCAAGAGTGATATTCAATTCTTTACAAAGTTTTTCCGCTACTTCCAATTTATCTCTGACACCTTGAAAAATATAATCTACTTTAAGTTTGGCAGTTCTTCTAGCAACGATTTCAGTATCTTCGCCGGTAATTATTCCGACAGGAATTTCATTCTGATGAGCGAAAAGAACACCCGCACTATCGTAAGTATGAAACTTCTTCCATTCGTTACCGGTTTGGTCGTAATACATTCCGCCGTCAGTCCAGACGCCGTCGATATCTGTTAAAATTAATTTAGGTTTCTTCATCTATTCTAAGTTTTGTGGATAAATTATTTCGTTTCTTGGTATTTCAACTTTCACTTTTCTTCCTACAACGTTATGTTTTTCAGACCATTTAAAACCATCGCCTGGACTTAAAAGATGAATGTCGTTTTCAGAGATAACATCACCGACTTTCAAATCACGATTTGTCGCAATGGAGCGTTCAAGTTTTATTTTGCTGTTTTGAACTTCTGGTTCTATAAAAATATCTTCTTTTCCCATCGACATTTCAGTAATTCTGATGTCACGAATCATGCGGTTTACGCCGTCTGGACCCAAAGAACCTGCCTGGTCTGTACCTTTCATTCTTCTGTCGATAGTGACATGTTTCTCAATGATTTCCGCTCCCATAGCAATGGCAGCAATTGGTGCAGAAATTCCAATAGTATGATCAGAAAAACCAATCTTATATTGAGGATAATTATTCTTAAGATATTTTATTGTGTTAAGATTCAGATTGTTAGGATGAGTAGGATATTGAGAGACGCAATGAAGAATCGAGATATTGCTATGATATTTTGTGATAACATCAAGTGCTTCGTCCAATTCTTTTTCCCCAGCCATTCCGGTCGATAAGATAATAGGAATTTTTGTCTCAGCGAGAGCTTCAAGCAATGGGATATTTGTCAGGTCGCGACTTGCAACTTTCAGATAATCAGGAGTAAAATACTTCATTATGCTTAGACAAGAGGGAGCGCAGAGTGTCTCCACGAAATCGAGACCTTTTTCTTTTGCGTACTTATAAACCTCATAATGTTGTTCGTCAGAAAGTTCCAGAAATGCACGATGTTCTCCGTAAGTCTTTCCAAATGAATTAGGTGAGTCGTAAATACGTGACATTTGCGAATTGGAAAGTTCGTGAGCCAAATCGCGTTTTGTCATTTTGACCGCATTCATCGGCTGCAAGTCAATGCCGAAATATTCTTCTTTGACAGGACGCGAAACAAGTTCAACGATAAGTTTCGCAATATCAACAGAACCATTATGATTCTGCCCGATTTCACCTATAATATATGTTCCGTTTTTCATATCTTACTTCTGATTCTTTGAGATTTCTTCCTTCATAACTTCAAGATATTCTTTATTTTCATTAAGAAAGTTTAGAATATCGAAAGCATTGAAGTTAGGTTTCTCTTTATATATTTTGTTAAATATTTCTTTCTGAATATCAAAATCGATTTTAGTGTCTATTGTCAATCTGATGTCGTTGTGAGAATCTATCTCTTCAGGAATGTTAAAAAATTTTATGTTAAAATCATCAGGATTTGCATAGATAAAATTAGTAACATGTTCGTGATAGAGATTTTCATCAGTCATTGATTTGACTTTTTCCAAAGCATTGAGTGTCACTGCCTCTGCCCAGAAACCGTAATGAGTTTTAATAGTAGGAATATTATTAGAAGTCTTAAACGACATATAATCGCAATCAGATTTTGCGAAGTTTTCTAAAAGAAAATTAAGAAAATCAATGTCCAAGAAAGGATTATCGGCGCAGACTCTAATTATCTTATCCGCATCAAATTCTTTTGCAGCATCGATAAAACGTTGAAGCACATCGTTTTCTGAACCTCTATAATAATTGATTCCGTAGTTTTTTGCAATCTCGACTAAAACGTCATTATTCTCGTTTGTGGAAGTTGCGAGAATAATATTTTCTTTCTTAACGGAAGATGTTAATCTTTTAAGTATCAATGAGAAGATACCTTCATTTTCATAAAATGGAAGTATCATCTTTTGAGGAAGTCGTGTCGAACCTGTTCGCGCTTGTATTATGATTTTAATTTCGTTCATTTATGAATTTATTTTAGTAATTCAGACGCCACAGGGTGACGTCTCTACAATTTTCTTAATAAGATTAACATATTCTTTTGCGAGAGAACGTCGTGAATAATTCTCGACGATTTCGTTCTTTTTTGTAACAAGTTGATTTTCTTTATATTTGTTAAATAAATCAACGATTACATTTTTTATTCCTTCTTTATCATCGAAATCTACTATAACTCCTGATTTTGTTTTGTCGAGGATAATCGCGGTATCACCGTCAGTTGGTCCAATTGCGAAAATCGGTCGTCCCGATGCCATATATTCAAAGATCTTACCTGTCATGATTCCCCTGGCATTAGGCGAATTGTTAATAAATAATAACAAAACTTGAGAAGAACTCTGCTCAACAATAACTTCTTCATGAGGAATATAAGGAATTATCTCGACATAACTTTCCAAATCATTTTTCTTGATAGTCTCGATAACAGAATTATCGACTTGTCCTATCAATCTAACTTTTAATGATTTAGAAAAATCTTCTAATGTATCTTCTTTTACAAGTTCGCCGAGAGCTTCCCAGAAACGTACTGCATTTCTTGCCGCGCCTACAATGCCTACATGTGACATGGTAAAGTCGGCAGATAATTCAACTTTTCTTAATTTTTCTTCAATATTAAAGTCGTAGCCATTGGTAATGACAGCGACATCTTTAGCACCGTGATTTTCAAGACCTTTAGCCCAGTCCCAACCGACAGTAACGACTTTGTTTGCTTCAGTAAGAACCTGATATTGAAGTTTATGATGTTTCTTTAGACTACGTTTTGTTAATTTTAATTCACTAAAAAAGTCGATGTCAGTCCAAGGATCACGGAAGTCTGCAATCCAAGGAATGTTAAATTTTTTATGTAATTCTTTAGCGATGAGATGCATCGAATGAGGAGGTCCCGTTGAAATAATAGCATCTACAGGATTTGTTTCTAAATATTTTTTAAGAAATCTGACTGAAGGTTTAATCCACCAACAACGAGCATCAGGGATAAATAAATTACCTCTCAACCAGACACTTATATTCTCTTTCCAAGAAGATTTCTTTTTTCCTTCATTGATGAAGCCAGCCTTTATCTTCTCATCTTTCTTGATTCCTAAAAATTTCTTATAAAAAGAATAAGGTTCAATTATCTTATGTCTTAACACTTCCGCTTCGGGAGCGACATCTTTTTCCAGTGACAAATCCTCTACCGGATATTCAGCTCCATCGGCTGTGTAAATAACAGGTTGCCAACCATTTTCAGGGAAATACTTCGACATCTTCAACCAACGTTGAACACCGGAACCGCCCGATGGAGGCCAGTAATATGTTATTATTAAGACACTGTTCATTTCAAAATATTAAGTCAACAGACAACGGTCAACAGTCAACAGACTTTGTCATTTCTGATTTTCTGGTTGTTACAACGATTGCGCCAATTAAGCCAAGAATTAAAATCAATGATGAGACGAATTGGATCGTGTTGCCTACTTTCCAGATTTTAGGTTCATAGCGCATCATAATCTCGTGATTACCAGCGGGAATTACAGCAGCTCTCAAGATATAATCAGCTCTGATTAAAGGAGATTCTTTTCCGTCGATCCACATTGTCCAACCTTTGCTTGTCCATATTTCTGAGAAGACAACCAATTCGTCTTTTGTTGAATTAAAACTGTAAATCAATTCATTAGGTTTATATGAATCTAATTTTATAGTTCCTAACTCACTTGATGGTTTGAAGTCGCCGATAACATTTTTAAATTCGTCATTGATAATTGCAGTCGTCTTGACATTCGTATTTTCAATTGCTGCGATTTCTTCGTTTGGAGTCGCAACCCATTTAATATCAGACACTATCCAAGCATTACCGAAAGCATCAGGATTTGGAGCAGCAACTGGTTGATTATTATTCTGAGGATAAATCAAATACTTAGTATTCAACATATTGAGAACATTCCAGAAACCATTGCTGCCAATTTTGTCACCACCGAGATAATGATTGATAATATCCTGATAACGACGAAGTTTCGCACCATGATAACCACCTATCGACTTATGGAAATAAGAAGTACTTGCGTCGTTGAAAGTGCTTGTAGTAAGGTTCATAACCCTGTAATCCAAGCTGTTATCTTGAAGAATCTGTTTATCGATTTCCGACATCACGAAAGGTTTTTCGAAACGGCGACTATCGATGAAATTGTCGTTATTAAGATAACGTTTATTTATCGGGAACATATCTATGACAACCAATGCTGCGAGCATTACAAACATTGCATTGTTTTTTAACTTGCCGTTAACATTTATTAACAAAATGACAGCTGCTACTGTAATAAATAAGAAACTTCTTAGTGCGTCTTTTTGGAATATCGCCATACGAACTTTCTCTAATTCATTTGCAAATGTCTGATAAATAGCGCCATCTTTACCTGCACCCAATTTTGCAAACTGAGCAGCTTCGCCTTGACTTAAGAAATTGAAGAAAACATCTGGGATGATATAGAATAAAAGGCATAAACCGGCTGTCAATCCGAACGAGACGTACAGATAAATCTTATTTTTCTTTAAGCATTCTGGATTTCTGATCACTTCCGCGAGAGCGAGGAACGCCAATATCGGCATACATACTTCAGCGATTACTAGCGTCATTGAGACTGCCCTGAATTTATTATACATCGGGAAATAGTCGAGGAAGAAGTCGGTGAATCCCATAAAGTTTTTGCCCCAACTCAATAATATTGAGAGGATTGTAGCTGCGAGCAGCACCCATTTTATTTTTCCTTTTACGATGAAAAGACCGAGTACAAACAGGAAGCAAACTATTGCGCCGACATAAACGGGACCGCTTGTTCCAGGTTGGTCACCCCAATAGGCGTTGTTTTGAGCAATCATCGAGCGAAAACGAGGATCGGCATTTTCCAAAGCAGGATTGTCGTTGCCAATATAAGCTGATGCTCCGCCTTTTACATTAGGAATCATCAAACTCCAGGTTTCACCGATACCGTAACTCCATTGTGTGACGTAATCTCTGTCCAATCCACGAGTCTGATTACCAGTGTTTTCTGTCAGAACAGGCTTGCCACGCATCGTCTCTTTGCCGAATTCGTAATTAGCGTAAAGCGTAGTTGTACTTGTAAGAATCGCAAGAATCGCCACGACAACAAGAATGCTGCTTGCCTTGAAGAATTCCGGAAATTGCTTATTGCGTATTGCATCAATAAATTCCGCTATAACAAAAATCAACACTATTATGAAAAGATAGTAAGTGATTTGGATATGACCTGCTCTTATTTCCAATGCGAGAGCTATTGCGGTAAGCACCGCGCCCCAGAGATATTTTCCTTTGTAAGTCATTATGATACCAGCAATTACGGGAGCCATATATGCCATAGCGACGGCTTTCGAATTATGACCTGCACCCATCACTATGAAGAGATAAGACGTAAATCCGTAAGCCAGAGCACCGATGAAACTAATCCATATTTTACAATCTAAAACGAGAAGTAAAATAAAAAATCCGAGCATGCTGATAAAGACAGACATAATCGGACTTGGGAAACCTAACCCTATGATTTTCTGTACATAAGTCATAAGGTTGCTATTCTGTTGAACGCCGATGTTCCAGGCAGGCATACCACCGAACATAGAGTTAGTCCATAAAGATTGTTCGCCAGTTTCTTCTCTGAATTGGTTGATTTCTTGAGACATACCTTTATACATCTCAATATCGTGTTGTTTTATTCTTTTACCTTCGAGAATAGGGGAGAAGTAAATCAAGGTGATTGCAGCGAAAGCAATTATCGCGAATAATATCCCAAGAAATTGTTTGTTTTTGAAAATATCTTTCATAATAAATTTTAATAAACGAGTTTAGAATTTATTGTTTCGTAATCAGTTTCGATACTTAAGAAATAGATGTTAAAATTATTTAACAAAACTTTCGTCAAGTCTTCGAGAGAAATCACGTTGTTTCCAGAAGACATCATGCCATAATCCTTAACGAAAATTAATTTTCCTGTTTGATTATAAACCTTTAAGACGACATTAGATGTATTACTTAAATTAAATTCACAAATAGAATTTTCATTTAACGGATTAGGATATATGTTAATATTTTTATGTGATTTCATTTCTTTAATGAAAGTAACGTCAGATTCGTAACAACCCATATCGATTCTATCTCCGACGATTCGAGGATTTCCGTCCAAGTCGGTAAGAGGAATCATCATTCCTGTTGTATCGATTGTTCCGCTGTTTATTGCAGGGCTCTCAGGCAGAAGGTGGAAATTACGTGCGACAGTATCGACAAACATAGGGTCTGTCTCGATCATCGTTTCGAAGTCATAAACAGCAACATATTCATTTCCATGAATTTGTTTAAGTCCGCCTTCTAATATTGAGTTATAGAATTCAGGAGAGTTATCAGCACCCCAGACAAAAATCTGCGTAGCGTCATCGAAAGTATCTTGTTCGTTGTACCAGTCGTTGCCCCAGATGATACAATTTTTAAAGACGGGATCAGCTTCGCTAAAAAACTGCATCGCACCGCCGCCAGCACTGATGGTATAATTGTTCACCATAGTAACATTCTGAATCAGAGGAGAAGAGGTCGCCATTGCCATTGCGCCGCCGTAATGATTTGCTATATTGTTATGGAACAAGACATTAGAAATTTTAGTTTCATAATCGTTGGAGCGTTGGATTCCCATTCCGGCAGCATTGGTTGTTAAATTATCTTCGAATATTGCTCTGTTAACATTCACTGCGCAACTATCGAAATTAGCACCACCGCCGTATGCGACGGTACAGATGTTATCATGGAAATACATATTTTCCATATTTACCGTGCATTTTAGAAATTGAAAACCGCAACCATGCATATATTCTCCATCGAGGTTATATCCGTAATTGTCGCCAACCTCGCAGTTAGTGATTTTGAGAGAAGAATTCTCGGCATACAAGCCAGCACCTTTCGCACTCGTAAAATTATTTGTAAATATACAGTTATCAATAGTTACGTCATCAACGTTAAAGAATCGCAACGCACCGCCGCGACGCATCTCGTTGACAGCCTTTCCGTAAGAGAAATTACAATATTCGATTCTTACAGGAGTCTTAACATCCTGAAATGTAATGGCATTCCATCCGCCATTACCTGAATCCCACATATAAAAACCAGTAGTGTCGATAGAAGTAAAAGTAATAGGATTCTCTTCTGTTCCGATTGCTTCGAAAGAACCTTTCACTAAGATTCCGTAATGATTATCAAAAATAACTTTTGTTCCTGGAGATACGATAAGAGAACTTTCTTCAGGGACGATTATGTCGCCGACAACTACAATGGTATCACAATCCCAAGTTCCTTCTTGATTTCCTGAGACTTCACAGATTTGAGCCTTAGGAATGAAAGGCAATAATAAGAGTAAAAATAGCAATGATTTTTTCATAATAAACTTATTCTACATTTTAATTACGGATAATAAAGTTAACTAAGATGTCAATACATCTTGGTTACAAAAATAAGCATTTTTCATCAATAAAAACTTACTTTATTATTTATTAGGTATTTTTGTTAGGCATAAAGAATTTTACTTATTTTTGTAGGGAAATTAAATACTTATAGTTATGAAGAAATTATTTTTGGTTTTATTGGTTTCGTTTCCGATGATAGTCTTCTCACAGATTGAAGGAAACATCGATGATGATTTTAACAATATGTTTCAAGTTCTTGAAGATGAGATGGCAATTCAAGAGGAAGGTGTGTTTACTTTGCGCTTTGCAGATGCCGAGAATGATAAGCCTGTAGGCAATGCAACAGTTAATATCAACGGAGTAGGAACGTATACAACAAACGTTGATGGCGTAGCAAAGTTTCCTGTACAAAAAGATGGGAAGTATTATTTTTCTTTTGAAAAAGAAGGTTATATACCGGCAGATATGTCTTTTGAGGTTGTAGCAGGAATGATTTATTTTAATCGTTTTTCAGTCTCACAAATGATGGAATTGGGACATGTCCGTATTGTCCTTGACTGGGATAATTCTCCTAAAGACCTTGACCTCCATCTTGAAAAAGTAGGCAAATACCATATTTCATATCAGCATATGATAGTTTCAAGTGACAGAACAGCCCGATTAGATAGAGACGATCTTGATGGTAATGGCCCGGAAACAATTACAATTACTGATGTTGATGATAATGCTTCATACAACTGTTATGTACATGATTTTACAAATCGTAATAATCCGGACTCACAGAAACTATCTAAGTCAAAAGCCAGAATATCAGTGTATAACAATAATCGTCTGGAGTTCTACCTTGATGTACCTGCAAATTCTAGAGGAGCACGTTGGGATGGTTTTATGATTGAGAAAGGTGTTTTCAAAAAATTAAACAGAATAGCAAATTAAGAATAATCAATAATTTTAACATAAAAGATATGAGTAACAATAAAAAACTTTTTGAAGAATTCCCACAAGTAACTACCGAACAATGGGAAGCCGTCATTCAAAAAGACCTTAAAGGAGCTGACTACAACAAGAAACTTGTTTGGAAGACAGCAGAAGGTTTCTCGGTAAAACCATATTACCGTGCCGAAGACCTTAATTCAATTACATGGAATAATGTGGAACCTAACCAGTTCCCATTCGTACGCGGCAACAAGACTAAAGGCAACGAATGGCTCATCTGCCAAGACATCAACGTCAAAGACTGCAAAGCCGCTAACGAAAAAGCCTTGGACGCTATCTCAAGAGGTGCCAACGCTATCACATTCCGCTTAGAATATGACCATCTCTACACCGACTTAGAACTCTCAGCATTGCTTAACGGCATCAACGCTAAAGAAGTCGAGTTGAGTTTCTACAACAACAAATATCATTTGCCACTTTTAGAGCAACTTTCAAGAATCCCTGAATTACGCGGTTCTTTGAACTATGACCCATTGACACGCTACATCCGTCGCGGCACATGGTTCATCTCTGAAACCACCGACATGGAACTCGCTTACATCTTGACAAAAGCTGACATGCCAGGTTTCCAAACCATCGGCATCAACAGCCACGTCTTCACAAACGCTGGCGCTACCATCGTTCAGGAAATGGCATTCGCTTTGGCAATCGGATCTGAATATTTAGACAAACTCACCGACACAGATTTGACAATCGACGAGATACTTCCTAAGATGCGCTTCAATGTGGCAGTAGGTCAGAATTACTTCATGGAAATGGCTAAGATGCGTGCCTACAGAGTCCTCTGGGCTAACATCGCCAAGGCATACGGCGCAAAAGAAGAAAACGCCAAGATGCTCATCCATGCTTTCAACGCACAAATCAACATGAGTTTATACGACTCATACGTCAATATGTTACGTACCACAACAGGAACAATGTCGGCAGTTCTCGGCGGCGTTCACTCATTCAGCGTAACACCATTCGATATGGTTTATGAACCAACAACAGAATTTGCAGAACGTATCGCACGTAACCAACAACTCATCTTGAAAGAAGAATCACACTTCGACAAAGTAGCCGACCCTGCAGCTGGTTCATACTATATCGAAAACCTCACCGACTCATTGGTAAAAGCTGCTTGGACATTATTCCTCCAGATTCAAGAAGAAGGCGGTTATCTCGCAGCATTACGCAACGGCACAATCCAGAAGATGGTCAAGGAAAGCGCAGCTAAACGCCTCAACAACGTAGCTACACGCCGCGAAATCATACTCGGTACAAACCAATATCCTAACTTCACAGAGACAATGAAGTCAAATCCGGAAGCTTGGGTATTTGAAGCTAACTGCCGCCGCGACGAAAACGCAGAAATCGACACAATAGTTACTTACCGCGTCGCTCAACAATTCGAACAATTACGTTATGTAACCGACGTTTATAGTCAAAGCAACAAACGCCCTGTAGCATGGATGTTGACTTACGGTAACTTGGCAATGTTGAAAGCTCGTGCCAACTTCGCATCTAACTTCTTCGCATGCGCCGGTTTTGAAGTCGTTGACAACGCCGGTTTCAAGACTGTTGAAGACGGCATAGCAGCAGCTAAGGAAGTGAAACCTGAAATCGTTGTGATCTGTTCTTCCGACGAAGAATATGGCGATGGCAACGCTCTCAAGATCTACGAATCTCTTAAAGATCAAGCTATCGTCGTCTTGGCAGGTAATCCTGAAGGCACAGCCGACGTTCTCAAAGCAGCAGGCATGGAATATTTCATCCACGTGAAGAGCAACGTCTTGGAGACATTACAAGATTTTCAAAAGAAATTAGGTATAACAAAATAAAGAAAGGAATTATCATGAAGCCAAATTTTAAAGATATAAACATCAACGTTATACCTCAGACAGAAGACCCAAAAGAATGGGAAAACAAGAACGGTATAAAACCAGAATGGGAAACAGTTGAACATATCAACGTCCGTCCTGCCTACACTTCAGCACAGTTAGAAGGTATGGAACATCTCAACTATGCAGCAGGTATCGCTCCTTATCTCCGCGGACCTTATTCAACAATGTATGTGATGCGTCCTTGGACCATCCGTCAATATGCAGGTTTCTCAACAGCAGAAGAATCAAATGCTTTCTATCGTCGTAACATCGCTGCCGGTCAAAAAGGTTTGTCAGTAGCTTTCGACCTTGCAACACACCGCGGATATGATGCCGACCACGAGCGCGTCATGGGCGACGTAGGTAAAGCAGGCGTCAGCATCTGCTCTGTAGAAGACATGAAAGTCTTATTCGACCAGATTCCTTTAAATAAAATGTCAGTATCTATGACAATGAACGGCGCTGTTTTGCCTGTATTGGCATTCTATATCGTCGCCGCTTTGGAACAAGGCGCTACCTACGAAGAACTTCAAGGTACAATCCAAAACGACATCTTGAAAGAATTCATGGTTCGTAACACATATATCTATCCACCTGAGTTCTCAATGCGTATCATCGCCGACATCTTCGAATTCACTTCTAAGAAGATGCCTAAGTTCAACTCAATATCTATCTCCGGTTATCACATGCAAGAAGCTGGTGCTACCTGCGACATCGAGTTGGCTTACACTCTCGCCGACGGTTGGGATTATCTCCGCACAGGTGTCAAGTCAGGTTTAGACATCGACGCTTTCGCACCACGTCTTTCATTCTTCTGGTGCTCTGGCATGAACCACTTCATGGAAATAGCTAAGATGAGAGCAGCTCGTATGTTATGGGCTAAGATCGTCAAGACTTTCAATCCTAAGAGCGAGAAGTCATTGGCATTACGTACACACACACAGACTTCAGGTTGGTCATTGACAGAACAAGACCCATTCAACAACGTAGCACGTACATGTATCGAAGCTATGGGCGCAGCGCTCGGTCACACACAATCATTGCACACCAATGCTTTGGACGAAGCCATCGCTCTTCCAACAGACTTCTCAGCACGTATCGCACGTAACACACAGATCTACATCCAAGAAGAGACAAACGTATGTAAAGTCGTTGACCCATGGGCAGGTTCATATTACATTGAATCATTGACAAAAGAAATTGCCGACAGAGCTTGGGAACACATCATGGAAATCGAGGCTATGGGCGGTATGGCAAAAGCTATAGAGACAGGTCTTCCAAAGATGCGTATCGAAGAAGCAGCAGCACGCAAGCAAGCACGTATCGATGCCGGCAGAGAAATCATTGTCGGTATCAACAAGTTCCGTCTCGAACATGAAGACGCTATCGAGACTCTCGAAGTCGACAACACAGCAGTTCGCGAATCACAAATCAAACGTCTCAACGACTTACGCGCCAAACGTAACCAAGCTGACGTTGACCGTTGTTTAGCAGCTATCACAAAGGCAGCAGAGACAGGCGAAGGCAACTTGTTAGAGTTGGCAGTAGAAGCAGCAAAATGCCGCGCCACATTAGGCGAAATCTCAATGGCATGTGAAAAAGTAGCAGGTCGTTATAAAGCAGTTATTCGTACAATCTCAGGAGTTTATTCTATGGAAACAAAAGGTGATGCTAAGTTTGCAGAAGCCGTCGCTAAGGCTGACGAATTTGCAAAAGTCGAAGGACGTCGTCCTCGTATCATGATTGCCAAGATGGGACAAGACGGTCACGACCGTGGCGCTAAGGTAGTCGCTACAGGTTATGCCGACATAGGTTTCGATGTTGATATGGGACCATTGTTCCAGACACCGGCAGAGGCAGCACGTCAAGCAGTAGAAAACGACGTTCACATCCTCGGCGTTTCAAGTTTGGCAGCAGGTCACAAGACACTCGTTCCACAGGTGATCGAAGAACTTGAGAAGTTAGGTCGTCCTGACATCATGGTCGTTGTTGGTGGTGTTATTCCTCCGCAAGACTATCAATTCTTGTACGATGCCGGTGCAGCAGCCATCTTCGGACCAGGTTCAGTCATCAGCGACTCAGCCATCAAGATGTTAGATTTGCTTTTGGCAGCAAGAGGATAATGGCTAAAGTCTAAAGACAAAAGACTAAAGGATATGGAGATGTCATTTTAGGATGGCATCTCTTTTTTTATGATTGATTTTCTGCTGTCCTTTCAGTACTTCAATCTAAATTCACACTGATTTTATCAAAAAGAATCTGAAAGTCTTCGAGACGGTCGGCACCTAAGAAAACGGCAATCATATTTTTTTCTGGATTTATATATAAGACCTGACCATAAAGTCCGAATCCCCAATAGCCGCCGTTGTGTATCACTACATAATAACCATTATCATTTTTCCATACATCAAGTTCACCTTTAACAGGATTTAAACGATAGTAATCAACAAGACTATCTTTGCTTTCAAAATATTTTTGACCGTTATTATATTCATCATCCGTAAATCCCCAATACCAGGAATATGAATAACGACCTTTGCTCTTGATTCCAGCATTATTTGTACTCAAACAACGTTGAACGAATGAAGAGTCAACAATTTGAGTTCCGTTATAACTGCCATTATCCAAAAACAGTTTACCTATCTTTGCCAAATCTCTTACATTTGTCGTGAGACCTCCATAACTTTTGGCAACATGATGTTTGTCGCTATCGAGTCCTATTAATGCAGATTTCTCCATTCCGAGTGGTTGCCAGACTTTCTCTGACAGATATCGGGCGTATGATTTTCCGGTTGCTCTTTCTATGACCATTCCAAGTATGGCAGTTGTTGCAGACTTATAGGAATAAATCTCGCCAGATTTATTAGAGAACTTTAAATTTTTAATGACCTTATACGAATTATTTCCGAGATATAGTCGTGCCATCTTTGAAAAAGGATTAGAGCTATAGTTCTCTTTAAATTTAATTCCTGCTGTCATATCCAGCAGATGTTCAATTTGAAGTTGAGAGAACATCGGGTCGGCGTCTTTTAATTCAGGCAAGTATTCTGTCACGGGATCATTTAAGCTTTTTATATATCCTTCTTGCAGAGCGATACCACAGAGAAGACTTGTGATTGTCTTTGTTACTGAGAATATACATGACTGAGAATCTTCATTCCAACCACCACTATAATGTTCGAAAAGTACGGTATCATTCTGTATAACAATGGCAGCAGCCGGCACATCCATATAATCCATAGTCTCACGAAGAGTAAGATTAAGAAGTGTATCTGATTTTGACAAGTAAATATCGAATTTAAGAGTATCTATGAGATGTTCATTTTCCAGATTTCTTGCGAAATGAAAAGTCTGCAAACCATTATGAACTGTATCTTGTCTAAATAAGCTATGATCATCTACTGATGCGTTAACGTATTTAATACCTTTTGTTATCACACACGACTGAAGGCATAATATCAATATGAAGATAATATAGATAGAATTTTTCTTGTTCATTGTTATAATTGTATGATATTAACTTCTTTTATACATAATTTACATTTTACTCAGTTAATTGAGTATTTTTACTCAGTGTAAAGATAATAAAATATACTAACACACAAAACCTCCGCAAAGGAAAAATTTCTCATGCGGAGGTTTTGTGATTGATGTAATATTCTAAAAATGCTATTCTACATATTCATAATATAATGTAATTATGCCTAATATTTCCTCTTCTCCTCCTACGTTATGCACGACTATGTTGTCTCTTTCAACAGGATAATCACCTTCATATCTATATGTATATTCAATAGTGTCGATATACTCAACAGGATATGTGTCTTTCTTGATAATCCTTGTCACTACATTCTTGCTTGCCGGAACAGAATTCGATGCATAAGATAATAATACACTGGAAGTAAACAGATTGTAATATGGATTCAGCTTACTGCTATACTCATATTCCATTATATAGCTTCCCAAAAGTTCACCATGTGGCCATTCTATCTTTGAAACATTGTCACCATCCCATTCTATGTCGATAATGTCCGTTTCACCTCTCGAATTATTATTATCTAAAACCATCTTAATATCATTGAAAGCATCTTCTGTGAGCAACATCTTAATAGGATTAAACCCTCTATTGTTCATCTTGTAACCATAAGTAAATTCTAATCTCGTGACCTTATCTCCAGTGTATATAAAAGACACGCATTCATTGAGATAATGACCGAGCATATCATAATATTTTATGTTAGATATTTTATCATCTACATATTCAAACTCACAATAATATATATGATTACTTTTATAATCAATACGAGCCAGTTGATTCTTATCGTTATATGAATATTTCTCTTTTTTGTATTTAATATTGTAGGAATAATGGACAAAAATAGTTGGTAAAATCTTTATAAGTTAATGTTTACCAATGAAATATAGTAACTTTAATGTAATCGATTTCATCAAAGTTATTTTTATCATACATGGTTCAAGTTCTGTAAGGACGGAAGATTATAGGCAGGTGGTTAAGCGAAGCGTAACCCCTGCCATAGATGTGAGGATGATTTCCATAGTGCCGTAGGCACGGCAGAAGATTCTTACAATCTATTCTTCCGCCCCTACAGGGCTAGGTTTTACTTGTGTATATCAACGCATGCGGACTCTGTATTGACCAAAGAGTTCCTGAGTCAGTTCAAGACAGGAGATGAAAGCTAACTTTGCTTCAAGGTTATATCCTTGACCAATTACTTTAGTGTCCATGCTACTTTTATTTATTTTCAATTTCTTTCCTCAATTCACTCAACGTCTTACCATTGTAACTAAAGTATTTAGGTCCTTGGTAAGATCCTGAAGTGTTTTGTTTATCTTCTGGCAAAAACTCACGAGTGAAAGCAGATAGTGACCAAAGGCGACCTTGGTATTCCACCTTATCATCTGATGCTACGGTGACAGGTAGGTTCAGTTCATCGAAGACAACGGTATCACCAACTTTTAGACCAATCATGTGGAACTTGAATGCTGGCTTCTGTGCTTTGCTTCCATTCGCTCTGCTATCTGCTTCTATCTTCTTGTCTTCTTCCTTACTCTTGCTGATGACAGGTTTACCGTCAACATAAACAGCCAATTCGGCGTCTTCAAGCAAGTCGGCAATGTCGCGCATTATGTCAAGAGCTACAGAAGGTGCGATATTGAAGAATTCACGATTTTGACGAATGCGCAAATCCGTCAAGCGGTCAATCTGCTTATGAATCTGCTTCTCAACCTTATCGAACTTCGATGTCTTTAATGTAGCATAAATCTCGAATGGCAGAGGAACTGCCGTATTGTCAAGTTCCTTACTTCGCACATCTACAGGACGATAACTTTTGCCAATTTTTACCCAATCTTCGCGAAAGCTCGGATTGGTCAATATGTAAACATAGCCTGAATCTTTATTGCACATACCTTTTCACAATTAATTAAACTTCTCTTGTTGTTTAAGTTGCATTCAGCGAGAATTACTCTAATTCTATTTAACTTAGCTATTATATCCTTCTTTTATATTCTTCTATAATTTCCCAATGTCCTTTTTTCGTTGCACCTACATGACGAATTATGCCAGCTTTCTTCAACTTATCCAATTGTTTCTTGATGCCATCAGGTGTTATGCCTATGACTTCTGCAAGTTGTTGTCTTGTTGTGAAAGGATGTTTGCGAATTTCTGCAATTATTCGTTCTGCTGTCGTTTCTTGGGTACTCAATTCATTTTCTTGGGTACTTTTATCCTCATTCCATGAAGTCCCAATAATCATATATCGACTTTTCAATTCATTCTTTTCACCCATCAACAGATTTCGGAAAAAGCGTTCCAAATATTCTGTCGTTTCCTTAACGCCATATTGGATGTTTGAGTAATTGGCTCTGACAAGTGCATTGCGGAAATATTTTGAATTATCTGCAAAGACTTCATTAGTCACGTTAAATCCGAGATGCTTTAAATATTGAATGGTAAATACAGCAGTTGTTCGAGTATTTCCCTCTCCAAAAGGATGTACCTGCCATAAGTTAGCAACAAAGCGACTTATATGTTTCACCATCTCATCAATCGTAAGGTCTTTGTAAGAGAATTTTTCTTCTTGCTCAAACTCATATTTTAATGTGGGCGAAATCAACGGGGCATGTTCGTAACGTACACTTTCACCTTTCAGAACTAATTCATTTTTGCTAATATTGTAATCTCGGTAAGTGCCTGCAAACTTATAAATACCTTCAAACAATGAACGATGAATAAGAGCGAGGTAATTAGATCCTAAACCGAATGTTTGGTGTGACAGAAGTTTAGCTATTCGCACAGCTACTTTATCTGCTTCAAGAGTACGGGTCTCTTGCTTTAATCCTTCTTGGGTACTATAATATTCGTCAACCAATCGACTAACTTCATCAATAGTGATTTCACCTTCGATATTACGGCGCACAGTCTCCAACATGTAATTGGACGGAGTTAGTCCATCTACATCCTGAAGTCCAATGGCCGCCATCCAATTACGAACTCTGTCACGCTTATCAGGTTCACCCTGTATGAGATATTCGCTATAGTCTTCCATTTATATAACCCTTTCATATGCAAAAATAATAAAATAATGTAAGAGTAGCTAACAAGTCCTCAAAAAGAAATTGTACATGAAAATAAACGGGAACGGGGTTATGTTACACTATTTATTTACTTTCGATACTTCTCTAAAACCATTGCCTGCTAGTTCAATATTCTCTTTTCTGTAACCTGCTCGTTCGGATTTGCAATCCGAATCAATAATTTATGTTCTTAACTAAAATATAGTGACGAAGTCAGGAGGACGGATTGCAAATCCGTCCAAGCGAAATAACCGTCCAAGCGAAATTGTCGTTATTCAGATGATAAATCTTACTTCTTACCTGCCCGTTCGGATTTGTAATCCGAACGTCCGAACGCTCTTACTTCTTACCTCCTAACAGTATTTCCAATTTTAACTACCTGCCAGATTCTTTTCTCAATTCACTCAACGTCTTGCCATTGTAACTAAAGTATTTAGGTCCTTGGTAAGCTCCTGAAGTATTTTGTTTATCTTCTGGCAAAAACTCACGAGTGAAAGCAGATAGTGACCAAAGGCGACATAGAATTAATAAGGTCTCTTATTTTCCAGTATGCGTCTACGATTCGAATTATACTTTGAATTGACAAAACTACGTTCTGGTTCAAAACAACCAGTCCTAACATCAGCCAAGTCGATGATTGTATGGAATAAATCGTCAATCATATATGGTGTATGCAAATCTCTTTCAAGGAAGTTTCCACTTTTTTTAAGATAATTAATCTGAGATTGCGAGAACCAGAAGATAAAAGGGATTTCTACATTAGAATGCGGGATGTCTCCGGAATAGTCATGTCCGAAATAATTCCCCTCATCATAAACATTTTCACCATGATCGGAGAAATATAAGGCAGAGATCCTGACATCAGGATGATTCATCCCATATTCCTTTAATCCACCAAATATACTATCAATAATATAATCATTGTATAGAATAGAGTTGTCATAACTGTCAATTATGTTTGCTTTACTATCTGAGGCACTATTAAATTTATTAAAATTAGAAGGATAACGTTTGTTATATTGAGTATGACTACCCATCATATGAATAAAGACGAGCTTATTTTTCGCATCGTCTTTCAATGAATTCTCTAAAGGCTGGATTAAATTTTCATCGTATGACGCCATCTGAGTGTTTTCTATCGAAGAACTTGCCATTAGATTTACAAATATCTTACTGTCAGCATTTTGGGCAAGACTTGTTACGCCGTTATCCCATAAACCTACAGGTGATTGATTTGAAATCCAATATGTCTTATATGAAGTTGAATGAAATACATCAAAAACATGAATACAACTATCCACCGGTCTAACTCTTTCAGAATTATTCTCGGTAAGAATATTCATTATGGATTGTAAAGTACTGGAATTATGACTAATAACGTTATCGAAAATCTTAATATCGTTTCTATCAGATAGACATGGTGATGTTTCTCGATGATATCCGTATAATGACATGTGATTTCTGTTGCATGACTCTCCAATAATCACGACAACCAATGTCGAGTCATTCGTGTAGATTTCAGCATCTATATCATACAGATTCCTCGTTCTTAATGATTTGTATGACTTTGATTCGTTAACGAATGATATGACAGCTCGTTCCACATCTGGGACGGCAAGACGCACGAATCTGTTGTGGATAATATTGTCGGCAAAAAACACTATTATAAAAGTCCACAATGCCGACCATAGCAACAGATTCCTTCTCGGTTTTAGGGAAAGATTGGGGATATATTTTAAAACAATAACAAATAATACAATATACGGAATTATAAGCAGAAGCATCGGTGTCATTTTTACGGTCATAAATTCAGATGCCTCGTTGAAATTTGTGTTCATAAATACAAAGATTGATGACGCATTCAACGGACATTTAAGAATTATCCAATGAAACAGATTTATCAATCCGTCAAGAAATAACATTGAAGTCGCAATGACATATAGATATTTCTTTCTGAAAATGACATAAGGTGTAATGAGGAATATTGTCCATGTCATCATGATCACAATAATTCGTGGAACAAACACATCAAAGTTCAGACACGCGGCAACAATCTGAACATACATTACCATAATAAAGACCCATACTATTCTGACACTTTCTGATAATTTATTATTCATTAGCTCTTAATCCACGAAAAATTAAACATATAGCTCTTCCTATAATGCAAAAATAATTATTTTATCAACATCAAACATAATTTAAAAATCAAAAAATCGCGCGATTGAGGAGGTCATGCGATTTTGTTTTGGGTATTGACGGATTGCAAATCCGTCCAAGCGAAAAATGCGACAACATATCTTTTTCATTCACTATATCTTTCAGTTGTACAATAACATTTATTAACCCATTCTGCCCACAATAATTCTGCGCTGAACTATAAATGTAATCTTCCGGTCTATCCACTATTCCCTGTTTTACGGGATTCATGTGTATATAGTTGAGTTTTTCTTTATAAAAATCGTAGGAATAAATGGTTTCTATATAACTTCCATCCTGCCAGAACTTGTAGTTTTTTATTTTCGAATCGTTGACTCCTCGAAACCAGAAGCGATTCAGCAACCACTCTTTACGGCCTCAAGATATAGGAACACGAGTTTACCTTTTAGCACAAAGTATAATGGATAAAACCAGAGAATAAAAACTGGTAATAGAACCATTTAATGATCAAATATTTTCGGAATTATCTATTTTAGACTTGTTTTTATTTGGTTTTTTCACGAAAAAATGTTATATTTGTAATGATAGTATAAAACATACAAAGATGATCTATTTTGAATTTACCAAACATCTGCAACAATATGTGGATGAGTTCTGTTTCAGATTGAACAATAGGGACTGTAATGCTGCATTTTTGAAGTGTGTAGGGTTGGCGGTGACATAAGTACAAACAGATACACAACTAATTAAGAATATTTGAATTATCATAATAATTTATATAATATGAATGATAAAATTTTAACTTTTGAAGAATATACTATGAATGATGATTTTTCATCAATTCGAATTAATGAGATGGCTATCTCATTAAAGGATTATAGGGATAAAATGGATGCATATAGAATAAGATTGGTAGAAAATTGGTGTTTATGTAAATATTGTCAGTTATATAATAAAAATCATAGGGATTTCAATCATTGGAAAATAGAATTACGACAAAATATCAATGCCTTAAAATTGGTAAATATAAAAAAAAGTGCAGATAAAAGAAAGTTATTAATCAAGATGCTAGTAAATGATTATGATTATGATGATATAAATATGATTTATAGAATAATCCAAGGTAAATTTTATACAGAACATATAGATGATGAAAATATAAAAATTAAGGTTAGTTCCGAATTTGCTGATAAAATTGATGATATTATCAATGCTATTGCTATTGATTCAATTATTACAGATAAATATATTGATAAGGAATTTGGAATATGAAACATTTAGAAAAATTTGAGGATTTCAAGACCAGAAAAGAAGTCGAGGAACTTGATATTTTTGACTTTGACAACATTCCGATGTCAGAGTTGGACAAAGCGTATATTGATTACGAACCGTTGTATGATACGGTGGATTTATATTCTCTTGATGAGGACTATATATATGAAGAAAGGAAAAACAATACCAATGGAATCCAAAGTGCCGTTGATGTTGTCAGTCGTGCAATGAACCAGTTGAAGATATTGGAGTTTCAGATAAAAGTAAATTCACCCAACGGTGTTGAATACATTGAAGTCAAACGTCTAATGGAAGATTATCCAGATTTTCTGACAATGAGCACGGCAATGTTGGTTCCAGACATCAAGAAGAATGTTGAGATAATCACAGAATTTATGGATGATAATGGTTATTATGGAGCAAAGAAAACCATATATAAGGATAAAGGTGGTAGAAGATGGATGTTGTTGATGTTTGACCCCAAAAAGCAAGAGAGCATAAAGGAGATGGTTATGAAATATCACAAGTATGCCTATCACACTTCACCCATATACAATGCAGAATCAATAGAAAAAAATGGTATTCTTGCCAAATATTCAAAAACACCATTCATTTCAAATACACCACGTATTTACTTGTATTTGGGGAATACGTCAAATCCAGAATATGTGAAGATGATGAAATCCATTTCAAGGAATCTGCAAAGAAAGGATAACAAATTCACTGGTGATTTTGTTGAGTATGAGGTTATGTTGAAAAAACTTCCTGAAAATGCTGAATATTATATTGATATACACGGTTTTGGTAAGGATTTCATATATACAGAGACCGATATCCCGATTGAATCCATAAGAGACACTGAAGACAAGACATATTAGACAAAATAGATATGTCGGATGGTGGGCAAATGTCTATTATCCGATATGCTGGTTTTGACACTAAATGTTATACAATAAACAAAAGATTAACTTGTTAATATATGTATTCTTTGTAGTTTTTAGAATGTCATAAACCTATAAACCAACGAATACATATATTATTCACAAGTCCAAAGTAGATAATTCCGAATATTTTTAATAAATATAACCTTAATCGGTATAAATAAATTTTTCATTAAAACATCAGATTACACCGCTCCAAACTATAATTCCGCTTGTATAAAGTGTCTTTTTTATTGAGGTAACGTATTGTGGTGGACAAAACGTGGACAAAAACCAAAAACGAAAAACGCCAACCATTGATTTACAACGAATTGGCGTTTAATTTCGTACTCCCTCAGGGACTCGAACCCTGGACCCATTGATTAAGAGTCAATTGCTCTACCAACTGAGCTAAGGAAGCATTTTTTCGGTTTGCAAAAGTACAACTTTTTTTTTACAAACAAAACTTTTTTTAAAAAAATATTTCAACTAATGTTTATTAAATAAGTAAAACTTTTTTAATATCTTTGACAGAAAAATAATTAATCTGAAAATGAAAAAGACTATCCTTGCTATTTGGAACTTCTACCTCGACGGTTTCAGAAATATGACCTGGGGTAAACAACTATGGATCTTGATTTTTCTTAAAATTATAATACTATTTCTCATACTACGTATCTTTTTCTTCAAACCAATAATGGCCGGTAAGAGCGATGAGCAGAAGAGCGAATATGTAGGCACACAACTCACGACTCCTAAACTGAAAACTGAAAATTGAAAATTTGGTTTATGGAATTAAATTAACTTTCAACTATAAATTAAAAATGTTGTCTATTGACAAAACAAATTAGAACTTAAAAAATAAAGATATGATAGAAAGCGCATTAGTCGATTGGTCGAGGGCGCAGTTTGCTCTCACCGCTGCTTATCACTGGATCTTCGTCCCGTTAACTCTGGGTCTGGCAGTGATTATGTCAGTAATGGAAACAATTTATGTTGTTAAGAAAGATGAGTTCTGGAAGAACACCGCTAAGTTCTGGATGAAACTCTTCGCTATTAATTTCGCAGTAGGTATCGCAACAGGTATCATCCTTGAGTTCCAATTCGGCACCAACTGGAGTAATTATTCTTGGTTTGTTGGCGACATTTTCGGCGCACCTCTTGCCATCGAAGGAATCTTCGCTTTCTTCATGGAAGCAACCTTCTTCGCTGTAATGTTCTTCGGTTGGGACAAGATAAGCAAGAAAGTGCACCTCGCTTCCACATGGTTCGTCGCCATCGGGTCTGCCATCTCCGCACTCTGGATTCTCATTGCCAACTCATGGATGCAGCATCCTGTAGGAATGGAATTCAACCCCGACACAGTGCGTCACGAGATGGTCAACTTCTGGGCAGTAGTTCTTAATCCAGTTGCTGTATCAAAATTCTTTCATGCCGTCTTCAGCGGATGGATGACAGGTTCAATATTCGTTATCGGTGTCAGCTGCTGGTACTTGCTCAAAAAGCGCGAGACGAAATTCGCATTGGCAAGTATAAGAGTCGCTGCCATCGTCGGCATCGCAGGAACAATGGCTCTTATGTTGAGCGGCGACAGTTCCGGCATTCACGTAGGTAAATATCAACCGATGAAACTCGCTGCAGCGGAAGGTCTTGAAGATGGCGGCACACGCGCACCTTTCTCAATAGTGCCCGGCGTTGAAATCCCTGGAATGTTATCAATACTTGCGACACACGACATCAACGGTTATGTCCCTGGAATAAATCAGATACTTGATGGTTACACAACACCTGATGGCGTGCGTCATCTCTCGGCAGAAGAAAAAATGCAACGCGGCAGAATCGCTTTGTCGGCTTTCGAGAAATATCGCACATTAAAAGACAGCGACCCTGTTGCAGCAGCAGAGGCACGAAAAGTTCTCGATGATAACGTAGAATATTTCGGTTATGGTTACATTGATAATCCGGAAGAACTCGTTCCTAATGTACAATTAATATATTGGGCATTCCGCGTGATGGTTGGTTTCGGATGCTTCCTGCTCGTACTCATGGTATTCGTCCTCTGGATGGAATGGAAAGGCAAACTTGCTAATATGAAATGGTTGCAATGGATCTCATTACTCTCAATACCATTGGTATATCTTGCGGGACAAGCAGGATGGATTGTTGCAGAAGCAGGTCGTCAACCATGGACAATAGAAGGTTTGTTGCCAGTAAATGCCGCCGTTTCAAGTGTTAGCGTCGGTGCGGTACAAACAACATTCTTCCTCTTCGTGGCGATATTCACCCTCTTCCTCGTCATCGAATTACGCATATTATTCAAAGCAATAAAACAAGGACCTGAAATTGAAGAATAGAAAGGAGAACAAATTATGATTACACACGAATTCTTACAACATTACTGGTGGTTTTTAATCGCGCTACTCGGAGGTCTTTTGGTGTTCTTACTTTTCGTACAAGGAGGTAACGCATTAATTTTCTTGGCAGGCAAGACGGAAGATCAACGTCAGCTCATCGTTAACTCGACAGGTCGCAAATGGGAGTTGACGTTTACAACTTTAGTTACATTTGGCGGAGCTTTCTTCGCGTCATTCCCATTGTTCTACAGCACAAGTTTCGGCGGAGCATATTGGGTCTGGATTTTAATATTGATAACATTCGTATTCCAAGCTGTCTCATACGAATTTCAAAATAAGGCAGGTAACATCTTAGGCGCAAATACATTCCGCGTATTCCTGACAATAAACGGATGTCTCGCTCCTCTTTTAATTGGCACTGCTGTAGGAACATTCTTCACCGGTTCAGAATTTATTGTTGACAAAAACGCTGTCGGAAATGTCGCAGCACCTGTCATAAGTCGTTGGGTTAACAACTGGCACGGGCTCGAAGCAGTCGCTAATCCTTTCAACGTTGAATTTGGCTTGATGGTGATGTTTCTTACAATATGTCTCGGTGCATTATATATGATTAATAATATTGCAGACAATAAATTAGCGGAACAATTACGCAAGAGTCTATTGATATGTTTTGTCGCATTTTTAGTGATGCTTGTAATCGTTCTCATTCAACTTTTCACCATGGAAGGATTTGCCGTCGATGCTGAAGGCGTTGTCTTTATGGAGGAAGCTAAATATTTCCATAACTTAATCCAGATGCCTATTGTGTTGATAATGTTCTTGATTGGAGCAGTCTTGGTTGTTTTAGGTGTTGTCTTAACATTAATTAAGAAAGAATTTAACAGAGGAATCTGGATTTCTGCACCCGGAACTGTCATGGTTGTGATGGCTTTGTTTATGATTGCCGGTTATAATGGAACTGCATATTATCCATCAACGGAAAACATACAATATTCACTCACTTTAGCAAATAGTTCTTCAAGTGAATTTACATTGAAGACTATGGCAATAGTATCGCTCATCATTCCATTTGTGGTAGCATATATCGCTTACTTCTGGTATCAGATGGACAAGAAATCCTTGACCAAAGAAGAACTCGAAAGTGGAGAGAAATATTAAGAATTTAAGATCCTGAGAAGTTTTGGATTTAATAATTTCAAAATAATGGATTTATGAAAGCGCATAATCTTATGTAAAGGTTATGCGCTTTTTTGATAATATTATGTTTTCTATGGAATATTTTCGTTTTTTTATCACATAGAACTTTTAAGAAAAACAAAATCTTCTCAAAGAAAAAATCATAAATCATTTCGAAAAGCAATTTATAGAAGGTCCCTTAATTATTTCCCGGCAGTGCTGCGATTAATTTTTTCGTATAGTCATTTTGTGGATTATTAAAAAGGGCGTCGGCTTCGTTAAGTTCCTGAATCTTACCGCCAAACATAACCAACACTCTGTCCGACATAAATCGCACCACACTTAGGTCGTGAGAAATGAATATGTATGTAAAATGAAAATCTTTCTTAAGTCTGTTAAGTAAGTTTAGCACCTGCGCCTGCACCGACACATCCAATGCGGAGACCGACTCGTCGCAAATTATAAGTTTAGGATTTACCGCCAATGCTCGTGCGATGCATATTCTCTGTCGCTGACCTCCAGAAAATTCATGTGGATAACGCTGATAATGTGATGCTTCCAAACCAACTTCTTCTAGAAGTGAGCAAACTTTTTCACGTCTTTTAACAGGGTCGTTTTCTATTCCATGAACCATCATAGGTTCTGCAATCGCCTCACCAATACAAATCTTAGGATTCAAGGAAGAATATGGGTCTTGAAATATTATCTGCGCTTGTTTCCTATAATTACGTAACTCAGAACTTTTCAGTTGAGTGATGTCATTATCTTCGAAAATTATTGTGCCTGAGGTTGGTTCTACAAGTCTTAAAATACTGCGACCTAAAGTTGTTTTACCGCAACCAGACTCTCCGACGAGTCCTAATGTCTCTCCTGTATAAACGTCGAAACTTACGTCATCAACAGGTTTTATATAATCATAGGTTTTGCTAAATATACCTTTACGTAGCGGATACCAAGTCTTGAGATTTTTAACTTTAAGAATAGGTTCTTGCGAATATAACTTTTGGTGATATTCTTTTCTTTCCTCGTCTGTTATAAGAAGTTCTTTTTTAATCTGACTCTCATCATTCCAAACCCCATCGAGAAATTCCTTTACAATCGGCAGACGTTCCAAACGATAATTGATTGGCGGGCGACAAGCAACAAGTCCTTTCGTATATGGATGTTGTGGATCGTTGAGGATATCTTTTGCAGCACCTCTTTCAACGATGACACCTTTGTTCATCACTATCACGTCATCGGCTATTTCAGATACTACACCGAGGTCGTGGGTAATGAATATCATTCCCATTCCGTTTTCACGTTGCAGTTCTTTAAGTAAATTAAGTATCTCTTTTTGTACTGTGACGTCGAGTGCAGTCGTTGGTTCGTCGGCAATCAGAATCTGTGGGTTGGATATTAGCGCCATCGCTATCATAACTCTCTGCTTCTGTCCGCCTGAAAGTTCATGAGGATATTTGTCGAATATAACTTCCGGACGAGGCAACATAACCTTACGGAAAAGTTCCAGCACTTTCTCTTTAGCCTTTTGTCTTTCGTCTTTTGTCTTTTGTCTTCCCATGGCTTCCATCACCTGAAAACCGCATTTATAAACTGGATTTAGCGACGTCATTGGTTCTTGGAAAATCATTGCTATTTTCTTTCCTCTAATGCCTGTCATTTCGTTGTCACTTAAAGTTGAGATGTCTTGGTTGTTCAAAATAATAGCATCAGATTTTATACGGGATTTACGTCTATCAAGAAGTTGCATAATGGCGAGGTTGCTCACCGATTTGCCGGAACCGGATTCTCCTACAATACCAAGTGTTTTACCTTTATAAACTTCAAAATCAATACCATGAACTATCTCCTGCCATTTGTCTTCACGGCAGAAGTCGATACGGAGATTATTGACTATCAAAAGTGGTTTCATAAAACAAATCTATGAGACAATACTATAAGTTGTTAATAATAAGTTTACGGATTGCCATTCCATTATCAAAAGTAATAATATATGTTCCATTAGAAAGATTTCCGATATCAACTCTATTTATAACATTATCAAGTTCCATCACAAGAACAATCTTTCCTGACATATCATAAATAGTCATATTACAAGGAGTCGGATTGTCCTTTTCTATGATTAGGAAATCTGACGTAGGGTTAGGATACATTATAAATTTCGTATCATTATTCTCTAACACCGCATTATGAAATTCGAAGTTGGCAGTAAGGCTAATATCACTAGTAACATTAAAGACATATTGAGGGTTTGAAGTAAGCACTGTTCCGTTTTCATCTTTCCAATTCAGGAAAATGTAATTATCATTAGGAATTGCGATAGCATAGACTGTCGTTCCGTAGGTATAAAATCCCTCTCCAGAACCTGATATAGTTCCTCCTTCCTCCGGATTCGCCGACAATTTCACCTCACATTCTTTCAAATCGAATTCTGCAATAAAATGATGGTCGGCATCTACAACGAAACTATATGTGGTTTCTTCTGATACGACCACATCATTTTCTTTGAGAGCTATAAAACTATAACCCTCGTTTGCTGTAATTTCAAGATTACAGATAGTTCCTTCCTCATAAACTCCCAATCCTGTTATTGCTCCCGCATTATCTGGGAAAACATCTGCTGATATATCATAATAATATTCCAATTCAGAAAACTCAGCGATAAAATGACGGTCAGAGTCAACAACAAAACTATACGTCGTTTCTTCAGATATAACCATATCATTTTCTTTGAGGGCTACAAAACTATACCCCCCGTTTGCTGCAATTTCAAGATTACAAATAGTCCCTTCCTCATATACCCCTAACCCTGTTATTGTTCCTGTATTACTTGGGAAGATGTCTGCAGATATTTGATAATGATTTATCTTAACAGAGAATTCTGCTACAAAATGACGGTCGGCATCTGCCACAAAGGTAAATATGGTATCGGTGGTTACAAGTTGTTCATTTTCATAAAGTCCTTCATAAATATATCCAGGATTTGTACTGATTTGTAAAGTGCATTCTTCCTCTTCGAGATATTGACCAGTACCTGTAACAGCACCTCCTGATGAGGGATTTGCTTCTGCGGTAATTTGATAATACACTGGTTTTTCAGAAAAATATGCTTTGAGATGTCTGTCTGACAATACTATAAAACTATAATGATTCTGTTTTGTAAGTGTATCTTCATTCTCCACTAGTGCATCAAACTGATAGTCAGTGTTAGGATTTATGTCTATATAGCAAGTGTCGTATTTGTTATAAATGCCTTCTCCAATAGCAGTGCCTCCAATTTCTGGCAAAATATCCAATACAACTTCATGTTGATATGATTTGAATGAAAAAACAAAAGGATCTATAATATCGCCCACCATATCATTAGTATGAAACTCAATAAATGTTTCTTGTATCATATCAAGTTCCATATTTATTTTATGATCAAAGCATCTGAAACTTATACTATCACCGTTATTTCCATAAATCATCATAAATACATAATATCTATCAAAATATTCTTCATAACTGGGAATTACACTACCACGGCATTCCTCGCCGCAAAAGGCTCCTAATTCTATAGATTCGGAATGTTGTTCAACTCCATTGAAGTTAATTATACCGATAACCGTCATATTGTTAGCATACTGATACGGATTAGGATTCCAATGGTTTTCGTATTGAGCCTTAACGCACAAAGTAAGAGTTAATAATAACAATAGTGATAATAATTTTTTCATAACTTCAAATATTAAGAGATAACAAATCGCCTTCAAAGTTACACAAAATTACGTAATAATCAGGTCGTCTCATAAAATTTATGACGTTAGTTTTATGGATTTGATAGTTCTGGATTTCTATGAGGTGCACGCTGCGGTCGCCGCGCTGATTTTTAAATCCGGTATTTGCGACAAAGTTCTTCCCGCGGCAAGTAACGTAGCACCAGTTGTTAAAACATCATCTATTAGCAACAGATGTTTACCCATATATTTCTCGCCATTCCTTATCTCAAAAATATCTTTCACGTTATCCCAGCGTTCCTCCCGCGATTTCTTCGTCTGCGTTGATGTAAATACTTTTCTTACTAGACAATCTCTCGCTATTGGAATCTTTGTTTTTTCTTCAATGCCTTGGGCTATGACGTAACTCTGGTTATAACCCCGCATATGTTCTTTCTTAGGATGAAGCGGTATCGGTACAAGATAATCTATACCTTGAAATAGTTCTGCATTCCTAATACTATCCCCTAATTGCTGTCCGAGGAAAAATCCTGCATCTTTGTTACCCTGATATTTCAACTGATGCAGAAGATGTTGTACCTTACCTGTCTTACTGAAGAAATATTCAGCGGTCACGGCATGGAAATCAACCTGACCCCAGAAAGTCTGAGCCAAAGGATTCTCCGGATTATTCTCATAATGCGTTCTCGGCAAGAGATAACGACACGAAAGACATACTGTCTCCTCGTCTTTCATCAAAAGATTACCACATGCAGGACACACCCGAGGGTAAAATAAATTGATAAGATGGTTTAAGATTTTCATTATGGTTTAAGGTTTAAAGATTAAGGTTTAAGGTAATTGATTGTCCTTACAAAGATACAAATTAATTTCTTAGTTCTTTATAAATTAACATATTTTAACATAACTACAAATACTATTTTATCATTTGTTAATAATAGCGTCTAAGTAGTTCTTATCAAATTGTATATATCTTTCTGATGAACGGTTGATAATATTTCCTTTCTTGTCGCAAAGAATCATAATTGGCATATAGTTAACGTCTTCATAGTCTTGTAGCGATTCCTTCAAAATATTGTTAGCTCTATTCTTGTCCAAAAGACCTCCGATAGATGGCAGAATTACAGGTGAATATTTCATTATGTTCTCATTATTCCTGACTTTATTTCCCGAATCAAAGAATATCGTGATGCATCCGAGCTTGTCATAATCGGCATCAAGAACCTCCGTCATCTTGTTTTCGAAGATCCGGGCACAAGGTCCGCACCAATGCGCTCCGAAATAGATTACCGTATATTCGTTATTCTCAATAAGCTCTTCTATCGTATTAACTAATTTATCGTTTGATCCGTTGTCTCCACACGAAACCATCGACAACAACATGAAGATTAATAATAGTCTTGTTTTCATTACTGATTATCCTCCATAAATTCTTTATATTCTTTAAAGCTATCTTCTATTTTCCTCATTTTTCTACGGGAATATTTATATGATATATAGCAAGGGATGATAAATAAAATTGTAATTCTTACAATGGAAAGCCATAATGGGAAACCTCTGTTATTTTCAAAAGTTATTGACCATACTATGAAAATAGGTAGATAAATCACAGCAATCAATATGTAACATAATCTTTCCTGTCTCTTATATTTTAGGAATCTGCCTTCTCTTTCATAGACACTTAATGTAGGCGAGATGGAAGAACTCAATATCTTCATAGCAAAAAATCCCCAAATAAGGAAAGGAACGGGTATGACACATACAATGATCGTAAATAATTTATAATCTAAATCTATTTTTATGCTCAGAAAAATAGATATAAATACCAAAGCAATAGCAAGTATTGAAGCATATTTATAGTCAGAAACCATTGTCTTTACTTTGTCATTAACCGCTTTCTCAAGTATTTTCTGAGTAACCAGTTTCTGATTGGCGACTTCATCAGATAGCATCTTCCATTTCTCCTTTAATTCTTCTAATTCCATGATATTTTATTGATTTGAGAGTTTCCTTAGTTTTTCCTTAATCCTGTTAATTTTGACCGCAACATTAGCCTTTGAGATACCGACTATTGTCGCAATCTCTTCATAATCGCGGTCTTCTAACCATAACAAGATGATAGCCTTTTCTAATTTGTTCAACTTGTTTATCAGTGAATACATCTCATCAACCTGCTGCTTTTTCTCAATATCATTCTCCCATAGATTGACATCAAGAAGAGGCACCTTATTGATATTACCTTTTGTATTTTTCCTGACGTGCGAAATACAAGTGTTCAGACTAATTCTGTAAATCCATGTAATAACCTTACTCTCGCTTCTAAATTTTGGTAAACTTCTCCATATCTGAATCAAAACCTCTTGGTAATAGTCCTCAATATCATCATTATCGGCATATATATAACATACCTTGAAAATTGTATCCTTATACCTCGTAACCAACTCTACAAATTCATCTTCTAAACTCATCTCAGATTTTTCTTTATTAGTCGCAAAATAATAAAAAAAATTACAAAAAAATGTAAAAAAATAATCATAAAAATTAGTCGAAATTTACCGTAAAAAAATCTTATTTTTGCACAAAAAATAAATTACTATGAAAGAAGTACGTGTACGTTTTGCTCCAAGTCCAACAGGTCCGCTTCATATAGGTGGCGTCAGGACTGCTTTATATAACTATCTCTTTGCCAAAAAGAACGGCGGTAAGATGATTCTTCGTATTGAAGACACCGACCAGACTCGCTTCGTGCCAGATGCAGAAGATTATATCGTTAAATCGCTCGACTGGTGCGGAATCAAGTTCGATGAGAGCGACATCGTTGGCGGCGAATATGGTCCTTACAGACAAAGTGACCGCAAACCTTTGTACAAACAATATAGCGACGAACTTATTGAAAAAGGCTTCGCTTATTATGCCTTCGACACAGCAGAAGAATTGGATAAATATCGCGCCGAGGCAGAAGCACAGAAAAAGACTTTCATCTATAACGCAGAAAGCCGTAAGACATTACGCAACTCTTTGACGATAAGTGCCGAAGAAGTAGAGAAAATGATTAACGATGGTGTACCTTACACAGTACGTTTCAAAATGCCGGAAAACTTCGAGGTAAGAATGCACGATATCATCCGCGGTGACATCAAGGTTAATACAAACACATTGGACGACAAAGTCTTGTTCAAGTCAGACGGAATGCCTACATATCACTTGGCAAATATCGTCGACGACCATCTGATGAAGATTTCTCACGTAATCCGTGGTGAAGAATGGTTGCCTTCAATGCCGTTGCACGTTCTTTTATATCAAGCATTTGGTTGGGAAGCTCCAGAGTTCGCTCATCTACCATTATTGTTAAAACCAGACGGAAACGGCAAGCTCAGTAAACGTGACGGCGATCGTCTCGGATTCCCGGTATTTCCACTTCGTTGGGTCGATCCAAAGAGTAGCGAAGTATCTTCAGGTTATAGAGAATCTGGTTATTACTCAGAGGCATTCATCAATATGCTGGCACTTCTCGGATGGAATCCTGGTACGGAACAAGAAATCTTTTCAATGGAAGAACTCATCGAAGCATTCTCATTCGAGCATTGCACCAAGTCAGGAGCTCGTTTCAATGTCGACAAGACAAAATGGTTCAACCACGAATATCTTTTGAAGAAATCGAAGGAAGAAGTCGGCGAGGAATATCTCCAATGGCTTGAAACAGAGAAAGGCATCAAAGCAGATAAAGATTACGTCGTTAAAGTCACAGGTTTGGTTAAAGACCGCGTCAACTTCGTGAAGGAATTATGGGATCAGAGTTTCTTCTTCTTCGAAGAGCCGACAACATACGACGAAGTCACAGTGAAGAAACGCTGGAAAGAAAACTCACCAGAGTTGATGAGAATGGCTAAAGAACTCATTCTCAGCATTGATGATTTCTCAGCAGAGAATATAGAAAAGGTGCTCAACGAATGGATTACATCCAACGAACTCGGTATGGGACCAGTTATGAACGGTTTACGTCTGATGCTCGTCGGTGCCGGCAAAGGACCACACATCCACGAAATTCTCGAACTTCTCGGCAAAGAAGAAGCTGTCAAGAGAATTGATAAAGGCGTTGAAGTTTTAGGATAAAGCAATACAATAATATTAATAAAAGAAGGCGTAGCAGATTCAATTTGTGTTACGCCTTTTTTGTTTAAGATTATGGTTGATACAAAAAAAGAGACGCTAAACAACGTCTCTTTTTGAGGTACCAGACGGAGTCGAACCGCCGTACAAGGTTTTGCAGACCTCTGCCTAGCCACTCGGCCATGATACCTTTTGCGTGTGCAAAGATACAACTTTTTTTTAATCTGCAAACGTTATTTTAAAAATTTTAACAACTTTCTAATTCTAGCGATACAAACGCCATTTTCCCGCCTAAAGGAGGATTCATTTTTCTTACCTTTAATTTAGCGTTTTTAACATCAGGGAAACGTTCTTTTATTGTATCCAATATACGTCTACCGACATGTTCCAACAATTTTGAAGGTATCATCATCTGTTCTTTAACAACTTGATATACCGCCGAATAATCTACCGTATCTTCTAATTCGTCGGTACGTTCAGCCTTGCGGGTATCGACTTCCATAATTAAGTCTAAACTGAACCAGGTGCCTATCTTCTGTTCTTCTTCGAAGTGACCATGATAGGCGTAAAACTCCATGTTTTCTATTGTGATAAGTGACATGATTTTTAAATATTTCTTCGCAAAGATATAAAAAATAGAGGCGTACCAATACGCCTCTACAATATTTTAATTGTCAATTATTCATTGTCAATTGTTATCAGTCACCTAATGTAGCAACCATAACAGCTTTGATGGTGTGCATTCTGTTTTCTGCTTCGTCGAATACGATTGAGTTTTCTGATTCGAAAACTTCTTCAGTTACTTCGATACCATCGAGACCGAATTGTTTATGAACGTCGCGGCCGACTTGTGTTTCAAGGTTGTGGTATGCTGGTAAGCAGTGCATGAATTTGCATTTTGGATTGCCTGTCATCTTCATCATTTCAGCATTTACTTGGTAAGGTTTCAACATGCTGATACGTTGAGCCCATACTTCTGCTGGTTCGCCCATTGATACCCAAACGTCTGTGTAGATGAAGTCGCAGCCTTTAACGCCTTCTTCAACGTTATCTGTAACTGTAACAGTAGCGCCTGTTTCTTTAGCGATTTCTTTACATGTTGCTACGAGTTCTGCATCTGGTTGTAATTCTTTTGGAGCTACGATTCTTACGTCCATGCCCATCTTAGCACCACCAACCATCAAAGAGTTACCCATGTTGAAACGAGCGTCGCCAACGTATGCGAAAGTAACTTTGTTCAAAGGTTTGTCTGTGTGTTCTGACATTGTTAAGAAGTCGGCCAAGATTTGTGTTGGGTGGAATTCGTTTGTTAAACCATTCCATACTGGTACGCCAGCATATTTAGCCAATTCTTCAACTGTTGCTTGGTCGAAACCACGATATTCGATACCGTCGTACATACGACCTAAAACGCGCGCTGTATCTTTCATTGATTCTTTAACACCGATTTGTGAACCTGAAGGTCCTAAATATGTTGCGTGAGCGCCTTGATCGTAAGCTGCTACTTCGAAAGCACAACGTGTACGTGTTGATGTCTTTTCAAAAATCAAAGCGATGTTTTTGCCTTTTAATCTTTGTTGTTCAGTACCTGCATATTTAGCGCGTTTGAGGTCGCGAGCTAAATCCAAGAAGTATTGAATTTCTTTTGGTGTGAAGTCTAACAACTTCAAAAAGCTTCTGTTTCTTAAGTTGAATGCCATAATTGTATGATTTTATTGGTTTATAATTTCTAAAACTCTGCAAAAATATGAAATTAATTTAGGATTTCAAATACATTTAAAAAATAAAGTCGCAACGATTTCTCATACTTTTTTAAATAAACTCTGCAGTTGTAGAATCGGATGAATAGTTACTTCGTGACCTTACAAAGCAATTTATAGAAGTCACCTAAAAATCTTTTGTTTTCAGTCTGCTGACTTTAGCCTTTTTTCTTATCTTTGCAACGCAATTACAAACAACCTTATATTGATGAGATTTAAACAAATATGCTTATCGTTAGCCTGCATGATAATACTGCTTCATGCAATAATTCCTCATCATCATCATTCCGATAAACCAGTTTGCTTCCAAGAATTATTTCATCAGTTTTCAGATAATCATCATAATTGCTGCGAGACAAATAACAGTCACGACAATCATAATCACGACTTCGATAAAGGCAATTGCATAATAGATGATTATTTCACTCCTAAAGATGATAATGACAATGATATAAAGACATACGTCCGTATGTCTCTACATGAGAATCATTTCGATTTAAATTTTATCACTGAAGTTATAAATTCATCCCATAAAGAAAATGGCAACGTCTTCCGACGAAACAACCAAACCATAATTTATAAAAACCCTCTCGCAACAAATAATTTCGCATTACGCGCTCCTCCTACTTGTTGATTAATTGAAAATTTACTTGTGATATTTTCTTATTTGGGCGTTCCGGCTACGCCGTCGGGCTTTCCGCTATATCTTTTTCCGCTATCGCTACAAAAGGATGCCGCTCCAATCCCTAACGCTCAATGTAGGTGTAAAATAAATGTTTCTTAAAAATTAATCAACAAATCATAAAAATGAAAAAATTATTTGTAATTATTTGTATCGCCATAGGATTGATCTCCTGCGGTAATAATGACAACAGACAACAGACAACAGACAACAGTCATGAGCATCAACATTCAGAATCATGCAGCCATGACCACAATCACGATCATCATAATCATGATCACGATCACGACCATAACCATGACCACGATCATTCAGCTCATGAGCATCAGCATTCTGCAACTTGCAATCACGACCATAACCACGATCATAACCATGACCATTCTGCTCATAGCTCACAGCCCGCAGCTCACAGCCATAACCACGGCGACGACGCTATAACTTTCACCGTCGAACAACAAAATAAAATCGACTTCGAAGTCGTTGAGGCTGTCTCAGAACCTTTATACCAAATCATCAGAACTTCTGCTCAGATAGTCCCTTCCCAAGAAAGTGAAAAGATTTTGACAGCTACTACCAGCGGCATCGTCTCTTTTGAAAACAAAGACATCGTGCCTGGCTTGGAAGTAAAATCAGGACAAATCTTATTCAGCATCGACAACGACAATATGGCTGACGGCAGCCTCGCAGTTCGTCGCCAGGAAATAGAAGCTGAATATAACAAGGCAAAAGCAGAATACGAACGTAAGCAATCTCTCGCCGATGACAAAATCATCTCAGAGAGCGAATTGTTAGACGCCGAGACAGAATATCTCAAGGCAAAGAAACAATACGAGAATATGCTTCAAAACTATCCTGAAGGAAAGACTCTCCACAGAGCATCAATCTCAGGTTCGATAAAAGACATCTTGATTCCTAACAACTCTTACGTCGAAGCCGGTCAGCCTATCATGACATTGGCACAAAACAGCAAGCTTTATCTCCGCGCCGACCTTCAACAGAAATATTATCCTGTCTTAAAAGATATTAAGACAGCCAACATCAAGACTCCTGACGGAACTGTCTATTCATTGGAAGATCTGTCAGGTCGTCTCATCTCATACGGCAAGACAACCGACGTCAGCAATCCTTTGATTCCTGTCACCTTTGAAATCAAGAACAACGGCAACATCATTCCTGGTTCTTTCGTCGAGATCTTCATCACAGCGGAAAGCGACAAGATGGGCATCATGTTACCTAATACAGCCATCGTAGAAGAAATGGGAATCTACTGCGTCTTCGTACAGACATGCGTCGATTCTTTCGAGAAACGTCTCATCACAAAAGGCGTCACCGATGGTTACAACACGCAGATTCTTAAAGGCGTTCACGCTGGCGAAAAAGTCGTAAGCAAAGGTGCTATCAACGTGAAGTTGGCACAAGGCTCAGCAGCATTAGATCCACATGCAGGTCACGTTCATTGATAAAAGGAGGTGTCTATGTTAAATAAAATCATCAGGTTTTCATTAGAGAACAAGTTGTTCGTACTCGTAGGTGCGCTCTTGTTAATCATCGGCGGCTACACTTCAATGCGCCAGATGGACATCGACGTTTTCCCTGACCTCACAGCTCCTACCGTTGTCGTCATGACCGACGCTCATCGTATGGCAGCAGAAGAAGTAGAACGTCTCGTCACTTTCCCAATCGAGACTGCCATGAACGGCGCTACCAATGTACGTCGCGTGCGTTCATCTTCCATGATGGGTTATTCTTTCGTCTGGGTCGAATTCGACTGGGGCATGGACGTTTATCGCGCCCGTCAGATCGTCAGCGAGAAAATGGTAACTCTCGAAGAAGCACTCCCCGACGGCGTCACTCCAATACTCGCTCCTCAATCGAGTGTTATGGGTGAGATCTTATTCGTCGGACTTCAAGCCGACAGCACTTCCATGATGGATTTGAGAACCATGGCAGAATGGGTCGTGAAACCGGCTATCCTCTCAACAGGCGGCGTGTCGCAGGTGACAATCATAGGCGGCGACCTCAAACAATATCAGGTTCTCGTCGATCCTGTCAAGATGGCTCATTACGACATCACGATGCAGGAGATGCAAACCGTCTGTCAAAGCATGTGCGTCAACTCCGTCGGTGGTGTAGTCCGTGACTTCGGCAACGAATACGCTCTCAGAGGAATGGGACGTACAACAGACTTGGAAGAACTCGGAAAGACATATATCAAGACTGTCAACGATAAGCCGGTCGTCGTCTCCGACGTGGCGGAAGTCGTTCTCGGCAGCGCAGTGAAGATGGGATTCGCATCACTCAACGCAGAAGATGCTGTCATCCTTTCTATCTCAAAACAACCTAACATCAACACTTTAGAAGTTACAAAAAATATCGAGAGAAGCTTAAAAGAAATTAAGAAGTCACTTCCTGATGACGTAACGATGGATACAAAAATCTTCCGTCAAGCCGACTTCATCGAGGCTTCTGTAAGCAACGTGGCGAGAGCATTGATCGAAGGAGCAGTCCTCGTCATCGTGATATTGATACTTTTCTTAGGAAGTTTCAGAACAACAATCATCTCTGTCGTCGCTATCCCGCTTTCATTATTGGGAAGTTTCATAGTGATGCATCTTCTCGGAATGAATATCAACACCATGACATTAGGAGGTATGTGTATCGCCATCGGCTCGTTGGTCGACGACGCCATAATCGACGTGGAAAACGTTTACAAACGATTAAGACAAAATCATCTTAAACCTAAGGAACAACAAGAGTCGCCATTGGAGATTGTTTATAACGGCTCATGCGAAATCCGTACTTCAATCTTAAACGCCACCTTGATCACCATCGTCGCTTTCACTCCAATTTTCTTCCTTTCGGGAATGGAAGGCAGAATGCTCAAACCACTCGGCATCGCTTATATCATCGCTTCTTTGATGTCGTTGGTGACAGCTCTCACCACGACACCGCTTCTTTGCAGATTACTTCTCACCGATGAGAAATATCTCGTAAAGCAAGAGAAAGAAAACTGGCTCTCGAAGAATCTGATTGCTATCTACGGTCGCTCTTTGCAATGGGCTTTAGGTCATAAGAAATCTATTCTCGGCGGAACATTAGTGTTGTTGGTCGTCGCTTTAGGAATGTTCTTCAATATGGGACAAAGTTTCTTGCCCGACTTCAACGAAGGCTCTCTTACAATATCAGCAGTCTGCAAGCCAGGCGTTTCATTATACGAGAACAACAATCTCGGCAAGATCATAGAACGCGAGTTGTTGTCGATTCCTGAAGTCACCTCCACTGCGAGACGTACAGGACGCGGCGAGTTGGACGAACACTCGCAATCGACAAACGGCGCCGAGATAGATGTCAACTTTGAATTGGGAGACCGCTCGCAGGAAGAGTTCCTTGCTGATGTCCGCGAGAAGATGGCTTCCGTTCCAGGCATCGCCTCTACTGTGGGGCAGCCGCTCGGTCACCGCATCGACCACATGCTCACAGGTACAAGAGCTTCCATCGCAATAAAGATTTTCGGTCCCGACTTGACACAGTTGTTTATGACAGCCAACGACATCAAGACTGAGATTGAAGGCATAGAAGGTTTGGTTGACGTAAGCGTCGAGCAACAGACAGAGACACCGGAACTTCAGATTCGTGCCAAACGCGATATGCTCGCTCGTCATAAAATCTCGATGGAAGAGTTCAATCATTATATCGAGCTCGCTTTCTCCGGCGATAAGATTTCTGAAGTCTATGAAGGACAACGCAGTTTCGACCTCGTCTTACGTCTTAACGAAAACTACACAGAAAGCATAGAAGGAATAAAATCAGCTATGATTGTCAACGGCGATGGCGTGATGATTCCTCTTGAAGAAGTAGCGGAGATTGTCTCTGTGGGCGGACCTAACAGCATCAGCCGCGAGAACGTACAACGTAAGATCGTCGTCTCCGCCAACACAGCAGGTCGCGACGTGGTAAGTATAGTTGAAGAGATAGAACAAAGAGTCAACGACAATGTCAACATTCCTGAGAATTATTTGGTGGAATACGGCGGACAGTTCCAAAGCGCGAAGAAAGCATCAAGAACCCTCATGATAATGACAATCATCGCTATCTTCGTGATATTCTTGCTTCTCTACGGAGAATTTAAAGACGTGACATTATCGACAATAGTTTTGTTGAACCTTCCTTTGGCGTTGATAGGCGGCGTCTTCGCAATCTTCATCACATCAAACACCGTCAGCATCCCTGCGATAATCGGTTTCATTACCTTATTCGGCATCGCCACACGTAACGGCATCTTGTTGATTTCACGTTATCAATTCGGAGCATCACAAGGTAACGCATTACGTCAGGCTATCGTCGATGGTTCAAAAGACCGTCTCACCCCGATTCTCATGACAGCCTTGACATCAGCCTTGGCACTTATCCCGATGGTCATGAACGGAACAGCATCAGGCAACGAGATTCAAAGTCCTATGGCAGTGGTGGTTCTCGGCGGATTGCTGACATCGTCATTCCTTAATATGTACGTCATTCCGATTATCTACGAAATGATTTATTCAAGAAAACCTATATCACAAAATAATGATTAAAGCCATGAAAAGAAATATATTGACATTGATATTAATGCTGAGCATCAATACAGTCTTCGCTCAACATCCTTATCAGAATGTGTTAGATACGATAGAAGCTAACAGCACCGTCCTGGCGGCTCATCAGAAACATAATCTTGCCGACAGAGCAGAGAACGACGCTTACTCTCTCGTCGAAAATCCTGAGATTGAAGCCGGCTATAAATTCGGTCCTGAAAGTAACAAAGTAAAACTCGGATTGTCACAGACATTAGCTTTTCCAACAGTCTATTCAAATCAGAATAAGATCATCAAGATGACAGATCAGGTCATCGCTTCTCAATATGAAATTGAAAGGATGAACGTCTTGACTGAAGTTCAGAATCTTTGTACTGAATTGGTTTTCTGCAAGACAAAGATTAAGTTGTTCAAGCAGACTTACGACAATGCCGTTAAGATTGCCGACGCTTATCAGAAGATGATGGAACTCGGTGAATGTAACATCTTGGATTATAACAAGTCGAAGATGAACCTCGCCAATGCGAAGAACAATTACGATTTAGAGATGATTCATTACGACAACCTCATGGCTAATCTCAAGACCATGAATGGCGGCAACGACATCGACTTCCAATACGAGGACTACGCTCTTGTCGTCTTGCCAGAAGATTTCGACGAATGGTATTCTAATGTGGAGCAGAGCAATCCTGTCTTCGAGCAGATGCGTCAGCAGATCGCCATCGACCAGCAGAATGTGAAGCTGAAGAAAAACGAATGGATTCCATCTATCAATATTGGTTACGGCATGGAGATAGGACAAGATGAGAAAGAACACGGACCACACATAGGATTGTCGTTGCCGTTATGGCATAACAAAGGTTCTGTGAAGAGCGCCAAGATGAAAGCCGAGGCGACGGAGATGATGATGACAAACGAGAAAGCGGTCACATATAACTATCTTTCAAGTTTATTTGCGAAAGCTAAATCGTTGCAAGAAAACATCGGCACGCTCGCTGCATCATTGAAAGACTTCGACAGTCAAGCATTGTTGTTGAAAGCTTTTGAGAAAGGCGAGATGAACCTCATCGACTATGTGATGGAAGTGGAATATTATCAAAACGCCATGTTGGAATTATATTCATCGCAATACGAGATGAATTCAGTTTTGATAGAGCTGAAGAGTTACGAAGGATTTTAGGATCTGAAAACTTGAGAATCTGAAAATAAAAACAGGACGCGACAAAAATTTTCACGTCCTGTTTTGTTATGTTTTATCACATTTTAATTGGCGATGAATCCGAATATCAACGTGGCCACGATAAAGGTGAATATGATATTGAATGTCTGCGCCGTCAAGAATGCTTTCAGCGATGGTGTATTTTCTTTTGTAAATATTTCTTTGAAACGTGTTTCCAAACCAATACACACAAATGCTATTGAGAAGAATATTCCTTGGAAGTTTTTGGCGATGGCTTTATATTTCACCATTGCTCCATCTATCTCAACTCCGCCTTTAAACCAAATGCTGAATATTGCAGAAGCGACAATCATTCCCAAGACGAATTTTGGAAAACGATGCCAGATTGTGACGCCTTTTGTTTCCATGACGCTATTGGTATCGCGCACTGACCAGTACAACGAGATAAAGAAAGCTGCGACGCCCAACAAAACGTTTTGAGATGCTTTTACTATAACAGCGGTATCACCTGCCACATCTCCTAGAATCGAGCCAGAAGCAGCAACAGCGGCAGTTGTATCGATAGTTCCGCCGAGCCATGCTCCAGCAACTTGTTGTGTTGCAATCTCATTATTAGGAAATATAATTGGAAGGATCCAGTCGCATAACAGAGGCATGATATATAACATAGGTATCGCCACGACCATAACCAATGAAATGACATAACTGAGTTTCTTCTGATTACCTCTGATTGTGCCGCAAGTGGCGATTGCTGCAGAAACGCCACAAATACTTACAGAACTTGCAATCATTGTCGACATCTCATCATCAACGCCAAACCATTTACGCGAGATCCAGAAAGCGAAATACCATACACCCAAAACAACTATTAATGCTTGTGCCAAACCATATGCTCCTGATTTAATTATTTCTCCGAAGATGATTGTCGCTCCCAAACAGATAATACCTATTTTGATGTAGAACTCACTTTGAATGGCAACCTTCATCCATTCAGGAACACCGAACACATTACTAATAATCAAACCGAAGAGAACTGCAAAAAGCACTGCTTCAAGTCCGTATTCTTTACAGAAAGGAATACTTGCGCATAACTGAGCCAACATCGTGAGTATGAAAATCACCAAAAACGAAAGGAAAATACCTTTGACAGGTTTTTTCATCGCTAGAGCAGAAATCAATATGACAAGAAATAAAAATACAAAAGTATATGCAGTGTTTAACCAACCTGCTGTTGTATCAAGTGTACTTACTTTTAACATTTTGATGTTATTCATAAATTCCGGGAAGATGGCGATTAAGGCGAGGATCACAAATCCCAATAATACTATAAGCCATTCTTCATTAAAAAATAACGTTTTAAGTTTTCTTGTTTTCATTTTTTAGCAATTTGAAGTGTATAATTTATGAGTATTAAAAAAATCTGAGAAATGAATTTTCAGCTTTTCAATTTCTCAGATTTTCAAGTTTATTAAAATTTAACCGAAAGTTGTGCTTGGAACAAATGACCGAAGTTATCGTTTGCCACTTTATCTTTCAATGTGTAGTTGACCAAAAGACGAAGGTTTTGCATTGGCCACCAGTCAACACCGACCATATAATATGTAGAGTTGGTATTTACTACTGTAACATCTTCTCTGAAAAAATCATAACGTGCTACAGGACGAATCTTGTGTTGAACACCGGTTTTCTTGCAAGTATAATTGAACCAATAACCTGCTGCTACATAGAAACCGTCAGATTCGAGAAGATAGATACCATCTTTATCTGCCATATCTGTTTTACCGTAAATATATTCTGAACGTATTGTTAATCTATCGTTTTCGTATTTACCTCCGAAAGTAAGACGATCTCTGTTAGCAAAATTATCTTTATGATTGATCGTTAATGTATCATTAATCTTAAATTCATTATCAAGTAAATAATTTCCATCATAATAAGATGCTGCAAGTTTCAAACCTTTAACGCCAGGACATATTTCAATGCTACCTGCAATGTCTTTTCCAAGGTTAGCATCTTTCTTATTCATGCCGTTACCATTGAAAACACCTAATTTGTAGGTAAGAATCGGTATCTCTTTCCCATTATTTTCAAAACTGAAAAGGTCGCCGTATAACATCACACCGACATCACGACCGCCTGAATATGTAGCGACATGACAAACATCGCTATAACCAGAGAGTTTGCTGATGACTTGTGCGTATTCTATACCTTCGAGTGTAAGAGGTGACTGTGGATTTTCGAATGTGAAAGGAATCTTAAACTGACCGGCTTGAATGTTGAAATATTTTGCCAACTTGACTTTCACGAAACCATCAACCATTTTTGGACTCACAGCAAAGTCGCCTTGTAAACGGAATTCTAAATATGGATTGATGTTGCCTTTGATGTCGAGACGAGCGCGACGAACATTAAACGTATTTATTTCATTTAATGTTATTCCATCGTTTTTAAGCTGGTGTTCGTAATCATATTGGATGTTCATCCAACCGCTGATAGACAAATAATCACCGATTAATTTTTTCTTTTCTTGAGCGTTAACAAACGATAATGAACCAATAATTATCATTATCATAACTAAAAGTAAAGATTTTCTTCTCATATTTCAATATTTTAAAAACGTGCAAATTTACAAAAAATAGTAAAACTATTTACTATCATATATTATTTTTATCCCGATTACACTGATTTTACAAATTCCTCATATCATATAGCCATAAACTACCAATTTATCATTCACGTAGATACTAAGAAATAATTAACTCATTCCTAATTCCTCATTGCTAATTAAAAAAGATTATCTTTGCAGAAACAAATCTTAAAACTATGGCACATACATATTCAATAGGCGTTGATATAGGCGGAACAAATACCGACATCGGATTGGTTCGCGAAGACGGTACAATAGTAGCTCGTCGTAACATTCCAACAAACAAATATTTCGACATCGATGTTTATCTTAAAGACATCACCGACCTCGTCAAAGAGATGATGAATGAAAGCGAACTCGATAAGATTGACGGCATTGGCATCTGCGCTCCTAACGGCAACACTTACAACTGCACTTTCAGCGGAGCTACCAATCTCAACTTCAAAGGCGACTTCAACGTACAGGAAATCGTGAAGAAATATATGGATGTTCCAGTCGTTGTCTCTAACGATGCTAACGCAGCAGCTTACGGCGAGTTGGTTTATGGCGGCGGAAAAGGCATGAAACATCTAATTATGTTCACTTTAGGAACGGGCGTCGGAACAGGTATCATCGTCGATGGTAAGTTACTCCTCGGTGCTACAGGCGGTGCCGGAGAACTCGGTCACTCGATTGTAATTCCTGGCGGTCGTCAATGCGGATGCGGATTGAAAGGTTGCCTCGAGACTTACACCTCAGCGACAGGCATACGTCGCACAGCAATAGAGATGTTGGAAAAGAATCCTTCATACGATGGTGTATTATCAAAAATCCCAACAGAAGAATTGACAAGCAAGGCAGTAGGCGACGCAGCAAACGCAGGCGACCCGTTGGCATTGCAGATATTCGAAGAGACGGGCTACATCTTAGGTCTCGCCATGGCAAACGCATGTTCTTTCTCATCACCGGAAGCAGTCTTCCTGATGGGAGGTCCTGTCAAAGCCGGCGACGTCCTCTTGAACCCGGTAAGAAAGTCATTCGCTGAGAATCTGTTGTTCGTTTACAAAGACTCCGTCGATGTGAGAGTATCAGAATTACCTGACAATAACGTAGCGATTTTGGGAGCAGCAGCACTCTGTAAAATGAATAATTGATAATTAACATTAAATAATGATTGGTGGTTAGTGACAACATTGTCATTAACCACCAATCATTAATATGATACGTTAATCTTAAAGAAATAATACAATATTTTTACAAAAAAAATCGTATTTTTGTAAACTGGTAACTAATTAATTAAAAATATGTACGCTTTATTTAAAAAAGAAATAAGCAACTTCTTAAACTCACTAATCGGGATCATGGTGATAGTGGTTTTTCTTCTCATCACCGGATTGTTTCTTTGGGTGTTTCAAAGTGACTTTAACATAATGAGTTTTGGTTATGCCAACCTCGACAGTCTTTTCATTTTGGCACCATGGGTGTTCTTGTTCTTGGTTCCTGCAGTCACTATGCGTAGTTTCGCCGAAGAAAAACGTACCGGCACGATAGAGATGCTCTTCACAAAACCATTGTCGGACTGGCAGATTGTATGGGGAAAATATCTCGCAGGCGTGGCACTAGTATTACTAGCACTCATTCCAACCTTAATCTACTTTTTCTCGGTCTATCGCCTCAGTCTCCCTGTTGGCAACGTCGACAGTGGCGGAATCTGGGGTTCATACATCGGACTCTTCTTCCTCAGCGCGACCTTCGTCTCAATAGGATTATTCTGTAGTTCTGTCACCAACAACCAAATTCTGGCGTTTTTACTCTCAGTGTTTTTATGCGGATTCCTTTACATCGGTTTCGATATGATTTATTCCTTGGCACTCTTTGGCAAAGTAGATTTATTTATCCAACATCTTGGAATATCATCACATTATAGTTCCTTAAGTCGTGGCGTCATCGACACTCGCGACATTCTCTATTTCATCAGTGTGATAGTTTTATTTTTATCGATGACCAAATTGGTTTTGTCAAGTCGTAAATGGTAATAAGGAGGGAAGATGAAAAACGAACGTAAAAATTTGAAGAGAAGTCAACTGATAAGTTTTATCATAACATTGATAATTATTGTCGTTGTTAATATCATTGCGTCTTTTGTTTATACACGTTTCGATTTAACTAGTGAGAAACGTTACACCTTATCAGATACTTCAAAAGAAATATTAAGGAACCTCGACGACTATGTCTATTTCAGAATTTATCTCGAAGGAGAATTCCCTGCAGGTTTCAAGAAGTTGAGAAAAGAAACAAAAGAGATGCTCGATGAGTTCCGTGCCTATAGTAAATTCATCGACTACGACTTCATCAATCCTTCCGAGAGCAATGATGCTGCAGAAAGGAGTGAGACTTACAAAATACTATATCAGAGCGGATTGAATCCTACAGAACTCTCAATACAAACAAAGGACGGCGCACAACAGATTGTGATTTGGCCCTGCGCTTTGGTAAGTTATAAAAACAAAGAACTTCCTCTCGACTTACTTGACACTCAGGTCGGGAAGTCGTCACAAGACGCTCTGAACAACTCTGCACAAAATCTGGAATATAAATTCATCAGTGCGATAAAAGACCTCACGCAAAAAAATCGTCCTAATATCGCTTTCATCGAAGGTCATGGCGAACTCAGCGAAAAAGAAGTCTACGACATCACACAAACTCTTTCCAAGAAGTATGTTGTCGACAGAGTTACCATCAACGAACAAATCACGGCATTAAACAAAAGAATCGAGAGAAGCGACAGCAGCATCTACATCACATCCAGATACGATGCTATCGTCATAGCAAAACCAACCCAACCTTTCTCCGAAAAGGACAAGTTTATCATCGACCAATATATAATGCGTGGTGGCAAGGTGTTGTGGCTCATCGACCCGGTATTCGCTTCTATGGACAGTCTCCAAAGTTCTGAGTCAACGATGGGTAATAGTTTAGATTTAAAACTTGACGACATGTTCTTCAAATACGGATTGCGTCTCAACAAGAATCTCATGCTCGACTATAATGCCGCCGCTATCGCTTTAAGAACCGGACAGATGGGTGGTCAAGCACAAATTGAATATTTCAGATGGTATTACTTCCCGCTGCTTAATGCTGCATCTAACAGCAATATCGTCAAGAATATAAATCCTATAAAAGCCGACTTTGTCAGTTCTATCGACCCCGTCGTCTCCGATTCCGACATACAAAAGATACCTTTGCTGAAGACATCAGATTATAGCAAGATTTCGGCCGCTCCGGTATTCATCTCACTAAGTCTCTTACGTCAGGCACCAGACAAACGTATGTTCTCTCAAAAAGGTCAAAACGTGGCATATCTGCTTAAAGGAACATTTGAATCGTTATATGCCAACAGAATGTCGTCTGCCATCGTTGAGTCGGAAGAGATCGGTTTCTTGTCGAACAGTTTAGAAACATCAATGATAGTTGTAGCCGATGGCGATATCATCAGAAACCAATTCCATATCCCTAAAGGTTACCCGCTGCCACTCGGTTTCGACCAATATACACAGGTGACTTATGGCAACAAAGAATTTATTGAGAACGCCATCAGTTATCTCATCGATGGCGAAGGACTGATAAGTATCAGGTCGCGCGAACTGAAGATCCGTCTTCTTGACATGAACAAAGTCAATAACGACACTATGTTATGGCAGATTGTGAATGTGATAGTTCCAAGCGCCTTGGTCGTTGTCTTTGGTTTTATCTTGGCATTCATCAGAAAAAGAAAATATTCAAAATAAAAAATATCCACAATGAAAAAAAATAGATTAACAATAATCATTACAGCAATCCTGATCATAATAGCAGGCGTACTTTTATGGAATAACAGATACTTATCTTCATTACGCGGTGACGCCTATGACTTTACCGTCCGTGATACGGCTTCTGTGACACGGATGTTCTTCGCCGACAAAAGCGGCAACACAGTGCTCCTCGAAAGACAAGATACAGGTTGGACCGTTAACGGCAAATATGAAGCTCAACCTCAAATGATAGATAATATTCTTTACACCCTCGATAAATTGAGAATCAAGATGCCTGTTGCATTGTCATCACATAATAATGTCATTAGAGACATGGCAGGTACCAACACCAAAGTTGAAATATACCAAATAGTACCACGCATCAATCTTTTCAACAAGATTAAATTATTCCCTCACGAAACAATTACCAAGGTGTTCTATATCGGTAACGTAACACAAGACAATAGCGGCACTTACGTCTTGAAGGAAGGTGCCGACAAAGCTTATATTGTTCACCTTCATGGTTTCAGAGGTTTCGTTAGTTCTCGTTTCTCGACAGACGAAGAAGACTGGCGCAAACATACTATATATTCTACAGAAATGCGCGACATCGCCTCATTCAAACTAGAATTTAAAAACTCTCCTGGGTCGGGATTCGTAATCAATAGAATTGGTGACCTTAAATTTGAAATGAAACACCTCGACGGAACTCCTGTCGACGTCGACACCATAAGAATGCTAAATTTACTTAACTCATTTAAAGACGCTCGTTTTGAAGCATTTCTTACCGATATCGCTGAAAACAGACGCGATTCAATCATTAATTCTCCTTTCGAAGAGAGACTTACTCTCGTAACAAAAGACGGCACCGAAAGTGTTGTCACCACATATCCTATGAAACCTAAAGCACCTGATTATCTGATAGAAGAATTTCTCGACGATGATATCGACCATAAATATGCTTATATCACAAATGACGACGAACTTGTTATGATACAAGAATTCGCTTTCAGTAAATTCTTGCAATCGGTAGATTATTACAAGAAAGGCAATCGCAATCAAAGGATGATTTACGTCACAGAGTTGGAAGAAATTCCAAGTCGATAACAACATGATTCACTCCGAGGTCTTAAACGAAAAGATAAAATTATGAGTTATAATTAAAAGTTAAACCATGACATTAAAGATTGCTTGCGTGCAGAGCGACATAATTGCACGAGATCCTTCGGCGAATTTTAATCATCTCGATGATATCTTCAAGAGAATCAAAGATGACAGAGATATAATTATATTGCCAGAAACATTTACCACAGGATTTCCTGCCGAAGCAGAACTTTTTGCTGAAGACGAAAACGGACCAACAATGACATGGCTTCGCGCCAAAGCAAAAGAGAGAAACTGCGTAATATGCGGAAGTTTTATCACTTCGTTCAGTCAACATACCTCTTCAACTTCTCAGATTCAAAAGAACTACAACACTTTAATCTGGATGAATCCCGATGGAAGTTATCATTCATACAACAAACGTCATACTTTCATGGGAAGCGAGAAAGAACTCAACAACGGAACAGAATTGATTACCATTGAATATAAAGGATGGAGAATAAGACCTTTTATATGTTATGACCTTCGTTTCCCGGTATGGTTACGCAACAATTATGACAATGGTAATTTCGAGTATGACCTCGCTATATTAATCGCCAACTGGCCAATGCAAAAATCGTATATCTGGAACACACTTCTCTCAGCAAGAGCAATAGAAAATCAGGCTTACTATATTGGCGTTAACAGAGTCGGCACCGACCACAACGACATAACTTATATAGGAGAAACTAAGGTGGTTAACGGAAAAGGCAGAGTTGTGTCGGAAATTGAAGGCGACAAGGAAGATATATTAGAAGTTGAAATAGACAAACAATCCTTGACTGATTTCAGAAATTATTTTATCGTACATCGCGACTGGGAAAAGTTCGAGATATTGAAATAAAATTGTTACATTTGTTAAAAATTAAATCATGAATATTATCATAGCAGGCGACGGAGAAGTTGGAATGCACCTAGCACAAGCATTAGAACATGGCGATCACAACATCACCATCGTTGACCCGCATGAAGAACTTCTCAAGATGATTGAAACACAGTCGGACTTGATGACAATCGTCGGCGACTCAACATCTATCCGAGTGTTGCAACAAGCAAACGTGAAGAAAGCAGACTTGGTTATCGCAGTATTGCATGATGAACATATCAACCTTCTGACAGGTATCTTGGCAAAGAAGTTGGGTGCCAAGAAAGTTATTGTGCGCGTCAACACTATGGAAAATCTCAGCAAGGAATCGTGGCGTATCTACCAAGATCTCGGCATCGATGGAATCGTCTCCCCAGAAGATATAGCAGCACAAGAAATCATAAATCTGCTCAAACAAAATGTCGCTACCGAAGCTCACGATTTCGCTGGTGGAAAACTAGAATTGCTGATGGTAAAGTTGGAACCCAATGCCAAAGCTATCGGTAAAACATTGGAAGAATTAATCGAGAATCTTAAGCATATCGACTTCAGAGCATTGGCCATACATCGTCGTCAGAATACTTTCATCCCTAAAGCTCACGATGTATTTAAAGAAGGTGACCTCGTTTATGTCGTAACAAAACCTCACGCCATAAAAGAACTGATGCAACTCAGCGGCAAGACAAAATTCAATATCAATAATGTAATGATTGTGGGCGGCAGCCGTGTCGGAAAATTAACAGCAAAACGTCTAGAGAGTGACCTCAACATAAAACTCATAGAGATAGACAAAAAACGCTGCGCCGAACTTGCCAACTTCCTATCTGATACTTTAATCATAAACGCAGATGCTAGAAACGTCGACTTGCTGGAAGACGAAGGTATCAAAGACATGGATGCTTTCATCGCCATGACAGACAATACCGAAACTAATATTCTTACTTGTCTACAAGCGAAATCATTCGGTGTGAAACGTACTATTGCTATGGTGGAAAATATCGACTATATTGATATATCACAAAATATAGGCATCGACACCATCATCAACAAGAAACTTATCGCAGCAAGTTATATGGTACGCTACACTTTAGGTGGTAATGTTTCTTCACTCAAATGCCTCAGTGGTATCGATGCCGACATCGTTGAGTTTGTGGTACGCGACGGTGCTACAGTAACAAGTAAACCTATCAATAAACTCGATATGCCAGAAGGAACTATCATAGGTGGCATCATCAGAGGCGAAGACAGTTATATCGCAACAGGTAATTTCCAAATTCAAGCAGAAGACAGAGTAGTGGTTTTGGTATTACCTAAAACAATCCAAGAAGTTGAACGCCTATTCCGCTAAGTTATGAAGAAGTTGTCAGTAACCATAATAACACTCAACGAAGAAGACAAAATAGGCAGATGTCTGGAATCGTTAAAAGATGTCGCCGATGAAATTGTCGTAGTCGATTCTCTTTCTACCGACAAAACAAAATCGATATGCGAAAAATATAATGTCAAATTCATAGAGCAAAAATGGCTGGGATATTCAGAACAGAAAAACCTTGCTAACGAATTGGCTGCCAACGACTGGATCTTGTCGATGGATGCTGACGAAGCATTGTCTGACGAACTTAAAAAATCCATATTAAAAATTAAGGAAACAGAAACTCCCGACAACCATGTATTCTCATTCAACAGATTGAATAACTATTGCGGGAAATGGATCCATCACTCAGGATTTTATCCCGACAAAAAAATCAGAATCTGGAACCGCAATATGGGCAAGTGGGAAGGTATCGTACATGAAATCATCAAATTTACTTCCAAGATGAAAGAGATACATCTCAAAGGCGATTTATTACATTTCTCATATTCTAAACCCGAAGACTTCGAGAAACAAGTTTTTAAATTCGCTGAGATGAGAGCACAACATTATTATGACAAAGGAAAGAAAAACGCGGGATTATTAAGTGTTGTTTCTCCAGTCTTTTTCTTCGTAAAACACTATTTTGTCAGACTAGGATTCCTCGATGGAAAAGAAGGTTACACAATGTGCCTGGTTGCCGCAAAAGCAACGAAACATAAATATGAAACACTAAAAAAATTGAAAACCGATCATTTAAAATATATAAATTATGAAAAACATTGAACAAGTAAATTTCGAAGGTAAACGCGTTATTGTTCGCGTAGATTTCAACGTTCCATTGGATGAGAACTTCAATATTACTGACGATACTCGTATCCGTGCAGCGATGCCTACAATCAACAAAGTCATCAACGACGGCGGCATGCTGATTTTGATGTCACACCTCGGACGTCCAAAGAAAAATCCTGACGAAAAATTCTCTCTCAAACACATCGTCAACTACCTCAGTCAAGTCATCGGTAAGGATGTTATATTTGCTGACGATTGCATGAAAGCAACCGATAAAATTGCCGCTATGAAACCTGGTGACGTTCTCTTACTCGAGAATCTCCGTTTCTATGCAGAAGAAGAAGGCAAGGTACGCGGCATAGAAAAAGGCGAAGAAGGTTATGACGAAGCAAAGAAAGTACTCAAAGAAAGTCAAAAGGAATTTACCAAGACATTAGCATCATACGCCGATTATTACATCAACGACGCTTTCGGAACAGCACACCGCGCTCATGCCTCAACAGCTCTCATCGCCGATTACTTCGATTCTGACCATAAGATGTACGGTTTCCTCATGAAACAAGAAGTAGAAGCTATCGACAAGGTGATGAAAGACATCAAACGTCCTTTCACTGCCATCATGGGCGGTTCTAAAGTCTCGACAAAAATCGATATTATTGAAAATCTTCTCACAAAAGTAGATAACCTCATCCTCTGTGGTGGAATGACATATACATTTAAAAAAGCTCTCGGAGGTAACATCGGTAAGTCGATATGTGAAAATGACAAATTAGATTTAGCATTGTCATTATTAGAAGAAGCAAAAGAAAAAGGCGTTAACTTGGTATTGGCTGTTGATGCTGTTGTTGCAGATGACTTCAGCAATGACGCAAATACATTGATCGTCGATCCTATGGATATTCCTGAAGCATACGAAGGTATGGATATCGGTCCTAAGACAAGAGAATTATTTGGCGACGTGATTAAGAATTCTAAGACAATCTTATGGAACGGACCATGCGGTGTTTTCGAATTCGACAATTTCAGCAATGGTTCACGCGCTATAGCAGAAGCCATCGTTGAAGCAACCAAGAACGGAGCTTTCTCATTGATAGGCGGTGGCGACTCTGTTGCCTGCATCAATAAATTCGACATGTCGAACGATGTCTCTTACGTCTCAACAGGTGGCGGAGCATTGCTAGAAGCTATCGAAGGAAAAGAACTTCCAGGAATAGCAGCTATTAAATAAAAACTGAAAATTATAGAATCTGAGAACCTGAGAGTTTTTATTCTCGGGTTCTCAGATTTTTCTTTTGTTTGCAACGATACAATCCTGCGTCAGTAGATTTACCATCGATACATATATAGGGTATGCCGCACAACTTTGATATCTTTAAAGTAATATCATACTTTTAAAAAAAACATTGTCTGCTGTCTGTTATCAATTGACTTTTTGTATCTTTGCAAATGATAAAAATTTGTATGATGAAAGCGTGTTTCATGGGATTGGGTTACATCGGTTTGCCAACGGCGATCATTGCCGCTAAGCATGGTGTCGATGTGATTGGTGTAGATATTAATAAAGATGTCGTAGAGGCAACCAACAAAGGACAACTTCATATCATTGAACCTGGTTTGGAGGAATTGCTTAAGGATGTCGTAACAAACGGCAAACTAAAGGCTTACACCGAACCTCAAGTCAGTGACGCTTATTTTATCGTCGTCCCGACTCCTTTCAAAGGCGACCACGAACCCGACATATCTTACGTCGAAGCAGCGACTCGCATGCTAATTCCTCTCCTTAAACCTAACGACCTCTTCGTCATCGAATCTACATCGCCAGTAGGAACTACAGAAAAGATGATGAATCTTATTTATGAAACTCGTCCCGAACTTAAAGGCTTGATTAACATAGCTTATTGTCCTGAACGCGTGCTTCCTGGAAACGTAATCTATGAACTCGAAAACAATGATCGCGTCATAGGCGGAATCAACGAAGTTTCTACAAATAAAGCTAAAGAATTTTATCAGATTTTTGTTAAAGGAAATTTGCATTCAACAAATAGCCGCACCGCTGAGATGTGCAAACTGACGGAAAATTCTTCTCGCGACGTACAAATTGCTTTCGCTAATGAGTTGTCGATAATATGCGACAAAGCAGGAATCAACGTCTGGGAACTCATCGATTTGGCGAACAAACATCCGAGAGTCAATATCTTACGTCCAGGTTGCGGTGTCGGCGGACATTGCATCGCAGTCGATCCTTATTTCATTACCGCTGACTATCCGAAAGAATCTAAGATTATAGCAACAGCAAGAGAGATAAACAATTACAAGGCTCTATGGTGTGCAGAGAAAGTGAAGAACTGCATGCTTGAGTTCGAACTTAAAAACCATCGTAAACCTAAGGTCGCAATGATGGGACTTGCTTTCAAACCGAACATCGACGATTTGAGAGAGTCGCCTGCGAAATCTATAACAACCAATGTGATACAAGCTTGTAACAATCCAGACATTATGGTCGTTGAACCAAATGTCAAAGAAAATAATCTCTTCAAACTAACTGATTATAAAGTAGCATACGAAACAGCTGATATTGTAGTTTTTTTAGTTAATCATAGAGAATTTGCAGAACTTAATTATAGAAAAGATATTATTGTTTTGGATTTCTGCGGTAATAATATGATAAAATAAAATAAATTAAGAATCAGGTCAAATATTAATAAAAATGAAGAAAGTATTGTTGGTATTCGGAACACGTCCTGAAGCGATTAAAATGGCTCCGTTGGTAAAGAAATTTCAGGAAGACCCTGAATTTCAGACTTTGGTATGTGTTACCGCCCAACATCGAGAAATGCTCGACCAAGTTCTTGACATCTTCGAGATAAAACCTGATTTTGACCTTAACATTATGAAACAGGGACAGGATTTGTACGATATAACATCAAGAGTCTTGCTTGGACTTCGTGATGTTCTTGATGAAATAAATACGGACTTCGTTCTTGTTCATGGCGACACAACTACTTCAACAGCAGCGGCTTTGGCGGCTTTCTACAAACAGATTCCCGTCGTTCACGTAGAAGCAGGATTGAGAACCAACAATATTTACAGCCCTTGGCCAGAAGAAATGAACCGCCGAATGACAGGACGATTAGCGACTTATCATCTCGCACCAACAGAACTAAGCCGTCAGAATCTTCTGAAAGAAAATGTTGATAATCAAGATATAATTATCACCGGCAATACCGTCATCGATGCCTTGTTCTGGGTCGTTAATAAAATTAAAGAAGACGACAATCTCGCATTAACTTTGCAAAAAAATATTAAGAATTGCGGTTACGATGTTGAAAGGATTAATAACGACAGAAAATTAGTTTTAATCACAGGACATCGTCGCGAGAATTTCGGCGAAGGTTTTAGAAATATCTGTAATGCAATCAAGACATTATCGATAAAATATCCTGATGTCGATTTTGTTTATCCGATGCATTTAAATCCTAACGTACGTAAGCCTATAGCAGAAATTTTCAGTAACGACAAAGATAAATCAGGGAACACTTTCTTCATAGAACCTCTTGATTATCTCAATTTTGTTTTTTTGATGGAAAAAGCAGACATCATCTTGACCGACAGCGGCGGCATTCAAGAAGAAGCCCCGAGTCTTGGAAAACCAGTCTTGGTGATGCGCGACAATACCGAACGTCCTGAAGCCTTAGAAGCCGGGACTGTGAAACTCGTTGGAACTGATTACGATAAGATTATCAATGAAGTTTCAGAATTATTGGAAAACGAAGAATCTTACAACAAGATGAGCAAGGCTGTCAATCCATACGGCGACGGTTCAGCCTGCAAAAGAATCGTCGATTTTTTGAAGGAAGTCTGATTGATATTGCATTTTATCCGTATTAGAAAATGATAAAACATGTCATTTATCCGCACTAACAAATGACATTTCTTGCATCTTATCCGCATTAGAAATATACAAAACATGTCATTTATCCGTATTAGAACAAAAAAATTTTTATCTTTGCGTGGTAAATCTATTGTTTTAGTTTATGAATTTAACAGAAATCGAAAAGGTATTACTTGAGCAGCAGGATGAACTTGAAGCTCTTGATAGTGAGGTGCTGATACATAGGCAGGAGGAAGATTTGATAAATCTGAATAGCAAGCTCGCACAAGTCGTAATAGGCGTTCGTAGAAGCGGTAAATCTACACTTTGTTTCAATGCGCTTAGAAAAGCTGGCGTACATTACGCATACGTCAACTTTGATGATGAACGTCTGATAAATTTAGAAACCAATGATTTAGATAATGTTTTACAAACACTATATAAAATTTATGGTAAGTTTGATTATCTTTTTTTGGACGAGATTCAGAATATTGATGGTTGTCCACTATTTGTCAATCGTTTGTTACGACAAAAAATACATATCCTAATTACAGGCAGTAATTCAAAATTACTGAGTTCCGAATTGGCATCCCATCTTACAGGTCGTCATCATAAGATTGAGTTGTACCCATTCTCGTTCAAAGATTGGTGCGTGATGAAGGAATTGGATTACACACGACTAACCACAAAAAACAGAGGCTTGATTTCAAAAGCATTCGATGAGTACTTCAGACAAGGTGGATTTCCTGAACTAATAAATAGTGAAGAGAATCATAAAGAATATATAAATACATTGACAGACAACATCATATCACAAGATATTAGTAGACGTTATAAGATACGCAATATTGATGTATTAAAGAAACTTACTCATCATATCCTTAACGAGACCCCTACAATTATTGTAAAAGAAAAACTTTTAAATACAATAGGTATAAAAAGTGAACGAACACTTGGCAATTATCTTCTATATTTGAATCAGACATATTTAATTTCTACTATAAACAAATATTCCGCAAAAAGTAGAGAAAGGACGAGAGGTGAAAAGTCGTATGCGATAGATGTCGCATTTATGGATAAGCGCGAAAATAGTTTTTCGGGAGAAAATCTCGGCTGGAGATTAGAAACCATAGTGTATTTAGAATTGTTGCGCAGGAAAGCTAATACTGACTATGACATATATTACTTCCAAAACAGAAACGCAGAAGCCGACTTCGTGGTATGTGATGGAAACAAAACCACTGCCGTATATCAGGTTAGCTATGAAATATCAAATGAAAAGACAAGAAAACGCGAAATTAGAGGGTGCATTGCCGCTGCCAAAGCTACAAAATGCGATAATTTATTCATAATTACCGACCATGAAAATGAAATCATCGAGAAAGACGGATACAAAATTCAAGTGATTCCTATATGGGAATGGCTGACGAAAGATGACGTATAAAACGGTCTTATTATTTTCTCTCCCACAAATTGCACTGATTTTCACAGATTTTTATCCGTGCTAATTTGTACCAGTCAGTGGGAGATGTTTTAATTATTTTTATATCTTTGCATTTATTCATTAAATCATATCAATTATGTAAAACATTGAACGACATATAATTTATAGATAGTGTTTACTATTTGTTCGGCATTTGCTCCTAAAACCTGAGAAATTTTAATTGCAATCCAAACGACGAATAAGTAAGGACACCCGTACTATTTAGCATGGGTGGTTCTTTTCTGTTTGGATAGGTAATCTCAGGACCTTGGAGCATGGATTAGAATCGTCCGTGCTTTTTTTATATGTCGTTATGAAACTAAAACAAATGAGGTCTGAAATTCACATAGGATTGATAATCAAAGAGGAGCTGCGAAGGCAGAAGAAAACCAACCGCTGGTTTGCCGAACAGCTTTGTATCAACATCCGCACGGTGAACAAGATTTTCTATAAAGACATAATAGACACCGAGCAGCTCTTTCACATTTCACACATACTGAAAACCGACCTCTTCCAATATTACTCCCAAAGATTGAAAAACCTGCCCAAATAAGGCAAGCTGCCCACAATAGGCATAATGCCCGATAAAGGCAATGGTTTGAAGATGTTGATGTTTGATAAAAGATTTTCTTTGCAGAAAAATTTAAATCATTAATCATTTAAAATCAAAACCGACGTCTCGATGGGATATAACGGAGTAAATAATTATGAAGCATTTATTTAAAACCTTTACGATGTTATTATTTGTTAGTGTTTTATTCACAAACAAACTTAATGCACAGATGACCTTGGAACATACTTTTGAAGGAGGTGTTTATCCTACAGTGTTTGGTGAGTATTATTTTAGCCTGGAGTATCCAGAAGATGATTCCTACGTAACGGTGAGAATATATAATCCCGATTATAGTCTACAAAAAGAAGTTACATTATATCCACTTGAGGGATATAGTGAAATAAGTATATGGGTATTTGCGCCAGACCTAATAAAGGTAAAATCAAAATCTTCTTATTATGATAATGATTATCATTATTGTCACTGCATGTACGATTCAAATGGTAATATCATAAAGAATTGGGGGGCGGATGTTTATGTAGAATATGATATGGAAATTATCCATCAAAACAAATTGCTGTTTTGGGTTGATAGTACGACAGGAGATAATTATACAGAAATTTATTCCATTGACGGTTATGAATCAGCAAGTGAAAAAACTATAAGATCATTCTCTCATGCTTATCCTAATCCTGCAAGAAACACAATAAGTCTTCCATATAATTTAAATAAAGGAGAACAAGCAGAAATGTTGATATATGATGTCAATGGCAAAATGATAGAAAAAAAGACAATAGATTCTACTTTTGACAAAATATTATTGAATGTAGAGTCATATACACCTGGCATATATTTCTATTCTGTCAATGGCGTAAGTCATAAATTTGTAGTGAGATAATTGTTACATCATTATTATTTACGATATAAAATAACAGCATCCTGAAATTTCAAGATGCTGTTTCCTGACTTCGTCACTCTATTTTTAGTAAAAAATACAAGTTTCAGATAAACAATAGTTTAACGTTCATGCGTCACCTATTTTTGGTGACGCGGTTGTTTTTTTACTATTTTTGTGATATATTTGTAAGAAAGAAGAAAAACAGATCAGGTAGCACAAGTGTAATTGTTGTAGAAAAAAACAGCAACAAATACAAAGAGCATATCTCCATACGGCGATGGTTTAGCTTGCGAGAAAATCGTCAATTTCATGAAGGAAATTTGATTGATATTGCATTTTTACATTTTCCTGTAGGAAAGAATGTAAGTACCAAGATGCATATCGCTATAAAACGATTGTTGCGCAGATACGGTTATCAAACAAGCTGAACTCATCTCAGCAGAACTCATAAATCAAATAAGTTAACTCAAGATTCATAGCTTTTTTTTACTATCTTTGCACTCAGAAAATTGATAACAATCAATTCATTTCTACAGAATATTATTAACTAAATTAACTTAATTCATTTATGAGAAAATTTTTTCTTTTAACATTGTTGTGCGTTATGGGATTGTTTACCATACAAGCACAAAACACTCCTCTCGCCGACGTCAAGGCTTCAATAAACGAAAACGCTGATGTTGACGTGGTATGGAGCTGGAACAAAATCATTCCTGAAACTATCGTCGTTGACTTCGAGACAGGCAACCTCAACCAAGCTGATTTCAGCAACGACATGAACGCTCCTTGGGTGATTACAAACAACGCTTACGAAGGCAACTACGCCATCAAGTCATCATGCGAAGGTCTCGATAACGGCAAGTCAATAATAGAGATTACCGTTGATGTTCCTTTCGATGGCAAGATGAGTTTCTATCACAAATCATCGTGCGAGCAGTTCTTCGACAACGGTTACTTCTATATCGACGGAGTACAGAAAGCCGTGGCAACAGGCGTCACCGATTGGACTTACAAAGAATATACAGTGAAAAAAGGTACACACACCTACAAGTGGGAATATTCTAAAGACGGCATGGATTCATCGGGTCTCGACGCTTACTTTGTAGATAACATCGTACTTTATAAACATACTCCTCCATTCGAAGGTGGTTGGATTCATTACGACGAAGGCGAATATTCAAACGCTGCAGGTTCTCAAACTGGTTCCATATATTGGGGTATCAGTTTCCCTGACACAGAAGAATACGCAGGTTATAATCTTACCAAACTCGCTTACTACGACAAAAACCCTGGCAACATCACTGCTAAGATTTATCTAGGCGGAGAGACTGCTCCTCAAACTTTGGTACATACACAATCTTATGCCATAAACGGAACTAATGGAATCGTGGAGTTAGACCTCAACACTCCAATAGCAATTGACGGAACTCAACCTCTTTGGATTACTTTCTACTCTACTGACGCTTTCCCAGCAACGGCTTGCCTTCACGTAGGCGACTCTAATAGCGACTGGATCTCATTCAATGAGACAACATGGGACCATACCGTAGATTATGGAATCCCTTATACTTGGATCATCAGAGGATTCTTGGAAAATTCCAAAGGCGAAACAGCTATGTTGAGCAATCAGCCAAGTCGTGATTTCATGAATTTATATAATGTATATAGAACAAATATCCATACAGATGAAATCGTGACTTTGGCAGAAAACGTAAGTGACACTACTTTTGTTGACACTGACTGGAACAGTCTCGGCATGGGTGCATACAAATGGGGCGCAAGTGCTATTTATTCCGACAAAGCAGAATCAGAAATCACTTGGTCTAACACCTTGGATAAAGATATGTTCACTCCTTTTAAATTCGTGGTAAAGACAAACAGCAACGACAATACTGAAGGTGCTAAGGTTATCTTCTCTAACTTGGAAGAACCTGGACAAGGTTATGATTATACCGAAAAAATGGGTGCCGACGGCAGTTTTGAATGGGATAGTTTCCGTAAAGGTACATATTCTTACACAGTATTGAAAAAAGGTTTCGACACATTATATGTAGATTACGTTGAAATCTGGGATGAGATGACTCTCGAATGTACTCTCACCGAAATACTCGCTCCAGTGGAAAATCTCTCCGTATCAGCAACAGGCTGGGCTATGTGGGAAGACAAAGAATTCAGTAATGGTGGCGGCGAGTTCTTCTATGACTTCGACGACGGCTCTATGGAAGGATGGGAGACAATAGACGCTGACGGCGACGGATACAACTGGAGAATAACAACCGACATCATGGGTCCAGGCTATGGTCATAACGGAAGTAGATATTGCGTAATCTCACAATCGTTTAACAACGATACAATCGGCGCTCTCACTCCTGACAACTATCTCGTCACTTCAGAGAAATATCTCATCAAGGATGGTTCTCAACTTTCGTTCTACGTATGCGCTCAAGACGCTACCTGGTCGGCAGAACATTACGGCATCGCTATCTCAACCACAGGAAATTCTTCTCCTGAAGATTTCACCATGATATGGGAAGAAACACTGACAGCTAAAGACCGCTCCGCATTAAAATTACAAGATAACAGCCGCAACGGTTCTAAACCTCAAGGCGCATGGTATCACAAGAAGTTAGACCTCAGCGAATATGCTGAACAAGAAATTTATATCGCTTTCCGTCACTTCAACTGCACCGACCAATTCTACATCGATGTCGATGATATTAGTTTGGTTAGCGAGACAAAAGGCAACAGAGAATTGCTCTCTTACGATATTTATTTAGATGATGAGTTAGAAGCTACAGTCACGACAAAATATTATCAACATGATGTAGAAAACTTGGAAAATTCAGCTCATACAACTAAAATCGTTGCTAAATACACGACAGGCGAAAGTGAAGCCGCTGAATTCACCTGGGTATATGAATCATGCGAAAACTTCGATGGAGCTACAGAACTCACAGGCGAGAACTTCTTCGGCAGAACAGCTCTTAACTGGGTGCTTCCAGGACAAGAAACTCCTGATGCTAACGACTCATTCTTCTTCGACTTCGAAGACGGAACTTTAGACGGATGGACAACAATAGACGCTGACGGCGACTACCTTGAATGGAGAAACTCAGCAGGCTATATGGAACCGGGTTACGGATTCGACGGCAGTCAGCATTATGCGATGTCAGAATCGTTCAACAACACTTTCGGCGGCGCTCTCACTCCAGACAACTATCTCGTCACAGCAGAGAAATATCTCATCAAAGAAGGTACTCAGCTTTCGTTCTATGTCTGCGCTCAAGATGAGAGTTATCCATACGAACATTATGGAATAGCATTGTCAACAACAGGCAACACATCAGCCGACGACTTCGAGACAGTATGGGAAGAGACAATAAATCCAAGAGGCGACCGCCAGACAAAATGGGTTAAGAGAACCATCAATCTCGGCGATTATGCAGGTCGTGAATTGTATATCGCTTTCCGTCACTTCAACTGTACCGACCAATATATTCTCGACATCGACAATGTTGAATTGACATCAGGAAGCAAAGATAATAGAAACGGAGATGTTTTGGGCGTGATGGTATTCCGTGGCGACGAACTCCTGACACCTGAGCCAATCACAACAGGTTCTTTCGTGGAAGAATTCCCAAGCAATGTTGAAGAAGAATATTGCATCAGAGTGGTTTATCAAGATTATGCTATGTCATGCGAACAATGTGTTACAGTAGATCCTGTAAGCGTTGAAGAAAATACTTCCAACAATATGAGCATCTATCCAAATCCGACAGATGGAATCCTGAACATTGAAATAGAATCGATGACACGCATCACCATCTTCAACACGATGGGACAAGTAGTTTATGACAATGAAGTAGTTTCCGACAAGGAAACCATCGACATGTCACATTATCAAGATGGAATTTATTTGTTGAGAGTGACAACAGAAAACGGCATAATGACAGAGAGAGTGGTTAAATAAACTCCAATAGATAATAAAGGGACTTAGAAATTCCCTAATTCATAAAAAACCTCCGCATGAGAAATTTTCCCTAGCGGAGTTTTTTTTGTGTTAGTATATTTTATTAACTTTACGGTTTATTCACCTTTGACTTTTGAACAAGCGATTATTGATCGTAAGTCGTGGGGACGAATTTTGGAATCATCTGTAGGAGCATATCTTGTAAGTCAGGCATTTACCAAATGTATTGAAGTTTTCTATTGGTACGAGCTGGTAAATACTTTAACTTAGCTAAAAAATCATTTGTCTATTGACCATTGTCTATTGACTATTTATTATCTTTGCAGGTTATTAATTTAGGTGTAATGTTTTCTTACGGAAAAGATAAATACAATCACATCCTGAACGATAAAATAGAATCTTTTATAAAGAAATTTTATCTTAATCGCCTTATACAAGGTACCTTAATTGGCACCGTGATTCTCATTTTGTCTTTTCTCATCTTCAACGGAATCGAATATTTCTCATGGTTTTCCGGTAAAATAAGACTTGTACTTTTCATTACATTAATTTCAATATTCTCAATCGTAGCAATTTTTTATTTTATAATTCCGCTCGTCAATCTCATTCGTTTCAGAAAAAAGATGTCCGACAAAGAAGCCGCTGTCTTAATCGGAAGATTCTTCCCTGAAATTAAAGACAAACTTCTCAACACGCTTCAACTTAGCGATGAGATAAATAACAATTCCGACAACGAATTTCTTATCGCTACGATAGAACAAAGAACCAAGAATCTTCAGCCAATAAAATTCAGCGATGCCGTAAATCTTAAAGAAAATTATAAATATCTCAAAATATTCGGAATCTCATTCACCACATTAATCGCTCTCATAATATTCTTCCCCGATTTCTCACAAAAACCCGTCGAGAGAATTATCAATTACGATAAGTTTTATGAAAAACCGCTTCCTTTCCAGGTCGAACTTCAAGCTAAAGAAATTGAAGTCACGCAAGGCGAAGATTTAGAATTTAAGATTCACGTTACGGGAGAAAAGATTCCGGAAAAGTTTTATATCAACACTTCCGCCGGAACTCGTATGATGTCGAAACTTTCTAACAACGACTTCCGTTACGTTTTCAACAATATTTATCAAAGTGAGAATTTCCATATTACTGGCGGTGATTATATTAGTCCTGAGATAAAGATTATCGTCAATCCTTCACCTACACTCTTATATTATGAGACCGAACTCTCTTTCCCGAAATATATAAAGAGAAAAAATGAGACTTTGTCAGGAAAGACTCGCATCATGGTTCCGCAAGGCACGGAAGTGAAATTCATTTTCCATACTTCTGACGTCACATCGATGAATATTCTTCACGACTCAACAAATCACGAATTAAAATCAGACAGGAAAGATTACATTTATAACTTTAAAGCTCTGCAGACTTCCAAATTCTATGTGAATATTTCAAATCAATGGAGCGAGAATAACAATCCGATTCCTTTTACGGTGGAAGTAATTCCTGACGCTTATCCAGAGATTCAGGTTCAACCTTTCAACGAAAATTTCTCCAAACAGACTTATTATTCTGGTTTAATCGCTGATGATTATGGTTTTACAAAATTGCTTTATCATTTTGAAGTAGAGAACAAACCTAATCAATCTTTCGTAAAACGTATTGATATAAATAAGAATGAAACTCGTACTTCATTCTATTACAGCATTGATTTAGATACTCTTACGATGTTCCCAGGTGACGAAGTAAAAACTTATTTCGAAATTTGGGATAATGATGGAATAAATGGAGCTAAGTCGAGACGTTCAGAATTGTTTTATATGAGTCTTCCAACACGTGAAGTCCTTGATTCTCTTGCCGATTCTTCAGAAGAAAATATCATTTCAAAATTAGAGGAAAAGACAAACGATTTAGACCAATTGCGCAAAGACATCGAAGAAATGATTAAAGATCTGATGTCGAAGAAAGAATTAGATTGGACAGATAAAGAAAAGATGAAGGAACTTCTTGAAAAACAGAAGGAAATTCAGGAGGAATGGGAGAAAGTTCAAGAAGAACAGAAAGAACTTCAGGAATTTATGGAAGAAAACGAGCTTACTTCAGAAGAATTGCTGAAGAAACAAGAACAGATCAACAAGCTTTTTGAAGAAGTCATTCCGGATGAGATGAAGAAACTTATGGAAGAGATTGAGAAAATGCTTGAAGAGATGCCGCGTGAGAAGATGCAGCAGATGATGCAAGACCTCAAAAAAAACAACAAGGAACTTCAGGAGATGATGGACAGAAATCTGTCATTATTAGAACAGTTAAAAGTTGAAAAAGACCTTAACGACTTGATTGACAAGATGAATGAATTGTCTGATAAATTAGAAAATACTAACGAATCCAACAATGACTCTTTAAGTGCGCAAGACGCTAAGAATCAATTTGATAAGTTATCGCAAGAATTAGATTCCATTATGGAAAGAAACAAAGGTCTGCAAGAACCATTTAACATTTCCAAAGACGAGAAGATGGAGAATGAGATAAATCAAGATTTGGAAGAAGCTGGCGAGATGGAAGAAAGCAATGATGATTCGGGAGCAAGTCAGAAGAAGAATGATGCGGGCAAAAAAATGAAGGAAATGACCGAAAAACTCAGCATGAATATGATGATGTCGGGCATGGAGCAATTAGGAGAAGACGCACATTTGGTTCGTATATTATTAGAGAATGTAGTTCGTTCTTCGCACGAAGAAGAAAAACTGATGAACGAAGTCGGCAGAATGAAAAAAGACGATCCTTCTTTGTCTGAGAAAATTAGCAAACAAAAAGAGATTGTCGATAATTTCGCAATGGTTGAGGATTCTTTAAGAAAGATGGCGATGCGTCAACCGGAAATTCAAAACTTCATTTTCACAGAGCTACAGCAAATAAACCAACAATTAGGTCTCGCCATGAAAGATATGAATGAGATGACATTAACAGCAGCAACATCACGTCAGCAAAGAGCTATGATGTCGATGAATAATTTAGCCTTGATGTTATCAGAATCTCTCAATGATATGGAGAGTATGATGGAATCGAGCGGTTCTTGTTCTAAACCTAAGAACAGCAAGAAACCTCAGAGCGGAAAGCAAAGCATGAAAAGTATGAAAGATTTGCAAGAGCAACTCGGCAAGCAGTTAGAACAGATGCGTAAGGAGATGCAACAGCAGCAACAACAGGAAGGAAAACCGCAACAATCTATGAGTGAGGAGTTTGCAAGAATGGCAGCTCAACAGGAGATGCTTCGCGAACAAATGCAGGAAATGTTGGATGAAATGAAGAAAAGCGGTATGACTGGCGATGACGGCATTAACCAAATCATCAAAGATATGGAGAAGTTAGAAGAAGACCTGGTTAATAAAAGAATCACTAACCAGACTATAAACCGTAACAAAGAGATTTTATCAAGGATGTTGAAGGCACAAAATGCCCAAGAGGAACGTGATAAAGAAGAAAAACGTAAATCGGAAGAATTTAAAGGTTCTTATAAAAAACGTGATATTGACGAATTAGAATATCAAGAAAACTTGAAGAAGCAACAAGAATTTTTGAAGATGAACAGCATCGAATATCATCCGTTCTACAGGGCAAAAATCAATGATTATTTCTTCAAGAAAAATACAGACAAAGGAAAGGATAAAGAATGATAAGCATCAATTTCATCGACACAGAAATCCTGACAGAAGAGATGTTGGGAGTTAAAGAATGGATAAGAGATTTTGTGAAAAGTTACGGTAAGGAAGTTGGAGAATTATATTATTCTTTCTGCAGCGACGAATATCTTTATAAAATGAATGTAGATTTATTAGGTCACGATTTTTATACAGATATTATCACCTTTCCTTTAAACGAATGTGAGACTATTTTGTCGGCGGAATTTCATATAAGCATTGATAGAATTAAAGAAAATGCAGTGACTTTCGAACGCAGTTTCAAAGACGAATTACATCGTGTTATGGCGCACGGAGTTTTGCATTTAATCGGTTTTGACGATTTATGTGAAGAGGACGAAATGGAGATGCGAAAACAAGAAGACAAGTGCCTTGATATGAGATTTGAAAGTTGAAAATTGAAAATTAAAAATTCTAGAGACGCGTCAATATATCATGCAATAACACTTATTGACACGTCTAACAAAATAAAGTTAATTAATGACAATTAAAGAGTTAGATAATACGTTTCACGTGAAATAAACAGATAAGAGATATGATTTTTGACAAGTATGATGTTATTGTTGTAGGAGGCGGACACGCTGGTTGTGAGGCTGCGGCAGCTGCCGCAAACATGGGAAACAAAACACTTCTCATCACGATGAACATGAACGCAATGGCAGCGATGTCGTGTAATCCTGCAGTTGGTGGCATAGCGAAAGGACAGATAGTTCGTGAGATTGACGCTTTAGGCGGACAGATGGGAATCGTTGCCGACAAGACGATGATCCAATTCAGAATGCTTAATAAGTCTAAAGGTCCGGCAGTATGGAGTCCGAGGGTACAAAGCGATAAATTCGAGTTCGCTGCAGAATGGAGAAGCGTTTTAGAAAAGACAAATAATCTCGAATTTTGGCAGGACCATGTCGACTCGCTCATCGTTGAAGGTGATATAATAAGAGGCGTACATTGTCAAATGGGTGGTGATATTTATTCTAAAACCGTCATTTTAACCAACGGAACATTCTTGAATGGAAAGATATTTATCGGGGAAAAATCATTCTCAGGTGGAAGAATATCAGAAAACGCAAGCTACGGTATTACAGAACAGCTCGTCTCTTTAGGTTTCGAAGCAGACAGAATGAAAACCGGAACTCCGATGAGAATCGACGGAAGAAGCATCGATTTCGGCAAACTTTCAGAACAAAAAGGAGATGACGACGTTACCGGATTCTCATATCTAGAAGTAGAAAAACCAAAGCAACAACGCAGTTGTCACATTGCGTATACATCATTAGAAGTCCACAATATTTTAAGAAAAGGTTTCGAAAAATCACCTCTTTTCACAGGAAGAATAAAAGGCATCGGACCGCGTTATTGTCCGAGCATCGAAGATAAAATAGAGCGTTTCGCAGACAAAGATTTCCACCAATTGTTCGTAGAACCAGAAGGCAGAACAACTGTAGAATACTATCTCAACGGCTTCAGTTCTTCCCTACCAGAAGATATCCAATACGAAGCACTACGTCATATAGAAGGTTTTGAAAATGCGAAAATTTTCCGTCCTGGCTATGCAATAGAATATGATTTCTTCCCTCCTAACCAACTTTATCATAACTTAGAGACACATCAAATTCACGGATTATTCTTCGCAGGACAGATAAACGGAACTACAGGTTACGAAGAAGCTGCCGCTCAAGGATTGATGGCAGGTATAAATGCTCACCGTTTAATTCACGATTTAGAACCTATAGTTCTACGTCGCGATGAAGCTTATATAGGTGTATTAATTGACGATTTAATCACAAAGAGCGTTGATGAACCATATAGAATGTTCACAAGTCGCGCCGAATACCGAATCTTATTACGTCAGGATAATGCGGATGCACGTCTTACAGAAAAAGGATTTGAGATAGGTCTTGCTACAGAAGAAAGACTGAATCATTACAAGAATAAATATGAAAAAATTAATGAATTAGTCGATTTCCTAAAAACAACGAATATAAGTCCTGATAAAATAAACGGATTGTTAGAGTCAAAAGGTACACCAGGAATTGCAAATAAAATGCGTCTCGCACAGATTTTGACACGTCCGCAAATCAATCTCAGAGATATGATTGAAAGCGTAGATTATCTAAAAACAAACTACGATTTAAACAACGAATCGGTAAGAAACATAATTGAAGAAGCAGAAATAATAGTAAAATACGAAGGTTACATCGATAAAGAACGTGAAGTCGCAGATAAATTAAACAGACTTGAAAACGTTAAATTAAGTCCAGATTTTGATTATTACGCTTTAAATTCTCTTACTATGGAAGCGAGGGAGAAATTGACAAAGCATAAACCCCAGACTTTGGGACAGGCAAGCAGAATCAGCGGCATCTCCCCTGCCGACATTTCTGTCATCGCAGTTTTTCTCGGTCGTTAGTTTCACGTGAAATAGATTTATAAATTATTGAAATAAGATATTATGAGCAAAAAATGTCCTTGGTGCAATTCTGAAAACAATCATCAGTTTTTGAAATTGAAAGATTATTTTCTTACACAAGAAGAATTTGAAATAATAGAATGTGACGATTGCAAACTATTATTTACTACCCCCTGCCCTACTCCAGATAAAATAAGCGATTATTACAAATCCGAGGATTATTTAAGTCATAATGAAGAGAAAAAAGGACTTTTTGCAAGAATTTATAATTCCGTCAAGAAGATTAATATTAAGAATAAATTCGATATATCAGTCAACGGACAACAGACAACAGACAATAGTCCTAAGTTACTTGATATTGGTTGTGGCGTTGGTGATTTTCTATTATATGCAAAAGAAAATGGTTGTGATATAACAGGAATCGAACCAAGCGAAGACGCCAGGAAAATTGCAGAAAAGAAATTAAATTGCAAGATTTTATCTCCTGAAGAATTAGAGAATATTCCTGATAACTCTTTTGATATTATTACAATGTGGCATGTTTTGGAACATGTCGCAGATTTAAAAACAGAAATCCATCATCTGCAAAGAATGCTTAAAAATGACGGTAGACTTGTCTTGGCACTTCCAAACTACAAATCATACGATGCCGAATATTACAAAGACAAATGGGCTGCATACGATGTCCCACGTCACTTAAACCACTTCTCTAAGACTTCAATTAAAAATATTTTTAAAGAAACAAATCTTCAACTTGTTGATATTGAACCACTTAAATGGGATAGTTTCTACATCTCCATGCTTAGTGAACAATACTTGAACAACAAAAACAACTTCTTAAAAGGCGTACTAATAGGTTGGAAATCAAATAGAAAAGCAAGAAAATCAGGAGAATGGTCGAGTTTGGTTTATGTTTTTACTATGAGTTGTGAACCTTGAACCGCAAGTAGAGAGAAATGCTCATTGTTGACCGTAAAAAGTCTAAAGATAAAAAAACCTTATTATTAGGCGATTTAAGCGACTTTGTTAACAAAATGAAGTATGATTCAAAATAATCAAAATCGCCGCTTAAATCGAATGAAATTTTTAGGCACAAGAATTGATACTAATTCACTGATTTATAATAACTAAAACTAAAATTCGTGTATTTATGCAGAATAATCGCTATTTAAAAGAATATTTGAATCTTTTTATCCTAGTATTGGTATTAATTTTCAGTAACGTAATCATAAAATCAAAAAACAGCGAGGAGAAAGTCTTAAAGAAAATTTCCTGCTCACTCGAAGCAATTCAAATCAAACACGACAGTCTCGCCTCCGACTTCAAAAACAATTTTAAAAGTATCGTCAAAGAACCTGAGAAGTTCTACCCGACAAAAAAAGCAAATACTCTAGCGATTTATCTTTTCAAAAACGACAGTCTCATTTATTGGAACTCCGACATCAACGATCCGAAAAAAATTCTTCAAGAAATTTCTTCAGCCAAGAATATCTTCAGTCAAGGTCATAACGATTATTTTGTAACTTCGACAAATCTCGACTCAATTAGAATATTCACCTCCACCCCACTCTGCCATCATAACCCAAATTCCGAAAACAACGACCAATTCCTTCCTGCAAAAATCAATGGTTCATATAAAATCAATTTCAAGGTTGAAAATGAGAAAATTTCCTGCGATATTTATTACCAACCACAGATGAATAAAATAGAATCTTACATCATCGGGATTCTATTGTTAATAATTTTTATAAAATCACTCGTTATTTTAAGTCAAAAACTATATAAGTCTATAAGCCTAAAAGACAATAAAACATTAAAAAGTTTATTATTCCTAATAGGCAGTATATTCATATATTTAATAATCATAGTTTTACAAAATAATTTATTCATTTCGACATCAGATTTATTCAGGAAATCATGTCTGATTGAAGATTGCAAATATTCATTCAGTCTCGGTGCATTAGCAGAATTCGCAATATTATTCTTTACAAACATAACATTCATTTCCTTAAATCTTAAAAAAGAATTAACATTAAAGAATCACTGGAGAATAATATTAAGTAGTTTTATCTTAATTTTTATTATACTTTCATATACATATTTAATATTTGAACTTATCTCAAACATAAACATTCCTTTCTCCTTCCTTCAAATCTACAATACTACCATAAACAGTTATATATTCCTCATAATCATAGGTGTATTGACTTGCACGCTCATTATTCTTATTATGAGTTTAATGAGAATCTTAATTTTTGATAATCAATCTTATATCTTATCTATCGTTAGTCTGCTTGCAATAGGAGGATTATTTGAAATAATTATCAATAATGTCATCGACCTACATTATTCACTGATAACAAACATCGTAGCGATAACATTATATATGATTGTGATATGGGAGAAGAAATCTAACCTGAGAAGAAAGACTGTAATAAGAGATATTTGTGTTATAACTCTAATGACCATACAGTTAACTTACATTCTTTATCTCATTAACGAAAATAAGGAACGTGAAGAAATGGAATGGTTCGCCAATATTGTCGGCGATGAATCGGATGAAAAATTTGAAAAAACAATTTTGGAAGTAACAGAAAAGTTAAAAAAAGATAAGAATCTAATCGAATGGCAAAAAGACAATAACTTCCCTTCTGATGACAGTATCTTAAATTATCTTAACATAAAATATTTTAACCTTAAAGAAATCAAAGATTACAACAAAGTCGTAACATTATGCGACACAAGCACAATTCTTATCATAAAAGATTTTAACGATTACGAGATAAATTGCAATGAATTATTTAAAGAAATTGTAGAATTCAATTATACAAGAAAAATCAGTGAAGAACTAAGTCAGATTGACGATCCTACAACTGATAGTTATTATATATTTAAGCTCGACCTCTCCCCTATTGATTCAAATAAGGTAAATAACTTATACATTGAGTTTTACAAAGAATATATCTTGAATTATATCGGCATTCCGGAACTCATCACCTCGCATGAAAATGTGATAATGCCGGATCTTGTCAATTATTCATTCAGTTCGTATGAAGGCGATATTTTACAATACAAATACGGTTTTTACAATTATCCGAACGAACTTAAGAACTTCAGGTACAAGAATGAAGAGTACGTCAAGACAAGAATTTTCAAACACTTGACAAAAGAATTCGACGGAAATAAGACAATTATCGTAACAATTGAAAAGCCACGGTTCATAGACATCATCGCTCCTTTCTCCTACATTTTCCTCGTTCTTTCTATAATGTACTATCTATATTACAGATTATCTAAAGGAAAGGAAGCCAAGATTTTAAGACAAAGTTTCCACGGAAAAATGCAGCTTACGATAATCCTGACATTAGGATTTTCATTCCTTGTAGCAGGTTTCACTTCGTTTATCTTTATACGTAACTCGTTGAACAGAAAGACTACGGAATTCCAATATGAAAAAAATAAAACCATAGTCAAGACAATAGAAGACGACTTTAATAAAATTGACATTGAAAATCCGACATATCTTAAAAGATTTAAAGAAAACCACTTTACGGATATTAATATTTACGATTTGAACGGAAATCTTCTCAACACAACACAACCTAAATTGTTTGAGAAGTTCAAGTCAAAGATTATCAATAGGAAAGCATACGAGACAATCAAAGAAAGAAAACGTATGTTTTATTCTTGTGAAGAAAATATTGAAGGAACGAAATACAATTCATCGTATTTCCCATTAAAAGATAAAGACGGAAATATTCATGCAATTATTAACATTCCATATTTCGATAATAAGATGACAAGTCGAAGCAGTGTTTCAAATTTCATCATAACATATCTTAATATAATTATAGTTTTGATGGGTGCCTCCGCTTTAGTGGTCATTCTTATGACAAGAAGAACCATTAAGCCATTGGAGATAATTCAAGATAAGATGCAGAAAATCAGTCTCGGAGAAAAGAATGAAGTCATCGAGTGGAAAAGCAAAGACGAAATCGGAGAACTTATCGAAAGTTATAATAAACTTATTAAAGAGTTGGAAATCAGTGCTAACAAACTGATGCGTTCTGAAAGAGAGACTGCTTGGCGAGAGATGGCGCGACAGGTAGCGCACGAAATAAAAAATCCACTGACACCGATGAAACTCAACATACAATTCCTGCAAATGGCATGGGATGAGAAAAATCCAGATATTGACAGGAAATTACGTGAGACAACAAAATCCATTTTAGAACAGATTGAGATACTTTCAAATATCGCAAGTGCTTTTTCAGATTATGCAAAACTACCAAAGAAGAATATTGAAGAATTTGATATTAAAGAACTGATTCTAAACACAATAAATCTTTACAACAATAACGAAAACATAAATATCAATTTCATTGAAGAAAACGCAAGCGACTACGAAATAAACTCCGACAAGAACAATCTGAGCATCGTATTTGGAAATATCTTGAAGAATGCGATACAAGCTATAGGCAAGAAAGAAGACGGCTTAATAGAAATTAACATTAAAGATTCCGGTGACAGCTTCTTAATAAAAATTAAGGATAACGGTTGCGGAATAGGAGAGGAGGAGAAAAAGAAAATTTTCATGCCGAATTTCACGACAAAATCGAGTGGGATGGGAGTAGGACTTTCAATTGTTTACGACATTTTAGAGATGCTTGGCGGCAGCATCACATTTGAGAGCGAACTCGGAATTGGAACAACGTTTTTCGTTGAGATAAGAAAAAGATAGAATAATACATATCTATCATTAACAAATAAAATAGGACTGCCAACTGACAGTCCAATACTTATGACATCCCAAATACTATTCCTCGAACATATCGCTAGTGATATGAAGGTCATACATAACATCATGTTGATCAAAAAACACATCCTTATAGACTTCATAATCATAAACATCATCATAATACGTTCTTGGTAAATATTGAATTTCATCGCCCACTTTTTTATAAATGGTTATATGTCTTAACTGATGATTTACATATTCATCTGGCGGAAATTTTTGAGTTATATTACCATAATAACTTCCTGCAGACACTCCGCATAAATCATTGTATTTCACAATATCAGTGTAAACTGTGTCAGGGTTAAGATTCTCATATTCAACATAAAGATCTTCATTATCACTCAGATTATTATAGAAATGGAATGAGATGTTAAAATTTCTGTCAACTTCTTCCTGACATGATGTTAACGAAAATAATGCAATGACTGTTAACAACAATAAAAATTTACTTTTCATAATTTCTTTTTATAAAATAATAAATGCCGTTTTATTTTTAAGTAATTAGCAGCGCAAAATTAGTCATTATATTTAATTTTCCAACCATTTCTACAACAAATTATTTGAGAAATGTAATGTGCTGGTGTTCAATGTTTTTAAATTATATAAAGGTTATAATATAAAAAAAACAATAGGTTATGAGCAATGAACTTTTTGTTGGAATGATTTTAAGCTTACAGTAAAAAATTCTTATATTTGCAAGTTGGAAAAATTATGTTTTATGAAAAGATTGATTTACAGTTTGATAATTGCTTTATTCCTCGGCAATTATTGCTTCGCACAGAACAGTGTTATTGAACCTGAATTACAAGAATTTATAAACCAAAGCAGCGATGAGATGATTAGCGTCAACGTCATCTTCAAGGCTCAAATCGATGAAAATGAACTCAATGACAGGGCAAGCAATTTTGAAAACAAAAAAGCGAGACGCGAGTTCGTCATCAATGAACTTAAATATTTCTCAGAAAAATCACAACAGGAAGTCCTTTCCATTATGCAGTCGGAACAAAGGAATGGAAAAGTCACTAATATGGTAAGTCACTGGCTTTCTAACTCAATCACTTGTACAACAACCAAAGACGTCATTTACTTATTGTCGGAAAGAGACGACATTTTGATAATAGGTCATAATGCAGATAAGGAAGCTATTCTGAGCGGTCAGCAGTCAGCAGTCAGCGATCAGCAGTCTGTTAAAGCAGAGACTGAAATAGAAGAGCACGTATCGCAAGTGAATGCTCCGCAGGTTTGGAATCAAGGATATACGGGCGAAGGTGTTTTAGTCGCTATTTTGGATACTGGTGTAAATTATGAACATCCTGACTTGGCAGATCATCTCTGGGACGGAGGCGCACAATATCCAAATCACGGATACAATTCATACGATGGAAATAACAACACGATGGATAACCGCGGGCACGGTACTCACTGTGCCGGCATCATCTGCGGAGACGGAACGGGCGACAAACAAACAGGTATCGCTCCAGATGCAACTCTTATGTGTGTAAAGGCATTGAACGACACCGGTAACACAAATGCAAGTGCCATCTGCGCCGGAATGGAGTTCGCCGTTGAACACGGAGCCGAAGTCTTGAGCATGTCGTTAGGTATCGCCAACTCATCGGTTGCAGATAGAGAGATGCTCCGTCAGACTTGCGTCAATACATTACAAGCAGGCGTTGTAGCATCGGTGGCAGCAGGTAACGAAGGCGGCTCGCAAAACAGCAATCCAATTCCTAATAACGTGAGAGTTCCAGGAAGTTGCCCTGCTCCTTGGATTCATCCCGACCAACAAGAAAATGCAGGCGAACTTTCTTGCGTGGTTTCTGTCGGCGCAGTAAATAAAAACGATAATGTCGCCACAGTATCATCACGCGGTCCTGTCACATGGCAGGAAACTTCTTTCGGCGATTATCCTTACAATCCGGGCATCGGTCTTATCCGTCCCGACGTATGCGCTCCTGGTGTCGATGTCGTATCATTGAACTATTCCGATAACGGATATACAAAAAAGACAGGAACATCGCAGGCAGCACCAAACGTAGCAGGAATCATTTGCCTCATGCTTTCAAAGAAACCTGAGATGACACCTGCCGAGATTAGTATGGTCTTGGAAACCTCAGCATTTAAATTAGAAGACAACAAAAACAATAACTCAGGTTCGGGTAGGGTAGACGCTCTCGCAGCGATAAACGCTATCGATATGGGTGCTTTGGTCTTTAACGAGATGACTTTCATCGATGATAACGCCAACGGAAAAATGAATCCTGGCGAAGAAATCAATTTCAATATGGTTTTTGAAAATATCTCATCAGAAACAATCAACAACGTGACAGCAAAATTGACCTGCGATAACGAATGGATCAATATCACAAAAGCAGAATCAGAAATTGCTTCAATATCGGCAAACGGAACAACATCTGTTGAAAATGCTTTCACTGTTGAAGTTGACGAAGACGCATTAGGCAAGACAAAACTGTATTTCGATGTTGAGTTCTACGACGGAAACAATATGATTTCAAAAACAAGATTTATTGAGACGATTTTTGGAAATACAATCAGATATTCATCAATCTCGATAGAAAACGACGATAACGGAAATGGAATTCTTGAAACAGGAGAGACAGCTGACTTACTCGTAGCCTTGAATAACGAAGGTAACGAAATATCTTTAGGATTGGTTGGAACATTATCAAGCAGCGACATTACAATAAACACAAATGAAGCCGAGTTTTATTCCATAGCTCCTGACGGTTCGGCAACAGCAACTTTCAACGTAACGGCATCAAATAATGTTGATAATATTTCTCTCGAATTAGAAGTCAAAGACAAATATAACAACACCAAGAATTTCAATATAAATTACGGCGGTACTTGTGATGTCATTTACACATTGAAAGACGAATACGGTGACGGATGGAACGGAGCGAAAATCATAGCTCATTACAGCGACGGATCAGCAGACGACACGTATACCATTACCAGCGGAGGATTGGAAACATTTACCAAGACATTGACTTCTGGCGTCGGCGTCTCATTGGAATGGAAAAAAGGCGGCGTTGATAATGAATGCAGTTACACAATTAGTTATGAAAACGGCGTTGAGATATTCAGCGGCAAAGGTCGTCAAGATGATATATTCTTCAGCTGGATTTACGATTGTTCCTGCCAAAGCTCCTTAAATCAAAACTGCGAAGCCGTTAAGAATTTTAACGTGATAGTCGGTAATAATATAATCGAACTAAAATGGGAAGCGCCAGAAACCGAAGACGTCACACATTATGAAATCTACCGCGATACAGAACTCATTGCCACGACAGAAGAATTGTCATTTACAGAAAACGACTTGGAAAACGGAACTTACTATTACAATGTGAGACCTGTATATGAAGACTGTTACGGAGCACTTTCTGGCAAAGAAGTAACTTACACTGTCAACGTTGATGAAATAAATACAATTGATGTTACGATTTATCCTAATCCGGCGAAAGACTTTATTAAGCTATCAGCTGTCAGCTGTCAGCATTCAGTCATAAAGATATATAATTGTCTTGGAATGTTGATGGATGAGATAGAATTCGATTCTGAGGAATTGGAAATAAATCTCTCAGACTATAATCCTGGAGTTTATTTCTTCAACATAGATTCTGAGAACGTCACAATCGTAAAGAAAATAGTGAAATATTAATCTACAATTATTATGAAAAATCCGATTAAGGCATTGGTTGGACAGACTGTGATATACGGTCTTGGAACAATTGTTCCGAGGTTGTTGAACTATTTGCTTACACCTTTCTACGTGCGTGTCTTCGTCTCGGGAGAATATGGTCAAATATCAGAACTTTATGCCTGGATAGCACTTCTTCTCGCGATATTGACTTTCGGAATGGAAACTACATTCTTCCGTTTTTCTCAAGAAAAAGACAGCGGAAAAGTATTTAACAATGCCGAGACGATAGTTCTTCTGATAACATCGATTTTCCTCGTACTTTACGGATTTTTCTATAAATCATTTGCGGAATTAATTCATTACGAATTCAACACACATTACGTACTTCTTCTCGGAATAATCGTCGCCCTTGACGCCGCGGCAGCCATTCCTTTCGCGATGCTTCGAAAAGAAAACAAAGCTGGACGTTTCAGTTTGATAAAGACACTCAATGTTCTAACGAATATTTTCTTCAACATTCTTTTCCTGGTAATAATTCCTGAAAAATCACTCGCCATAGGAGAAATGTTGTTTGGTGAAGGAACGTCATTATTAATCTGGGTTTTCATCTCCAATATCTTTGCAAGTCTGCTTAACTTGATATTGTTGTTCCCACAGCTTTCAAAATTAAGATTATGTCTCAACAGAGATTTAATCGTTCCTATGTTGAAATATTCATTCCCGATATTGTTGATAAGTCTCGTCGGAATGGTCAATGAAGTCGCCGATAAGATCTTGATAAAATATCTTGTCACAATTCCTGACGAAACGACTTTAGCGAGTATGGATATGACAGGAAATGAGTATGCCATGCGGCAACTCGGTATTTATTCTGCCAACTTCAAACTCGGCGTTCTGATGACGATATTCATACAGATGTTCCGTTTCGCCTCGGAACCATTTTTCTTCGGTCACGCCAAAGACCGTAACGCCCCGACATTATATGCGAAAGTGATGACATATTTCGTGATATTCTGTTTGCTTATTTTCTTGGGCGTAATGTTCTATATGGATATTCTACAGTATTTCGTTGGAAAAGACGGCACCGACTACCGCGAAGGTCTCGTTATCGTTCCGATAATACTAATCGCGAATATGCTGTACGGGATCGTCTTTAACTTATCGATATGGTTCAAACTTTCCGACAAGACATATTGCGGAACTATAATCGCGATAATAGGTTCGATAATAACATTGCTCTGCTTCATAATCTTGATACCAAAAATCGGATATATGGGAGCTGCCGTCGCACATCTCGCATGTTACAGCGTGATGATGTTCGTGTCGTATTTCTGGGGACAACGCGTCATGCCTATTCCTTATCAGATAGGAAGAATCCTGATTTACTTTATATTAGCAGGAGTTTTATTCTTTGTAAGCACAATAACAAACGATTTCAATATCGGAATAAAAATGGTCATCAACACTTTAATGATAATAATATTCCTAGAAGTTGTGTTTATTATGGAAACAGATAATCCATTGAAAATAGAATAGTAATTTTGAATAACAATAATATTATGACAGTTAAAATCGTTAATAAATCAGACAATCAATTACCGGTATATGAAACTATTAATTCAGCCGGTATGGATTTAAGAGCATATTTACCAGAAGGAGCGATCACATTAAAACCGATGCAAAGAATGCTTATTCCGACAGGACTTTTCATGGAAATTCCAGAAGGTTATGAAGGTCAAGTGAGACCACGCAGCGGCTTAGCAATAAAAAACGGCATCACGGTGCTCAATACTCCAGGAACAATCGACGCCGACTATAGAGGCGAGGTAAAGATAATACTCATCAACTTGTCAGATACCGACTTCGTCATTAACAGTGGCGACAGGGTAGCGCAGATTGTCTTTGCTAAATGTGAACAAATGGAAGTAATAAACGTAGAGACACTTAGCGAGACAGAAAGAGGTGCCGGTGGATTCGGACACACAGGGAAATAATTGACAATTGATAGTTGGGGTTAAAGTTGGAATAAATCTCACGTAAAGACGCACGGCGTGCGTCTCTACAACTAAATAATCTGTTGTCTGTTGACTTAAAAAAAATAATAATGCGTAAAGGCGGAATCTTATTCATATTAATATCATTATTCTTGACGAACAACGTCTTCGGTCAGGATACCATACAACCTCAACCTAAGGCGAGTTTCGCTAAGAATGCCGAGATGTTCTCGAAAGGACTTGAATATAAGTTCAGTGAGAACTTCGATGTGGCGATAGAATATTTCGAGAAAGCATTGAAAGCATTTCCTGACGACCATGCAAGTATGTATGAGTTGAGTGCTCTATATAGAATGAAGAACTTGCCAGAAAAAGGTTTCGAAATGATTAAAAATGCCGTTGAACTCGACAGCGTAAACAAATGGTATAAGATACGTCTTGCTGAGTTCCATGCACTTAACAATGATTATGAATCTTTTATAAAGATTTATGACGAACTTCTGGAAGATGAACCTAACAATCTAGAATATCTGGAAGTTTATATTGAAGCATTACTACACATCGGCGATTATGAGAGAGTGACGGAGAAATTGGATGTCTATGAAGAGAACATCGGTGTCAACGAATATCTCTCAATGCAGAAGATAGAGATCTATAAACTCTTGGGCAAGAAGGATAAAATGATGATGGAAATGGAAAAGCTTTCTATCGCATATCCTTATGAGACAAGATACTTGTCGATGTTAGCAGAAGTATACATACAAAACAATCGCGAGAAAGATGCTTTTAATATTTATCAAAAGATAAAACATCTGAATCCTGAAGATCCTTATATAAATATCTCGTTGCTGGAATATTACCAAAAACAAGGCGACTTGGATAAAGCATATGAAGAATTCATCTTATCCATTAAAAATAAAAACCTGGATTATAACACCAAAGTCCAGATTTACGAATATTGGTTCGATAAGAAAGATGGAGAAAACGAAAATACAATCAAAGAAGCGCAACAAGTAGGGGAGACTTTCATAGAGACTTATCCTGATAAAGAACTAGGTTATTATGTTGTTGGTACGGTTTATTTTAACAACGAAATTTACGATGTCGCTCAAAAATATTATCTAGATGCTATAGAGAGAGACAGCACAAGTTTTATGACATGGTATCAATTGGTATTCACCGATATTGAACTTAACGATGCTGATATTTTATACGAACATACCAATGCGGCGATACGATATTATCCCGAACAACCGATATTCTATTATTTTAACGGACTTGCTCTCATCGACATGAAGAGATACGAAGAAGCTATAAAAGTCTTAGATAAAGGAAGATTTATGTCGGCCGACAGGAAACTGACAGCATCATTCGACACCTGCATCGCTGACATATATCACGAACTTGGAGAAAAAGAAAAAGCATATCAATATTACGACAGAGTCTTGAAAAATGATCCTGAGAATGTTTATGTATTAAACAATTATGCTTACTTCTTATCTGTCGAGAACAAACGTCTAGACGACGCCTTAAAGATGTCGGCAACAACAGTTGAGAAAGAACCTAAAAACGTGACTTATCTTGATACTTACGCCTGGGTCTTATATAAATTGGAACGTTACAAAGACGCTAAGAAATGGATGGAAAAAGTATTCTCTTATGACAAAAATCCGCAAGGCATCAATTATGAACATTATGGCGACATTTTGTATAAATTAGGGGAAACAAAAAAAGCAGTTCAAAACTGGAAGAAAGCCAAGAAGTTAGGAGGAACTTCAGAATTTATTGACCAAAAGATTAAAGATGAAAAAATTTATGAATGACAGACTAAAGACTGAAGGTAAAAGACTAAAGACTAAAGTCCAAAGATCTTGGATTATAGTTCTTTGTTCTTTGTTCTCTATTCTCTGTTCTTGTTCTACGAATAAAGAAACAACCAATCTTAGAATGATGTCGGCGAACCATATCATCAGAGAAGTTGAAGACAACAGATTCGAGTTTGATAACTTGGAGGCAACCATAGCAATCAAAATGAAAGACGACAACCTACCAAGTCTGAAAGGTCAAATCAGAATGCAGAATGACAGTGTGATATGGATTTCCTTATCATTGAAAGTCGGTATTGAAGTTGCAAGAATTATGATAACCGACGACTCAATTAAATTCATCAACAGAAACACAAGAACTTATATATACGAAGATATAGAATTTATTGATAATGTGTTCCCTGTAGATGCGTCGTTAGATTTCATCCAAAATATTTTGGTAGGAAACATAGACAATCTAAAACGTGACGAAAAATACAAAGCAACAATAGTTGATAACCAATATAAATTAGAGACAAATAAAGCAGAGATTATATCAAACGACATTTGGGTTTTACCAGAAAAATTTAAGGTAAGCAAATATAACATTAAAGAAAATTTCAACAACAATGAGATTGAGATTCAATATGGTGAGTTTCGGGATATAAACGGAAAACTTATGCCATCAAAAATAAGTTTCAATTTAACATCAAAACATCATATCTATATTGATATACAATATTCTGATATAAGAACAGGAAAGAAGTTAAACTTCCCTTTTAACATATCTAAAAAATACGAAAAGACATATTTATGGTAAAGAACAGATTATCAGTTTATGTAACATTTATCTTTTTATTTCTGAACATATTGCCGGGAAACAGTCAGACCAAATCGTTGGAAAACAAAATCAAGGCGATAGAAAAAGATATTAAAGTTGCAGAGAAGATATTAAAGGAGACCTCCAAAAACAAGGAGACTTCCGTAAACCAAGTCAATTTATTACAGACACAAATAAATCAAAGAGAAAATCTTATCAATACTTATCAAGAACAGATAAAATTCATCAATAAAGAGATACAAAGTAATAAAAACGAGATTTCTTTATTAGAAAAGGATTTGGCATTATATAGGAAAGAATATGCCAACCTTATTGTCATCAATTATAGGAATCAAGGCAAGACCAACAATATTCTGTTCGTGTTTTCATCAGACGACTTCAATCAGGCAATACGCAGGATGCGTTATGTTAAAGAACTCAAAGAAATGTTGAAGGATAAAATAGAAGAGATTGATTCTACACAAATTAAAATCGGTCTTCAACTCAAAAAGAACGAAAAAAACAAGAACGAGAAAGAATCTATTTTAGAGAAGGAGAAGAAAGAACGTGCTTCTATGATGAAAGAACGCGACAAACTAAAAAACGACATCGCATCATTAAAAAAGAAAGAGAAAGAAATTCAGAAAGAGATTGATTCAAAAGACAAACAAACCAAGGAACTTCGTAAACAAATCGAAAAGATAATAGCAGAAGAAAAACGCAAGGCTCTCGAGCGTGAAGCTGCTGCCAAGAAAAAAAATACAGTATCCGTAGACTATAACCTATCTAATAGTTTTGTAGAAAACAAAGGCAAACTACCGTTCCCTGTAGAGTCAGGAATCATAACTAAAAAATACGGCAAAATAAAACATCCTACTCGACCCGGTGTTACTATAGAAAATAATGGTATCGATATCACTACAACCCGTGATGCCAAGGCAAAAAGCGTCTTTAAAGGCGAAGTTAGCGTCGTTTTCATACAAGGTAGCAATAGTGCCGTTTTAGTACGTCACGGACATTATTTCACCTTATATTCAAACTTGGATAAGGTATACGTTAAAAAAGATGATAAGGTATCAATAGGACAAGAAATAGGCCGCGTCCATACCAATGCTAATGACGGAACCACAATATTACACTTCCAGATTTGGCAAGAAGACACCACACAATCTAATGGTCAAACTATACCCACAAATCCTGAATATTGGATTAAAAAGATGTAAATCATTTAGATATTATGAAGAAAAGTAAAGTTATAGTAATATTATTATTGGTAGTTGGAATAATATTATCATCATGTTCAAGAGCATATCAGCCTGCAAACATACAAAAGAAAAAAGGTAATTGCAGAACTTGCTCAAGATTCTGATTAACACCAGATAAACTCCGATAACTATGATATAATTGCACCAAACTCGGTAATTGATTATTATCAGTTACCGAGTTTTTTAGTCAAGTTCCTTCAATATCTCTTCTTCAAAAATATCCTTCTCAATAATCCTGTAATGTGGATGATATTCAGCATTGTAAATGTCGCTATGATGTACTGCGTATTCGCCTTTATTCAAAATGGAATGTATCATCTCCAGATCTTCATCAAAGTTTTTAAGATTAAGATTCATCGAGATGATTACAGATTCTATAAATGACCATTCGTCTTTCCATTCTGAAATATCTTCAAGATTAACGTTCTTAACACTTTTTAAGAAAGCATCAAAGAATTTATGATATGTTAGTTTATTTTCTTTAAGAACCGAAAGATTTACTCTGTAATAATTTGTATCATAGCCTGTAGGTTCATAATACATTTTATGGAAAGAATCAGCATTATTTAATTCATAACGAAGATATTTTCCTGCAGTGGCAGTATCATTAACCAAATGTCCTGGACCGAATCTGTCTTGAAAGAAACTCTTATATAAATCCTTTAAGGTCGATTTAGGATAATCTCGCAACTGACGCTCAACGGCTTCTTTAATTTTGTCTACAGACAACGGACAACAGTCAACTGTCTTCGTACAAAACAGAAGAAGAAAGATTATCATATATTTTAATGCGCTTTTCATTTTATAAGCGGTCAGTTATCAGCCATCAGCTGTCAGTCTTTTTTGCTGATTACTGACAGCTAATAACTGATAGCTAAAATTAATCAATCTTAACAAGTTCATATTCTCTCGAACCTAATCCGATGGCTGCTGAATGTTCGATGATATGAACGCCGTGACGTGAGTTGATTCTTTCAATCAATGCCTTAGCGTCGTCGCCTTCTTGCGAAGGATAATTGAAAACCAAATCGACGCAAGCTTGGTCGAGAGCGACAGGATCGGTAGAAGCCAAGATGCCGACATCTTTCATCTCAGGGTCGGCAGGATGATTGTTGCAGTCGCAGTCGACAGAGAGATTGTTCATCACATTGATATAAAGAATATTTCCTTTGAAGTAATCGTGAACCGATTGAGCTGCTGCAGCCATCGCTTCGATGAAATGATCTTGCGGGACGTCGCGATTTTCTTTCCAGATGAGATTTTTGTCAGCTGTCTTTCCTGCGGTATGAATGTAAGCTTTGCCGTTAGCTGAAGCGACACCGATAGATTGATTCTTCAATACGCCGCCGAATCCGCCCATAGCGTGACCTTTGAAGTGAGCGAGGTTGATCATAAAGTCGTAATTGTCGATATGGTCGCCGACGAGATTATATTTAATATGTGTCGTGTCTTTGACAGGAATCTTCTTCTCGCCGAATTCGTCCATGAGGTCGCAAGGAGCTATTGCCATAAAACCGTGATCTTTAAATGTCTGCCAGTGAGCTTCGTTGGTGTTACGTTTACCGGCGTATGCTGTGTTACATTCAACCAAAGTGCCGTTCACTTTCTGTACGAGGTCTTTAATAAGTTCAGGTTTTAAGAAATTCTTACCGCCAGGTTCGCCGGTCGAAATCTTGACAGCGACTCTGCCTTCAGGTTTAACACCAAGAGCCTCATAAACTTTAACGAGACCTTCTGGAGAAATGTCGGTCGTCATATAAACGACAGGTTTCTCATTCTGTGAATTTGTACAATTTACTAACATTGTCATCATAAAAATTGCGGTTGAAATTTTTCTTAATGTTTTCATAATTATATTTCTTTTTACATCAAATTCTCAAATTCTCAATTTCTCAATTTCTCAGATTCTCAGATTCTCAGATTTTAATTTAAAGTCTTCCATCAACGATACTTCTATCTAAAAAACCTTTGACATCATAGATGACACTGTTTTCTTTCATCAAGGATTTAAGATTAATATCTGAAAACTTATCGTGAGAGACAGCCAAAATTACAGCATCGAACGATTCATTTTCAGGAAGATTATTAACTATTTCTATATCATATTCTTTCTTTACTTTATCTACATCAGCCCAAGGGTCGTAAATCGTGATATTATTTGTGAACTCATTTAAAGTATGGTGAATATCAACGATTTTAGTGTTACGTATGTCGGGACAATTTTCTTTGAACGTGATTCCAAGAATGAGAATCTTAGCATCTTTCACCATGACACCTTTTTTATTCATGAGTTTAATTGTCTGATTTGCGACATATTCCCCCATTCCGTCGTTGAGATGACGAGCCGACGACATGATTCGAGGCAGCACTCCGTAGACCTGAGCTTTTTCGATAAGATAATAAGGATCGACACTGATGCAATGACCACCCACCAAGCCCGGATTAAGTTTAATGAAGTTCCATTTTGAAGAAGCAGCTTCTATGACATCGTGAGTATCAATCTCCATTGCATTGAAAATCTTAGCAAGTTCGTTCATAAAAGCTATGTTGACATCACGCTGAGAGTTCTCGATAATCTTAGAAGCCTCAGCAACTTTTATCGACGGAGCTTTATGCGTGCCATTAATTAAAACCGTATTATAAACCTCATCAACGATGTCAGCTATTTCCGGGGTAGAACCAGAAGTAACTTTCTTGATTTTCTCTACGGTATGCAACTTATCGCCAGGATTTATTCTTTCGGGAGAATAACCCGCGAAGAAGTCGATATTAAATTTAAGTCCGGATATTTTTTCCACTACAGGTATGCATTCTTCTTCGGTGACGCCTGGATAAACCGTTGATTCATAAACTACGATGTCACCTTTTTTTATGACATTACCTACAGTCTCGCTCGCTTTAATCAAAGGAGTTAAATCAGGATGATTGTTTTCATCAATTGGAGTTGGTACTGCCACGACATAAAAGTTAAAATCTTTTAAGTCATCAATTTTTGTCGTACATCTAAATCCGTGATTATTAATTGCATCTTTCAGCAGTTTGTCATCGACTTCCAAAGTGGTGTCACGTCCTTCATTAATTTGATTTACACGAGATTCATTAAGGTCGAAACCTATTGTCTCGAACTTTGTAGAGAAAAGTCGTGCTAAAGGAAGTCCCACATAACCAAGACCTATGACTGCTATTTTTATGGTTTTCATTGGAAAAGAATTGAGATTACAAATATAAAAAAGATTATTTATCTAATACGAGTTAGTGTAACTATCTGTTACATTTTCTTTCATAAAAATTCTCCCTTCCAGTTTCGTTAGGGATTGGAGCGGCATCCTTTTGGAGCAAATAGAGAACGGGATTTGGGGCGGGAACAAGATTTATGTAATGAGGAATTTGGAAGTGCCACCATATCACATCCATAGAACTTCGTGACGTCGTATCATTCAATCCTCCAACTGATTGCATTATTTCCCGAAATCCTGCCCATATCTCGCAAATTCTTTTTATCTTTGCACCCCTAAATTAATCAACAAAATTATTTATGAAGAAATTTTTATTAGTTGTTTGCGCAATTATGTCATTCAATATTTTGACAGCGCAAAAGAATGTTCTTTTAGAAGAAGCAACAGGAACTTGGTGTCAGTATTGTCCTGCCGGTATTTATTACATTGATTCATTGCATGGTATATATGACAATGTTATTGCAATAGCAATTCACACCAACGATGTAATGGCAAATGAAGAATATTTCAATGCTACGGCTTTGCAAAGTGCCCCTACAGCAAACATCGGACGTCGTTACCAAGGAAAAGAAGTTACAGAATGGTTCAACTACGTAGAACAAGAAATGGCAATCCCTGCCAAAGTTACAATCAACATCAACAACCAGTTTAATGAAGCAACACGCGAGTTGGTTTCTACAGTTTCCATTACTGCACTTGAGGCAATCTCAGGCAACTACAAAGTAGGAGCTATCGTTTACGAAGATGCTGTAACAGGACCAGCACCTCAATACAATCAAGTTAACCAATACTCTGGTTACTACCAGTCAATGGGTGGTTTCGAAAATCTTCCTAACCCGGTTCCTGCCAACAGAATGGCATTCGACCACGTAGGTCGTGAATTGCTCGGAGGTTATAATGGTGAAGATGGTATGCCTTCTACATTAGGCGCAGGTGAAACATACACCCATACCTTCACTTATATGGTCCCAGAAGAATATAACCACAACTACATCAGAGTAGCAGGTCTTTTAATCGATTCTAATGGCGCTATAGAAAACGTAGATAAAAGTGCATATTTGAATGGTGAAGACAACGCCGCTCCAAAATTCACTTCAACTCCTATAACAGAAAACTATGCTCTCGTAAATTACCTCTATAATATTTACGTTCATGATACAGACAACAAAAACTTAACAATCACAGCTGTTGAAAAACCAGAATGGTTGACATTCGAACAATACGACAATAAATCGGCTGCATTATACGGTATGACACAAACACCGGGAGAATATGAAATCGTTATTAAAGTTACTGACGGCGAAACAGAAACTCTCCAATCATATACACTCGTAGTTAGCGAACCATTAGAAGCAGCATGGGAACAATTAGGACAAAAAGCTTTCACAGAATCAAGTGTTTATATGTATCTCTTCGGTTCATGCTCACATAACGGTGAAGCTTATGTATTCGTTAAAGAATATAACTGTCCTAGCGTTTATAAATACGACTCACAAATCAGTCAATGGGTTAAATTAGGTTCTATCGGTGATGTGATGGCATACGATGGCGGTATTGCCGTAGACCAAAACGGCGTGGTTTATATCGTTTATGCTCTCATGGGAGATCAACAGACAGATTATGATGACATGATTCAGGTTAAGAAATTTGAAAATAACCAGTGGTCAGACGTCGGCAACTTCGGTAGAGCAGGTGGTGTTCCAAAATTAGCAATGGGAACAGACAATGTACTTTACTTAAGTTTCAGAGACTACGGCGAAAATTCAAGATATTTCGTCTACAGATTCATCAACAACGACTGGGAACGTCTCGGTGGTGAAGTAAGTGGCGGCACATGGGCAAAACTCGCTCTCGACAACAACAACACTCCATACGTTTCTTGGGTTGATACTTACGCAGGAAATATTATAACAGTATCAAAACTTGTTGGCGAAGTATGGATTAAAGTTGGAGGCGGTGCTATCTCAACAGAAGGTTGTTACTACTATCAAGATTTAGCAATCGATAATGACGGAAACATCTATGTTGCTTACTGCGGTTATCCAAGCAATATTTTGACAATATATCGTTACAATGGTACAGCATGGGAATCAATAGGTTCTGATGTAACATCAATACTTCCTATAAAAGGTATCGACGTAGCATTAGACAGTCAACAAAACTTCTATGTCTCATTCGCAGACATGAATATGGAAAACAGAATGACAACAGTGAAATATAATGGCGAAGAATGGGCATTCGTAGGACAAAGAGCATACTCTGACCCAGGCGATCCTTATATGACAATGACTATGATCAACGACAATCCTGCTGTGATTTACACTGATGTGACAAATGGCAACAAGGCTTCTGCTATGTTCTATATGCCTTACGACTTCTTGTTCCCTCCTCACAACCTAGCAATTGAAGTCGTTGACAACAAAGACATCGTCTTGACATGGGACGCTCCAGAAACAATGGAAATGACACCATCAAGCTATAATGTCTACAGAAACGATGCTAAGATTGGTAACACAGCACAATTGACATATACCGATGAAGATTTGAATCCAGGTTTATATCGTTACACTATCACAGCGGTTTACGAAGATGGCGAGTCAGCACCGGCAGGTCCTGTATCAGCAGAAATCACAGTTTCTATCACAGAAAACAATGAGGTGGCATTCGTATTATATCCAAATCCTGTTGAAAATCTCTTAACAATAGAAAGTGTAAAATCAGCTGCTGTTAAGATCTACTCAGTCAACGGACAAATGGTTTCTGAACAAATGATTAACGAAGGTGTCAACACAATAGACCTTTCAGAACTCAATTCAGGAATGTATTTCATCAACGTCAACGGAACAATGGTGAAAGTGGTCAAGAAATAAATCGTCTTTTCAAAATGAATATTAAACCTCGGAATTATATCAGTTCCGAGGTTTTTTTATAGGGACTCCTTATTCATAAAAAATAATTCTGATTCCTAACATTGTTTATTTAACATTACACCATAAACAAATTATCTGCGTTATATGTTATAAACACTAAATTTTAAAACTATGAAAAAAACACACTTATTCTTAGGATTAATAATCCTTGCACTAACAACTACTTTAACAAGTTGTAACGACCGAGATAACGACAACGGTCATGATAATACACACAATCACATCATCATTGGCGATCGTAGTTATAGCATCAATGCCGCTTTCTTAACAGAAGACAAACATGATAAGGAAACAGAGATTAGTTTCTATTGCGACGACTTGCTTTTCACCATCGACCTTGAGGGATACGAAAAACTACCTACAGGTACCTTCGAACTTACTCGTGAAGGAAGATACAATGCTGAAGCTGATATGTTGTTCCACGACTACGATTATGAAATTACGGGAGCCTTAACAATCAGCGAAACTTCCGACAACGTTGTCATTACCATCTCCGGTGACGCCTACAAAGATCGTAACACAAAGAAGTTCTCTTTGTCATATAAAGGCAAACTTGAAAAAGGAGACAGCAACGTTGGAGAGATACCTTCCGGTAACAATATGTTAATTAATGAGATAATCTATCCTATTGAAAGCGCTGTATATTATGTTGAAAATGACTTTTATGGTCCTGAAGTCAATATCAATTTCATAAACAAAGACGGCGTAGTGGTTGAAATAAGTCTAGATAACCTTAACGATATCACCAATGGAACTTATGCACTAACAACAGATGGTTTGTATCAGGCAGAGGTCATTTCGATGATGGATGATTTTGATATTGTAGGAGAATTGATTATCAGCAAGAACAAAGATGTTCACAAAGTAACAATTTCGGGCAATGCCTTTGAAGGCGGTGTAATAATTCCTTTCGCCATGAATTATGAAGGAGAGATTGTTAATACAACCATACAAAAGTAACTCTAAAATATTACAATTAAAAAATGAGATGCCTTTTTGAAGTGACATCTCATTTTTTTATGATGATTAGCGGCTACTGTTTTCACAGCAACTCTTTATTCATACTATTGTCATTAAACATATTAATAAACTTTTAATTTATCGCCTGTTTCTTCAATTATCGCTCTATAGTATTCTTCACTATATTTTGGTTGTTCAACTTTTGGAGCGTAATATTTGTAACTCTTTGGAGTTGGTTGAGCTTCTTTGATATTGAAGTCCATGTATTTAACGAACAAATATTTGTAAAATTCTCTCCAGTCAGCAGTCAATTTCTCTGCTTCCTTACTTGAGAATCTTGTCAAATAATCAACAGCTTTTGCAGGGTCTTCCTGATAAAGTTCTGCCGCTCTTTCATCAACCTTAGCAACACCTTCTACCCAACCTTGTTCGTAAGCTGCTTGTTTTTCAGCTATCTCAGGATGGATGTATTCATATTTTGTATAAGCCCAGTTTGTTACCTGATTGAAAATCCAGAATGCTGCTGTTTCTGAATATTCCATAATACCACCATTACCTTCTCTGAAACAAAGAGGAATCTCTGTCATACATGTGTACATCGGACAGTAAACAGTACTTGCTGCATCATCAACGCCGAACCAGATGATACCACCTATATTATTAATGGTGTTAGGACGGCATTGTGCTACAAATGAGAAACCGGTTTGTTGAGTTGCAGTTGCACGTTCGTGAACGTATTCAACGCCATCAATCTCCCATCCCATTGGACGTGATCTGTAAGGACAATGGAAAGGACCTGCACCAACATCTTGAGACATATCTAATTCTGTACCTTCCAAATGGTCGCGCATAAATGCCATCATATCAAGAACACTGACTTTTTCGTTAGGTTTAACCCAAAGAGGCATTCTGTTAGTTGGGAAATTCTCAGGGGTTTGAGGTTCGCCTTTTACGTAAGGTTTTACGCGGTTGATATTTCTACCAGTAGCATAATCCCAATATTGATCCATGCCGTCCACAACCTGATTAAACATAGCCCAAACACGGATTTCACAAGCACGTGCTCCGCTGAAATCTACTGGAGCATAAACATCAGAAAATGAGAATTGTCCGTCAGGACCTGCATATAAATTATTCTTCTTTGCAAAAGAAATAACATCTTCGGCATAAACACAATCGATGTTAGGATTCTTCAAAAGTTTATCTAAGTTTTTTGAAGTGATACTGTTTTTGTTTTTCTTGTTTGCCAAAGGGAATGTTGTGATACGAGCTTGGTTGGCATGACCTGAGACATAGCCATCCGGAATGCGAAGAGCTACCCAAACAGCACCTTTTTCCTGACCTTTACCAATCATTTCCATAATCCAAACTTCATTAGGGTCGGCAATAGAGAATGATTCACCGCTACTTATATAACCATAGTTTGCGACTAATTCAGCCATTGTCTTGATAGCCTCACGAGCTGTCTTGCTACGTTGCAATGTAATGTAAATCAAACTACCATAATCGATAAGACCTTCTGGATTTTCCAATCCTTCAAGTCCGCCGTAAGTTGTTTCAGCAATAGCAAGTTGCCATTCATTCATATTACCTACAACATTGTAAGTATGAGCGACTTCAGGAATTTGACCGACATATCTTCCTGTGTCCCATTCAACGATCTGACGCATTGAACCTTCTGGATAGTCGGCGGCAGGATAGTGATACAATTCTCCGTAGAGCACATGTGAGTCGGCGGCGTATGAAATCATAGAAGAACCATCGACAGATGCTCCTGGAGTAATTAAGAAATTAGTACAGGCTTGTGCCGGTTTCATGAAAGAAACAACACACAAGGCAACCAATAATGTTAATAATTTTTTCATAGCATTAAAATTTAAATTTGTTTATCAATAAATTATAATATTTCTTTAATAATCATTTCATCTTTCTCAATTTGCTTTTTCAAATCATCAAGACTCTCAAATTTATGCTCGTCTCTAATCTTTGACACAAAACGAACTTTAATATCTTTATCGTATATATCCTGATTGAAATCAAAAATATGGACTTCAATATTTTCTGTATCTTCATTATTTACAGTAGGTTTCCTCCCGATATAAGTCATTGATTTATATGCCTTATTATCATAATCGACATAAGTAGCGTAAACTCCTGGAGTTTCAATGAGACGATACTCCTTATTAATACTTAGATTGGCAGTAGGATAACCTATTTTCCTTCCGATCTTATTTCCAGAAATGACTTTACCGATATAAGCAAACTGATAACCGAGAAGCGTATTTGCACGAACGACATCACCTTGTTTCAACGAATGACGGATTTTAGTTGAACTAACAGCGATATTTTCCACATCTTGTGCATCAATACGTTGCAGTTCGAAACCATATTTATTTTTCATATCGTGAAGAAGATTAAAGTCTCCCATCCTGTTCTTACCAAAATGATGATCATATCCTATTACCAATTTTACGGGAGCAATATTTTTCACGATATAATCGCTAATGAAACTTTCAGAAGAAATTGTTGAGAACTCTTTTGTAAAATTAACAATGATAACATTATCAATACTCAATTCTTCCAGATGTTTAAGTTTCTCTTCTTGAGTATTTATGAATCTAAGATTGGAACTATCAATATTGAGAACCTGCCGCGGATGAGGATAGAAAGTTATTACAACAGTCTCTCCTCCAATCTCTTTTGCTGTACGTACCATATCTTTCAATATAGCCTGATGCCCAAGATGCACGCCATCAAAAGTACCGATAGTTACGATAGCATTAGGTGTTTTTTTATAATCGCCAAAGTTATTGTAAACCTTCATATCTTAAAATTCTCTATAATATATTTAGCGATTTGCACAGCATTTGTTGCCGCACCTTTTCTAATATTATCAGATACGACCCAAAGATTCAAACCTTTTTCTATACTGAAATCACGACGGATACGACCAACGAAAACCTCATCCCTGTCGTATGCCAACAATGGTGTAGGATATATGTTTTCTTGCGGATTATCATAAACGATTACACCTGGTGAATTGGACAAAACTTCTTTAACTTCATCTAAATCAAATTGATTTTCAAATTCTATATTGATACTTTCAGAGTGACCTCCATAAACAGGAACACGAACCACTGTTGCAGTGACAGCGATGTCGGAATGTAAAATCTTATTTGTTTCAAAGACGAGTTTTTCTTCTTCAGCAGTGTAATTGTTTTCCAAGAAGTTACCGCCATGAGGTATAACATTTTCATGAATCTGACACGGATAAGCCGGATTATCAGATCTCAAACCTTTTTGTTCTAAAGCTAACTGGTTAAGACCTTTTTGCCCGCTACCGCTAACCGACTGATATGTAGATATTACCAAACGTTTTGCCTTATATTTTTTATGTAATGGAGCCAAAGCCATCAACATACATATTGTCGTACAATTAGGATTTGCTATGATAAGATTATCAATCTTTATATCAGCAGCATTAATCTCCGGAACGACAAGAGGGATATTCGGATTTTTACGCCACGCCGAGCTATTGTCAATTACGTATGTTCCATTTGCGGCAAATCTCTCTGCATATTGCAACGAAGCATCAGCACCTGCAGAAAAAATGGCGATATCTGGTTTTTCTTCTATTGCCTGCTCCACCGAAATTACTGTCAATTCTCTATCTTGAAATAATATTTTTTTACCTATGGATTTTTCGGAAGCTGCAACAATTATCTCATCGAGGCGTAATTTCTGCTCATTTAACACCTGTAGCATCTTCTGACCGACCAAACCCGTGGCTCCAATAATTGCTATTTTCATATTCAATACTTAATATATGTTAATAAAAAGCACACTTTTAACGCTCTTTTGTTTCAATAATCAGTGAGATTCACAGAAAAGTTAAAAATAGTTAAAAATTCATAACCTATTGAAAAAAGGTGTACTTTTACCTGCAAATATACGAATTTATCGGCAATCGTAAAAGCGTATTTTTTAAAAACCATAAAACTATGAAACTTATCTTAACTATATTGTTAGTCATAAAATTTGGTTTTTGGTGCCGAGCTCAGGTTTTCGATGATTTTGCCGATGGCGATTTCAAAGAAAACCCCACCTGGCTCGGTAACGACAGCCTGTTTATCATCAATGAAAACAAACAATTACAACTAAATGCATCAACAGAAAGCAACTCTTATTTATCTGTTACTTATGAGAATGGTGATGAGTTAGAATGGCGTTTCTGGATCAAGGAGAAATTCTCTCCATCTGGAAACAATTACTGCGACGTCTATCTTATTAGTGATTGTGACAATTTGAAAACAGCCAATCAAGGTTATATATTACGTTTTGGGGAAGCTGGGAGCGAAGATGTTATCAGACTACTACGTTTCAAAACTGGTAATTATTTCATAAATTTATGTAGCGGTAGCGATACATTCATAGCTTCCTCTTTCTCGACGTTCGTTAAAGTAACATACGACAAATCAAATCACTGGAAAATATTCATCGACAAAGAAGGAAGTGGTTTCTACAAACTCGAGGCAGAAGGTTATGACAACAATCCTTTATTATCTAACGATACAGTTTATTTTGGCTTCGATTGTAATTTCACATCCAGCAATACCAAGCAATTCTATTTCGATGACATATATATAGGTGAAAAAATTATTGACAGTATTCCACCGGAACTATCCAGTTGCGATGTTATTGACGACCATCATATAGAGTTAAAATTCAATGAAGCTGTTGACGAAAACTCCGCTCTAAATACAGATAATTACAATATTTCAAATCTACATATTCATCCTGCGTATGTAAATTATGGGGAAAATTATTCAACAATCATTTTAGGATTTGAAAATGCGATTACAGAAAAAATCTATCATACTTTAGAGATAGATAATATTGCAGATTATGAAGGAAATGTCTCAAACAAAATATATCACACATTTTTATATTATAAAGCACAAGCATATGATATTGTAATAAATGAAATTATGGCTGACCCCTCGCCCCCTGTAGGACTTCCCGAATGGGAATACCTCGAATTGTATAACGCTTCCGATTTTCCAATCAACCTAAAAGGATGGAAACTGACTGCCAGTACCAACGAATTCTTTTTTGATGAAAGCATTGAAATTCAACCTAAAGATTATTTGGTTCTATGTCACGAAGATGCTGTTGATTTATTCTTGATTTTTGGATCTGTTAAAGGTTTTGTTTCATTTGTGATTCTTAATTATCGTTCAGATTTGGCATTATTTGATGACAGGAATTCTTTGATTTCATCGGTTGATTTTGATGTGTCGTGGCATTCGACAAAATACAAAGAAGAAGGAGGTTGGTCGTTGGAACAAATCGACGAATACAATCCTTGCGCAGGCAAACTCAATTGGAGTAGTTCTATAAGTGGGGCAGGAGGGACTCCAGGCAGATGTAACTCTATTAAAAAAAACAATATCATATCACCAGACTTAGATTACATTTCTCCGCTATCAAACAAAATTATTGGAGTATTCTATAATCAAAACATGAATGTTGAAAGCCTGCAAAATATTGATAATTATTTCATACAGGAAAAAAGAACTCATCCTAAAGAAGTATCAATAATTCAAAATAAAAACTATTATGCAGAACTAATTTTTGAACAAGAATTTGAAGAAGAAAGTTTATACACACTAACTATTAATAACGTAAGAAATTGTAAAGATATTCCCCTCGAAAAAGAAATCAACATTGAATTTGGGTTATCTGAACCTGTGAAAAAAAACGACATCATTATTAATGAGGTCTTATTCGACCCTATATCACCAGGTGTCGACTATTTGGAAATTTACAATCATTCCGAAAAAGTCATCAACTTAAGCGAATTATTGATTGGAACAATAAAAGAAAGTTTTCCTAATCCACCTGATACCGTTTTAAAAGAAGTTTGTCAAGAACAAAGAATATTGCTTCCTCACTCTTATATATTGCTTTCTACTAATAGTGATATTGTGATATCTCAATATATAACAGACGAACAATCATTATCGATTCTGTATCATAATTTTATTGAGACAAAAGAATTGCCCACATTTCCTAATACAGAAAGCAGGATTATCATTTGCAATAAATCACGTGAGATTATTGATGAGATGTATTATTCAGAGAAGATGCATTATGATTTGTTGGTTGAGACAAAAGGTGTCTCTTTGGAACGAATCTCCTTTGACAATTCTTCATTAGATAAAACAAACTGGCATTCTGCATCTTCGACAGTAAATTACGGAACTCCCGGATATGAGAATTCGATGGCGATGAATGAAATCGTGGAAAATAATAATGACGAAATTCATTTATATCCAGAGATATTTTCTCCAGACGGAGATGGTTTTGACGACAATTGTGCCATCTATTATAAATTTAATGAAAATGGATTTACCTTGAATATCAAAATTTTCAACTCTAAAGGAATTTTGACTAGGAATCTACTTCATAACAATCTTGTCGCTGATGAAGGAAATGTGATCTGGGATGGTCGCGACAACAATAGTCATAGAGTTGAACCGGGAATTTATATTGTTCAGGCAGAGTTTTTCGATTTAAAAGGATTTGTAAAAAGAATCAAAAAAGTTGTTACAGTAGCGACAAAATAAAAAAAGTCGATGTTCGAACATCGACTTTTTTTATTTTAAATTCTTAGAGTTTGAATGAAACACCAAGTGATCCACCAACTGTTGTACCACCACCTAATTCAAGGTTAAGACCCCAGTTACCGAAATAGTAACGAGCGCCTAAGTGAGCTCCGAGTGATAAACCATTGCAGATACCGAGATTTAATCCTAAATATGTATCTAAGTTTTGTACAAATTCATAATGGAAGTTACCTCTTGCAGCAGCTGATAACCAAACGCCCATACCGCCGCCAACTTTGTCGTACAAACAAACACCCAAATCACCTCCAACTGAAATTGAAGCATTACCATTGATCAATCCGCCAGCTACACCATAATCTAATACGAGTCCAACAGGAATACCTCCGCCGTTAAGACCTAATCTTACACCGCCAACTAATTGACCTTTACCCATTGTTGATTGTGCTTGAGCACCAATGCCTAAAAAGCAAAACGCCACAACTAATAATAAAAATTTCTTCATGATTGTAAAATTTTAGTTAATACTTTTTTAATTGATTACAAAGATAATATTTTTTAGAAACACTTGTCAAATATTTTTTATTACTTTTGTAAAAATAAATTTATCACCACACACAGGTTTTAAATGACTAAAGAAAACTATTTTATCAATAAAATTAAGATATGATTTTTGTTGAAGGATTATTAATAGGACTCACACTCGCGCTCATCATGGGTTTTGGTCCATCGTTTTTTACATTGATGCAAACAAGTATCAGCAGAGGTTTCAAATCAGCTATGTTACTAGATGTTGGTGTTATACTTAACGACATAATGATTGTAGCTTTAATGATGATGACAAATCTGCAATTTAACTTAAAAGGTGATAACAATAATTTACTTTATGCAGGTATAAGTGCAAGTATAATATTGATAATATTTGGTATATATACTTTTACATTGTCTCCACAAAAAGTCATTCACATTAGTGAACATCAAAATGAAAAGATTGACAAGATGAATGAAAAGTTCGATGATGAACCCAAGTGGTTTGTATATATCAGTAAAGGTTTTGTTATCAATATATTTAATCCTTTTGTATGGATTTTTTGGGCTACATGCGTTGCAACCGCATCTAGCAATTATAGTGGTAATAAATATTCATTGGTATTATTCTTTCTTGGAGTATTCTCAACAGTATTTAGTTTCGATATTATAAAAGCAGCGGCAGCGGCATCGCTTCAAAGATTTTTTACAGAAAAGATGCTGAAAATATTAAACCAAGTAACAGGTATAGCACTTATAATTTCAGGAGTAGTTCTGATTGTCAGAGTATTATTCTTTCCTATCTAATAATGTATTTATTCGAACTTAATATCCTTAACATTAAGTTGAAGGTTCGTTTTTCCCTGCCAGAAGTTTTTCTCAATGCAATAGCATATTGAGAAAGGTTCTTTAGAATGAACTCTTAAATAGTCGTCACCTTTTTGGAAGGCAATGCCGGCGAGAACCAATGTTGGGTTATGTCTTTGTGTAATTGTAAGTTTAAGATGTTTTTTATTACCTACAGAACGTGACAGACCCGTGTCAACGACATTTCTTGACAAGAATACAGGAGCCATATTTCCTGGCCCAAATGGAGCAAATTGTTTGAGTACTCTTACAAACTTTGGCGTTATGTCGGAGAAGTCTATTTCCAAATCGACATTAAGTTCTGGGATAAGTTCTTCTTTGTCGATATTGTTTGCCACATATTCTTCAAAACGTCTCGAAAATTCCTCAAGATTTTCCGGTTTCAAAGAAAGACCTGCCGCATATTTATGACCACCAAAATGTTCCAACAAATCTGAACAATTATCGATGGCGTCATAAATATCGAAATTCTTTATTGAACGTGCAGAACCTGTTATAAGATTATTTGACCTTGTCAACACAATAGTAGGACGATAGTAACTATCTGTTAATCTTGACGCAACAATACCAATAACACCTTTATGCCAATTCTCATTAAATATCACGGTACTCTTAGCATTACGAAGTCTTTCGTTTTGTTCTATCATTGCAAGAGCTTCTTCCGTAATTTTATTATCGAACTCACGACGTCTTACATTCAGGTCATTGATTGAAGAAGCTAACTTGTCTGCATGTTCTTTCTTATCAGCTATGAGAAGTCTCACAGAGTCACTCGCCTTTTCCAAACGTCCGGCCGCATTGATTCTTGGTCCAATCATAAAAACCAAATCACTAATGGTTACTTCTTTATTAAGAACATTTTGAGGATGTTCTGCTTCTGATTGTGGTTCTTCTTCAAGACGATATACATTGGCATGACTTAAAACTGCCTCTATACCTGGACGAGGATTCTTATTGATAAGTTGTAAACCATAATATGCAAGGACTCTGTTCTCTCCATTTATAGGAACAATATCTGCAGCAATACTAACAGCAACCAAATCAAGAAGTTCATAAACTTCCTCTATTGGTCTATTCAAACTCATTGACAATGCCGTTATAAGTTTAAATCCGACACCACAACCTGACAACTCCTTATATGGATATTGACAATCAGGACGTTTAGAATCCAAAACCGCCACTGCATCAGGAATCTCATCACCTGGACGATGGTGGTCGCAAATGATAAAATCTATATTACGACTATTTGCATATTGAATCTTATCGACAGCTTTTATTCCACAGTCAAGTACAATAACCAAACTAAATCCATTTTCAGCTGCATAGTCAATACCTTTATACGATATTCCGTAACCCTCGTCGTATCTGTCTGGTATATAAAAAGATATTTTCTTTTTGTTGATAAAATTTTTCAGATATGTGTATATCAATGCAACTGCCGTTGTGCCATCAACATCATAATCACCGTAAACCAATATCTTCTCACCATCCATCCATGCTTTCTTGATACGTTCCACAGCTTTGTCCATATCTTTCATCAAGAACGGGTCATGAAGATGCGTTAATGAAGGACGGAAAAAATCTTTGGCTTCATCATAGTTTGTTATACCACGCTGGACAAGCAAAGTAGCGAGATTCTCATCAATGCCCAAGACATCAGATAAATCTCCAACAATTTGTTTATCAACTTCTTTATTTATTATCCAACGAGTATTCATTAAAAAAAATTTGAACTTGTAAAATTAAAACAATTTATCTCTTTTTACAAGTTTTTTTTACTGTTTTTAACAAAAAAAATATTAGGTTAATATTCAGTATTTTAAGTTTATAAAATACGAACAAGATAAAGGACAAAATGCTTTAGAGACGCTAAAAAAAATTTCAAAATCACTTTTTTTTATGAGATAAAATTCATAATATTGCAATATGTTTAACCTAAAAATTGTTGTCCCTTGAAAAAGATTAAAACCTGCTTAATATCAGTCTTTTACAAGACTAATTTAGATAAAATTGTTGCTTTATTGAAAGAACAAAACGTTCAAATCTACGCTACTGGCGGAACTTATGATTTTATTAAAGAATTAGACGACACCGTCAAGACAATAGAATCATTAACCACATATCCTTCAATTCTTGGTGGTCGCGTAAAAACGTTACACCCAAAAGTGTTTGGCGGCATCTTAGGTCGTTTGCAAAATGAAAAAGATGTTGAAGAAATGAAACAATATGAAATTCCTGCTTTCGACCTCGTAATAGTTGACCTTTATCCATTTGAAGAAACCGTTAAGAAAACCGACGACCCTGCTCAAATTATTGAGAAAATCGACATCGGTGGCATCTCATTGATTCGTGCCGGCGCCAAAAACTTCAACGAAGTTGTTATCGTTCCTGATTCAAAATATTACCTCGAATTTATGGAACTCTATAAAAACCAAAATGGTTGCACAAGTATAGACGACCGCAAACGTTTCGCTAAATACGCTTTCGCAACAAGTTCACATTACGACGGCATGATTTACGACTGGTTCGCAAAAGACGATGAAGTATCTGACTTGAATATTCACATCGATAGTCGTAGCGAATTACGTTATGGAGAAAATCCTCACCAGAAAGCTGTTTTCCACGGCAAACTTGATGATGTATTTGAAAAACTTCACGGCAAAGATTTGTCATACAACAACTTGTTGGATCTTGAGGCCGGTCTTAACTTGATTCGCGAATTCGAAGAACCAACATTCGCAATCTTGAAACATAATAATCCTTGCGGAATTGCATCCCGCCCAACAATAGCAGAAGCATACCAAGCAGCATTAGCAGGCGACCCTGTTTCAGCTTTCGGCGGCGTATTCGTAAGTAATAAAGCTATTGATGTTGAAACCGCTAACGAAATTAACAAGATGTTCTTCGAAGTCATCGTCGCTCCAGACTATAACGATGGCGTTTTAGACATACTCTTCGCAAAGAAAAACAGAATCGTATTGAAACTCAAATCAAACGATTTCCCAACAAAAGTGTATAAATCAGCACTTAACGGCATCTTGATGCAAGACCGTGACCTTCATACTGAAACTGCAGAAGATTTCAAGACCGTCACTAATAAAAATATCGAGTCAAGTGAAATTGAAGATCTTATCTTCGCTAATAAGATTGTTAAACACAGCCGTTCAAATGCTATCGTCCTTGCTAAGAACAAACAATTGTATGCTTCAGGTATCGGACAAACTTCTCGCGTTGATGCTTTAAGACAAGCTATCGAAAAAGCAAAGTCATTCAATTTTGACCTTAATGGAGCTGTCATGGCATCAGACGCATTCTTCCCATTCGCTGACTGTGTGGAAATTGCTCATAATGCTGGTGTTACAACAGTAATACAACCTGGTGGATCTATAAAAGACCAAGACTCCATCGACTATTGCAATGCCAACGATATGGCAATGGTATTCACAGGATATCGTCACTTTAAACACTAATTAAAATTTTAAACTCAAAACAAAAATGGGATTATTTTCATTTTTTAACAAAGAATTAGCAATCGACTTGGGCACCGCCAACACAATCATTATTTATAATGACAAGGTTGTTGTTGACGAACCATCTATTGTCGCAATACAAAGAGACACCCAGAAAATTATGGCTGTCGGTAAACGTGCTATGATGATGCACGGAAAGACACACGAAAATATAAAGACCATCAGACCTTTACGTGATGGTGTTATCGCCGATTTCCAAGCAGCAGAATATATGCTCAGAGATATGATCAGAATGATAAACTTCCATAACAGCATTTTCCCTCCCGCATTGAAAATGGTTATCTGTATTCCTTCGGGTATCACGGAAGTTGAAGAGAGAGCTGTTAAAGATTCAGCAGAACAAGCTGGAGCTAAGGAAGTTCGTCTTATTCATGAACCAATGGCAGCCGCTATCGGTATCGGTATCGACGTGCTTGAACCAATGGGTAATATGATTGTCGACATCGGCGGCGGTACTAGTGAAATCGCTGTTATCGCACTTGGCGGCATCGTTAATAATAAATCAATCCGTACTGCTGGCGATGACTTCACATCTGACATTGTTGAATATGTTCGTAAACAACATAATATGCATATCGGAGAAAGGACAGCAGAAATGATTAAGATTGAAGTCGGCTCTGCATTGACAGAACTCGACAATCCACCAGATGAATATGCTGTTCATGGTCGCGACCTTCTTACCGGTATTCCTAAAGAAATCAAGGTAAATTATTCAGAAATAGCATATTGTTTAGACAAGAGCATCTCCAAAATTGAGACTGCTGTTCTTAATGCATTGGAACAGACCCCTCCTGAATTGTCAGCTGATATTTATCGTACTGGTATTTACCTGACTGGCGGCGGAGCTTTGTTACGCGGTTTAGATAAACGTCTCCATGCTAAGACAAAATTGCCAATACACGTCGCTGAAGATCCTTTGAGAGCTGTAGCTCGCGGTACCGGTATCGCTCTTAAAAACTTCGATAAGTTCCCATTCCTGATTAAATAATCCGGATTGCTAAGTCATGTATAATTTATTAAGACTTATTGAGAAATATAGTTATGTTTTGATGTTTTTGATATTGGAAGCATTGTGTATCATAATGATAGTAAACAATCTTCCATATCAAAAACGTAAACTTGTCAGTTTTGGCAATTCCATTTCCGGATGTCTTTTTAAGACACAAACTAACCTTACAAATTACTTCTTACTTAAAGACGAAAATCAAATGTTGATGGAGCATAATGCAATGCTAATGAGTGCTCTGCATCAAGGTAAAAAAGATACAATAGTCATAATTGACTCTACTTCCTTAGATTATAGATTTATCCCAGCTAACATCATTAACAATAGTATCTATAATGTTAATAATTTTTTAGTTATTGACAAAGGAAGAAAAGACGGAATAAAAAAAGATATGGGCGTGATTTGTGAAAATGGTATAGTCGGTAAGATTGTAAATGTAAGCGAAAACTATTCTTCTGTAATCAGTATGTTACATCCCTATTCTGTTGTAAGCGCGCGTTTTAAAGAAAATCAACATCTTGCAAATGTTAGTTGGGAAACATTGGATTATAGGTTTGGAATAGTGAAAGATATACCATTACATCTCTCATTAAAAAAAGGAGATACTTTAGTAACAAGCGGTTTCTCAAACATTTATCCTGCCAACATAATGATTGGAACAATTGAAGAAATGCTAGAATCAGAATCAAAGGATTTCAATACTGCAAAGTTACGTTTCTCAACAAACTTCAGTATTTTACGACACGTTTACATAATAGAAAATATACACCAAACAGAAATAGACTCACTAACAATAAATCAATATGAATAACAGACTAATTATAAATATCTTAAGATTTATTGGATTGTTACTTCTACAAGTATTAGTGATAGACAATATCCGTCTTGGTTATTATGTTCATCCTTATATCTACGTCTTGTTCATCTTCCTGCTGCCTTTCAATATACCACAATGGCAGTTGCTGCTCTTAGGATTCTTCAGTGGTTTTTCCGTAGACCTTTTCAATGGCACACCAGGACTTAATGCCGCCGCAACAGTAATGATGGCATTCGTAAGACCTTTTGTTATAAATGCCATGACAAGACGAAAAGACATAAATCCCAACGATGAACCATCACTTAATAATATGGGAATCAGTTGGTTTATAGTTTACTCCGTATTACTTCTAGCAATACATAACGTGACTTTGTTTATGCTCGAAGCATTCAGTTTCAAACTCATTGGAGTTGTATTAACACAAACATTGATGAGTGTATTCAGTTCATTAATGTTAATTTTTATTATCCTACTTATATTTAAGAAATCAAATAAAAAATTAATATAAAACTCATAGTTATGAAAATCAAATCATTAGTATTAGGACTTATAGCAGTTGCTATGTTTTCTTGTAACAAACCAACATTTAATGTTAATGTTGATTTACAAAATGCAGAAGGTAAAAAGGTTTATCTACAAAAAGTTGTTGACAATGAAATTGCTGTTATCGATTCTGCTGTAATACAAAACAATAAAGTTAATTTCATTGTAGAAAGCGGAAATCCTGCAACACGTTACTCATTAAAAATAGAAGACGTAAAATATCCAATAGGTTTCTTCAGCGAAAATCAAAATGTCTCTATCGCTGGCGACTTAAATGATAACAGAAACATCATTGCAGATGGATCAAACGCACAACAGCTTCTTAATGAATATAATGTAGAAAATAAAAAATTCAATAATCAATTTAAAGAATTACGCCAGCAATATAATACAGCAGCATTAAGCAACGATGAAGCAGCTTTGGAAAGAATTAGTAATGAATATGATCAAGTAGAAAAAAACCAAAATAACTATCAAACTCTTTTCTTGACAAAGAACTCAAATAGTTTCGTCGCTGCATACGTTTTGTATAGCAACCGCTACAATTACGAATTGAATGAATTAGAAGATTTTGTTAATAATTTCAATATCAAAGAAGAAAACGACTATTCAAAATTATTAGACGAATATATCGCTATACTTCAACGTGTTGATGTTGGTCAACCATATTTAGACTTCACACAAGAAACACCTGAAGGCGATATGTTGTCTCTTTCTGAACTCGTCGGGAAATCAAAACTTTTATTAATAGACTTCTGGGCATCATGGTGCGGTCCTTGTCGTGCCGAAAATCCTAATGTCGTTGAAGTATATAAAGAATATCACGAAAAAGGTTTCGATGTTCTCGGTGTTTCTTTAGATATGGAAAAAGACAAATGGATTAAAGCTATTGAAGACGACGGACTTATCTGGCATAACATTTCTGATTTAAAATATTGGAACAACGAAGCTGCAAAGTCTTACGGAATTTCTTCTATACCAAGTAATCTTTTATTAGATGAAAACGGAACAATTATAGCTAAAAATTTAAGAGGCGAAGATCTAAGAAGTAAAGTTCAAGAAATTCTTAACTAAAATTGTTATTACTAAAAAATATTAACATGAAAAGTAAAATAATAATTTGTTCGCTTATGGTATTTGCATTCTTTGCATGTAATAAAAATACATACAAAGTTGATGTTGAAATAACCAATGCAAACGGCAAAACTGCTTATTTGCAAAAAATAATTAACAATGAAACAGTAAATGTCGATTCTTGCATAATAGAAAATAATAAGGCTGTTTTCAATCTAAATAAAAGTAATGATAATGATGTTTACCATCTATTTATAAAAGGATGGAGAAGAGCATTACCATTCTTTACTGATAATAATGATGTTACAATCAACGGTGATTTCAATGCGTATCATAAAGTTGCTATAACTGCATCTGAAACACAAAATATCTTAGATGAATTAAACAGAAAAATAAATGATTCAGATGATAATAATATAAAGTTACTCATCAGTGAATATGTTAAAAATAATTCAGAAAGTTCATTATCACCTTACCTTGTTTATAAATATAAATGGGCTTTTAATTTAGGTGAATTAAAAAAATTATCAACATTATTTGCTGAGAATAACTATTTCGGATATAAAGGAAAATTAACCGAATACATTGAATTATTAGAACGTACAGATGTCGGAAAAGATTATATCGACTTTACTCTAAACAATACAGAAGGTCAGGAAATTAGTATTTCTGATATTGTTAAAAATAATAAACTTGTAATGATAGACTTCTGGGCATCATGGTGTCCCGATTGTAGAGTTGAAAATCCAAACGTTGTCGCTGTTTACAATGACTTCAAAGATAAAGGTTTGGAGATTGTCAGTGTTTCATTAGATACAGATAAGGACGCTTGGTTAAAAGGAATTAAGGAAGATAATCTTTATTGGGAAAATCATCTCTCCGACTTAAAGGGTTGGAATTGCGTCCCCGCTTCTGAATATGGAGTAGCTTTCATCCCTCAAAATGTCCTTATAAACAATGAAGGTAAAATCGTCGCTAAGAACTTAAACGGCGAAGAATTAAAAGCTTTTGTTTCACGTTATTTGAGATAATCATGGAAAAGGAAATTAAGATTTATAACTACAGACTAAACGAATTAAAGACTTATCTCTTTGTAGGTCTTTTCGTTGCTGGCAACATTATTTTACCACAACTTTGCCACTTGATTCCTGACGGAGGAAAAATATTCTTGCCGATCTACTTCTTCACCTTATTCGCTTCGTATAAATACGGATTAAAAGTAGGTCTGTTAACAGCAGTACTTTCTCCTATTATCAACTCATTAATGTTCGGAATGCCAGCATTAGCATTACTTCCAGCAATATTAATAAAATCGATAGTTTTAGCATTTGCTGCTTCTTTCGTTGCAAACAAAACCAATAAAGTTTCTCTCATTAACTTATTAATAGTTGTATTAACATATCAATGCGTAGGAACTTTAGCTGAATGGGTTATGACATCATCATTCCATATTGCAATACAAGATTTCAGAATAGGAATCCCTGGAATGACGTTACAAATCATACTTTCTTATTTATTATTAAGAAAAATTAATTAAGTCAACAAACAATTCTTATCTAAAATTTTTATACGAAGGATAGAATGCATCGATAATGTGTTCTATCCTTTTTTCATTATTGTTGTCGATAACAATTGCGATGATGTCAAATCTAACTTCTGAATCGTATTGGAAACGAGTGACGTAAGAATTTGCCGCAAATATCAATTGTCGTTGCTTAAAAACGTCAACCGTAGCTTCTGGTTCAACGAGGTAAGGTGTCTTTCGAGTCTTGACTTCAACAAAGACAATCGTATCGCCATCTTTAGCGATAATATCAACTTCCTTGTGACCGCAAACCCAGTTTGTTTCTAAAATCTTGTAACCAAGCTCAAGAAGATATTCAAGAGCAATTTGTTCGCCTAAAGAGCCTAATTCATTATGTGCTGCCATATTTCATAAATTTTGATAAGACAAATGTACAAAAAATCTTTGGTCATTTGCCTTTAGTCTTTAGACTTTTTTTAACTTTGCATAAATTGAAATTAATCAAATTTTTATCAATATGAAAAAACTATTTCTATCACTTTTTATCGTAGCATCGCTCTGTTTCAATCTTAGAGCGGATGAAGGAATGTGGATTCCTATGTTGTTGCAAAACAACGAACAAGACATGCAGGAGATGGGTATGAACATTACTGCAGAAGACATTTATTCTATCAACCACAGCAGTATGAAAGACGCTGTCGTTCTGTTTGACGGCGGATGTACCGGCGAAATCGTTAGTAACCAAGGTTTGCTTCTTACTAACCATCACTGCGGTTTTGACTGGATTCAATATCACAGCACAGTGGAACACGACTACCTCACACATGGTTTCTGGGCAATGTCGAAAGAAGAAGAACTTCCTTGTCCAGGCATCTCAGCAGTAATGCTAAAAAGTATGGAGGATGTCACTGATCGTGTTTTAGAAGGCGTTACAAAAGAAACATCTAACGACGAAAGAGCTGAAATCGTTACAGAAAACATAAAGAAAATTAAGGAAGAAGCAGAAGCCAACAGCGATTATCAAGTCGTGATTAAGTCATTTTATCATGGTAACAAATACTATATGATTTATAATGAGGTATTCAAAGACGTCCGTATGGTTGGTGCTCCACCTTCAAATATCGGCAAGTTCGGCGGCGACACCGACAACTGGGTCTGGCCTCGTCACACCGGCGACTTCTCGGTATTCCGTATCTACGTTTCTCCTGACGGAAAAGCCGCTGACTATAGCGAAGATAACGTTCCTTATACACCAAACTATCACTTCCCGATATCATTGAAAGGCGCTAACGAAGGTGACTTCACTTTCGTATTCGGTTATCCGGCACGCACCAACGAATATCTTCCAGCGATAGCTGTAAATCAAGAAGCTAACATTATTTATCCTGTAAGCGTTGACCTTCGTGGTAAGATTCTCGACATCTATAACAAATACCAAGAAAAAGACCCTCAAGTAAGAATTCAATATGCTTCAAAACACGCACATCTCGGCAATGGATGGAAAAAATGGATGGGCGTTATCGAAGGTATCAATAATTTCAAAGGTATTGAAAAGAAAAAACAATTCGACAAAGAATTTACAGACTGGGCATTGAAGAGCCGTCAGAGAGGCGAATATGTTAATTTAATTAAAGATTTTAAAGAAGTATATACATTGTATGAACCTTATAGATTGGCAACAACTTATCTCTCAGAGACTGCACTTCAGATAGAGATATTGACGTACGCAGCAAATTTCAACAAACTTGCTAAAGTAACAAAAGAAACTCCACAAGAAGAAATAGACGAAATTATCGCTGAAATTAAAAATGCTACAGCAGTATTCTTCAAAGATTATTATCAACCGATTGATGAAGAGGTCGCTGCAATGGTACTTCAAGAATATATCAACAATCAACCGGCAGACTTCCGTCCAGAACTTCTCAACACTATCGTAGAAAAATACTCTGACGTACAAGCATACGTCGACGAATTGTTTTCAAAGACAATATTCACTTCTGAAGAAAATGTTAATAAATTTTTAGACGAATTTAAACCTTCAAAAGCAAAAAAAATCGCTAAAGATCCGGCATTGATGGCTTATAATAATGTTATGGATTTCTATATCAATAATGTAAGAGCTAAGACTATTGAACTTGGCAACCAAATTGCCGATATGCAAAGAGTGTTCATGCGCGGACAAATGGAATATCATGCAGAACGTAATCCTGAAAAGATGATGTATCCAGACGCTAACTTCACATTACGTGTCACATACGGTAAAATCGGCGGATTCTCGCCAAAAGATGCTGTAACATATAAACATTTCACAACATTGGATGGTATTATGCAAAAGGAAAATCCTGACATTTACGATTACGTTGTTACAGACCGTTTACGCGAACTTTATGAAGCAAAAGATTATGGTCGTTACGCTGATAAAGATGGCAGCATGCACGTCGCTTTCATTGCTGGAAACCACACAACAGGCGGCAACTCAGGCAGTCCAATCTTGAATGCTGACGGTCATCTTCTCGGTCTCAACTTCGACCGTACATGGGAAGGTACAATGAGCGATTTAATTTATGACCCATCAATTTGTAAAAACATCTCGGTAGATATTCGTTATGTTTTGTTCATCATCGACAAATACGCCGGAGCAAGACATCTCGTTGACGAAATGACTATCGTAGAATAAATTGACTTATGACAAAAGACTAAAGTTTTAGTATAAATGCAAAAAACGCAGGGAACACTTGATTCTCTGCGTTTTTTTATAGAGACATCATTGTATGACGTCTCTAAATATTTTGGATATTATTTTATCACAAGTTTCTTTGTAACAACTTGTCCTCCAATAACGTTAACAAAATACATTCCTGGTGCCAAATCAGAGATATCAATTGTTGTTGTTTCGCTGAAGACAAAATTACGAACTTCTTGTCCGTGAACATTTAAAATATGAACACAAACCTTACCCTTATCATAATTTGTTGATAATCTCAAGACATCGTTTGCAGGGTTTGGTAATAAATTAACTTCAAAAGGATCTTTATGATCGATGATTGTAGGAACATCTGTGATGACATCAACATTATTACTATAGCTAACAACTTTACCTGAGACTCTCAATACTGGGTTGTCAGCTGCCAAACAATTCTGACATTGATTTTGACCATTAACACAATCAGGGTAGTTCGGATGACATTCATCGATGTATGTTGGGTCGAATTCATAGAATATATCAGCACCACCTGCTGAGAGATAACTATCCAGACTATAATCCCAAACCATTGCCAAAGAACCTGGACACCAACCAGAACGATTGTAAGTCCATGTACCGTTTTGTGGTTGGCAACCAGCAGGATTTGGATTACATTCCCTCCACAAATGTTGGTCATAAACTTTATTATTGTTGATAAGAATGTTATGTGTTGCTTCGTAGAACTCAGCGGCATTACCTGTATTGAAAGCTCCATTTGTACCACTGCTCCAGTTATGACCTGTAGTAATTATCTTCAAGTTAGCTTTTTCTGTATAAGGAGCGAATGAATAATCTATTTCTGGAACAGGTTGTTGATTTGCGTAATCACCGAAATCATAGATACCGAACCATAATTCATTCATGTCGATATATTTATATTCAGGAGTACCTTTAGTATAATCAAAAATAACAACTGGATTATAACCACTGCCATCCCATGTTTGGAAATAAAGTTCAAATTCTACAAGACCTTGAAGTACAGTAGTATAATCTGTTACATTCATTTCATCTTCACATTGAACACCAAAAGGAGTCACATAACGATAAAGTTCAACCCATTCGCCACGATAATTCTTAACGCGACAGTAACCAACTCTATCGTAAGGGTCGCAACCAGCAACACAGTTATGGTCATATTGCATCATGATATCATTGAAAGCACCAGCATGTGATGGGAAAACATAATCTTTATAAACAGTTTGCTCTGAAGGAGTAACGATAAGGTCACCATTCATGGCAGTAACACTGATATTATCAAAATTGTTTGTTACTTCAAAAGAATTAGAAACACTTGTTGATTTACCACCAGATTGAACGATAGTTGCAGTCATATCGTAAGTTCCATATTCTTTAGGTTGCCATGAAGTATACCAATAACCATTTGTTGGGTCATCTGGATAAGATGTTGATAATTCGACTGTTTCACCAGCTACTTCACAAGTTACAGACTCAAATTTGATAGCGTCACCATGCTCGATGTAAGCGCTAAGAACTAACATGATAGGAGAATTGAGGTCAGAAAGATAAACCATTGTTCCATCGTATGGACGACGTAATGTAATTTCAGGTGTATATTCATTTGGATCAACTACTTCGAAAGTACGAGTAACAGCAGGAGCTGCCTGCCATTCATCATTACCATTTTGAGTAGCTTTAACTTTTACGATACCGCCTTCGCCTGTCAATGTTAAAACATTATTAGCATCCAATGTTGCAGGACCTTCTAAAAGTTCAAAGGTGACAGGTAAACCAGATGTTGCTGTTGCTTCCAATTGCATTGGAGCAGCAGATACTAATTGGTCTGGAATAAATGGAAAATCAATGAATTGAGATGCCAAACCTGCTGGAATATGACGAACTAACAAATTGTCGTATGCTGCTTTAGAACTATTCAAGAAGAAAATTCCGTCCCACATTGCTGGGTCATGACGGTCGCCTGAACCAGGAGTCAAACCTGCGTTAAGACCTTGTATTTCAGGAACTGGTTGAAATTCGCCTGTGCAACCATGGTCAGCGAATAAAGTAACACTACCTGAACCGTTATTAGCTTCAAGGTCTATCATGATTTTCCAACGTGTCCAACCAAGAGAAGCATCATAAGAAAATTCGACCGGCATAGTATTATCTGGCAAAACAATGCCATTAGCAAATTTAGGATCTGTACTTGCCTTACCTGATGTTGTGAAATAAATACCACCATCTTCACTAGGTAAATTAGGATTAGGAGTTGTAGGTTCATAATTCATAGGAGGCAAAACAACGCCATCACCGTCAGCATCATAACCAACACCAAAAACAGAACCCCACCAGTCATACCACATATCTATTTCTATTTCAATTGTACCACCTTCTGAGAAATCAAATTGAAAATCCGGTGTAGATTTGTGTGTCGCAATTTCACCGAAATTTGTGTTTGCAGGACTGAAGAAAACACCGAGAGTTTCGTCAGGAGTGGTTGGAATTCCATCACCAAGATAATCTACTTTCATCTGACCGCCACCTGCACTATGAGCTCTTGCAACCCAATTATCTTGTCCATTTAAATTTTGTCCTTCATTGTAACTATTGAAGTCTTTTGTTATAACTGTCTGTGCTCCTATTGAAAGCATCATAAAGACAGAAACAAACAATAATGCAAATTTTTTCATACTAATATTTTTTATTATTAATCTTTTACAACTAATTTCTTTATGATAGCATTTTCACCTGATATTTTAACTAAATAAACACCGGCATTTAAATCTTCAATGTCAACTGTTGTTGCTGATTCAAATGAAAATTCTTTTACAATTTGACCTAAAGAACTAATGATTTGAACTTTATTATTTCCTGAATATTCACTTGTTAACTCTAATGTATTTTGAGCTGGATTAGGGAACATAGTAACTGCATTCATTTCATATTCAGATACTGATTCTGAATCTAATACAGCCAATGTTGAAACACAAGCAATGTTCATTTGTGTATAACGTTGTGACATTTCAAATGAGTTAACACTTGTTCCAATGAGGTCGTTACCTGTATGAATATAAGGACTATGGTTTTGATAATCTTCGAAAGGATAGATTCCCATATAACCGTTCTGGTTGAATGAAGTGTGGTCGCTGTCACCGTATGGGAAATCAACGTGACGAACCTGCATTTCAGGGAAATAAACGTTAGCAACATTCATATAATAATCACCGATTGGAGCAACACTATTAGGATAAATCAAGTCGATATGAATTTCATCACCTGGATTTAAATAGCCATTCATATCATTGTTAAAATAACCAACAATGTTCATTCCCATATCAGAGCAATATTCTGCATAGGCTGCACTACCAACCAAACCAACTTCTTCAGCACCAAAAGCGCAATAGATGATTGAACGTTCAAAATTATACTGTGATAAGATTCTTGCTGTTTCAATAACAGATGCAACACCTGTGGCGTTATCGTCAGCACCTGGACATACACCAGAGTAACTATAAGAATCCAAATGACTTCCACAAACAACATATTCATCAGGATATTTTGTTCCATATTGAATTGCAATTACATTAGGTGCACATTCATTTCCTAACCAATCAAAAGGAAACTGTTCTGTTTCAAGAACTAACATTTCATCAAATTGTGCTTGAATCCAATTAGCTGCGTCGTAGGCATTTTCAGAATTATAATATCTACTTTGATAATCTTGTAAATATTGAACTGTTGCAATCAAATTATCAACATTAACATCATTCATAAAACCTCTAACATTTTCATCTTCTTCTGTAACAGTAGGAAAGTCGCGTGTAATTTTTGGTAATTTAGCGGTTTTATTTGTAATCATAACCATACCATCATTTTTAGCAGGTTTTAAATTAGCATTCAATGATTTTACAATCAAAATGTTAGCATCATTGTAAAGAACTTCAGCATTATTCTTTTCTCTGCTAATATATTCTGATTGATCACTTTCGCTACAGTAAACAATGAAATATTTTTCGTTAGATTCAAATGAATTTTCGTCTAACAAAATCATATTTTCATTCATTGATTTTGATGTTGCAAGTACAAAATTATCACTATAATAATGAATATTAATGTCTTGTTTATAAAATAATTCTTGTAAATTTTGTTGATCTTTAACTTTAATCATAACAAAATTGTCTGCATACATAACAGATGAAATGCAGAATACTAATAAAAGTAATAATGTTCTTTTCATAATTTATTAATTTAATTTGTTAATATTTTTCCAATACTGTGAAAATGATTCATTTGCAAATTTTGGTAATTCTCTTTTATTTCCCCATTTCTTTTTAATATGGAAACTCAATTCCATATCTTTGAAAGACGCACTCAACTTATCTAAACTTTTACGACTTGACATTTTTTTCATTAAATGAGAAAGAAAACCTCTCTCAGAAATAAAAGACTTTTCTCCTTTAACTAAATCTTTTCTGTTTTCTAAAATAATGTCTTTCAATGGAATATTCATTGGACATATCTCATTACATCGTCCACATGATGTACATAACGAAATTAAATGTGAGGATTCTTCAAACCCCTTTGTTATAGGATAAATAATAGATGCTACAGGTCCCGGGTTGTTTGTTTCATAAGTATGTCCACCTATTATATTATATATAGGGCATACGTTATAACAACCGCCACATTGTACGCAAGATAAGATATCTCTTTGTTTTTCCTTTTCTAAAACATTAGTTATATTATTATTAATTAAAATTAAATATAACTTCTGAACATTACCTTCATTTTCAGAAGGTTTATTTATGAAAGTATATAAGGAAGAAATATTTCTATTAGGTTCATAAAAAGAGGAAAGTGGCAATAAAACAGATAATTCATCAATTGAAGTAATCAATTTACTTATACTCGCCACAACGATATGTATAGGAGTAAAACTACTGGATTTCAATATATTACCTTCATTTTCGGTTAATACAATTGTTCCGGTGTTTGATACCAGGAAATTAGCTCCTGTTATCAATGCACTTGGATTAGACATTTCTTCTTTCAACAATTGCTTGGTATAAAGAGTTAATTGTTTAGGATTACAATTATGCTTAATTCCAAATTTATCTGTATATAAATCAGCAATTTCAGAATTAGTCTTATTATCAGCCGAATGAACAATATTATATGGAACCTGATTGAAAAGTTGACAAATAAAGTCACCGATATTTGTTTCCGTGACTTTAATTTTTTTCATCTCAAGATATGAAGTCAAACCTATTTCTTCAACTGTTGCACTTTTAGTCTTGATAATTCTTTTAACTCTGTCTTGACTTAAAATATCATAAATCATTTGGTTAGCATCATCAGCATCATTAGCCCACAAAATTTTACCACCATTTTTTGTAAAATTTGTATCAAAGTCAACTAAAAGTTTATCTAATTTTTTAAAAGCTCTTGTTCTAATATTTAGAGCTCTTTCTTTTTCAAGATCAAGGTCTGAATAATAATTGGTACAGTTTTCAACATTCTGCATAAATTGTTCATAACGAGTCATCATCATTTCATAATGCTCATCATCGAAAGCAATTTTTCTTGCATTTTGATTGAAAACTATACCATTATCGTTCATAAATTGTTAAAATTATTTAAGATTTATTTTTGCTACTCTGTTTGAATGTCTTCCACCTTCAAAGTCAGTTGTCAGATAAGCTTGTACAATTTCCCAAGCGAGTTCATTTGATATGAAACGACCTGGAAGTGTTAATATATTGGCATCATTATGTTGACGTGCCAACTTACCCAATTCAACATTCCAACAAAGAGCAGCTCTTACGTTTGGATGTTTGTTAGCTGTCATCTGAGCGCCATTACCGCTACCACACAAAATGATTCCCATTGGATAAACACCATCTTGGATATCTTGTGCCAATGGATGAATATAATCAGGGTAATCAACACTTGCGTCTGAATAAGTACCATAATCTTTAACTTCATAACCGCTTTCTTGCAGTTTTTCAATAACATATTGCTTCATAGCAAAACCACCATGATCGCATGCTATAGGAATAATTCTTTTCATAATATTAATTGTTGATAAATTTTTACAAAGTTAATAATTATTTCATATCTGAAAATTATTATTCTCACTAATTATGAACATTTTAGAAAAAAAAATTATTTT
>JAZUST010000034.1:0-1904 GCA_045606865.1 Bacteroidales bacterium
ATATGCATTATCTCACCACCACTTTCTCTGTAAACGTATCTCCGTTGTCTGTGCTGATATTGATGAAATACATTCCGCTCTTATAATCTGAAACGTTGATCTCAATCTCGTTAGATAGCATTTCAAATTCCTCTACCAACATTCCTAATGTATTGTAAACTCTGACCGTTGACTGTTGTCCGTTGACTGTTGACACTTTTACAAAGTCGCTCGCCGGATTAGGATAAATCTCGATATTTGTTTCTGTTACACTTTCTTCAACACCTATCGTTCCGTCGATGTCGAAGGCTGGAATCTTTTCTGTGTCGATGATAGGATAACCGTCGTTGACGAATGGCTCTACATCTTTCTTGTAATAATTGTCATATTTGTTGAGCATCGCTACAAATTCGTCGCTCTTCATAAAGTCGGTTGAGAGCGATTCTCCATAGCCGTTGCTTTCGTTATGATCTGCTATAAAGCAGTTGTCGGCTGCGAAGGTGTTCTCGTTTTCAACTTGAGCAATCAATCCTGATGAAGAGTTGCCGTTGACGTTTCCAATGTTATAGCATGACAACAACGCGCTGATTCCTCCTGCAAAACCAACGATGCCGCCGGCGATACTTGTGCCGTCGTTATAGATTATCGTCTCCACGTTACCTGTGTTGTAGCAGTTCTTTACCGCCTTGCTTGACAGACCTGCAATGCCGCCGACTTTCACGTTGTCGACGAAAGAACATCCCACGTTGATGTCGCCGGTGTTATAGCAGAACGATGTGTTGAACACTAAACCTCCGATGCCTCCGACAACAGGATATAAGCCGTCTTCCTGAGTGACATTGATGTCGCCGTGATTAGAGCAGTTATAGATGTAGGTGTTTTCCCCGCATTCGCCTACGATGCCACCGATGGCGAAGTTAAATCCGTCTTTCACTGTGATGTTGGCGTAGCTGTGGCAGTTTTCTATAACGAGTACTTCGTCATAATAAGCGCCGAATGTAACGGAACCGAAAGGATTATCGGCAACGTCTTCAAACACGAAATCGGTGTCTGTTATTGTGAGGTTCTTGATGTATCCTTGTGCGTAGCTGAACAAAGCGAACTCTAATTTACTGATGCTATGGTTGCCACCGTCGAAATAGCCGCAGAAAGTGCTGTTTCCCAGCAGACCGATTGCTGTCCAAGGAAGATAGTTAAGGTCGATGTCGGTTGTGAGTCTATAATACATTTTTTCACTGGTTGCCGAATATGGGTGTTGCGACATGAACGCCAGCTGCGCTGCGTTTTCAATGAGGATAGGGTTGTCTTCGGTGAGACCTTTCCCATTAGAAGCGTCGAACTCTTCGTAACTTCCATCCCATACGGATACCTGAGCCGTCAAGGATGCCGTCATTGCTAAGATGACTATGGAGATGATAAATTTTTTCATGATAATAAGATTTAGTTTTTTTACAATAATAAACAATGATTCTTTTAATTATTTTTTAATGAATTTTCCTGAATTGACAATGTTGTTAGATGATGTTTTCCAGATATAAACTCCAGCTTTCAAATCATCAGCATTAATGATATTTTCACCCTCATTTAATGTTGATTTTTTTACGATGACACCTAATGCGTTGTAGAGCGTTATATCGGCATCTCCTTTTAAGATAATTGCATAATTAATAGTTGATGTCTGGTTTGTAATTACCAGACCATTGTTTAATAAACTTGTTCTTCCCAATTATGAAAATATTGTTTTTCATGTACCTTATCCTTTCTGATTTTCAATTTTCAACTTGAATTTCCCTTTAATAATTTAATTCAACAATATGATTTTTAGTTCTATGATTGTCTCTCTACTTCTAGAGAGATGTCGCCTAATGAATTTATTATTGCCATTAGTAAAGATGTGCATAATTCTTATCATATTGCTCATATCT
>JAZUST010000035.1:0-8719 GCA_045606865.1 Bacteroidales bacterium
ATTGTTAAATTTTACATACCTTGTCCTCAACAAATTAAAGTCTTTGTCATAATACATAGCACGTCCCGCACCTAGATATGAGTTGTTAGGAGCACCGTCTCCCTTTACATAAAAGATGTAACCGTAATCCGTTGAGACAAAATGATCTCCACGAAAATAAATAGTTTTTAATCCTCTGTCATTCGCCGATTCTTCTTCTTCCAAATATCTATTCCCTTTTCCCACATCCACCTTGGCAACTTTCTTAAGCAACATCTCTCCGTCAAAATTCATCCTGAAGAAGAACAAGGTATCATTACCTCTTGAAGGACTGTCATAACTTACAGACTTCCAATAGGCTCCAACGATGTTGTCATCTTCCTCAAAGGCCGTAAAGAGATAAATATTTCCGCTGAATCCATTAGGATATAATTCCCATGGACCTCCATGGTCTTCGTAAGTATCGACGGGCCAGCTGTGTTCATAACATTCTTCCATATTAAGTTGGTCGTCTAATTTCATCAGTACTAATTTCCCATCTGATGGAGGATTGTCAGAATTCTCGAAATGATTATTGAAACAATTTTTCGTATGTTCCGGAGTATATGTTGTCAAATAGTACAGACTATTATTTTTTTCAAATGCTTGTCCGTAAGACATTAAACAATATCCTGGACGAAAAAAATCATTGCGAGCCAATTCTTTTCCATCTTTTGACAATAATACTATTGAAGGACATATAGTCGCATTCTCAAGCGGATTATATCTAAAGGCATGATTACATGGCATTAGTAAATTGCCATTAGATAATTCTGTGACATTTGATGTAAGTCCATAACCTTCTAAAGTATCTGATTCTATAGAAAACTGCCATTCTTGGGAAAAAGTACTATTTATCACAACAAGTGACATTAAAACTGTAAATAAAATAATTTTGCGTGTCATAATTCAATTTTTATTTTTGTTAATCATGCCGCAAAATTACACCGCATGCAAATATAAAGAAAGGTATATTTTTTACATTTTTTTACAATCCTGCTTATTTCGTCCCTATAATAGTCCTTTTATCCCATTTTGAGAAATATAAGGGCTATTTCAACAATGGCATCACTACATCTCGGAATAGTATCTTGCCACAAAATCACCAATACTCTCTTCTGTACCAAATATCTTTTTTATACTGTTGATTCGTGTGCTGATGGCACTGTACCTAACTCCGAGGAGAACTGCCATCTCCGAATTAGTCAAGCCTAAAAGCGACAAACAGCAGCAGTAGATGTCAATCTTATTCAATTCAGGATACCGTTCAGACAACCGACTGACAAGTCCGTTGAAAGTCGTATCAATCAAACGTCTCAATTCCATCAATTCTATACTGCTTAAACTTCTGTCGCTATATTTCTCTATATTCTTAACAGATATTTTCTCGCCATTGTCGGTTACAAGCCTTGACCTAACACATTGCAACAATTCGTTTTGCTCAATAGATTTCCATTTCTTATTATAATCGGAGACATCATCAAGCTTCTTCCTATTTCTTCTCTTTAATATAATCGTAATTCCAGACAAGATTGACAAGGCAAACACGCAATATATGGCAACATTACGATTCCTTATTTTCTCTTTCTGCAATCGCAATTCATACAGACGTTGGTCACGTTCCGTTTTAAAATTATTGTACATTAATTCAAGTTTTAATTCATCGCTTTTCTCTTCAGCCATGTAATCAATAAATTCTGGCATTAGTTTATGACATATAGAAACACTGTCGCTATTACCTTCTTTCTCATATAATTTTGACAGAAGAAAAAATATAAGTCCCATATCTCTCATATTAGTCGATGGATTTCTCTCAATCTTGTCAAAAGCTTTGGCAAGATATGGTTTAGACTGATATTCGTACGGACTATGAAACATCAAGATTCCTAATGAGATAGAATCATTCAATGTAGTCATACCATGTCGCTGTTTAAAATTTATTATATCTTTATACAATATAAAAGCCGTATCATATTCTTCCTTATCGTAATAATTACGAGCAGCAAGTCTCAATGCTGTATTGTATTCATAAGTATATTTCACAGAATCTGATAACGGAATCACTTGTTTGAGATAATAATCGACCGAATCTTTATTTTTCGTCACCTGATAATATTCTGCCAATCTAATTTTAGTGAATAGCATCCATGCTGTATCCTGTCTCATATCTTGATATTGCGAGGCTCTGAGAGCTGTCTCAACAGCATACGATGTCATAATCATTTTCTGAAACACATACGCCATCTGATAATACGCCCTTGAGGTGAGATGAATTTCCTCGTCTGTCATGTCTTCAGGCAGATTCTCTACAAGTGCGGCTGTCTTTATCAGTTTAGGCATAGCCGAATAATAATCTTTATTTGACAGACATAAAAATGCGCTGTCATAATATAATTTCGCTATAGTCAACTTATCCTGACTGACCGAAATCGAGTCTTGGCAATTTGCCATAATGCATTGAGAAGCGAGTGATAATAACAAGATAAAATATGTAAGTTTTTTCATAGATGCAAATATAACAAAAAACCTCGGGGTTTAATCCCGAGGTTTATGTTTATAGAAATAAATTCTATTAGAATATATCAAACGATACCTTGAGCTAACATAGCTTTTGCTACTCTCATGAAACCAGCAACGTTAGCACCTTTAACGTAGTTGATTGTACCATCAGCTTCTTTACCGTATTCAACGCAGAGGTCATAGATGTCGTTCATGATCTTTAACAACTTAGCGTCAACTTCTTCAGCTGTCCAGTTGATGTGACCAGCGTTTTGGCAGATTTCGAGACCTGATGTAGCAACGCCACCAGCGTTAACAGCTTTACCAGGACCGAATGGGATACCAGCGTTTTGGATTGTTGAGATAGCGCCTGGTTGGCAACCCATGTTAGATACTTCAGCAACGTATTTAACGCCGTTTGCTAACAATTCTTTAGCGTCGTCTTCGTTCATTTCATTTTGGAATGCGCAAGGACATGCGATGTCACATTTTACGCTCCAAGCTTTCTTACCAGGGGTGAAGATAGCTTTGCCTGGGAATTTGTCGGCCATATCTTGAACTTTGTTGCGGTTTGAAGCACGCATTTCGAGCATATAGTTAACCATCTCCATTGTGATACCTTCTGGGATTTCGCAGACACCGTCTGGACCTGAGATAGCAACGACTTTAGCACCGAGTTCGATAGCTTTTGTTGCTGCGCCCCATGCTACGTTACCGAAGCCTGACAAAGCGATTCTCTTGCCTTCCATTGTGTCGCCAACTTGTTTTACCATGCGGTTGACATAGTACATAGCGCCGAAACCTGTAGCTTCTGGACGGATCAAAGAACCACCCCATCCGTATGATTTACCTGTCAATGCACCTGTGCTGTGTTCACGAGCCAATTTTTTGTACATACCGTATAAGTAACCGATTTCGCGGCCACCAACGCCAACGTCACCAGCTGGTGAATCTAAGTCAGCACCGATATTTCTCCATAATTCATACATGAAAGCGTGGCAGAAACGCATGATTTCGCCGTCTGATTTTCCTGTTGGGTCGAAATCAGCACCACCTTTACCACCGCCGAGTGGAAGGTTTGTCAAAGCGTTTTTGAAGATTTGTTCGAAACCTAAGAATTTCAACATTGAAACGTTTACTGCTGGGTGGAAACGGAGACCGCCTTTGTATGCGCCAAGAGCTGCATTGTATTGTACACGGTAACCGATGTTTGTTTGAACTTCACCTTGGTCGTCAACCCATACTACTCTGAATGTGAAGACGCGGTCTGGTTCTACTAAACGTTCAACGATTCTTGCTTTTTCGAATTCTGGATGTTGGTTGTATACTTCTTCAACTGATTCCAAAACTTCGCGAACTGCTTGTAAATACTCTTTTTCGCCTGGGTGCTTAGCTTCCAGGTTTGTCATAATGGTTTGTACGTTCATTACTTTTATTTTTTTATTAAGGTTAATAAATAAAATTGATTCATTAAATAATCGTTCCGCAAAGGTAATGTTTTTAATTTATAATTTCCAAATATTTAACAAATATTTTTTATAAAAAAAAACATCTCTATTTTTCTATCTTTTTTACAAATTCTCCTTCTTCCCAAATCAAGACCTCATCAACCGAACCATCTATTTTATAACGTATTTCATTTCCATGCTTAACATTATCCCTAAAATGTATCTCTGTTATCAAAGTACCATCCGGCGAATATCCGTGCTGAACACCACTGCCATATTCATAAACTGCCGTCGAACCAATAGAACCATTCTCATAATATATCACCCATCTACCTTGAAACATTCCTTCTTCATATTGTCCTTCCACAAATATTTTCCCGCTGTCGTACCATTGTCGCAACTCTCCATGAAGCACTCCTTCTTTATAATGTTCCTTCTTCACCAAAATACCATAGACGTTATATTTCTCAAAGGCGCCTTCATATTGATCATTTTTCAAAAAATATTTCGATTCAATGTTGCCATTGTCATACCATCGCATCGCCTCACCATTCAAGGTGTCGTTGGTATAGGTAATCTTCAATTGTGGTTTTCCATTAGGATAATACCACCAACATTCGCCATCCAAATGTCCTTCGTTATATTTCAATTCCGATTTAATTGTACCATCTTCATAGTATGATTTAACGATATCATCGTTTTTAATATCGCCGCACGAAACAAGTGAAACAAGTGTCAATAATATCAAGATGTATTTTTTCATATATATAAAATTAAAAATCTGAAAATCAGAGAACTTTTCATATTCTCAGTTTTTCAGATTCACAGTTTCTTAATAGTCCAAAAGATTTTTCTGATAGTCCTTATACTGATATATATTCCAGTATATGTTTTCGGCACCGTCAAATTCCGACTTCCTCTGGAAATGATATTTTGTATTTAATAAAGGTATGTCATAAACCTCTATTCCTTTAGAAATAGTATCACCATAATTTATTAAGGCATTTAGGAAATACCAGCCGATGTTAAATCCGTGATATGCTATATCCTTAGGTTCGGTTCCATACTCTTCTCTGAACTTACATATAAATTTGCCAACCGAATATGTATCGTAACTGGTATAATCGTCATCGAAAATTATAGTACTGAGTTTCATCAGATTCTCATTAAACAAACGGTCGTGTTTCGACCAATCGGGTAATGCAATCAGACTAACAGGATGATCTTTGCTGAAAATATTCAACTTGTTTATCATCTCGGTAGCAAAGACTTTATCATCGCCATAAACAATAACCAAGTTATTTCTAAACGCAGATGCGGTATTCTTAATTTTATTTAAGCTGTCTATTGAATAATTATATATCACTACTTGATTTTTCAACTTTGTCGTATCATCGGGAAATTCATTGATCATAAAAACATCAAAAGAAACATTGTCCGACACATATTTTGTAGAATCAAATTCAATCTCCTCATTTTTCAATGCATCTTGTTGTCGTTTAATAATTTTTTTTATGTGTTTATTTGGCACGTATGAATATTCATCAATATTTCTTAAGGCTATTTCTTCAATTAAATATGCATAATCCATATTTGAAGAATCAATAGTAAATACAAATATGTTGTTATCAGTATATTTATCGGCGATCACTTTTTCGAGCCATTCCATCTGTGATGAATATGATGGTTTCACTTTAACCATATTCTTATTTCCAACAACAAGATCCTCTCTCAATGTCATTGGATTTACAATCATTATCTCATGTTCATTTGCAAAAGCATTGACTCTCTCAAAAGGTTTCAGATGGAATGGTCCGACAATTATATCCATTTTCGCGAGACAGGTATCATTCAATGCGACAACCACCTTATTCGTATCTTGGTCAACATCATAGACTCTGAGGTCAATCTTCATGTCGTATTTACTAATCATGGAATCGACAGCAATCATGAATCCTTCATAAAAATGCAGATACGAGAATGGTTTCGCTAACAGCTGTTTGTTGTTTGGCTCTTCAGTTAGAAACTTCTCATCCACCTGTTCAAGATAAAGCGGCATCATCAACGCCACCTTATATAATCGTTCCGCATCAAAATTGGTCGGGACAAATTCCGGAGCATAAACTATTGAATCCTGCTCTATCAATTCATCTTCAACCAAAGCTTCTTCAACGACAACTTCCTTATAAGGTATTCTAATTATTGTTCCCGCTTTAGGATTTGTTTTCTTAACGTCTTTGTTTTCAGATAAAATATCATAAACGGTCACTCCATAAATTTCGGCAATATCATTCAACGACTGTTTCTTTTTAACGGTATGGATGTAGAATTTCTTTCCGTTATATTCCGTTACGGTATTAGATTTCAACGATTCCTGAGCATTTAATGATGGAGCGAAGAAGACATCCATCGCACAAATGAACGACAAAAACAATATGATTCTATAAGTTTTCATTATCATCTTATTATGAGAATAGAATTATATATCTTAGGTTTAAACAATTTTTGACAAAGATAATAAAAAGACTAATGGCAAAGGGCTAATGACGAAAGATTTTTTAAACCTGAGAAACTGAAAATCTGAAAACTTGAAAATTTAGAAAAAGAGAAAAGACGCGTCAATCATGATTGACACGTCCCTACTGCGAACACATTCAATATGTCCTTACATTGTTAATTGTTAATTGTTAACTGAAAAAAGGATACCCTTTACAGCAACACCAATTGCTATGCTATGAATACCAACAACTTTTTCATTCGTCAATGGCAGAGAGCAATTATATTGTAGCCTTATCATCCAAATATCGTTTCTCTTTGTTTTCTTATTGGTCCACAATTTAAAATCAAGATTTGCACCGAAAGAAGGTGTCGGTTTAGAACTCATAACACCGAATCCTATCATCGGCGTGACTTGCAATACATTTCCGTCAACTACTCTATAACCTGCTTTCAATCCAAAATCAAACATATTATCTATTTCGTTCCATCCTGCCCTGCTATAAAACGAAGTCTGTAACTTATCGTGATATAAATCTAATTCCCAGTTGCAATTTACATAATCATTGGAATTGTTATGGGCAAACGTATAACCGCCAGACACAGATGTTCCGAAAAACCATTTTGAAATTGAAGTAGTTTCTTGAGCCAAACAAAGATTTGCCGTTAAAAGAAACGACATCGCTAACATAAAAAATTTATTTTTCACCATATTTTTGAATTTATTAGACATAGCCCTATTTTTTATTAATGACAAAAGACAGAAGGACTTATTACCGCCAATCATCGGCAGCAAAATTATCTATAATTGACTATTCAAAAATATGTTTCTGACTATATCAGACTATATTTGAGGCTTTTCTTCATAAAATCAATCAATTTTTGATTTTGAAGAGATTCCCTTAATTTATTAGTAACTCTTTTTCGGCGACTCACTATACCTTGATAGGAAAGCGAAAGCAGTCCAGCTTTTTGAATTTCTGTCAATGGAAGGATGGAAATAAAACAATAGTCAAGCTCCACCTTGGTCAAGTCGGGATATTTTGATGAAAAACGATTGGTGAAATCGTTAAAAAGAGAATCGATAGTCGCTTTAAAAACACTTATTTCAGTATTGGTGAGAGGTTTCTTAAAATACATGACAGTGTCGCCCATCAAATCTTTGTTGTCATCACAGCGTTCGATAATAGACATAACAATTTCCGTCTCCTGAAATGTGTTCCATTTCTCCAAAAACAAAGTATTAGCTAATTCATAACTACTTTTGTCTTTATTATTTTTAACATAAACGACAAGTATCGTTATAGCCACAATAACTAATATTACAACAATCAATATCGCTTGACGTGCTACGTCATTCTTTTCAGGCAACATTTTTTCATTTAAATAAGTGTCGTATATTTTTCCAATTGTTGCATTCTGTATTTTGAGATCCAAACTCTTTTTTTGAATTTCACGATAGATGCTGGCATATTTTACCGATTCTTTTTCATCACCCAACACCTTATAGATTTCTGAAAGACCTTCCGCCGCATCTCGTTGATCAAACAAATCTGGTGATCGAAACGCTTCCAATGCATAGTACAAAGCGGAATCATATTTCTGCTCAGCATAAAAAGCGTATGCTGCCGCTCTGCTCATAGAATAATAAAAGGAATTGTATTTGGGCATATTACGCAAAGCCTTCGCTCTAAGGACTAATGCTGTGTCGTGCTGATTGACAGATCGGTAATAATAAGACATACAATAATCGTAATAAGCTCTCTCATACGACAACTCTGGAAATTTGGGCAGATAATTTTCGGCTTTTCTTATGTAATACAGATTGGTGTCGGGATTAGAACCATCTTCATCAAGCATGTCACAAAAACTTCCTAATGTCAAATATTCAACTAAAAGGTGAGACGAATCGTTGCAAGCATGAAATTTAGCGATAGATTCCAACAACATGTCGAAAGACTTATCGAAAAACTCGCAAAACAGAAACATGGAGGAAATCTTTTTATATATCAAGCCTTTCATACGATTTTGCTGCATCTCGTAAATATGAAAAGGGAGATCATCCAATGATTTCAAAGAAATGATAAAATGCTCCATCGCCATGGTATAATCTTTATTTGCAGCGCATATACTACCCAAAATATGATGTCCTCTCGCCTTATTCCATTTAACTTCCGAATCAGAATTAACGACATCAAGAGAGTCAAAGTAATCTACCACATGCAATATTGCGGAGTCATTATAAATCTGATGCCAAC
>JAZUST010000036.1:0-17630 GCA_045606865.1 Bacteroidales bacterium
GATGCTCTTCAAATGAATACGGGCATTCTGTTCCAAGAATAAGACACTTATTTTTCGTCTTAATTTCCTTAATTTTATTTTGATTCCTTATTAAAATATACTTTAGACCTACACCATTGTTTTTCAAAACTTTAGCATAAGTACACGCAACATTTCCCGAACCTATTATAGCTATATTTTCAAAAGGAATCATCACAAAATAATTTTTTACGAAATTACAAAAAAATAACGTACGATTGACAATGTACAATTAACAATGTATGGAGGAAAGCATCTGCAAAGAAAGTGATAAAAGCATCAATTCTTAATTTCCGTTAACTTATATAAAAATCACTTAAAATTTACTTAATTTCCGTTAACTTATTCTATTTTCCGTTAACTTTTTAAATTTAACATTTATTTAACATTTATATAAATAACATAAAATCAATACTATAGAACGGTTTTAAGGATATAAGTCATTGATACAGACCCGAAAGGTATTGACAAAAAGAATTTCTATATTATTTTTGCACTCGAAACAACAAAAAAACAACCCAATTTTTAAACTAAAAAACAACATTAAAATGACAACAATCGAGTTCAACACAAGCTTGACAAATCTTCAAGGCAACCTTGAAGCATTTGCGAAACAATTGACAGGCAACGAGGACGATGCCAAAGATTTAACACAAGAAACATTTCTCAAAGCATTAATTTACAGAGAGAAGTATGTAAATCACAACAACTTCAAAGCATGGGTTTACACCATTATGAAGAATATTTTCATCAACAATTATAGAAGAACCAAAAAAGCGAATACCATTATTGACCAAACAGAAGACCTCTACTATTTAAACATCAGCAATTCACACACCGACACCGACCCTGAATCTATTCTCAACGCAATTGAGTTAGAAAAAGGAATAAAACAATTAGATGAAGAATTCAGACGTGCATTCGACATGTATAACGAAGGTTATAAATACAAAGAAATTGCCGATTGTCTGCACCTAACAATAGGTACTGTAAAAAGTCGGATTTTTTATAGCAGGAAAAAACTCATGCATCAATTAAGTGAATATTGTCCTAACTAGATTATACAGCGGTGAGCGGTGACTATGAGTAATAAGCGATGTAAAGTTTATGATTCAATGTTCACCGCTCGAAGCAAAAAAATGTTAAAAATATATACAATAAAATCGATAAAATGTTGTTAAATTTGCACATATTAATAATAAACAAAAAATAGTCAAAATGATAGAGACAGATATTCGTGAACTTAACGAAAGAATTAAGAATGAAAGTCATTTCATTGACCTCATCAATATTGAAATGAGCAAGGTTATAGTTGGTCAAAAACATATGACAGAAAGATTGTTAATTGGTTTATTATCAAATGGTCACATTCTTCTTGAAGGTGTTCCTGGTTTGGCAAAAACTCTAGCAATCAAAACATTATCAAGTATAATAGATGCAGATTTCAGTCGTATTCAGTTTACTCCGGATCTATTGCCAGCCGACTTGATTGGTACCATGATTTATAGTCAGAAGAATGAAGAATTCATAGTTCGTAAAGGTCCTGTTTTCGCAAACTTCGTATTAGCGGACGAAATTAACCGTTCTCCTGCAAAAGTACAAAGTGCCTTACTTGAAGCCATGCAGGAGCATCAAGTTACAATCGGAGAAAGCACATTCGCATTACCTGACCCATTCCTCGTAATGGCAACACAGAACCCTATAGAACAAGAAGGTACATATCCACTTCCAGAAGCACAGGTAGACCGTTTTATGCTTAAGGTAATCATTGATTATCCTAAGAAAGAGGAAGAAAAGATTATTCTCCGTCAAAACATCAACAAGGATTATCCAGAAATCAAACCTGTTACTTCAACAAAAGAAATCTTAAACGCAAGAAAAGTATGCCGTGAAGTATATCTCGATGAAAAGATTGAGAATTACATCACCGACATCGTTTTTGCTTCCCGTTACCCTAATGATTTTAAGTTAAAGAAGTTTGCAAACTTAATCAGTTATGGTGGTTCTCCTCGTGCAACAATCAACTTAGCAATGGCAGCAAAAGCATACGCATTCATCAAGCGTCGTGGTTATGTTATTCCAGAAGACGTAAGAGCAGTTGCTCCAGATGTTATGAGACATCGTATCGGATTAACATATGAAGCAGAGGCAGAGAATATTACAACAGAAGAAATCATCAACGAAATATTAAATATTGTTGAAGTGCCGTGATTTATTGAATTATGGAAACAAACGAACTATTTAAGAAGGTTAGAAAAATTGAGATTAAGACACGTGGCTTGACCAATAATATTTTCTCAGGTCAATATCACAGTGCCTTCAAAGGGCGTGGTATGACTTTTAGTGAAGTTCGTGAATATCAATACGGTGACGATATCCGCAATATAGATTGGAATGTAACAGCACGTTTCAACAGACCTTTCGTCAAAATTTTTGAGGAAGAACGCGAAATGACGGTAATGTTACTTATTGATGTTTCTGGTTCTAATGATTTTGGTTCGGTAAATATTTCAAAGAGAGACCTAACCGCAGAGTTAGCTGCTGTTTTGGCATTTTCAGCCATTCAGAATAACGACAAGGTTGGTGTAATCTTCTTTAGCGATCAAGTTGAAAAATTTATTCCTCCCAAAAAAGGCTCAAGTCATATCTTACGCATTATCAGAGAAATTGTAACATTCACACCACAACACAAAGGGACTGATATCGGTGAAGGTTTACGATTTCTAACTAGCGCCATCAAAAAAAGAACCACCGCGTTCCTAGTTTCTGATTTTATAACAAATAAATCATTCGAACAACAAATTAGAATCGCAGCGAACAAGCACGACCTTGTTTGTCTTAGAATAACAGACAAAAGAGAATTAGTACTTCCTAAGGTGGGACTTATAAAATTCAGAGATTCAGAAACTAACCGAGATGTATGGATTGATACTTCCATGAGTTCATGGAACGAAGCATACCAGAAACATATTCAATCGGAATCAATAAAACTAAACAAAATTTTTGCAAATAACGGCATCGACAACACATTGATTTACACTGATGTAGATTATGTTAAACCACTGATGCAATTATTTAAGAAAAGAGAATCAAGACGATGAATAAAAAAATGCATATAACAACTGTCTTCTTTGCATTAATAATGATATTATCACTTGATAATCATTGTTATGCACAGAACATCCATGCTAATGGCAGTATTGACAGAGATAGTATTTTCGCAGGTCAACCATTCAATTATAAAATAGAAATAAAAATTCCTAATGACTATATAATTGACTGGACAACAACAAAAGACACATTGAACAAAAGTATTGAAGTCATAAAAAGAAGTGAAATTACCAATACTCCAATAAGCAATAGTGAGATAATCTATTCTCAAACACTAACGTTGACAAGTTTCGATACTGGTTATATAGAAATTCCTCCTATTAACATAAAATATTCAAAATCAAGGATGGATTCTATAATGAAAGATTGTTTTACTGAATATATGTATATTTACGTCGAACCTATTTCCATTGATACAACTATGGCTTACAAACCAATTAAAGCACCTATAAAACAAGGTATTACATTAATGGAAGCGACAAAATATATGGGTACTATAATTGTCTTAGCAGGATTAATCTTTTTGGTAATTCATTTAATCAAACGTTCCAAAAACAAAGAAAAAATAGAAGAAGAAATAAAGCCAGAAGTTCCAGCCATCATCACCGCACGCGAAAGACTATCTCAACTCAAAGACGCACAACTATGGATGTCTGGTAAACCCAAAGAATATTATACAGATTTAACAGACATTGCAAGAGAATATCTCGAAGGTCAATTCAATATAGATGCCATAGAAATGACATCTGATGAAATTCTTGAAGAAGTAAAGAAATTACAGATTGACAAATCTATTCTCAACAAATTAGAGGACACTCTTACTACCGCTGATCTCGTTAAATTTGCAAAAGCGACCCCAAGTACAACGGATAATCAAACTGCTTTTAATGACATTAATTCTTTTGTTGAAGAAAGTTACGTTTTCCACCAAGAAATGGAAAGGAAAAAAGCAGAAGAACTTAAAGAGAAGAAACACAGTACTGATAATGATTCACCACAAAACGGAGAAATGGAGGTAACAAAATGAGTTCAATAGAATTTGCATCCCCATATTTCCTTCTAGGCTTAATTATCATACCTATATTTATAGTATGGTACATATTCAATTGCAATAAACAACAAGCATACGTACGTTTTTCCGACACCGGTTTTTTCAACAAACTTCCAAAATCATGGAAATCATATTTAAGGCACATTGTATTCGTTCTAGAGACAACAGCATTAACATTGTTTATAATAGCTTTAGCCCGCCCACAAAGTAGTTCCAGAAATAAGGAAATAAATGTTGAAGGCATTGATATCGTTTTGGCAATGGATATTTCAAGCAGTATGTTAGCTGCTGACTTAAAACCAGATAGATTGGAAGCCGCAAAAGCTGTAGCATCAGATTTCGTTAAAGGACGTCCTGATGACAGGATGGGTCTTATTGTCTTCAGCGGAGAAACATTTACACAAGTTCCACTTACCACAGATCATGGCATGATGCTTAATATGCTAGGCGACATGAAATGTGGAATGTTAGAAGATGGCACCGCAATTGGAGACGGACTTGCCTCCGCCATAAGCAGATTAAAAGATAGCGAAGCAATTTCAAAAGTCGTAATCTTATTAACTGATGGCGACAACAATGCAGGTTCCATCGACCCCGGCACAGCTGCTGAAATGGCAAAACTATTTGGGATAAGAGTATATACCATTGGTGCAGGAACGAGAGGCACAGCACCTTATCCAGTCCAAACACCTTTTGGAAGTATTCAATATCAACAAATTCCAGTAACAATTAATGACGACTTGTTACAAAATATTGCCGATGAAACAGGTGGAAAATATTTCCGTGCCGATTCGAAAGAAAAACTCGAACAGATTTACAATGAGATTGACAAAATGGAACGCTCTAAGATTCAGGTAAATGAATTCAAAAGATTACACGAGGAGTTTTATCCTCTAGTAAAATGGGGAATCATATTGTTAATTTTATCATTCTTATTAAAAAATACGATTTTCAAATCAATAACAGATTAATTGAAGTACTATGGAGACTCACATTTTAAGATTTGAACATCCAGAATATCTATATTGGCTTTTAATAGTGCCGATATTAATTGCCATATATATTTTAATAAAAATTATTAACAAGCGAAATTTTAAGAAATTCGCTGACAATAAATTCATAGAATTACTTATCCCACTTGCCTCAAGGGCGAGAAGTAACACTAAATTTGTGTTATTTGTACTCGTAATTATCTTTGGCATTTTTGCTGCTGCAAATCTACAGACTGGTTCAAAAATGGAGGAAGTAAAAAGAGAAGGTATAGACTTGTTTTTCTGTATAGACATCTCTAATTCAATGAATGCAGAAGACATAGCACCTAACCGTCTTGAACGTTCAAAACAAGCAATAAACAACATCATTAATAAACTTAGAGGAGATAGAATCGGAATAATTGTTTTTGCCGGAAATGCCTACGTACAATTACCAATTACAACGGATTACGCCGCCGCAAAACTATTCCTCTCAACAATTGATACAGACCTTATTCCTTCGCAAGGCACCGAGATTGGGGCAGCAATCAATTTAGCATCCAGATCATTTGGCAACAGCGAAAACAGCAAAGCAATCATCATAATATCAGATGGCGAAGATCACGTAAACGGAGATGCCGTAAAAGCAGCACAAGAAGCCGCAAAATTAGGTATCAAGTTATACACCATCGGCATGGGATTAGAAGATGGTGCTCCTATCCCACTCTATAACCAATATGGGAAAAGAACCGGATACAAAAAGGACAATGAAGGTAACATTGTCATTACAAAATTGGATGACAATATGTTACGCCAGATAGCGGAAATAGGCAATGGCATTTACAGAAGAGCCAGCAACTCCAATGTTGGATTAGATGAAATAATAGAAGACATAAACAAGTCAGAAAAAACAGAAATTGACACAAAAATATTTACCGATTATGAAGATCAATTTCAATGGTTTTTAGGCATGGCAATAATACTTTTAATAATAGAAATCCTGACATCATCAGGTAAGAAAGATTGGGAAACTAAATTTAACTTTTTTGAACCTAAAGATGAAAACAATATATAAAATAAGTATATGCATAATTTTTGCAACCATGTGCTTATGTTCACAAGCGCAAAGTAAAGTTAAACCTGTCAATAAATCCAAAAGATTTAAAACAAGTCACCTCTATAATTATATAGACCAAGAAAACAAAGTTCTAATCAGACAAGGTAACCAAGACTTCAAGAATGGCAACTTTGCTGAAGCAGAAGTAAAATACAACAAATCGTTGGATGAAAAATACAGTCCAAAAGCAGAGTTTAATTTAGGCGATGCATTATATGAACAAGGGAACTATGAAGATGCCGAAAAAAAATTTTCCAAATTAGTCAATGGGAATATACCACAAGACATGGAATCTGAAACATATTACAATTTAGGTAATGCACTGATGGCACAAGAGAAATATGGAGAAGCATTTGAAGCATACAAAAAATCTTTAAAGGCAAATCCTAATGACGAAGATGCCAGATATAATTTGGAGTATGCTCGTTGGAAAATGGTAGAACAACAACAACAGCAACAACAACAGAATCAGGAACAACAGCAGCAACAAAATAAAGATCAGCAAAATCAAGAACAACAGCAGCAACAACAGCTGCAGAATCAAGAACAACAGCAACAACAACAGAATCAAGAACAACAACAGCAACAAAATTCTCAACAGCAACAAGAATTATCTAAAGAAGATGCTGAGAGAATGTTAAAAGCTCTTGAAAATCAAGAAAAAGAAACAATGGAAGATATGAATGAGAAAAAAGCATCCAAGATGCAAAAAAGAAAGTCATTGAAAGATTGGTAATATAAAATAAGATTATATTTTTGCAAAAAATTATAAAGATGAAAAAGAGATTCCTATATATTATATCAATAATGTTCATTGCGCTGTACTCTCTTAAAGCACAGAACGATGTGTCATTCAAAACTATCTGCAAAAAACAAGTTTCAGTTGGAGAACAATTTCAAGTGTCATACGAATTAAACGGAGATGGCAAAGATTTCAGGTCACCCAACTTCACAAACTTTGAAGTCATCGGAGGGCCGTTCTCATCAACCAGTTCAAGTGTTCAAATTATAAATGGTTCTGTAACAAAAACAAATACGCAAACTTATTCTTTCCACTTAAGAGCCATCAAAGAAGGTAATTTTTCAATGCCACAGGCGTCAATAACAGTCGACAAGAAAAGGGTCACAAGTGAACCATGTGAAATTAATGTAGTTGCTTCAAACAGAAGTAGTACTTATTCTAATAATCAGAATATAAGCAACAATTCACAAACAAAAGATGAAACAAGAGAAGTATTCCTTGAAGCAGTTCCCAGCAAAAGAAAGGTATATATAGGAGAACAAATCTTGCTCACATATCGTATTTATTACACTATACCTATCTCTCAATTATCTGTTTCAAAATCACCATCTTATTCAGGATTTTGGACAAAAGACATAACTGATAATAACGGTACGCTACAACAATCGTCAGTAATGAGAGACGGCAAACAATATAATGTAGCCACGATTCAAGAAATAGTATTGTTCCCACAAAAATCTGGAACCCTTACAATTGATCCACTCGACATAACTTGTTTAGCGCAGATCAGACAGCAAAAAAACAGGTCTCAATCATACGACCCTTTCGAAGATTTCTTCGGTGATGTTTTCGGCACATCTTATACCAATGTCAGAAAAGACATCAAATCACAACCGATAAATATTGAAGTAATGCCTTTACCAACAGCAAATCAACCACAAAGCTTCAAAGGTGCTGTCGGACAATTTACATTCACATCAAAGATAGACAAAACTGAACTCAAGGTAAATGAAGCGTTTACGCTAACACTCAACGTATCAGGAAAAGGCAATATTGAATTATTAGAATTACCAAGACCTGTATTCCCACCTGACTTTGAAGTATATGATCCTAAAATCACTACTTCAATAAAAGACAATGCATTAGGCCTAAGCGGAAGTAAAAAAGCCGAATACATTGTAATTCCACGAGTATCCGGTGACTTCACCTTGGAATCAACAGAATTTTCATATTTTAATCCTTCATTAAAAAAATATGAAACATTAAAGTCAGAACCACAAATAATTACAGTTAACAAGGGTGAAGGCAGCCCCAATAACAATGTAGTATATACACCTGGTCAATCTGATATCAAATATCTAGGAAACGACATATTACATATAAAAACCGCCAACAACAAACTAAGTATTACTGGTGTTACATTCTATATGTCAACATTATACATAGTCATATTATGCATAATGGCACTAATTTTCATAGCAGCTCTTATCATATTCAATAGAATGGTTAAACTTAATAAAGACCAAGTCTTAGTCAAAAACAAACAAGCCACCAAAGTAGCAAAAAAACGTCTTAACAGCGCATATAACTTTTTAAAAACCAATAACCAAAATGGTTTTTATGAAGAATTTTCACAAGCATTATGGGGTTATATATCCGATAAGTTAAATATAGTCCGTTCACAATTATCTATGGAAACAGTCAAAGAAATCATGCTAAGCAAGAATATTGATGAAAATATTGTAGATGAATTTATTGAATTATTGAATAGTTGTGAATTCGCAAGATTTGCACCAGGAGATCCAAGCAAGAAAATGGATGAATTATATCACAAGGGTCTTGAACTAATAACAAAAGCTGAGAAACTATTAAAATAAAAGAGATGAAAACAAAAACACCTATATTAATATTAATACTTTTCATAGGAAGTATTATAAGTTCAGAGATAAAAGCACAAAATTCTGAACAACTATTTATAAAAGCAAATGAACTATATAACGAACATTCATATGATTCAGCCTTAGTTGTTTATGAAATGATCATGAACAAAGGGTTATCATCGGCAGAACTATATTATAATTTAGGTAATACATATTACAAGTTACGTAACTACCCGATGGCAATTCTGTATTATGAAAAATCTTTAAAACTTAATCCCAATGATGAAGACACTAAACATAATATAGATATAGCCAGAGAATTTATAAGCGATAAAATTGAACCTGTACCTGAATTGTTCATTAAATCATGGTGGAATAATTTAACAAATACATTTACAATCAATACATGGGCAGTAATTTCACTTATTATTTTCGGATTCTTACTTTTAAGTGTCTTCCTATATTTAACATCAAGGACAAGAATACTCAAAAAAAGCATGTTCTTTACTAGCATAATATTTATCATATTGACAATATGTACATTCTGTATTTCAACAAAGAAATATAATTATATAAACAGCAATAACGAAGGGATAATAATAACACCAACAATTACAGTTAAAAGTTCTCCATCATCATCAAGTGTAGATTTATTCGTATTACACGAAGGTTCTAAAGTAAAGATTCTAGACCAGGCTGGTGATTGGGAAAAGATAAAAATATCCAACGGAAGTATAGGCTGGTTACCAACATCAACTATCATAAAATACTAGTATAAATCATTGATATTTTGAGAAATTGAAAACACATACAAAACAATAAATGCAGAATTTAAAAAAAATATTTTTTTTACTAAAATAATTTGCATGTATGCAAAAATTATAGTAATTTAGCACCCTTAAAAGGTGAATTATAAATAGTAATAAATATCTAAATTAGGCGATATGAAAAAAAGATTTTTACCAATTAGTTTGCTTTTGACTATCATTATCTTAGCGCAAACAAGTTTTGTAGTTCATGCAAATGGTGATTCAGGAAAATACAATCCTAGAAGCACTTCGCAAGCAACAGCACAATCATTTATGAAGAGTATTCGTGCAAATCAAGAAACTGGTTTAATTGACCCAGCATGGATGCTTGAAGCAACAAAAGATTCACAATCAAAAAGTGAAGGTTTAAATTGGTCATCATTAGGACCAGACAATTATGGTTCGTTGACAAGAGGTATCATCTATGACAACCAAGATGCTACAAACAAAACCATCTATATCGGTACAATGGGTGGTGGCATTTTCAAATCAGTTAATGGTGGTATCACATGGAAAACCGTCAGCGACAACTTAATGGTAAGTTGTATTGCACAAACAGAAGATGGAACTATTTACATCGGTACAGGTGACGGCCGTGGCGGACACAACCATAATGGTTTAGCTGAACTTAACTATGAAAATAGTTTTAAAGGAACAGGCATCTGGACATTAGCAAATGGAATATTGACAAATATTGAAAGCTCATCTGTATTCGTTAACGATTTAGCAGTTAATGGCAACGTTGTTTACGCAGCAACAAACGATGGTCTTAAATGCTACGAAAATAATATTTGGACAACAAAATACCAAGGCGAAGAAGTTTACGGTGTTGAAGTATGTTTGAACGGTGATGTAGTTGCAGTAGTTGGAAATAATGTTTACGTTGGAGACTTATTGGTTACTGACGGAACAATGATGCCTTCAGATGACTTACACAAAGTTATAGCAGTATCACCTACAGACAACAATTACATTTATGTTGCAAATGTAAAAACAGACGGACAAACAGGTAACATTTATTATACAGACGACCATGCACAAACATGGAAAACAGCTTATACAACAACCGGTATATATAATATCTTCAATGGTCGCGGTTTGTTAGACAACGCAATGGCTGTATATCCAAATAATCCAAGAAAAATTTTAGTTGGCGGTCTTAACCTCTGGGTTCTCAGAGATGACACAGGTGAAGGTATCTTCAGATTAGAATGTATATCAGACGGATCTGGTTTCCAAATCTCACAATCATCAGGAACATTCTTCTATAACTATAGTTATATCCACTACGGAATTCAAAGCATCGCATTCAACCCAAGTAATGTAAACGAATTCTTCGTAGGTAGTGAAGGTGGTATATTTAAAGGCACTTGCAGCGCAGCATACGGATACCAATTCGAAGGTGCTAACCGTTATATGATTGATGCTGACAATCACACATCAGTAACAAGAATGTTTAGCGTTGGTTTCGATGGTAACACTGGCGTAATCGGTGGTAGCCTCGACCATGGTACAATTCATATCATTGGCGACGAAAACGTTAACGCAGAAGTACAAGCTGGTAATGCAATATATCCAAATGACATTGCAACAACAAATGCCGCTGAAATGTATGGCGCATTCACATTCTCAAAGGCAGGTGGTCCTTGCGCAATATCAACAATTGACCCACAAATTATGTTCGTAACAGCAACAGGCGACAACACTCCAGGTACACCTTTGTTAAGAACACAAACATCTGGTTATGACTATGACAAAGATAACTTCTCATATTCAGTTACAAATGAAAAGACATATATCGAAAATGCTGATGCATTCAGAACTCCAATAGCATTGTTCGAAAACTATAACGATACAAAATCTGTTGAATTAGCAAAATATATCAACAGAGGTAATGAAACAATCCCAGCAGGTACAAAAGTCACAATGAGAAGTCACAATGCTGAATATCCATTCGAATATGTACTTGAAGCACCTTTAGCAGCAGGCGATTCAATAGAAGTACAAGATATCATCTCTTCAACATTACTCGTTGCAGTAAAAGGCAAATTAAAAATGACTAGAGATGCTTTAGTGTTCAATGAAGTTGCAAGATGGTGGGATTTAGGTAACGTAACAGGTATCCCAAGCGCTCTTGCAATGTCAAAAGACGGTAACATCGCATACGTAGGTACAATAGAAGGTAAACTTTATAGAGTGGAAGGTATAACAGACGCAGTAACAGAATTAGCAGCTTTAGGCGCTGATGCTATCCAAGGCGTTGACGGAACAGACTCAATAGCAGCAGTTCCAAGCGTTATCACATTCGAAGAAATAGATGGCACAATATTCAATGCTCAAGCAATCACAAGCATCGCTATCAACCCTAACGATGTTAACAACGTAATCGTGACATTAGGTAACTATGGTAATAGCAACTATGTATTCGAAGCTACAAATGGTACTACATTCACAGCAAAACAAGGTAATTTGCCAGCAGTGCCTGTATACTCAAGTTTAATTGAAAGTTCAACAGGTAAGGTATTCGTTGGTACAGAAAATGGTGTTTATACATCAGACGATATGAACACATGGAAACAAGATGCTATAAAAGGTATTCCTGTAATGGAAATCAAACAACAACTTCAAGCAAATCACGATAACAAATACATTTATATGATTGACGAAGTTGGTGATACAACAGAGGTTGTATATCCAGGTGTTTTCAACGAAGGAATGGTATACGTTGCTACATACGGTAGAGGTTTATACAGTTGTGGTGATTTCCTCGCAACTGGCAGTGAACTTGATATCGAAGAATCAACAATGACTCAATCATTAGGTATGGAAATCTATCCTAACCCAATTATGAGCGAAGCAACAGTAAGCTTCAATGTAACAGATAACACTCAAGTTACAATGCAAGTTTATGACTTATCAGGTCGCTTAGTTATGAACAAAGTATTAGGAACTTATAGTGAAGGTTCTCACACAGCTAACTTCAACGTTGATGGTCTTACTTCAGGAACATATATCGTAAAAGTTCAAGCAGGCAATGTTTCTAACACAACAAAAGTTTTGGTATACTAATTAGGTAATACATAATAATGAAAAAGAGCATCAGTCGATGCTCTTTTTTTTATTAATAAATTTAAAAAATTAAAATGGATTCTCCTTCTGATATTGCTTAGAACTTTTCTCCGCCGATTGCTTGTTTGTATCAACCTTCTTTTGATATTGCTTATAACTATTGTAAGATGAACATGATTGTGTTGGTTGACATGAACTTAAAACCAAACACAACATAAATACCGAGATTAATAAATAGAACAATTTTTTCATTATAACGTATTTTTAATTATTTTCATATTTCAACATACAAATTAACGATATTTTATCGATATTTGTACGTAATTAAAAAAATAATTTTAATGTCATCAATTAAAAAACCAGACATAGAAGAAAAATGGTATGAAGTTCTAAAAGGTGAATTTGAATCGCCATACTTCATAGATATAAAGACATTTCTCATCGAAGAAAAACGTCAACATATAGTATTTCCTCCTTCACCATTAATCTTTAATGCTTTTAATCTTACTCCTTTCGAAAACGTAAAAGTTGTTATTCTAGGACAGGATCCATATCATAATATTGGACAAGCTCACGGACTAGCATTCTCTGTCCCTGATAACATCCAAAAACCACCTAGTTTGCAAAATATTTTCAAAGAATTAAATCAAGACTTAGGTATCTCAATCCCACTAAATGGTAATCTAGAAAAATGGGCAAAAGAGGGCGTATTACTTCTTAATGCATCGCTAACAGTTAGAGCGCACGAAGCGGCTTCTCATGCTAAAATCGGTTGGCAACGTTTTACCGATGCCGCAATAAAAGCATTGTCTGAGCATAAACAAAACCTCGTTTTCATACTCTGGGGAAACTACGCTATCGCTAAAGAAAATCTCATCGACCATAACAAACATCTCATCTTGAAAACAGTACACCCCTCTCCCCTTTCCGCTTCACGAGGATTCTTCGGATGCAGACATTTCTCAAAGACAAACGAATACCTTATCAAGAATAATATTACGCCAATTGATTGGAGTCTTTGAATGACTAAAGATAATGGGTAAAGCATAAATAGAATTATTAACAATAAAAAAATGTGGACAATGACTCTTGACTATAGTCTATTGTCCGTTGACAAGAAAAATGAAAGACTTAGTTTTCGCAACACATAACGCTCATAAGTTAGAAGAGCTACGTGCAATCTTAAAAGATTTTAACATCTTAGGACTTCACGACATCAATTGTCATGAAGAGATTGTTGAAGATGGAGAGACATTATACGACAACGCCATTATCAAGGCTAACTACGTGACAGAGAATTATCATATCGACTGCTTCGCTGATGACACAGGATTGGAAGTCGATGCATTAGATGGAGCACCGGGCGTATATTCGGCGCGCTACGCTGGCGAGGGATGTTCGTATCAAGATAATGTTAATAAACTTTTGCAAGCTTTGGAAGGCGTTGAAAACCGTAAGGCTCGTTTCAAAACCGTCATCGCTCTTAACCTAAACGGCAAACAATATACTTTTGAAGGTAAGGTGGAAGGTGTCATAACAAAAGAGCAACATGGAGAAAAAGGATTCGGCTATGATCCGATTTTCTTGCCTGACGGATTCGACCAAACATTTGCCGAAATGCCGATGGAAGTGAAGAACAAGATTTCACACAGAGGTAGAGCCACACAGAAACTCGTAGAGTTTTTGATGAAGGGATAAGACTCTGAGTCATCAAGTCACTCTGACACCAAGAACTATAAACGAAGGGAGTTAAAATTCTTAATTCCCTTATTTCTTTAAAAAACAACATCACTGCTCCTCGTAATAATACGAATAATCTATTCCTTTCATAAAGATCTCTCTGTCGTTGATTTTGTTCGTCAAGGCGTTTCCAACCAAGCGTTTTATCTCTGTTCCATCAACAGGACTTATGCTCATCGCGTTGAGATAATCGTTCTTGTTGATACGACTCCAATCGACACATTTCTTTAGGGAACGTTTCAGCATCAAATCGAGCCATATTCTCGTGCTTCGTCCATTGCCTTCCATGAAAGGATGCGCCACATTCATCTCGATATATTTATCCATAATCTCGTCGAATGTTGTCTCTGGCATATTCTCAATAGTTCTCAAAGTAATGTCAAAATACTGGCATGGCGCAAAAGTGAATCCGCCCTTACTGATATTCTTGGTTCTTATCTTTCCTGCGAAATCGTAAAGCCCTCCGAACAAATAGGCATGAATCTGCTGAAGACATTTCATGCTTCCCACTTCGAGGCTATCCAATAAGCCGCTTTCAAACAAGGTGTAGGCTTTCTTCTTGCTCTGACCATCAATGGTATTGTCGCTGTATAAAAACCAATCGAGGAATTTAACGGACTTCGTATTAGGAAAATTCTTAGCTAACTCTATTACCCCATCGCTATCAAGAGTATCTGCAAGACGTTTCTTTCCATCAGGAGCAATAAATTTGAAACTGTGAGTGACACTCACAAGTTGATTGTTTTCTGATTTCAGCTTACGCTTTAACCATCGCCAATAGTTATGTGACTTAATATAATCAGGTTGTTCATTAAGAATGGAAACTATATCCACAACATTAAACCACCACTTGGAATTTTCTTCGTCCCACACGGCACGAACTTCACGATCATTGAAAAATCTGATTGAAATTTTACTCATAATATTTTAGTTTATTGGTTAATATATTAAGTAATAGAGACGCATGTTTCTACGTCTCTATTACATTTTAACTTCTTACAAAGATAAGAATTTTTTCAATATGTTGATAGCTTTTTCTATGCCATCGACATTTTTGCCTCCTGCTGTGGCGAGTGTCTTCTGACCGCCACCACCGCCTTGTATCTCCTTGGCAGCTTCTCTAATCATGGCACCTGCGTCCCACTTACGCTCATCGACTAACGACTGAGGAATCATCACGCATAATGCAGGCTTGCTTTCAAAGATACCACCCATAATCAAAATGGTTTCTGCATCAATGTCCTTGACAGCTGCAGCGATAGTTCTCATCTGGTTGACATCAGCTTCAACGCGAGCAATAACCAATTTATGTCCTTCAAAATCAACTGCTGTATTGTAGATACTACGTGCTTCTGCGACAGCCTTTTCTTGCATCATCTGTTCAACCTTCTTTTGTAAAGCCTGATTTTGTGAACTGAGATTTTCGATGGCTTTAATCAAGTCGCCTGAAGTCTTAACGATTTCTTTTATCTTAGCGATTTGTTCAATTTGATTGTCTAAGTAGTTCATCACTTCTTCGCCTGTGACAGCTTCGATACGACGGACGCCAGCTGCTATAGCACCTTCAGACAAAATCTTGAACGAACCGATGCGACCTGTTGAGGCAATATGTGTACCGCCACAAAGTTCAACAGAATAATCTCTGTCGAAAGCGACAACTCTAACATGATCGCCATATTTCTCACCGAACAACGCCATTGCACCCATGTTCTTAGCTTCTTCGATAGGAACATTTTCGTATGTATTGTTCATAATGTCTTCTCTTATCTTTTCGTTGACGATACGTTCAACTTGCTTAATTTCTTCTTCTGTCATCTTAGCGAAATGACTGAAGTCGAAACGCAGACGTTCGTCATTTACCAAAGAACCTTTTTGTTCGACGTGACTGCCGAGAACCTGACGCAATGCTGCGTGCATAAGGTGAGTCGTGGTGTGGTTTGCCTCGATTTTTCTTCTTCTCTTAACATCAACAACTGCGGTGAAAGTTGCTTCTGGTTCTGTCGGAATCTTGTCAGTGATATGAATAATCAAATCGTTTTCTTTTACGGTGTTAAGTACGTTGACGACTTCTTCTTCAGATGTCAAAGTACCTACGTCGCCGACCTGACCACCCATTTCTGCATAGAATGGAGTTGCATCTAAAACGATTTCATAATGTTTCTTGTTCTTAGCAACGACTTCTCTGTAACGCATAATCTTTGATGTCGTTGTCAATTCGTTATAACCTTTGAACTCTGTTGCCTTGTCATCTTCAACAACAACTACCCAGTCGCCTGACGATTTCTCAGCAGCCTTACGGGAACGGTTTTTCTGTTCTTCAAGATTATTTTTAAAACCTTCCATATCGACAGTAAGATTTTTCTCTTCAGCCATGAGGTTTGTCAAATCGACAGGGAAACCGTAAGTGTCGAAGAGTTCAAATGCGAAAGCGCCGTCGATGACTTTAGCGCCTGGATTTTGTTCGATATAAGATTCGAAACGTCTGATACCTTGCGACAAAGTTCTCAAGAATGAAGCTTCTTCTTCTTTGATGACCTTAGAAACCAATTCATGTTGCGATTTCAACTCTGGATATTGCTCGCCCATCTCTTGTACCAAGACAGGTAAGATTCTGTAAACGAAAGGCTCTGTGAAACCTAAGAATGTGTAGCCATAACGTACAGCGCGACGTAAGACGCGGCGTATCACATAACCCGCTCCGTTGTTTGAAGGAAGCTGACCGTCGGCAACGGCGAAACTCACAGCGCGTAAATGGTCGGCGATGACTCGCATTGCAATGTCTACCATTTCTTCTTTGCCGTATTCTTTACCAGAAAGTTCAGCGACCTTATTAATTAATGGAGTGAAGACGTCGGTGTCATAATTTGATTTCTTGTTTTGAATGACGCGGACGAGACGCTCAAATCCCATTCCGGTGTCGATATGTTTCGCAGCGAGGTTTACGAGGCTGCCGTTAGCCATACGGTTAAACTGCATAAACACGAGATTCCATATCTCAATGACTTCCGGATTATCTTTGTTTACTAAATCTTTACCATCGACGAGTTTACGTTGTTCTTCATCGCGGATGTCGATATGTATTTCAGAACATGGACCGCAAGGAAGTCGGATCGTAGCCATGT
>JAZUST010000037.1:0-22511 GCA_045606865.1 Bacteroidales bacterium
TTGTTGTTTCTCAACTATATAGCTGATTTTATATCACAAAATTTCACATTTTTTTTCATCACTGATACGTTTTAATAGTCTATTTTTGCGGCGTTAAAAATTTAAAAATTTAAGAGTCATGAAAAAGTCATTTGTTAAAAAGTCATTTATTATTACATATTTGTTTATTTCGTTGTTACCTCTTACATTATTATCTCAGATGATTGAACCTTTATGGGATTTGTCTTTAGGAGAACAGACGAATAAGATAAAACAACAGCCTACAGGATTTGTTGAGACAGATGATGGATGTTATATAGTATGTCTGGAGGATTTAGGAGACAATTACGAAAAAGTATGGAGTAGTAGTTCGAAGATTATGAAGCTTAATAGTGATGGTGAATTCTTGCATGAAATAATTTTGTCTTATGATGAAGGTTTTAATCTACAGTACACGAATCTTGATATATGGAACGATACTGTAAATATATTTGCGCTATTGCTCGATAGTAATAATGGAGATGCGGTTATTATGCATACATATTTGTTCGATGATTTAAGTGTCAGCGAACATAATGAAATAAAGCGAATAGAATTTGCGGAATTTGATGAACAACATGTCGAATATAATGTTTTTACGAGACTAATTGATGATAATGGATGCAGAACATTTTACATAGAACTATCTACGGAAAGATTGAGAGATAGATTCGTAAAAATTTTGAAATTTGATGCTAAGTTAGATCTTATTACTGAAAGTGATACTTACAATCAAGAGGATGATTTAAATAGTTTTATGTATTATAGTTATTTTACATATAATGCTGATTCAACACAGTATTATTGCGTCTCATATACTCCAAATAATCCTTATTATTATTTTATGAATGTTTTCGATATGGATCTTAATCTTACGGAACAAATAAGGTTTGACTCAGATCCTCCTGCAAACCTTTATGCATTCATTAATGGAAATTGGCAACAAAATCCGTATGATGGTAAAATATATGGCTTTGGGACGGTAAATAATCCACTTATTGATAGTGAGTTTTGCGTGTTTAAAGTTGATATTGATAATGAAGATGTCGACTTTTTAATACTGTCTAACACAGGTGATGTATATAACAATAATATCATTGGTGGTCAAAATTTATGTTTTTTACCATCAGGAGTAATTGTAGGTTGTGCAATTTATGACTATAAAGATTTGAATCAATATGCGCCAGATGCTTATATCACCTATATTCCTGTATTTGATTCTAATATGAAAAAAAAGGCGGAGTGGTACTATACTATTGGATCGATATATAATCATTATTTGTGGGATATATATCAAACTCAAGATAACGATATTTTAATGTTAGGTTATATCCGTTTCAAGATTGATGAAGAAATCCTATGGGAACCGTATATCGTCAAATTTCCGGCATCGGCATTTGATCCAGACAATATAGAGGAAGCTCACGCTCACGGCTTGCACCTCGCCGTAGCCTATCCTAATCCTGGCGGTGATGTAATGAACATAAGAACAGCCTTGCGTAACGCGACATTAAGTGTCTATGACATTCAAGGAAGAACCGTCCACGAACAAGAAATAACAGACGACATTACAAGTATAGACGCTTCAGGATGGAACTCGGGAACATACATTTGGAAATTAACAATTAACAATGAACAATTTACAATTAAGGAAGTTGAGAGCGGGAAGTGGGTGAAGTAGAATCTGAAAATCTGAAAAACAGAGAATCTGAAAATAAATCAAATGCGAGAGACGTATCAAATTCTCCTCACGTCGAATTATGATGCGTCTCTACAAAAAAAATCTCAGATTTTCAAATTCTCAGATTCTCAAATTTTATTTAATATTCTCAACCTTAACCTTACTGAATCTCATGGCTTTCGTCATGAAACTCGGAAGTGGCTTGTAGTCGTCTCTATTTCCTAAATTAAGGTAAATGCCGAATTTCTTCATGACGGGAACCTTGAAAGTCTCCACGAATTCTATCAATGTTCCGTTAGGGTCTTCCACGTAGGTGAAGTGTCCGTTGGCATCTCCCATGTCGAAGTCGCGACCTCCGTCACATACGAAAGGATGTCCCAATGCTTCGGCTGCTTCCTTGATACATTCCATATTACGGACATCGAAGCAGAGATGGATATAACCCGGGTCGCCCCAATATCTGTTTTCCAAAACCTTGACAGGTTCTGAGCTTAAATTCTTAACCAATTCGATATGTGAGTCGCCCATCATTTCAGACAATGGACCTTGCATAGGCTTCGAACGTTTCAACATAACGCGGCGTAACTCGCATTTACTTCCGCTGATGTTTCCGAACTCTTCGAAGGTTCCTGTTACGTCGCCTACTATTGTGTCATAATCCAAAAGTTTTCCGTAGAACTCTATGGATTTTTCCATGTCGTTGACACCGATAACAACGCCGTTTACTCCGCCATTTGTCTTGTCTTCATCGATGAAAGCGTAGTCGTTTTGTTCCACTTCAAAGATGTTGTTCCATGGGTCTTTGAAATAGAAATGCTTGAAACCGAAAGGGGAGGAGCATACTTCGCTGAGCATGGTAGCTCCGTTGTTTTTAAGATGAGCGTATGATTTGTCGACGTCTTTAGCTTTTATCTTACAGATGTTGATGCCGTAGTCGCCGAGTTGGAGCGGACGTTCAGGGAATTTTACCTTTCTTCCTTTAGGTTGCCATATTTCGAATCCGCCGCCACCACGTGGGTTGAACGCTAATACTGCGCGACGTGGTTGTGGCTTGCCACCTGTGTAAGGAAGCATGCGCTCAGCTACGCCTTCGTCGTCGAAAATCTTCATCTCGAAACCTAAAACCTTGTTATACCATTTCCATGGTGCTATCAACTCTTCAACGCCGATACCGACTTGTTGAATGCCGCATATAACTTTTTCTTTCATATCTTATTATTTATTGATTCTTTATGTTGGTGAAATATGTTTTGAAAGTACGTAATAGAGTCGTGGCAAATACCTATTAATATGTGCCATCAATAATTCGTACTTGCCGATGAGTTTTCTGTGTTTTTTCTTCTTGATTGCCTTGACGGCGCGTTTTGCTGCTTTGTCAACATCTAAGCCTTTTGCCTGACCTTGGTCCATTTTGCCGTAGCTTTCGCCGTTGCCGAGAAGCGCGCTCTTGCTGATGTTGGTGTTGATTCTTCCAGGGATAAGGAATGTCACAGAAACATTGTCGTATTCCAGATCCATCGATTCGAAGAAACCGAAGAGCGCATGTTTTGATGAGCAATAAGATGTTCTTAATGGGAAACCGAACAGACCTGCGAGCGATGTCGTTACGGAAATGCTTGTGTGTTTCGCATTGACTATTTCTTCGCGGAACTTCTTGATGAGATAGACTGCTCCCCAATAATTAATCTGCATTATCTTTTGGTCGGTGGCGAAATCGGTGTCGAATGCTTTGGCTCTTTGTGAGATGCCGGCGTTCAATACAAAGAGGTCGATGTTAACTTTATGAGACTTTACGAAATCGACCATATTGTCGATACTTGAATAATCGGAGAAATTACTTTCAATAGTATAGACTTTAACGCCATTAGCTTCACACGATTTCTTAGTTTCTTCAAGTTGATCAGCACCAAGTCCTGTCAGAAATAAGTTGCAACCTTCTTTTGAAAGTTGCTTAGCAATTGCTGCACCGATTCCCGAACTGCCACCGGTTATAAGAGCGTATTTGTTAGAAAAGTTTATCATAATAATGTTTCAATTGTAGCTATGGGCAACGGGCAATGGGCAATGGGCTGTGAGAGACGATAAGCTCACTGCTCAAGGCTCATAGCTCGAAGCTATATTTTTTAAGCTACAAAATTATTATTTTTTGACTTATCTTAAAATAATTTAATTTAAAAAAATGATAAAATATTTTACAAAATCATTTTGATATAGTAAATATATTTACTAATTTTGCGCTGAAAAATACAATCCTAATTTAATATCAGAAAAAAATGGAAATTTTTGAAAGAATAGCAAAGGACTCAGGCGGTCCGATTGGTCAATACAGAGACCGTGCACACGGTTATTTCGTTTTCCCAAGATTAGAAGGTGAATTGGGACCTCACATGCGTTTCAATGGCGTTGACGTTTTGAACTGGAGTTTGAACAACTATTTAGGTTTGGCAAACCATCCTGAAATCAGAAAGGTTGATGCTGAAGCAGCAGCTCGCTGGGGTATGGCGTATCCTATGGGTGCTCGTATGATGAGCGGCAACACTCGTCTCCACGAAAGATTAGAACAAGAACTCGCCGACTTCGAAAGAAAAGAAGCTGCCTACGAATTTAACTTCGGTTATCAAGGCATTGTCTCAACAATCGACGCATTGGTGTCACGTCACGATGTTATCGTTTTCGATTCTGAGGCTCATGCTTGTCTCATCGACGGCAAACGTCTTCACCTCGGAAAATCATTCCATTTTAAACACAACGATATTGAAAGTTGCGAAAGAACACTTAAGAAAGCAACAGAGATTGTTGAAAAGACAGGCGGCGGTATCTTGCTCATCACAGAAGGTGTTTTCGGTATGACAGGTGCTCTCGGCATCTTGGACCAAATCGTAGAATTAAAGAAGAAATATAAGTTCCGCATCCTCATCGACGACGCTCACGGTTTTGGTGTTATGGGACCTACTGGTCGCGGCACTTCAGAACATTTCGGTGTTATGGATGAAATCGATCTTTATATCGGTGCTTACGCTAAGTCAATGGCTATTATCGGTGGTTTCGTCGCCGGTCCTAAATATGTCATCGACTACTTACGTTACAACATGCGTTCACAGATGTATGCCAAGTCATTGCCAATGCCAATAGTTGAAGGTTGCTTGAAACGTCTTGAAATTATCCGCAGCGCAGAAGGTGACGAATTACGTAAGAAGTTATGGACAGTCACTCGCGCATTACAAAATGGTTTCCGCGACTTAGGTTTCGAAATTGGACCAGCAGAAGCTTGCGTTACACCTATCTTCTTGCCAGGCAACGAACAACAAGCAGCACAAATCGCAAAAGACCTTAGAACAAATTACAAGATATTCTGTTCTATAGTTACATATCCGGTTATACCAAGAGGTATGATTATCTTCAGAATAATCCCTACAGCGGTACATACATTGGAAGATGTCAACTATACATTGAATGCGTTTGCCGATGTCAAGAGAAAACTTGCTGAAGGTAAGTACGACTCTGACGAAATGCCGAATATGGCAATTTGGTAACACATTAATTAATATGGTAAATTTCTATAAAGATAAAGTCATCATAGTAACAGGAGCCAGCTCGGGAATCGGGTTGGCTTCTTCTCGTAAGTTTGCCTCCATGGGAGCGAAATTGGTGTTGGCATCACGAAATCTTGATAAACTTGAAGAGATTGCTGAAGAGCTATCAGCTGTCACCCATCAGCAGTCGGTTATTTGCGTTAAGACAGACGTTACGAAGGAGGAAGATTGTAAGAATCTTATAGAGCGTACTGTAGAGCATTTCGGCAAGATTGATGTCTTGATTAATAATGCAGGAATATCGATGCGAGCTGTATTCAACGAACTGGATTTGGATGTCATAAAAAGATTGATGGACACAAATTTCTGGGGAACTGTTTATTGCACCAAATATGCATTACCTTATTTGTTGGAGACGAAGGGCAGTGTTGTTGGCGTTATTTCCACTGCAGGTTACGTTGGTCTTCCAGCACGTACTGGATATTCAGCTTCGAAGTTTGCGGTCAGAGGATTTTTGGAGACTTTACGTATAGAACATTTATATGACGGTTTGCATGTCATGATTTTCGCACCTGGATTTACGACATCCAATATTCGTAATGTTGCTCTGACAGCTGACGGTTCTCCACAAGGAGAGACACCTCGTAAAGAGGAGAGAATGATGTCGGCAGAGAGAGTGGCGAGAATTATGGCGAGAGGTATTTATAGAAGAAAGACCCACATGGTGTTAACCCCGCTCGGAAAGGTAACTTTGTTTGCAAACAGACGACTTCCCCGCGTGGCAGATAAATTGGAATACAGAATGATGGCTAACGAACCAGATAGTCCTCTTAAAAAATCATAAGAATCATAATCATGCTTTTAATTAAAAAGATAGCGGTCAACATAAATATACTAAATTGCTCCTTGATAAAATATTTCGCGAAGGAACTAATAAAAAATGACATCAATTTAACTCCTGAGCAATATTTGGTTATGGATATCCTTTGGGATGCAGAAACATTGTCGCAACAAGCAATAGCCGACATCATTCAAAAAGATAAAAACTCAGTAACTAAATTTATAGACTCCTTAGAGAAGAAAGGTCTGGTTTATCGCGCTGTAAATAAAAACGACCGTCGTGTTAACAACATAATTGTCTCAGAGGAAGGAATGAAGTTGAAGGATAAGACAACAGAAGTGGCTGTAAATATGATGCGAAATGTCTTAAAAGATATTAAGGAAGAAGACTTGATTGCCTTCGACAAGGTGATGAATCAGATTAAAAGTAATATTGATTCTTATTGATTTAAGTCAGCGGATAACGGAGTATTATTGTTTAAGGTTTAAAGTTTAAGGTTTAAGGTTTAAGGCAATAGGATAAACTTATAAACTTATACACTTATACACTTTCAACTACTATGAACTATAAACTATGAACTATAAACTAAAAAAACTCGGTGGAAACACCGAGTTTTTTTCCCCTTTTAACGAATAAAAATTTAATTCTTAATCTTCGACGATAGCATCGTTTGGACATGCACCAGCACATGAGCCGCAACCAACACATGTGTCAGGATCAATTACATAGATGTCGCCTTCAGAAATAGCACCTACTGGGCACTCATCAATACAAGTACCGCATGCTACACAGTTGTCTAAAATTTTATAAGCCATAATTTTTAAATTTTGAATTACTGCTGCAAAGATATAAAGATAATCGAAACATAACTCAAAAAAATAAAAAAAATAATAAAAATCTTTTTGCTATATTTTTGCGTTGCTAATAAATAAATAATTACATTTGCAGAAAAATTGAATTAACAAAATTAATACAATATTAATACAGTTTCCTATGACAAAAGTAACAAAAGTTGTAGAACTCGAACAAGTAGTTATCCGCTTCGCGGGTGACTCTGGAGACGGTATGCAGTTGACTGGTAACTTATTCTCAGACTCAACAGCATTCGCTGGCAACGACTTCGCCACATTCCCGGACTATCCGGCAGAAATCCGTCCTCCACAAGGTACAGTCTCCGGTGTTTCCGGTTTCCAAGTACATTTCGGTCATAAACCTGTCCACACAACAGGTGACCTCTGTGACGTTTTAGTCGCAATGAACCCGGCTTCTATCAAAGCTAATATGCGCTGGTTAAAACCAGGTACTACTATTATCTTTGACGTCGATTCCTTGACTGACAAAGCTTTGGAAAAGGCAGGTTATACTTCTGACCCAACCACTGACGACACTCTCAGTCAATACAAAGTCATCAAAGCTCCTATCTCATCACTCACATTAGAAGCTTTGAAAGATTTTGGAATGGATAAAAAAGCAATGCTTAAGTCTAAGAACATGTTCGCACTCGGTATCGTGATGTACCTCTTCAACCGCGACATTACTCAGCTTAACCATTATTTTGAAACAAAATTCAAAAATAAACCGGATGTTATCAAAGCTAATCAAACTGTTGTCGCTGCAGGTTACAGCTATGCCGACACTCTCGAAATCTTTGCTAACACCTATCGTATCCAACCTGCTGAACTTCCTAAAGGTAAATATCGCGACATCTCAGGTAACGTCGCTACAGCATGGGGTCTTATGGCTGCAAGTGAACGCTCAGGACGTCAGTTGTTCATAGGTTCTTATCCTATCACTCCTGCAACAGACATCTTGGTAGAACTCACAAAATATAAAAACTTAAAGGTTAAAGCTTATCAAGCTGAAGACGAAATCGCTGGTATCACATCATCAATCGGCGCTTCATTCGCAGGTTGCCTCTCAGTGACAACAACATCAGGTCCTGGTCTTTCTCTTAAATCAGAAGCATTAGGTCTCGCTGTTATGACAGAACTTCCTCTCGTTATCATCGACGTACAACGCGGCGGTCCATCAACAGGTCTTCCAACTAAGACTGAACAAAGCGACTTGATGCAAGCATTGTACGGACGTAACGGCGACGCTCCTCTCATCGTATTGGCAGCTAAGAGCTCAGTCGACTGCTTCTATTCAGCATACGAAGCTTGTAAACTCGCCTTGGAACACATGACACCAGTTATCTTGTTGACAGACGGTGCTCTCGGTAACGGTACAGAAATATTCCGCATCCCTAAGGTCGCTGACCTTCCTGCTATCGTTCCTCCAATCGCTAAAGCAAATGATCCTGATTATTTACCATATCGTCGTGACGAAGAAAAATTACGCCGCGAATGGGCAATCCCAGGAACAGAAGGCTTACGTCACCGCATCGGTGGTCTAGAAAAAGAAAACGGTAAAGGTAGCGTTTCTCACGACCCAAGAAACCACGAACTCATGACTCAACTTCGTGAAGAGAAAGTCAACCGCGTGGCAAATTATATCCCTGATCAAGAAATCATCGGCGACCCTAACGCTGACCTCCTCGTAGTAAGTTGGGGCGGCACCTACGGCGTGGTTCTCTCTGTAGTAGAAAAGATGCTCGCTGAAGGTAAGTCTGTAGCACACGCTCACTTCCGTCACATCTCTCCACTTCCAAAGAACACAGAAGAAGTGTTGAGCGGTCACAAGAAGATTGTTGTATGTGAAATGAACAGAGGACAATTCGCAAACTATTTGCGCATGAAACACCCTGGACATATCTATGAACAATATAATAAGGTACAAGGCTTGCCATTCTTGACAGCTGAATTGGAAAATAAGTTTAATGACCTTTTAAAATAAGAAAGTACTATGGAAAATATAAATAACAATCAGGTTGTTAATCTTACTAAAGAAGATTTCGTAAGCGATCAAATCGTTAAATGGTGCCCAGGTTGTGGCGACCATGCAATCTTGAAAGCAGTGGAAGACGTATTCCCTAAATTAGGAAAAAGAAAAGAAGATATCGTAGTCGTTTCTGGTATCGGATGTTCTTCACGTTTCCCATATTATATGAACACATACGGATTCCATAGCATCCACGGCCGTGCAGCAGCTATCGCTACAGGTGTGAAACTTGCTAATCCTAATCTCTCCGTATGGGTAATCACTGGCGACGGCGACTGTACAGCTATAGGCGGTAACCACTTCATCCACGCCGTACGTCGTAACATCGACATGAACCTCCTCCTTTTCAATAACCGTATCTACGGCTTGACAAAAGGTCAGTTCTCACCATGTACTTTCCGTGGCACAGTCACTAAGACTTCTCCACAAGGTACTTATGAAGATCCATTCAACGTCGGTGAACTCGTGATAGGTGCTGGCGGTAAGTTCTTCGCTCGTGGCGTCGATGCCAATACACAAGAACTCACACAGATCTGCTGTGAAGCTAAAAATCACGACGGACTTTCAGTAGTTGAAATCCTCCAAAACTGTATGATATTCTCAAACGGTATCCACAGCAACATCACAGCTAAAGAAGTCCGCGACGATATGCAAGTGAAATGTGTTCACGGTCAGCCATTGATCTTCGGTAAAGATAGAAATAAAGGTCTCGTGCTTAAAGGCAACAGATTAGAAGTCGTCACTATCGGAGAAAACGGCGTGACAGAAGCCGACATCTTGGTTCACGATGAAAAAGAAAAGACAACTGGTATCCACATGATGTTGGCACACATGATGCCACCAGAATATCCAGTCGCTATAGGCGTTATCAGAAATGTAGACGCTCCAACTTACAATCAATGCCTTGACGGTGTTATCGAAGAAGAGACAGCTAAGTCGAAGATTCACTGCGTCGATGACTTGCTCAACAGCGGTAGCACTTGGGATATTGAATAATTTACAATTAACAATTGACAATTGACAATTGACAATTATAGTAAAACAAGCCGTTACGAAAAAGTAGCGGCTTGTTTCATATTAATAGACTAAAAAATATAGACTTTGTTTCTTATTGAAATTTTTTCTTACCTTTACGTCGTAATTTAAATTGAAAGAATATGAAGAAATTATTATTTGTTATTACAATGATTGTAAGTGTGTCGATGTTGTCTTGTAATCCACAAGATGAAGATGATGATAAAAACATTGATGAGATAAGTAAGGCTACTGGTGAGATTAACGGATATGGTTATGTTGATCTTGGCTTGCCGAGTGGAACAAAATGGGCTACATGTAACATTGGAGCTCTCTCGTATGAAGACTACGGAAATTATTATGCTTGGGGAGAGATTGAAACTAAGACTGAATACACTGAAGAAAATAGTCTTACATGGGGAGTGAATATGACGGATATTTCTGGTAATGCTAAATATGATGTGGCAAGAGCTGAATGGGGAAATTCGTGGCGTTTACCTAATAAAACAGAATTAGAAGAATTGGATGTCGAGTGTACTTGGGTACTTTTTACAAAAAACAATGTGAATGGTTATAAAGTTACTGGACCTAATGGTAATAGTATATTTATTCCTATTGCTGGATATTTCTGCGACTCTACTCTATATAATGCAGGAATCTATAGTTATCTTTGGAGCTCTACGCCTCACGAAAACTCTGTCGATTATTCATATAGCCTTGAATTTAAATCTGGAAGTAGAAAAGTTCTTTGGGGAAATAGATATGATGGATACAGCATAAGGCCAGTTACTAAATAAAACGAAACAAGCCGTTACGAAAAAGTAGCGGCTTGTTTTTTTGTTGTAGTTTTTGAGTTGTGTTGTTATGTAGTTGTGTAGTTGTGTAGTATCTTGTTGGCTAGTTGACTTGTTGTCTTGTAGTCTTTTTAAAGTTCCACTTTCCAGAGTCCGTGGAGATTGCAGTATTCGTAAACAGCTACTGCTTTTTCTTCACCGAGATGAACTACTGCTACTGGTTGGTCTTTCAGGTCAATGCGGATTCCGCCGTGTTCTGTTTCAACATATATGAATGCGATGTGATGTTCCGGAAGCATAGGATGATGAACGCTGCCGACTTCAATCTTAATGATGTTGTCTTCGAGGCGTGTCACCACCGGAATATGTTTCTCGCCGCTTGCCTCAACAGTGTTAGGAATTAATTCTTCCATCTTCTCGCCGCAGCAGAAAACCGGAACTTTTGAATCGACTATCTTTTCTATTACATTACCACAATGATTGCATTTATAAAATTTTGTTGCCATAATATTCTGTTTTTTTAATGTTTATAATTTTGTTGTCTTAGGGTCGCAGAGTGTTTCTGTCTTTGTGACCTTTTTCGATTGCAAAAATATAACGAATAATCTCTCGCGTCAAACTGATAATTTCGATGGTGTTATCGATTTTGTTGATAAAGAAAAAACTTTTGCCTTTTGTCATTTGTCTTTAGATTTTTTTTATATTTACACGTTATAAAATAACGTTAAACTCAAACTACATTTACTATGAAAAAGATTTACTTTACCTTATTATTAAGCATCGCTTTGATTGCAGGTTTGTCTGCTCAGAACGTACTTTTGGAAACGAGTTTTGAAGGTCCTGGATTCGATGAAGGATGGACTATAGGAATGTCGCAAGGTATTGATATTCCACCTCAGGATTATCCGGCAACAGGGCTCGACCCGTGGGAAAAGTGGGATATAACTGAAACGACATCTTTCGGCTATGTGCATTCTGGCGACTCTGCTGCGTGGATAGGAGGAACAGCGGTTGAGGAACCGAAACACGACTGGCTGATGACTCCACTGATTTCAATACCAGAGAATGAGAACGCCATGATGTATTATTGGTTGTGGTATCACTCGGAAATGTCATACGTCAATAGATTTTACATAATGATTTACGATAACGAGACCGCTACGTGGGAACAGGCATATCTGTTGGCAAACGAATTCAATTCTCCTTATCACTATACAGAAGAATATAAATTGGATCTCAATCCTTGGGTGGGAAAAGATATCAAGATAGCATTTGTGAAAAACGGAACCTATCAGATGGCAATGGATGATATCAGAGTCCTTAGTTCAGGAACCGATAATGTTAATGATGTTATGATTCCCTCAGAAATTGAGATTTATCCGAATCCTGCAAACGATTTCGTCACGATAAAGACTCACAACAATATTGGCGATTTGATTACAATTTCCGATATTTCAGGAAGAACGCTCATTACTGAAGAAGTTACAGATGATGATATACAAATTAATATCGCTGATCTTGTCAAAGGTCTGTATATTATTAAGGTGGGAAATAAAAGCGAAAAATTGATAATAAGTGACTGAGATTCGTTTTGATTAGATATATAATGAAAAGCCGTTACTGAATAATAGTAACGGTTTTTTTTATGAGAAGAATTTATACTTAACTTGTTGTTTTATATCAATTAGGTTTCTTTTTTTCAGTTTCTCAGTTTCTCAGATTTTCAGATTTAAAATCAAAGTTCCACTTTCCAAAGTCCGTGGAGGTTGCAGTATTCGTAAACCGCAACTGCTTTTTCGTCGCCGAGATGAACTACTGGTTGGTCTTTCAGGTCTATTCTTATTCCGCCGTGTTCTGTTTCCACATAAATGAAAGCGATGTGATGTTCTGGAAGCATCGGATGATGGACGCTGCCGACTTCAATCTTTAAGATGTTGTCTTCGAGACGTGTCACGACAGGGATATGTTTCTCGCCGCTCGCCTCTACGGTGTTAGGAACTAACTCTTCCATCTTTTCGCCGCAGCAGAAAACCGGAACTTTTGAATCTACTATCTTTTCTATTACATTACCACAATGATTGCATTTATAAAATTTTGTTGCCATAATATTCTGTTTTTTTAATGTTTATACTTTTAAGGTCTTTGTGATTTTATGACCTTTTCTTGCTGCAAAGATATAACGAAATCTTTCTCACATCAAACAGATTGTTTCGATACGATTATTGATTTTGTTGATAAGGAACATGTGAATAAAGGGGATTTCTATAAATTGCTTTGCAAATGATTTATGAATTTTTATTGAGAAGATTTTTGTATTTCTTGAAAGAACATAGCGAGCTATGTGATTGAAGGAAAGACGAAAAGATTCCGATAAAAAGCATAAAGCGTGCAAAAGTTTTTACTGTCATTGTTAAAAATTGTTAAAACGGGGAATTTATAGAAGTCCCCTAAATATTGCAGATTCAAAAAGGTCTCAGGTTCTCAATTTCTCAGTTTTTCAGATTTCAAAAAAATCCGTTGTCTGTTGTCCGTTGTCAATTGACTTTTATTTATCTTTGCATTATATTTTTTACACTATGAAAATGTCTTTCAAACCAGGGACTATGATTTATCCCTTGCCAGTAGTGATGGTGAGTTGCGGCGATAGTCCTGAAAATTATAATATCGTAACAGCTGCATGGACAGGAACTATATGTTCCGATCCTCCTATGTGTTATGTCTCATTAAGAAAAGAACGTCACTCGCATGAGATAATCTCCCGTACTAAAGAGTTTGTTATCAACGTCACGACGGAAGAACTTGCGCGTGCTACCGATTGGTGCGGTGTGCGCTCAGGTCGCGACTATAATAAATTCAAGGAGATGCATCTTACCGCAGAGCAAGGTCAATTGGTGAAAGCTCCTCTCATCGCAGAGTCGCCGCTTAATATAGAATGTCAGGTGGTTGAGGTGAAAGAATTAGGTTCTCACGATATGTTCATCGCTAATGTGGTGGCTGTCAATGGTGACACAAAATTCTACGATCCAAGTACAGGTCAGTTCCAACTTAATCAGGCAGATCTTATCGCTTATTCACACGGGAAATATTACACCTTGGGTGAAAAAATTGGTGGCTTCGGTTTCTCCGTCGATAAAAGAAGAAATAAATCCGCAAAGAAATAATTATGGATTATATTCGTATAAGTCAACAGTCAACAGACTACGGACAACAGACCTTGTCAGCAAATGAAGTCAAAGAATTGTTAAAAGACTGGATAAAGTTGTATCCTAATTCTTTTGCCTCTGATGTTGAGTTCAAAATATATCAGTTAACTGACGGCGATATTATAATTCAACTTCATGAGGATATGAGCTCGTTGGCAGTGGCGTTGCTGGTTCTTTATTTTAGGTCAACAGACAACAGACAACAGGCAACAGACTTTGTATCTGCTTATATCACAATCGACGATACAGAAGTACTTTTAAAACAAAATGTTGGTAAAAGAACAAAACTGTTTTTCAGACAACAGACAACAGACAACAGACAACAGTCGTCATCCGCATCAGTGTGTTTCTTATTGGAAGACAATTACGTCTTGGATTATGACTTTGAAAGAAAACCACAACCTGTGAAAGATAACGAACTTCAATTTGAAGAAACGGATTTTGCTTTGCCGGAAGAATATGAATCTGTCGTCGTAGGTGATGTGGTTAAAAAAGAAATCGACAAGGTTCTTGAAGACGAAGGTCTCACTCCTAAGAAACTAATGTGGTATGTCATCTGTGGCGTTGTCGGTCTCGCAATCGGTTTCCTCATCGTTTATCTTACCGGAAGATGATTATGTTAACTGAATTTAAGAAATACATCGAGAAACATAATCTCATCGAGAAAGGAGATAAGATTCTGCTTGCACTCAGCGGCGGCGTCGATTCTATGGTGTTGGCGAAACTGCTGATTTTATTTAGTCAACAGTCAACAGTCAACAGTCAACAGACTTATGTTTCCCGTTTCCCGCACCCGCTCCAGCATCCCCAGTTTACTCTTGCTTTCGCTCATTGTAACTTTCATCTGCGTGGAGAAGATTCCAATCGTGATGAGAGGTTCGTCATAGAATTTGCAAAAGATAATGGTATAGAACTTTTCGTGAAGCATTTCGATACTGAAGCTTACGCGAAAGAAAATTCTCTTTCTATAGAGATGGCGGCTCGCGAACTGCGTTACTCATGGTTCGAAGAATTAAAGAATATACATAATATTAATAAGGTGGCTCTCGCTCATCACGGCGATGACCAGATTGAGACTTTCTTCATTAATTTCTTACGCGGTTCCGGAATAAAAGGTCTCAAAGGAATGAAAGTCCAAAACGGCTTTTATATCCGACCATTGCTCTGGTCGAACAGAAATCAGATTGAAACTTATGCGAAAGAAAACGGAATACAATGGGTTGAAGACTACACCAATAATGAAACAATTTACCTGAGAAATAAAATACGTCATCAGATAATTCCTCTTTTCGATGAATTAAAAGACAACGCGCGTCAGAGTCTTAACTTCTCCATCAATTGTCTTTCTTCCGAAAATGATTTGTATAGACGTCTCATTGATGAAAAATTATCAGATATAGAATTTGTAAAAGACGATTATAGATATATTGAAAACAGACATTTCATCCAAAATGAAAATGGCAAGCAATTGCTTTTTGAATGGGTTAGGAGATTCGGGTTCAACTATGAACAAGCGGAATCGATGATTGAAGCGATGCGACTTGGTAAGTCTGGAGTTGTTTTTTATCCTTCTTCGATTGACAACAGGCAACAGACAACAGATAACAGACTAATCGCGTCAGTACAAAAAGACAAAATCGAGATTTTTAAAAATAATGATAAGGAAGAAAATTTTCAGATTTTCAGATTCTCGGATTCTCAGATTTTAAAACTCTCAGATTCTCTGATTCTCAGATTCTCAGATTTTGTTAAAGACGAAAACTTCAAGTTGATGAGAGATCCTTCATTAGGAGCACAGTTCGACATTGACAAAATCAATTTTCCTTTGACAATACGACATTGGAAAAAAGGCGACAAATTCAAGCCTTTAGGAATGAAAGGTTCCAAGTTGCTCAGCGATTTTTTTAACGACTTGGGATTTACTGAATATCAGAAACAAAACGTAAGAATTATGGAAGATGCTAATGGTTTGATTTTGTGGGTTGTCGGATATAGAATAAGTGATAAAGTAAAAATATCAGATTCAACGAAAGTAATTTTTCAATGTACTTTAAAATGAATAATTTTTTTCTTAATTTTGCACCCTCATTTTTACGTGGAAAAATAATTAACTAAATCATAATTAATCAACAAAAAATCATGAAAAAGTTTTTAAAACTCTTTACTTTCTTGGTTTTATTGCTTCCATTTATTGGCAAGGCTCAAATAATTGAACCTGTACAATGGACAGTAGAAACAGAGAAATTAAGTAAGAATGAATACAATATCGTATTCAAAGCTGAAGTTGAAGATGGTTGGCATCTTTATTCACAACACACTCCATTCGGAGGTCCAATGCCGCTTTATTTCGAATTTATTGATACTCTCGGTATCGAACGTATTGGTGGCGTTGCAGAACCAAAAGTTATCGTTAAGTATAGCGACATTTTTGAAATCGACGAACATTACTTTGAAAATCAAGCAGTATTTACTCAAAAGGTTAAGTTGTTAGACGATGCAGCAACTGTAACAGGTGTCATCACAGGTCAGGCTTGCGAACAACAATGTGTTCCAATCACATTCGACTTCGAAGTTGAACTCGGTGAACCTGCAGTTGTTGAAGCAGACACAACAAACGAATCTTCAACATCAGGAAGCAAAGGTCTCTTGGGAATGTTGTTAGGTGCTGTTATCTGGGGTTTGGCAGCTCTTATGACACCATGTGTTTTCCCAATGATTCCTATGACAGTGTCATTCTTCTTGCATGGTGACGAAAATAAGGCTGTAGGTCGTTTCAAAGCTATCATGTACTACGTTTTCATCGTAGTTCTTTATACACTTCCTATCGCAGTCCTTATTTTGATTGCTCGATTCGGTGGTGGTGAAGATACGACAGCAAGTATCTTCAACTGGATCTCAACATCATGGATCAATATTGCGTTCTTCTTGATATTTATGGTCTTCGCTGCTTCATTCTTCGGAGCATTCGAATTGACATTGCCAAGTTCATGGGTTAACAAAGCCGATAGCAAGACAACTACCAGCAAAGGTTTAGGCGGTGTGTTCTTCATGGCATTGGTACTCGTTCTCGTATCATTCGCATGTACAGGTCCTATCGTCGGTACAGCTCTTATCCAATCTTTATCAGGTGAGTTCTGGGCTCCAATTCTCACAATGTTGGTCTTCGCTATGACATTCGGTCTCCCATTCGCATTATGCGCATTGTTCCCATCATTGTTACAAAATATGCCACAAAGCGGCGGATGGCTCAACTCAGTTAAAGTCGTTCTCGGTTTCATCGAAATCGCTCTCGGTTTCAAATTCTTAAGCGTTGCTGACCAGACATACCACTGGGGTCTCTTAGACCGCGAAGTTTACCTCGCTATCTGGATCGTGGTGTTCACATTGTTAGGCTTCTACCTCTTAGGAAAAATCAAATTCGCTCACGACTCAGACGTACCTCATTTGTCAGTGTTCCGTCTCGTCCTCGCTATCATAGTATTCACATTCGTAGTTTATATGATTCCTGGTATGTGGGGCGCTCCTCTCAAAGCTTTGTCAGGTTACTTGCCACCACAACAGACAATGGACTTCGACCTTAAACGTATCAACCAAGAAAACTCAGATAAGGTTATCAACTATGTAGACGCTAAGATGTCGAATATCTCAGTACAAACTGAACAAGTAGATAAAAAAGTAACTTCTGTATTGTGTGAAGATCCTAAATATGCTGACTTCTTGCATTTGCCTCACGGTCTTAAAGGTTACTTCGATTATGAACAAGGTCTCGCTTGTGCAAAAGCTCAAAACAAACCTATCTATATCGACTTCACAGGTCACGGCTGCGTTAACTGCCGCGAAATGGAAGCTAACGTTTGGAGCGACCCTCGCGTTCTCGAAATGTTACGCAACGAGTATGTCATCATCGCTCTCTATGTCGACGATAAGACAACTCTTCCAGAAGATGAATGGATGTTGAATTCTAAAGGCAAGAAGAAAAAGACTTCTATCGGCAGCAAGAACTCTGCATTCCAAATCTCTAAGTTTGAAGCTAACGCTCAACCATACTACTGCCTCATGGGACACAACGGCGAACTCTTGGTTGAACCACGTTCATACGACCTCGATAAAGACGCTTTCGTCGACTTCTTGAAGAAAGGTGTTGAAAACTTCAACAACGGAACTTCAATAAGAAATATTTTTGAATAATTTACGAAAGTCTAATGATAAGGAAGAGCTCTTGGAAACAGGAGCTCTTTTTTTAATTTATAACTCACAATGCATAATTTTGAGGGAATAACTAACCGAAGGCTTGGAAGCATTTTTTTTTATGTTTCTTAATAATTATGCATTATTGGAGCTGATGATATGTTATATGTATTAGCTCTGTTTATTATCACTATCCATCCTTCCATGGACTTAGATTTTTTTTAGAAATTGTAGATATATACAATAAATATATATATATTTGTAAAGAAAAACGAAATGCCAATAAATGGTAAAATGCCAAATAGTATCAACATGGAAACGACAGCTATAAAAAGATTTTCTTTATTAATAATGACATTGATTTTTTTGACTTCGTGTGTCGAGGAAAAAGACTTTAAAATAATAAAGGACGAGGTTAGAAAGAAGTCGGAATATGTGATGTTCTATATGGTTTATGATTATGATGTCTATTTGGAATCGGCAAATGTATATGTATCAGAAAATAGCGATATGTCAGATTGCAATAAGTATGCTGCAGGTGTTGAGAGAAATTGTGTTTTGAAAACTATAGAACCACTGACTTTAGGAAATACCTACTATTATTATTATGAATTTAATGATGGTGTTAAAATATTTAATTCAGATATCAAGAGTTTTACAATGCCGGAAAAACCTATTGTCACTACCAATGATGTCGTGAATTTCCTTTCTACAAAAGTAACTGTGATGTGTAGCGTGATTAGTGACGGCAACTCGCCATTATCGTCTAAAGGTGTCTGTTGGAGCGGCATTTCATCTCAACCTACTATTGAGGATAATAAGAAATATGTTGGAGATAATGCTACTGTAGGAGATGACTATTATTGTTTGATTGATAATCTTAAGATGGGGAAATATTATGTCAGATCTTTTGCGGAAAATGAATTCGGTGTGTCGTATGGAGAGGTCATTGAGATTGATCTGGAACAGGAGTGTGATTTTGAGACAAAGACATTATATGCTAATGGCGTTCCATTTAAGATGATAGCTATTGATGGGGCGGTCTTTACTATGGGAGCGCAGAATGTTAATGCATACGAGAGCAATTATGATATTGAAGCCATCGACGATGAGTCGCCTATACATCAAGTGGATTTGAATAAATTCTATTTGGCTGAGACTGAGGTTACGCAGGAGCTTTGGGAAGCGGTGATGGGAAATAATCCAAGTATATTTAAAGGCAGTCAAAGACCTGTGGATAATATTACGCGTACGGATTGTCTCAACTTTATAGAAAAATTGAAGAGTATGACAGGTTTTTGGTTTTACATACCTTCTGAGTCACAATGGGAATTTGCAGCTAAAGGCGGTAATATGTGTGAATCTTATAAATATTCTGGTAGCAATGACATCGAAGATGTGGCATGGTATAGTGAGAATAGTGAAAGTTGTACTCATGATGTGAAACAGAAAAAGCCTAACGAATTGGGTTTATATGATATGACAGGAAATGTTCAAGAGATATGCGCTGATGGTTACGGTACTTATCCGACTTCATCCCTTATTGATCCTATCAATAATGTTAATAATAATTACACAATTGTTATAAGGGGCGGAGCTGCAAATCTTAATGCGAGATATTGTAGAAACACAGCCCGTGATTATGCTCCGATCGAAGAGAAGAATATGTATGTTGGATTTAGATTGGCTATGGAAAGATGGCAATGATGACTCGATTATATTCGTGTTGATTCGTGAAAAATGGATATAATAGACAAAAATAATTTGTATAATATTTATAAGTTGATGATAACCAATTTTTTTTTGTGATTATATCGAAAAATATAAAAACGCAGAGAACACAAATTCCCTGCGTTTTGTTTTATACGTCAAGTGGACAAAGTCTGTTGACAATAAAAATATTAATTTACAACTTATAGGTTGTGTATGAAAAAATATTATTATCTTTGCACCTGAAGTAAAAATGAATAATATGACATTTGACAAGATTACAGAAGATGGTCGTTTATGGGCTGTGCGTTATGATGGTGCAGAGGATAATATCTTGGTAACTATATTTGAACAATGGAATGATATTCAATGGTTGCGTGAGTTCTTTAAGACTAATATTGATGATTTGATGTCGTATTTCAAAATAACAGATGTTAATGAAGCAATATACGATACATTGGATGATAGTGATAGACTGGAATGTCTGATTTTAGATATTTCTCCTGATGCTGATTTGGACAAGTTGTTTCGTCCGTTGGAAAACTATCGCAGCAATGAATGTGTTTTAGGTAAAGAAAAGGCGCGTATTAAAAATCGTCCGAATCACGATTCATGGTTACGTATTTATGCTATCAAATTGGAACCGGGAAAATATATTGTTACAGGAGGTGCAATAAAATTGACAGCAACCATGAGGGAAAGAGAACATACGTTGCGAGAATTGTTTAATATGGAAAAGGTGCGTCAATTTTTGATAGATAACAATGTTATTGATGGGGATGCATTTGTTGATTATCTAAGTGAACTATAATTTTTTTTGATATGTCAGAAATCGTTTCAAAATTAGAACAATTCCAATCTTCAACACCATCGCATTGGCGAGAGAAGTCTGTATGTCGTCAGCGTAATAAAACGTGGCTTCGTCATTCACAAAACATTGCTGTGAAGATGCTAAACAAAATGGAAGAGCTACATCTCAATCAAACACAATTGGCGGAACTCATGGGGTGCAGTCAACAGTATATATCTAAAGTGCTTCGTGGACAAGAAAATCTATCTATAGAAACAATGTCTAAAATAGAGCAGGTTCTGAATGTTCAGATATTTTGTTAGACTAATAAAGTCGAGTTGTATAAATTTCTATATACAAAAAAACGCAGAGAACTCAAAATTCCCTGCGTTTTTATTATATCGTCAGCGAACAAAGTCTGTTGTCCGTTGACTGTTGTCGATATATCACATCTTCGCAAAATGTTGATAGAAAGCGATAATTGTCTCAATTCCTTTGAAGAAATGATCTACTCTGTAGTTTTCGTTTGGTGAGTGGATAGCGTCTGAACCCAAACCGAATCCCATCAAGATTGACTTGATACCGAGAACTCTTTCAAATTCAGAGATAATAGGAATACTGCCGCCGCTCTTCATCGGGATAGGACGTTTGCCGTAGGTGTCCATATATGCTGCTTCTGCTGCTTTGTATGCTGGCAAGTCGATAGGACATCCGTAAGCCTGTCCGCCGTGTAATGGAGTGACTTTAACATCGACGTATTCAGGAGCTACGCTCTCGAAATATTCTTTGAATAATGCAGAAATCTTTTCGTTGTCTTGGTTAGGAACCAAACGGCATGAGATCTTAGCATATGCCTTTGAAGGAAGTACTGTCTTAGCGCCTTCGCCTGTGTATCCGCCCCAGATGCCGCAGAGGTCGAATGTTGGACGGATACCGACTCTCTCGATTGTGGTGTATCCGTTTTCGCCGCGTAATGCTTTCACACCGACACCTGCTTTATATTCTTCTTCGCTATATGGTGCCATATTGAGCAACTCGCGTTCTTCTGCTGTAGCCTCGATAACGTCGTCGTAGAATCCAGGTATCGTGATGTGGTTGTTTTCGTCCATTACTTTAGCTACCATCTCGCATAAGGTGTTGATAGGATTTGCTACTGCGCCGCCGAACAAGCCTGAGTGAAGGTCGGCATTAGGACCTGTTACTTCTACTTCCCAATATGACAAACCGCGCAAACCTGTTGTGATAGAAGGTGTGTCGTGGTCAATCATGCTGGTGTCTGATACTAAGATGATGTCGGCCTTGACTAAGTCTTTGTTTGTGACGATCCATTTGGCGAGGCTGCCAGAACCTATCTCTTCTTCGCCTTCAATCATGAATTTTACGTTGCAAGGCAAAGTGTTGGTCTTGACCATTGTCTCGAATGCCTTAGCGTGCATAAAAGCCTGACCTTTGTCGTCGTTGGCGCCGCGAGCCCAGATTTTACCATCTTTGATGACTGGCTCAAACGGGTCGGTGTTCCATAACTCGATTGGGTCGACAGGCATGACATCGTAGTGACCGTAAACTAAAACTGTAGGGAGTTTTGGGTCGATGATTTTCTCGCCGTAAACAACAGGGTTGCCTTCTGTTGGCATGACTTCTGCCTTGTCGGCACCAGCTGCTAAAATGCTGTCTCTCCAGTATTCGGCGCATTTGATCATGTCGCCTTTATGTTCTGTTTGTGAACTGATAGAAGGAATACGAATCAAACCGAATAACTCTTCCAAAAAACGATTTTCGTTCTCTTTGATGTACGAATTTGTGATGTACATGATATTATTAATTAGTGTTAATTATTCTATTATCATATGGCGATGCCA
>JAZUST010000038.1:0-12272 GCA_045606865.1 Bacteroidales bacterium
CGTAGCCATGTCGTTCTGTGAGCCAAGGAGTTGAGGAGCTCAGTTGTCTTCCTAAGCCCGCTTGGCCTCCGACTTGCTCAACTCCTTAATGCCGCTCGTTTTTTTAGCTTAAGACAATTTCCTGATTTCTGTGTTTACTGAGATAAAGCCAAGCGGAAGCCGTGGTAGTAGGTACGACTGCCGTCGGGATTGCCGGTGAAACGACACGACACTCGGCAGACCTTCGCGCTGTTTTCCCAGCTACCACCACGAAGCACGCGGAAAAAGCCAGATGAAGGTCCCATAGGATTGTTAGTAGGACTTTCCTTATAATATTTTCTTTTGTACCGATCCTCACACCATTCCCATACATTTCCGCTCATATCATAAATACCAAGTTCATTAGGTAATTTTCGTTTTACGTTACGTACACTTGAATTAGAGTTAGCTTTATACCATGCCACATATTCTATATTATTGCTACCGCTGTATTTATAACCCATAGATTTGTCACCTCCTCTTGCCGCATATTCCCATTCCGCTTCTGTAGGAAGTCTAAAGTTCTTGCCTGTAAGCTTATTCAGTCTATATATAAATTCCTTACAATCATTCCAAGAAACTGTCTCAACAGCATTTTGAAGTCCTTTATATCTGCTAGGATTATTTCCCATAACCGCCTCCCATAGTTCCTGTGTCACCTCAGTCTCACCAATATAATAATCTGAGAGCATTACAGAATGTACAGGCTTTTCATCACCATTGGCATCTCTGCCTTGTTCTGAAGTTGCTCCCATTTGGAAGGTGCCGCCTTCAACTTTTATCATCGTAAAGCTAACACCGTTTACGGTAAAGATTTCGTTTTCGCCAGAATGTTTAACAGCAAAAGTCTCTTTCTTATCTCTGCTGTTATCTGTTATCTTCTGCGTCTCTCCTTTATAATAGACACTCGATAATGTTTCGTTAAAACTTATATTTTCTCCATCATCAATCACAAATATTCTCGTCAAAGAATTATAATCTTGTTTCTCTAACTTCAGCTCATATTTACCTGCAGGCAAGTCTTTTATAATATTAGGGGTTTGTCCATAATGCTTTCCTTCTATGTAAATATCCGCTCCAGAAGGTTCCGTATCGATAATCAAAGATGTATTACTACTTACAGGAGCTACTATATTATTCTGCAACACCATCTCATAGCATTGTTTTGGTTTCAAGCTCATTGGAAACCAGAACTCTGTAGCTCCGAAATCGGGATGTTTAATTCTCAAAAATGTAGCAGCTTCTGCCGTCAGATAAACCCAAGTCTCTCCTATATTCTGCTCCACCTCTGTAAATGTCGCGAGGTTTCCTTCAAAATATAACTTGGCTCTGTCTTGCTCGTTAATATTTTCGGGTATGATTTTCACCACCGCCATCGCAGCATCGTTGTCATCATAACGCGCAGGTATAGTTATACAACCTTCTATTTTATGAAATGAATCATCTTTAACTTTAAAGGTATCAGTCTGAGAAAAGACATTCAACGACATCACTAAAGCCAAAATTGCAAGTACTATCTTCTTCATCGCTATTATTTTTTCTGAAAACGCAAAGATATAAAAAGTCTAAAGATAAAAGGCTAAAGACGAAATATTTTTTTAGTCACCAAGTCTCTGAGTCAGCAAGTCAATAAGTCAATTGTCAATTGTCAATTGTTAATTATGAATTAAAAAAGGAGCCCTCATTTCAAGAGCTCCCTATCTTTAGTCATTCGACTTTAGACTTTCGTCATTATCAGACTTCCATCGCTCCCGTTAAATCGCTGACGTTCTTGAAACCGTGACGCTCGCAATATTCAACGATGCCTTGTGCGACTTTTACTGTGATTGTCGGGTCAATGAAGTTGGCTGTACCAATCTCAATCGCCGAGGCTCCTGCCAACATAAACTCGATGGCGTCGGTTGCTGAAGAGATGCCTCCTAATCCTATTACCGGAATCTTAACGGCTTTTGATACTTGCCATACCATTCTCAACGCGACAGGTTTCACACATGCTCCCGACAAACCACCTGTAATAGTCGATAACTTAGGTCTTCTCGTCTCAGCATCGATTGCCATTCCCAACATTGTGTTTATCAAAGAAACAGAATCTGCTCCTGATGCTTCTGCCGACAATGCCAATTCGGCGATGTTGGTTACGTTTGGAGATAGCTTCACCATGAGATGTTTGTCATATACCCTTCTCACTGCTGAAACGACCTGTTCAATTCCAGCGCATGTCACGCCGAACGCCATGCCTCCTTGTTTCACGTTAGGGCAAGAGACGTTCAACTCTATAGCAGGAATGTTATCCAATGCATTGACTTTCTCCGCCACGGCGCAATAATCATCTATCGTCGAGCCAGAGACGTTGACGATTATATTTGTATCTATGTCTTTAATTCTCGGATAAATTGTCTCGACGAAATAGTCGATACCTTTATTCTGGAGACCTACGGCGTTCAACATTCCCGAAGGTGTCTCCGCCATTCTCGGATAAGGATTTCCTTCACGATGATTCAATGTTGTTCCTTTGACGAGTATTCCACCTATTTTCGTCAAGTCGATGAAGTCGGCATATTCTTCGCCATAGCCGAAAGTTCCTGATGCTGTCATCACAGGGTTCTTCAGTGTGAGACCTTTGCCAAGTTGTATCGTTTCGTTTACCATAACAATTTATTTATATTCATTACAGGACCTTCTTTACAAACACAGACGTTGCCTTCGATGGTGTTTTCCACGCAGCAGAGACAAGCGCCGAGACCGCATGCCATGAGGTTTTCCAACGAGACCTCGCAGTCGATGTTATTCTCTCTCGCGATCTTAGTCACAGCCATCATCATCGGCTTAGGACCGCAGGTATAAATCATGTCGAATTTCTTTTCTTTCCAGATGGAATGCTGAGTAACGAAACCATGTTCGCCGAGAGTTCCGTCGTTGGTGGTGATATAAACCTTACCGACAGACTCGAATTCTTCCAACATTATAAGATCTGTCTTTGAACGGCCGCCGAGCAAGAACTGAGGTTCGATGCCTTTTTCTTTCAGCATCTTGCCGAGATAATAAAGCGGAGCTATGCCGATGCCGCCACCGACAAGTATTACGTTACCTTCATTATTTTCAGGAATCGTAAATCCATTTCCGAGAGGATAAATCATATTCAAGGTATCACCTATTTCAGTATCGGACATTTTATTCGTGCCCTCGCCTACTCTTTGTACCAACAACGTTATAGTGCGATTCTGATAATCCACATCGTGAATGGATATCGGACGGCGGAGATAAGTATGCTGAGCGTCATCGACGCGTACCTGCACGAACTGACCAGCCTTTATCTCTTCGAGAGACTCGTCAGACTGGAGCAAAAGATAAGTCGATTTTGCCCATTCTTTTTTCTCTATCAAACGGAAGTCTGTAATTTTTTTCATGGCTTATATATAAAAAAGGTCGTCAATCAGACGACCTACGTTAATGTCTTATTTTGTTTCTTCTGTATTTTCAGACGCCACAGGGGTAACGTCTCTACCTGTTGTTTCTTCTGGAGTGAAATCCAAGAGACCTTTGTCGTTAAGAAGTTGATACCATTGGAAAACTTTCTTCATGTCAGATTGATATACTGAATCTTCATCATATTCAGGAAGTACCAATTCAAATTTTTCTTTAAGTTCTACTGGAGAAACTTTCTTTGGGTCGAAGCCGATATTGTCGCCCAATTTTTCATGAATGTTCATGAATACTTCCTTAAGAGGCTTGTCGTCGCCTGTTGTGAAAATGCTTATTTCTTCTAAAGAACTTATTTTATCGTTAGCGAAAGCAGGAGTGCGTTTTCCATCGAGTAATGACTCAACAACCAATTTACCTGTACCTTGACCTGAAACTAAGAACAAACCTGGTTTGCCTGATATTGCTACAACTTTACTTAAATCCATTTCTTTTTACTATTTAAATAAATAATTTTCTCTATTAAATAATTTGCGCAAAGATAATAAAAAGGCAAAAGACAAAAGACAAAAGACAAAAGTTTTTTTAAACAATAATTCATTAACCTACACAAAAGTATGTTTCCGATTCCATATCCCAAGGCAACGCCATAACGAAGACTCCATCGAGACTGAACTCAAAACCGTTGAAAGTCTTATCGTTAAAAACGACATATCCGAAATCGAGGTTTATCATCGGTTGTTTTGCAGATTACCTATCGAGTCGAAAAGTCGCACCGCAGCGTATGGAATGCCCGATTTAGTTATAGAATCCGTGACACGTCCCCTCACGTCAGCATTTCTTTGAGCAAATGAAGATACTGATAAGACGAAAATCAAAAGTATCGTGATTGTTATTTTATTGTGATAATGCATTTTGCAAAGATTTTTTTAAAAGTCAACGGTCAACAGTCAACAGACTTTGTCCATAATTATTATTTTATTTGTTATAATTTTCAATTTATTTGAACGCAGCAGGACGCGGCAAGCCACGTCCCTACAATTGTAAATTGTTAATTATAAATTGTTAACTGAATCATACGTTCTTACGAACTCGCCGTTCTCGAAATAATAGAACCTATGATAATTTTTCTTATCGTATTTCTCGCCTAAGAGTTCTTTGTAGAAAATCTCTTGGAGTTTTTCGGTAACTTCCGTATTGTAATGTCTCTCGTTAATAGAAAAAAGAGGATTCTTAATACTTTCAATTTGCGAAAATGCATCGGCGTAATAGTCAACAACTACATATAATTCAATACCTTTTTCATCGCAATATGACTGTGTCAAGCCTAAAGATGTGCAATTTTCAGAGGAACAATGTGGCGACCATTGATAAATAATTGCTTTTTCATTTGTCTTCAGTAACTCTTTCATCTGATGCGCATTGATGGCATATATGCGGTTGTCGTTTTTCATGCCGATCAACGAAATGCTGTCAGAAGTCCAGCACACATTGTTTTTCTGTTCTTCTGTCAAATCTCTCATGAAATGAGTTTTACGTCCTATGACGTGAATGCCGATACACGACTGCATCAAAAATGCCAAAGCAATAAATAAAAATAGTTTTTTCATAGGGTTATTTTTTTAGTTAACGACTTGGTTTATAAAGGAAACTATTTCTTCACGTTTTGGAGAGCTTATCACAAAAATACGATCATTTTTTGTTTTTACGAGAAAACATTGTTCTCTGTGAGTCACAAAACATCTCATCTTTCCCAACCTGTCATGTTTAAAATGACCTAAAACACCGTACATTCCTCCGCTGCCGAATCTTCTTACGCCATTATTGAAAAAATCCTCGCTGTCTTTTATAATCACACATGACTTAATATCAGAGACATCAATCTTAACAAATCCGCATAATCTTATGATTCTCAGCTCTTGATCTGTGACTATGAGACGAATTGGCAGAAATAAAATCGGTATTATTATAATGCATAATGAAATAATTTCAAAAGCAAGGACTCCTGTCCGAAAAGCATCATATACACAAAATATAAACAAAGCGTTAAATACTATGGTTATAATGCTTATCAAAAAATCCCATGGAAAGAATGACTTTATCTTCATATAAATTATTTTATGATTGCAAATTTAACGATTTGTTTTCTTTTTTAAAATGGTTTTATAACGAAAGATGATATATATAACTTTTTTAAAACGTCACAGAAATTAAATTATTGTGAAATGAGGGTTTATATTTTTAAGATATAACATTTAATTTAATTTTTAATTCGTTTTCCCCCATCTTTATTCCTAATTCATAAATAGTTCTGGGCGTTCCGGCTACGCCGTCGGGCTTTCCGCTATATCTTTGCTCCCGCACCCAAATCCCGCTCCCGCACCCAAATCCCCGCTCCCGCACTAAAATCCCGTCCCTGCTCGCAAAGGATGCCGCTTCAATCCCTAACGCATTGGATGGGACGCGGCAAGGGACGCGGCAAGCAACGTCCCTACAATTTCTAATTCATTCTCCAGGTTTAACCATACCGTCGTCATAACCTCCGTTACTGAGTGACTTCTGAACTTTCTTGAATGATTTTCCGTAATTTATTTTCCATGACAGACCAAGCGAGAGCATATTACCGTTGTTGGCGGTCCAATTGGCGTGTCTATAAGGATGTATTTCAGAAAGTCCTTCTGTTTCATATTTGAAACCATCTTTATTGAACGGGCACCACCATGTAAGAGTAACATACAAATCCTTGTAGTTGTATTGCGCGTAAATATCCTGCGACATCTCGCCATAAGTCAATGTCTCTCCATATAATGATATGTGCGGAGTGATGTCGAAGTCACAGCCTATATTGAATTTTTCCCAAACTGCCTGCACTTCAACATTACTATAGAAATTGACGTTATCATGATGGAAATCAACGCCCTTAGATTCATCTCTTTTTAAATTACCATTGAGAGAGATGTAAAGGAATTTGAACAACTTTCTCGTTCCAATCTCAGCATTGAGATATATGCTTCTGTAATAGTCGCTGTTATGAGGTGAATTAATGAACAAGTCCAATTCAGGATTATAATGATATGTATATACTATAGGATTGAAAGAATGCGTGTATCCGATCGTGGATCTGGCGTATAAAATCTTTTGTGTGTTGTAGTTGAACTGCAGTCTTCCAGATAAGGTATTATATGGTTTCAAATCCGCATTACCGACATTTGCTTCAACATTGTCTGTACGTTGCATGACGGTTGAAAGTGAAGCCAACGAAGGCAGACTCGGAGTCAAACCTGCCACTGCCGACAATGACATTTTTCTGTTAATCATGTAATTTAACCTGAGCGTACTTAAATTCCTGACATAACTTAAGGTATTCAAGCCGTCATTCACAACAAACACCTTCGCTCCTGTTCCTAAAATAAGACTTGCCCTTTTTCCTAACATTGTGACATATTGTGCATACGCATAGACATTATCCTTGTTCATTGATGTAGTTTCGTCATAAACAACATAATCGTTATGGGCGAAATTATGCTGATATTGTAATCCGAGGTATAATTCCGAATAATCGAACGATTTGGTGTACATCGCTTCTCCGCTGATAGCGTATCCGTAATTTTCCGTATATGTCGGATATTCTTCAACAAGAGTGTCGGTATTATATGTCAATTTATTTTCGTATGACGAAGTCGAATATTGACCTACGACATTCAATTCTATCTTCTGATAGTTTTTCATCTGGCGACTGAAATACAAATCAAGTGACGGCATATTGCCTTTCCATTTTCTTACTTCATTCATGTTCATGGTATCAGTGATGCCGTTGTCGGTTTCTATCATCATTCCGTTTCCGTTCCAGTTGTTATTATCGATGTTATCACGCAATGATACAATAAGAAATGTACTGTCGTTGGCCCTATAAGTATAATCCGCCATGATGTTGTGAGTCGTATAATAGAAAGGAAAATTCATCGTCTGCTTGCGTTCCACCATTCTGTTCTCATTGATGTACTTATCTGTCATCTCGTATGGTACATCGTCATAGTTACGGTGACTTATATTATATTGCAACATGATTTCCGATTTGCCTCTGTTGTATGTACCCATCACATAACCGTCGGCGAAACCTGTAGTGAAAGCCGTCTTGCCATTAGCGACGATTGAACCGCCGTCTTCAACCTCTTTCAAAACGATATTGATAACACCAGAAGCTCCACGATCCATATAACGTACTCCAGGATTGTTGCTGTATTCTATGCGTTTGATCTTGTCTGAACTGACATTGATAAATCTCTGATATGAAACCTCTTTTCCGTTGATTTGATAGACAGGAGTTCCGCCGTCAATTGTGATTGTCTCTTTCGCCACGTTGACATCCAATCCCGGAAGCTGCTGCATATTAAGAAAGTTCAATCCTCTACCAGAACTCTCAACTTCAGTAGGATCCGGGAGAATCACATAATGTTGTGGTGTTTCTTCAATGCGTGAACCTTCTATTGTAACCGCATCCAACATCTCAGAGGTACGAGGCATCTTCAATTCTCCGAGGTCAGCAGGACGGCAATATATCGAAAGACGTTCATAACCGATGGCTGAAGTCATGAGAATATATTTACCATCCTCAACATTCAGTATAAAATTGCCGTTTTCATCAGAGGAAGTCCCTGCTATGATACTGTCGTTGTCAGCCATCTTCAGGGAGACGTTGGCAAATTGGACAGGAGCGTTCTCCTCGTCAACAAGACGAGCTTTCAGTTCTTTCATCTCATTCTGTGCGAATGATGTCATAGCTAAAAAGCTTAGTAATAATGTAAAAATTCTTTTCATAGTTAGTAAGTTTTAGTTAACATTCCCTTTTTTATTTATATGATGGTATAAAACGCATGAGGGAACAATAACATGCTGTCATATGCCATTTTATATTAGTTTTAAATGGTGATTTATAGAATGTTATTTAAGAATTGTTTATGATTTTATCTTTGTTATTTGTTTGTTCAACATTAGTCCATTTCTTTCTCCACTTCTCATTCACTATTTCATCTTCTGTTCTTACAAATTCGCCGTTCTCAAGATAATAAATATAGCATTCTTTCTTGTATTTGTTACCAAACAGTTGTTTATAAAATTTATCTTCCGATATATCAGAAATATTAGTTGTATTATCACCGATATTCATTGAAAATATCGGATTCTTAACATTATCTATTTCGGTAAAAGCCGCTGCATATTTGTTTGTAATTACATATAATTCGATATTATTTTCATCGCAATATGATTGTACAAAATATATTGGAATATTGTTCTTCATATCATAAGGTAACCACCTGTAAACAATCGTTCTATCTTTAGCTATAAGTAAGTCCTTCATCTGATTTGAATTGATAGCATAGATGCAATCATCATTATCTAAACCGATTAATGAAGTTGTATCAGACAACCAGCAGATGCTGTTTGTCTGTTCAGGAGTTAAATTACCGTTCATACATGGTGGAATTTCTATTGTTACGTAACACGATTGCATCACCAATGCCATTGCAAATAATAAGATTAGTTTTTTCATGATTATAATATTTTTAGTTAGTACATTTGTTTAATAGTCCTATAAAATTATTTACAACGCCTGCTATGCAGACGTGAGTGTCAAAAAAATTAACACTGTCAAAGTAAAAATCGTTGTTCTTATTATATTTTTCATAATTTCTAACATTTGTTTTTTTATATATTAGAATCATGCCATAAATAAACATTATTGAATATCAATAATCTAACATACAATAATGTAAATGAAGTGTCAAAAAATTAGACAGCGGGTGTCAAAAAATTAGACAGTTGAAAAAATTATTTCATATTTGATTGTTTTATCAATCCAAATAGCTATCTTTGCAAATCAGGAATACAACTCCTAATTTGTCAAAAAATATAAAAACATAAAATTATGTATCAAAGAGAACTACAAAATTTATTGACTGAACTAAGTGAAAAATGGTCTGTAATTTCAGTGACAGGACCTCGTCAGTCGGGAAAAACGACCTTATGTAAGATGGCGTTTCCTAATTATGAATATATTAATTTGGAGAGAGCCACAACATTAGCATTAGTCAAACAGGACATCGAAGGATTTTTGTTGCAATATCCTAACGGATTGATTATAGATGAGGCACAGAACCTTCCTGAGTTGTTTTCCGCATTGCAGGTCGTGGTTGACGAACACAAAGACTACAGATACATATTAAGTGGAAGCAGCGACTTCCTACTTATGCAAAACATCTCGCAAACATTGGCAGGAAGAGTTGCAGTCACAAGACTATTACCATTAAGCATAAGTGAATTAAAAGAAGATGCAAATATAGATACCAACACCTTGATGTGGAAAGGTTTTTATCCTGGCGTATGGGGTGATGGGAAAGATCCTGGAAATGTATATGACAGTTATGTATCAACATATTTGCAGAGAGATGTTAGGCAAATCCTTAACATAAAAGATCTTAGTCTGTTTCAAAAATTTCTGACAATCGTCGCATCAAGAGTAGCGAACGTCTTTATTGCCTCATCTATCGCTTCCGAATTAGGCGTTGACTATAAAACGATACAGTCGTGGATGAGCATTTTGGAGACTTCCTATACAGCTTTTTTGCTACAACCATTCCATCGCAACATAGGGAAAAGAATGACTAAAACTCCAAAGGTGTATTTCTACGATGTTGGTTTGGTGTGTCATTTACTCGGCATTGAAAACGAGCAACATATAAAGACTCATCCGCTTCGAGGTGCTATATTTGAAAACATGGTAGTTTGCGAAATGTTAAAAAAAAGATACAATCAAGGACTTAAAAGCAATTTGTTCTTCTACAGGGACCAGACTGCTGAGGTTGATGTGATACAAGAAGAAGCGAACAAGATTAAAGCATACGAGATAAAATCGGCAGAACGTTTTAATCAAGAATTTACGAAATCGCTATCGTACGTGCAGAAATTATTTGGAGACGATATTTCATCTTCATATATAATTTATTCAGGCAAAGAGGAAATGACTTTTAAAAATTTCTCATTAATAAATTATCATAACATAAAATAATTACCCGTAGATTCAGCGCTCCACACCTGCCTGTAATCTGTCGCCCTTACAGGGCTGTTTCTCAGATTTTCAATTCATTCTTAATTCCTGAGACGTGTCAATGTTTATTTATTTTTGCAGGAATCATTGACGCGTCTCTACAATTGTAAATTGTTAATTGTCAATTGTTAATTGATATGTTCGGGTTTTCATTAGCGGCTTTCCAGGAACGCAGCACCACTATCGTCATTGTGATGGCGAACACTACTATCAACACCAAGGCATAAACCCATAACGGCATCGCGATTCTGTTGGCGAACTGCTCCAACCATCTTGAGGAAACGAACCATGCAATCGGGGCAGCCACCACGAAACATATTACTACTATGACAGCATAACGTCTCGCAAACATATTGATGACATTCTCCGTCGTGGCACCATAAACCTTACGGATACCAATCTCACGGCGACGATGCTGAGTCTCGAAAAGAACGATACCGAATATTCCCATCAAGGAAATAACAATGGCTATCAAGGCGAAAACCGCGATAATCATAACTTGTTTCTTTATGTCATAATAGTAAAATCCGACATGCTCATCAAATGTATTAACCTTAATAACATCTGAAAAAGGCGCAATTTCCTTAACCGTTGTTTTTATAAATTCTTTCATCTCTTCCACATCTGCATTATCCTGCATACGAAGATAATATCCGCTATAATAATCATTATAACAAAGATATGCAGTATTGACATGTCCGCCTTGCAAAGACATATTATGCACATTCGCCATTATGCCTTTCGTATTCCAGCCATCTAATTTATCACCGATTTTCATATCTACATTATCGCTCAGACAAGAATTTATCAGCATATCCCTACCGTTAGAATTAGGCGTAAAACCCTCACCTTCAAGAACCGGTATCTTAAAAAAGTCTATTAGATTCCATCGCACATACCAAATATTCACATCATAATAATTACCGTCACCTTTCGTGTATCCATTTATTGATGAAGGAATACCGACAAACGACGACATTGTCGCAGTGACTTCTTTAACCTGCGGATTGGCTTCTAATTTCTGTATCAAAGTCTCTCCGCTCTTCGCAGGGAAATCGTAGGGAAAAATCACCAAGACATTTTCTTTGTCGATGCCAATATCGTAATTAAGCATAAAACGATATTGAAGAAAGAAGATAGCAGTGATGATAATCAAAGCCATAGACACTATAAACTGCGTAGAGATGAGTATTGAACGAAGATTACGTCCCGACTTGGAATATGCGAATCCGCTTTTCACCGCCATGGAAGCGTTGAACTTAGTGATGTAAAAAGCAGGATAAACTGCGGATACAACAGCTATCAGAATCGCTATCGCCATGACAATTATTATTGTTGCTATATTTTCGGAGAAAGCTAGAGAACAAGTAACGTAATTTGAGATAAACGAATCCTTCAACGCGAAGACTATATACAACGCAAACAATAAGGCGATGAACACAAGACCTATAGCTTCGAAGACGAAGTTCCAGCGTAAAGTTCCCTGTCCCGCACCGAAAACCTTGCAGATATTAACAGCTTTCATCCTGACAGGCACGAGAGCCATAAAGAAATTAACGAAATTGATAAAAGCCACAATAACTATTATAAGAGCGATGGCTATCATTACGAAGGTCGCACTCAATGTGTTTTTATGAACTATGATTGACGGATCATAATTTTCCTGAAAATACATTTTATTTAAGGAAATCATATTGATGGGACTGACGTCCTTAGTCTTCTCAAACTC
>JAZUST010000039.1:0-7629 GCA_045606865.1 Bacteroidales bacterium
TATTCTTTCAATCGTGTTTTGGATAGGAAACTCAATTCGTCTGGCAGCTGGATTTTTTCAAATGTTAAGAGCAGCCAACAGCCAACAGCCAACAGCCAACAGCCAACAGCCAATAGCCAACATCCAAAGTATGCATTTGAAGCAATTAACGATACAATACTAAAGATAGAACTTGCACAGCCTTTCCCTGCTTTTCTCGGAATATTGTCGATGACGTATGCTTCTGTCGTTCCTCATGAAGCCGTCGATTTCTACGGAACTGAGTTCGGGCGACATCCTGTAGGCACCGGACCTTTCAAATATCAGTATTGGAAAGAAGGAGTAAAATTGGTTTTTAGAAAGAATCCTAATTATTTTGAATTTGAAGAGACAACAAGTCAACAAGACAACGAGTCAACAAGACAACAAGATAATAAATTGGAAAACAACTCGTTGACTTGTAGACTTGTAGACTCAGAGCCTCAACGTCTCCCATACCTCGATGCTGTCTCAATAAGTTTTATCATCGACAAGCAGGTGGCGTTTATGGAGTTCGTGAAAGGTAAGTTTGATTTTATGTCGGGAATAGATGCTCGATATAAGGATGAACTTCTGACGCGTGATGGACAGCTTCGTCAGGAATATGAGGACGACATTTACCTTATAAGAGAGCCTTATCTCAACACCGAATATCTCGCTTTCTTCCTTGATGAAAATGACACTTTGGGTAAAGACAGAAGTCTCGCCCTGCGACAAGCTGTCAGCTATTCCATCGACAGGGAGAAGATGTTGCGTTATTTGCGTAACGGAATCGGTACGCCAGGAAATAATGGAATCATTCCGGTGGGATTGCCTGGAAGTTTAGAATCTGAGAATCTGAGAAATTCAGAATCTGAGAATCTTGGTGCCTCGACTTCCATCGGTTATCCTTATAATCCTAAAAAGGCTGAGCAACTGTTAAAAGAGAATGACTTGCTTGGTTACGAGTTGAAGTTATATACCACGCAAGAATATGTCGATATCGCGAAGTTCGTTCAGTCGGCATTGTCGGAGATTGGTTTGAACTGCAAGGTGGAGGAGATGATGCCTGCTGCTTTGCGCGAGAAACGTGCTAACGGTAATCTTCCGTTCTTCCGTTCTTCTTGGGTGGCAGATTATCCCGATGCGGAAAATTATCTTTCTTTATTTACGACTAATAATTTCACTCCGCAAGGACCTAACTACACACATTATTCCAATCCGAAATTCGATGAGCTTTATCAGAAATCGTTGACATGTAATGATATTGAAGAAAGAGCGAAGATATATCATGAAATGGACAGTCTTATGATGACGGAAGCTCCTGTCGTGATTTTGTTTTATGATGAAGTCTTGAGATTTGTCAATAAGAATGTAGAAGGCTTAGGAAGCAATCCTACTAATATGCTTAATCTGAAGAAAGTGGATTTGAAGCAGTGAGCCATGAGCTGTGAGCTTATGGTAAATCAAAAAATAGCCGGAACGCCCAAGGTTAATTCATAATTCATAATTATAAGATGCGTGCTGATATACGATACACAGCGATAAAAATCATTAGTGTAACTTCGTGTCATTTTGCGGACAAGAATCTCACTGCCGAGACGACGAGCATTGGACCGAGTCCAGAATAAAATGAGGCGATGAATTCCAAAGGGATATTGGGGATGTTCTTCAGCAAGATGCCGAGCGACATCATAAAGACCAACAGAACCCAGCCTTTGACAGGAAATGTATGTAACAGATTAATCTTTCCTTTCAAGGATGAGATTCTTTCTGAATATTTATTGACGATTTTTCTGAACATGAAATAAAATCCGCAGAGGACTAAGGCTGTGATAATGAGAAGATACCATAGATTGCTGGCAGAGATTTGCGTGTAGGCGGAGATTCCTTTGACTGATATTATGACTCCGGGGATTCCCCAGAGCAAGGCGGCGAAAGTCAAGAGATGTCTTTTGTTCATTTGTTTGTCATATATTTGGTGAATCCGTATTGTGCTCTAATTGAATCTTGTTCATCAAGACTCAAACTCATAAAATATGATTTCCAACCAGGACAGAAGTTGATGTGCCATCGCCAGATTCTGCCTAACAACGAAGTAGGACTCTCGTCGTGTCTTTTCCTCAAGGGACAATGTGAGCAATTGTGTTCTTTCATGATTCTTATGATTTTACGTGATTATTATTTAAGTTTTGTCAATATTTTGTTAAGTATAAGATACAGCTGTTGAGCGACGTTTTTGTCGATGACAAGACACCGTACTTTAAAAGTACCATAACTACCGATTTGAAAACATCCATAATACTATCCTTCAAAGATCTTCATTATCATCTCATAATTTCTGAGGCGTCGTTCTCTCTTTTCAGGGTCCTCTTGACGTTTTTCTTTCATTCTTTCTTCAAATCTCCGAGCGTCTTCTCCATAAAGTATCGGAGTTTCTTTAATAGGTCTTGCCATAACATTTTGGTATTAAAAATTACTTTGCAAAGATATAATATAAATTAATGTTTGTCAAGTATTTTTGCGTTAAAAATTATTAACATTCAATGAGTTATAGATTAATTATTAATTAATAGATTAATTAATTACTTGCGTTGTAAATCATCTGATTTTTATATATTTTTGTCCTATTATTGCAATAAAAAAACAATAAGTCTCGTTAAGTGTTAAAAAATTAACAATAGTTTGTAAATGGAATTATTTATAGTATTAATCCTTATCATTATCAATGGATTCCTATCTATGTCGGAGATGTCTGTTGTCTCTGCGCGTAAGACCAAATTACAAACCGATGCTAAAAATGGCAGCAAAAAAGCCAAGGCTGCCCTCGAACTTGCCGATAATCCTGATAATTTCTTTTCAACATTACAGATAGGAATAACATTAATAGGTATCCTCACGGGTCTTTTCTCCGGTGAGGCTTTTGCCGCCGACCTTGCAGTATATGTCGAGAAAATCACATTCCTGTCTCCATACGCCTACGCGCTTTCTAAAGCTGTCATCGTGATATTGGTTACATATTTGACTCTCGTCGTCGGCGAACTTGTTCCGAAACGTCTCGGCATGGCGAAGGCTGAAAGCATAGCTAAGTTCATCGCGCGACCGATGATGTTTATGTCGAAGGTGGCTTATCCTTTGGTGTGGATCTTGGCAAAGAGTTCTTCTTTTATCTCGAAGTTGTTAGGCTTGGATAAGACTAAAGACAGTCCTGTGACAGAAGCTGAAATCAAGGCGATGATGAAAGAATCGTTGGACGACGGCGAACTCGATGAGACAGAACACGATATTGTGGAACGCGTCTTTGACCTCGGCGACAGAAAGATTTCTTCCATCATGACACATCGCTCGGAAATCATCACGCTAGATATTCACGATTCTAAAGACATTTTGAAAGAGAAAATTGGCGATAAACTTTACAATACTTATCCTGTGATCTCTAAAAGATTGGATAATATAATCGGTTTCGTTCATCTTAAAGCACTTTTCCTCGCTGTTCAGAGAAACGATTTCTCTTTGGAAAAAATCGTTACTAAAGCCTATTATCTTCCTGAGAATATGAGTGTCAACAAGGCTTTGGAACATTTTAAGAAAGAAAGGATAAAATCGGCGCTCATTACTGATGAGTTCGGTTGTATTGTCGGTATCGTTTCTTTGAAAGATATCATGGAGGCTATAGTGGGAGAGATGCTCGAAGAAGATGAACTCGCTGATATTATCAAAAGAGATGACGGATCCTATATCGTCGATGGTCGTTATTCATTTTATGATTTTCTTGCTTACTTCGATAAGGAGGATCTGTTCGATGAAGATGTCAGCTTCAACACTATTAGCGGCTTGATAATAGATATTTTGGAAGAGATACCAAAAGAAGGCCAGAAGATAAGATGGCACGACTTCACCTTCGAGATTATGGATATGGATGCAGCGAGAATCGATAAGGTGTTGGTAGTTGAAAATTGAAAACTGAAAATTGAAAATTGAAAGTTGGGTCTTTAGTTTTTGACGGTTGTATGTTAAATAATTAAAAATTATGTTCAGAAAATTAACAAGAGAGAAGCAGCGGCTTTCTAAGGAAGAGTGTCTCGAACTTCTTATCAATGAGAAGAGAGGCGTGTTGTCGGTCATTGGGGACGAAGGATATCCATACGCTTTGCCGATAGATTTTTATTATAAGGAAGAAGACAACAAGATATATTTTCATAGCGGGAAATATGGTCATAAGATAGATGCGATAAAAAAGAATGACAGGGTGTCATTTTGCGTTTATGACGAAGGTTTCCACAAAGACGGACATTGGTCGTTGAATATCAGGAGCGTTATAGTCTTTGGTAGAATAAGTATAATCGAAGAATGGTCTCATAATATTATGATTGACTTCTGCAAGAAATTCACATCTGACATCGATTATATAGAAAACGAAATCAAGAATTTGTCATCAAGCACCATTATGCTGCGATTAGATATTGAGCATATCAGCGGCAAGATTGTTAATGAATCTTGATGAATTTTCTCATAGAAAAGTCAAGCAAAAAAAAATAATTATGCATTGAGAATTATGCATTATGCATTGAAAAAAATATTATCTTTGCACTCGTTTTTTAGACACATAATAAGATGATAAATATAACATTTCCGGATAAGTCAGTCAGACAATATGAAGCAGGAGTAACACCTCTTGAAATCGCTAAGAGCATTAGCGAAGGTTTGGCTCGTAACGTGTTGTCAGCCAAAGTTAATGGCGTAATGTGGGATGCTATGCGTCCTATCAGCGAAGATGCAGAAATCCAACTCTTCACATGGAATGACCCAGAAGGTAAGGCTACGGTTTGGCACTCATCAGCACACTTGATGGCAGAAGCTATCGAGCAACTTTATACCGGAGTGAAGTTCGGAATCGGACCAAGTATCGAGAACGGTTTCTATTATGACGTGGATTTCGGCACTAATGTCATCACTGAAGAAGACCTCGCCAAGATTGAGAAACGCATGATGGAACTCGCTTCACAAAAACAAGCATTCGAACGCGTCGATGTCTCTAAGGCAGAAGCCATGAAACATTTCACAGACAAAGGCGACGAATATAAACAAGAACTCATCAGCGAGTTGGAAGACGGAACCATCACCTATTATAAAACAGGAACCTTCACAGACTTATGCCGCGGACCTCATATCCCTGACACAAGTTGCATCAAAGCAATCAAATTGTTATCAATAGCCGGTGCTTACTGGCGCGGCGACGAGAAACGCAAACAACTCACACGTATCTACGGTATCACATTCTTGAAGAAAAAAGAATTGGAAGAATATCTCGTTCTCTTGGAAGAAGCTAAGAAACGCGACCACCGTAAACTCGGTAAAGAACTTGAACTCTTCATGTTCAGTGAGATGGTGGGTAAAGGTCTCCCGATGTGGTTGCCTAAAGGTACAGCATTGAGACTTCGTTTGCAAGAGTTCCTGACAAAGATTCAAAAACAATACGGTTATGAACAAGTGATGACCCCTCATATCGGTAATAAACAGCTTTATGAGACATCAGGTCACTGGGATCATTACGGACACGACAGTTTCCAACCAATTACAACTCCAGAAGAAGGCGAAGTGTATTTGTTGAAACCTATGAACTGTCCACATCACTGTATGATATATAAATGGCAGCCACGTTCTTACAAAGACCTTCCTTTGCGCTTGGCAGAGTTCGGTACTGTTTACCGTTATGAACAAAGTGGCGAGCTCCACGGTTTAACACGTGTACGTTCTTTCACACAAGATGACGCTCACATCTTCTGCCGTCCGGATCAGGTTAAAGACGAATTTATCCGCGTGATGGAAATCATCGAGATAATCTTCAAGGCTTTAAAATTCGATAACTTCGAGGCACAGATTTCTTTACGCGACCCAGAAGATACTGAGAAATATGTAGGTACTGACGAAAACTGGGAAAGAGCAGAAGCAGCTATCGTTGAGGCTTGTAAGGAAAAAGGTCTCCCAGCAGTAGTCGAATACGGCGAAGCAGCTTTCTACGGTCCTAAGTTGGACTTCATGGTGAAAGACGCTCTTGGAAGAAGATGGCAGCTCGGAACAATTCAAGTCGACTATAACTTGCCGGAACGTTTCGATTTAAGTTACATCGGTTCTGACAACGAGAAACATCGTCCTGTCATGGTTCACAGAGCACCATTCGGTTCAATGGAACGTTTCGTGGCAGTATTGTTGGAACACTGCGCCGGCGACTTCCCATTGTGGCTCACACCAGATCAAGTGATGATTTTGCCTGTAAGTGAAAAATATCATGACTATGCAGAGAAACTCAACGAATTGTTGAAACGCAATGAAATCCGCACCTTGATCGATATGAGAAGCGAGAAGATTGGACGTAAGATCCGCGACGCTGAGATGAAGAAAGTTCCTTATATGCTCATCGTTGGTGAGAAAGAAATGAACGAAAACGCAGTCTCAGTAAGAAAGCACGGACAAGGCGACCTCGGTTCAATGTCGGTTGAAGACTTTATCGCAATGATAGATAAACAAGTCAAAGACGAACAAAACATAGAAAAATAATATAAAGATTGTATAATTAATATAGGAGACACAAATCATAGCACTACCTAATAACAACGGAAGAGGTCCTCAGAGAGGACAGAAGAATGAAGATCCACACCGTATCAACGAGAGAATTACTTCACCAATGGTAAGAGTTGTCGGTGAAGGCGTTGACAACGAGATACACTCAATCAAAGACGCATTGAGAATAGCAGACGAAATGGGACTCGACTTGGTTGAAATTTCACCAAACGCTAATCCGCCTGTCTGTAAATTGATGGATTACAAAAAATTCCTCTTTGACCAGAAGAAGAAACAAAAGGAAATCAAGGCTAAGACAACAAAAGTCGTCATCAAGGAAATCCGTTTGGGGCCACAAACCGACGATCATGATTTCGAGTTCAAGTTGAATCACGCCAAGAGATTCTTAGAAGACGGAGCAAAGGTTAAAGTTGATGTATTCTTCCATGGACGTTCAATAGCATACAAAGATCAAGGCGAGATTATCTTGTTGAAATTCGCTCAAGCATTGGCTGATTACGGCAAGGTGGAGTCGATGCCTAAGTTGGAAGGTAAGAGAATGCTTATGATGATAGCTCCTAAGAAGTAAATAAAGATAGACACTCATTTTAAAAAAAAGTATATTACAATGCCAAAAATGAAAACAAAATCCGCTGCCAAGAAACGTTTCAGAGTAACAGGCACCGGTTTAGTCAAGAGAAAGCACGCTTATAAAAGCCACATCTTAACAAAGAAGTCAGTAAAACGTAAACGTAACTTACGCCACGCTACTATTGTTGAGCCAGCTAATATGAAAGCTGTAAAAGAAATGCTTCTCATGTAATTTTAAATTAATTGTTTAACTCTTGTTAGAGTAGAAAAGTTCTCGAAAGGGCGAGGCACTCTAACGGAATAAAAAGTAAAAAAATGCCAAGATCAGTTAACGCAGTCGCTTCAAGAGCAAGACGCAAAAAAGTTTTAAAACAGACAAAGGGCCAGTTCAGCGCACGTAAAAACGTTTGGACTGTAGCTAAAAACTCTTACGAAAAGGGTTTACAATACGCATATCGCGACAGAAGAAACAAGAAACGT
>JAZUST010000040.1:0-47465 GCA_045606865.1 Bacteroidales bacterium
GCAAAAACAATCACGACTTTACAGATAAGACTGCCGTTGAACAATGAAGTCATATCCAAAGTCATGATCATGAAACGCCACAAGGCAATCGAAAGATTATTCGATGAAAATTTTTGGGTGACGCAATGACGAAGTCAGGAAAAACGTATCAAAAAATAATTCAAAAAACTCTCAGATTTTCAGATTTTCAGGTTTTCAGATTTTCAGGTTTTCAGATTTAAATAAAATTCTTGATTTCAATCAAATCTTTTATCTCGTAATCTAAGATTTCATTATGCGGAATCTGTTTCCTGTTGAAATAGATATGAAACATTCCGATTTCTTTTGCGGGAATGATATCTACTGATAGGTCGTCGCCAATCATGACGCAGTTTTCTATTGTGCCTCCGACTTTATTTATCGCGTGATGAAAGATTCTATGGTCGGGTTTCTTGAAACCTACGACTTCCGAGACGAAAGATTCATCAATCATTTTATCTAGTCCTGACGCTTTCATCTTGATGCTTTGAACTTCTAGAAATCCATTTGTTATCAGATGAATCTTATAATCTTTTTCTTTGAGATAAGTTAGAACCTCCATTGTATTTGGAACCAAGGCTACGGTTGTTGCCGCTAGTTCCGTATAGTTTTCCCCTAATTCATGGGCGAGTTTTTCATCATATATGCCGTAATCTTTAAGAGGTAATCTGAAACGTTCGTTCTTCAGAAATTCCTTGTCAATCTTTCCCTGACGATATTGCTCCCAGAGCTGGTTGTTATAAACGAAATATATCTTATGAAACTCCATAGCGTTTGGGATGCCATAATTAATAAGGTGAAATAAATCGAAAATCTTATCAAATGCAAGAATGGAACTCCTATCGAAATCCCATAACGTATTATCTAAGTCGAAGAATATATGTTTGTATTTTGACATAAAGGTTTAAGGATTAAGGCTTAAAGTTTAAGGTTGATAGATTGCATGTCGATATAATTGTGATGCAAAAATAATAATTTTATTTTGAGGTTTATTAAGTGAAATTTTTTCTAAAAAAATATTCTTATTTCGTAAAAAACTATTAAATTTGCGAATATAAAATTGACTAATTAATTAATGTTTTATTAAAATTTTTACAACATGAAAAAAGTATCTTTACTTATGTTAGTTGCTATGTTTTTATTCGCAGGCAACTTAAGAGCTCAAGATGTAGAAGTCTTGATTTCAGACGACTTTGAAGCTTACACAGTGGGCAACAAACTTGCTGTTGAAGGCAATGCAGCAGGTAACGACTGGTGGACAACATGGTCAAGCGCTCCAGGTTCAGCAGAAGATGGCGTTATCGCTGAGATAGACGGTAACAAATGTGCTTATTTAGAATCAGGTAACGACCAAGTTCTCATGCTCGGTGGTTCACAATCAGGTGTCTATGACCTTGAATTCGACATCATGGTTCCAGATGGCAGCAGAGGTTACTTCAATATTCTTCACAAATTCAATGGCGGCAACTCAAAATGGGCTATGCAAGCTTACTTGCACCTTACAAATGATGGTCAAAACAGCACATACGCACCAGGTCATGGTACAGTTCACGCAGGTAGCAATGGAACAGCTGACGTAGCAGCTATCTATGACGAATGGATGCACTTCCGCCTCCACGTTGACACAGACGCCGACGTTGCTCAATATTACTACACAACTCCAGGCAACGATGAAATCTTGGTTTGTGAATGGCAATGGAGCTTGAACAGTTTCGGTGATGCAGTTGATGGTCGTGAACTCGACGCTATGAACTTCTTCCCTCCAGATGCATCTTCAGAATATTACTTAGACAACTTCACATGCACAAGAATCGGTGGTGAAACAGCTGCTGAATTAGTTTTCAATCCAGAAGAAATCAACGAAACAATTGCAGAAGACGATATGTCATCTGTAACAATCAGCATTGAAAACGAAGGTACATCAATCGGTGACTACTCAGCATGGGTTGACTACGGCGCAGGTGAAGGCGGCGGAAATGCACAAAAAATCTCTTACGCTACTGACTATGTATCAAATCCTTCAGGTTTGACATGGAACTCAGAAGAACCAATGAACTTCGAAGTAGCTTCTTTATTCCCAGCAACAGCATACGGTAACTCAGTAATGGGTACATATATCACAAAAGCAGCTTATATGTTCTGCGACTGGGTCGACGCAAGTGGTAACCCATCTCCAGGTTTGGAACTAGGTTCAGATGTCATCTTCCGTATCTACGGTCAAGGCCGCAATGGTAACCCTGGTGATGTTTTAGCAGAAAAAGTTATCAAAGCTGAAGATATCGCAACAAGTGAAACAGAACTCGTTTACACAATCGTTGAATTCGACGAACCAGTAGCATTGACAGGTTATGATGTTTACGTAGCAGTTGAAATGACAGCAGCAGTTAACGGTACAGTTATGACATTAGACGGTTCAGGTCAAGCTGTTCAAGGTTATGGTGACATTTATCGTCAAAACAGTGGAGCATTCTATTCAATCACAGAAAACGCTGGTTCAAACTATGGTAACTGGTGCCTCTATATGATTTGCGAAGGTACACCAGTTGTTGGTGGTTATGCAACATTAAGCAAAACATACGGCTCACTTCCAATCGGAGGTTCAGATGAAGTTACAGTTAACTTAAGCTCAATCGGTTTAGAAGAAGCTACATACGAAGCAGCAGTTAAATTCGTTACTAACGACCCAGAAAAACCAGAAGTTGTAATTCCTCTCACACTCATCATCGGTGAAGGCGTAGAAGAAGTTTTAAATAACGCTTACAATATCTATCCTAACCCAACATCAGGTTTAGTAACAATCGAAGCTGAAAACATCAACTACATCGCTATCTACAACTCAGTAGGTCAATTGGTAAATGTTGTTAAGAGCGAAAACAATACAGTAAACATGAGCAACTACGACAATGGCGTTTATTACTTCAACATCGTTGACAACGCAGGTCAAAGCTCATTACAAAGAGTTGTTGTTGCTAAGTAATGACAACAGATAACGGACAACAGACAACAGTCTTTGTCCATAAAGATAAAAAAGCGATCTTTTTAAAAGGTCGCTTTTTTTTGTTTTTATGGTTCTTATTTCAAAGGAAAAATATATTAAATTTGCGCCTCGTAAAATCAGACTATTAATTAAATGTATTATTAAATTTTTACAACATGAAAAAAGTATCTTTACTTATGTTAGTTGCCATGTTCTTATTCGCTGGCAATTTAAGAGCTCAAGACGCTGAAGTCTTGATCGAAGACAATTTTGAAGCATACACTGTAGGTAATAAAATCGCTACAGAAGCTATCGCTGTAGGTAATGAATGGTGGACAACATGGGGACAAGTTCCAGGTGGTTCAGAAGACGGCGTTGTCGCTGAATTTGACGGAACAAAATGCGGTCATTTGACATTCGGTAATGACCAAGTACTCAAATTAGGTGGAACCTCATCAGGTGTTTACGACCTTGAATTCGACATCTTAATTCCTAACGGAAAGAACGGTTACTTCAACATCCTTCACGAATTCAACGGAACAGCTTCAACATGGGCTTTGGAATCACATCTCCACATGTCGAGTGCTACAGCAGTATCTCCTGGTGCTGGTGCAATTCAGGCAGGTGGCTTAGACGCAACAATCACTTGTGTCTATGACGAATGGATGCACTTCCGTCTTCATGTCGATACAGACGCCGACTTGGCACAATATTACTACACATTGCCAGGTGAAGAAGAAGAAATGGTTCTCGAATGGCAATGGAGCTTAGACTCACAAGGTAACGCTGCAAGCCGTAAACTCGATGCTATGGACTTCTTCCCTCCATTGGATGCTGCAACATCAGAATATTACTTAGATAACTTCAAATGCACAAGAATAGGTGGTGAAACATCTGCTGAATTAGTTTTCAATCCAGAAGAAATCAATGAAACAATTGTAGAAGACGATATGTCATCTGTAACAATCAGCATAGAAAACAACGGCACTTCAATCGGTGAATATTCAGCATGGGTTGACTATGGTGTAGGTGAAGGCGGCAGCAATGCACAAACAATCTCTTATGCTGTCGACAATGTTACAAACCCATCTGGTTTGACATGGCAAGCTGACCAAGCTGTTAACTTCGAAGTAGCTTCTTTATTCCCAGCAACAGCATACGGTAACTCAGTAATGGGTACATATATCACAAAAGCAGCTTATATGTTCTGCGACTGGGTCGACGCAAGTGGCAACCCATCTCCAGGTTTGGAACCTGGCACAGATGTCATCTTCCGTATCTATGGTCCTGGAACAAACGGTAAACCAGGTGAAATCTTAGCAGAAAAAGTTATCGGTGCAGAAGACATCGCAACAAGTGAAACAGAACTCGTTTACACAATCGTTGAATTCGACGAACCAGTAGCATTGACAGGTTATGATGTATATGTAGCAGTTGAAATGACAGCAGCAGTTAACGGTACAACAATGACATTGGATGGAGCACAAGCAGTTGTTGGTTATGGCGACTTATATCGTCAAAGCAAAGGTGCATTCCTTTCAATTACAGAAAACGCAGGCGGTTCAAACTATGGTAACTGGTGCCTCTATATGGTTTGCGAAGGTTCTCCAGTTGTTGGCGGTTATGCAACATTGAACAAAACATACGGCTCACTTCCAATCGGAGGTTCAGATGAAGTTACAGTTAACTTGAGCTCAATCGGTGTGGCTCAAGGTACATACGAAGCAGCAGTTAAATTCGTCACAAACGACCCTGCTAACCCAACAGTTACTATCCCTCTCACACTCACAGTCGGTGGTGACAACGTTGCTGAAGTTTTAAGCGAAGCTTACAATATCTATCCAAACCCAACATCAGGTTTAGTAACAATCGAAGCTGAAAACATCAACTACATCGCTATCTACAACTCAGTAGGTCAATTGGTAAATGTTGTTAAGAGCGAAAACAACACAGTAGATATGAGCAACTACGACAATGGCGTTTATTACTTCAACAGCGTTGACAACGCAGGTCAAAGCTCATTACAAAGAGTTGTCGTTGCTAAGTAATGACAACAGATAACGGACAACAGACAACACACACCAGTCTTTGTCCATAAAGATAAAAAGTCGATCTTTATTTGAAGGTCGCTTTTTTTGAACTATGAGCTATGAACTATGAGCTATGAACCAAGACTTTAAACCTTAAACTTTAAACTTTAAACTAATTATGTACATAAAATCTAACGACTTATTCAAAGAGACGCATCCTGAGAGGATTTACGATAATATTCCGAAACCTATTGTCATCGCCGACCATTTATTAACTCCCGACAATATGGGTTCTATGATTAGACTCGCCGACAATATAGGAGCGTCGGAGATGTGTTTTCTCGGTATTGCTCCTACGCATAGTCTTTCAAAAGTCAAGAAAGCGGCGGCGAGCAGTAAGGATAACATAAAATGGTATTATACCGAAGACGACGATTTGCGTAAGATAGTAGGGGAGAAGAAGATTGTCGCCATCGAGACATCAGACGATGCAGAATGTATCTACGACTGCGAGCTTCCTGCCGATGTCGCTTTTGTAGTAGGAAATGAAAGTCGCGGCATAAGAGAAGAGATTCTTGAACAATGCGATAAGATTGTTTATATTCCGGTTCCCGGACCTACACGTTCCCTGAATGTAAGTCATGCCGCAGCTGTCGCACTTTTTGAGTGGCAGAGACAGATGATTGTTAGAACCTGAAAATCTGAGAACCTGAAAATCTGAAAATCTGAGAATCTGAGAAATATTTGAATTATTTTTTAATTCGTTTTTTTACCTTGTTTACGATTGAGACAAGTATTCGTATTATTTGTTCACAATCGTTTATCGTTGATTTGTATTTGTCATTCGTGATATAACCACATTCTTTCAAAAGTCTTAACCAAAACTTTGTTTCATTAGCTTCTTTTTAACGCGATGCTGATTTTGTTTAAATAGTCGGTATCAGATTGTGGATGTTCCGCTTCTGTGACATTTGCCGCTATACTGGTCGCAGACCTTAAGACTTGTTTGGATATAACAAATTCCTTTTCTATATCAGAAGAAATTAAATCTTTTCTTAGGAATACTATCCTCTTTGCAAAGTCAAAAGTCAAATCTTCTATCCTAACTTTGTATCTATCAGAAGCATTGTTTAAATAATTGTCATTAAGTGTTTCCATTTTTTTGGTATTTAGTTAATAATTAAGAGAATCTATTAAGTAACAAACTCTCAGATTCTCAGGTTTTCAGATTCTCAGATTCTAAAAAAAACTTCTCAGGTTTTCAGGTTTTCAGTTTCTCAGTTTCTAAAAAGTTTTCCCTGAAAACTATCTCTCTCTTCCATTCTCTTCTCGATGAGATTAAGGACTTCGTCGTAGCGGAGATTCATCCATGGTTTGGAGATGAGATAACGAGGAGGAACTTCACCGGCGAATCGTTCAATTACAATTTCAGGATTTAGTCTTTCGGTGAAGTCGATGACGAATTCGATATAATCTTCCAAAGTGAAAAGATGAAAAACTTCAGGATTGGCGAGATATTCTTCCGCCATGATGGTGTCTTTGAAGATCTGCAGCTGATGAAACTTCACCGTCGTCAATGGCAGTTCTGAAATAATATCCGCAGATTCTATCATCATCTCGCGAGTCTCTCCAGGAAGTCCGAAGATAAAATGCGCCCCGCAAGGAAGTCCGTATTTGTGAGTGAGACAGATCGCGTTTTTTGCAGTCTCGAAATCATGACCTCTGTTGATACGTTTCAATGTCTCGTCATAAACGGATTCAACGCCATATTCCACCATCACATAATGCGATTTCTTAATTTCTTTTAACAAAGAAAGTTTGTCCTCGTCGATACAATCAGGACGCGTTCCGACAACGATGCCGATCACGCCTTCTACTTCAAGAGCCTGTTTGTAAATCTTTTCAAGTTCGTCGACGTTTTTATATGTGTTGCTGTAAGGCTGGAAATAAGCGAGATAATTTTTTGCGCGGCGATAACGTCTTTGGTGAAACTCGATGCCTTCTTCAATCTGTTGACGAATGCTTTTCTCCGGGCGGCAATACGAAGGATTGAAGGCATCGTTGCGGCAAAACGAACATCCGCCTGTACTTATCTTGCCATCACGATTCGGGCAACTGAAACCGGCGTCGATGCTTATCTTCTGCACACGACCGCCGAAGTTCTTCACGAAATAAGAGTTATAACTGTTGAAACGACGATTCATTTGAATGTGATAATTTATATTTGCAAAGATAGTTAATTCAATTCATAATTTATAATTTAGTTGCGCCAAGTAAATATTTTTTCTGTTAATTCAATACGAAAAAATATTAAATTTGCAACGTATCAACTACGTGATTTAGTAATTCATCATAATGGAAAACAAACAATACAAGACGAATTTAAGATGGCCGGGTGGCAAGTCCAAAATGACCAAGATTTTGGATAAATATTTTCCAGAGACCGTAGATAAATTCCTTGAAGTCTTTACCGGTGGCGCAAGTGTTTTGTTATATATAATACAAAAGTATCATCCGCAGATTGTCTATGCAAATGATATCGATAGCAAACTGATAAATTTTTATAATGCAGTGAAGGATTCCCCGATAACTCTGATGAGGGAATGTTTGGAGGTTAAAAACAGATATACGGCAGAGACTTTCAGAGAAGCATTCAAGGATTTGGATAGAGAGAAAGCGAGTCATTTCTTTATAGCAAACAAGACGTCGTTCTCCGGACTTAATTACAATTATTCACAATTCGCTTACGACAGAAACTTTAGTCACAATTCGATACGTCAGATTGCAAATGTCTCGGAAGTGATTCAAAATACGATTTTTCTGAATGAGGATTTTGTTAATCTTGAAAATGTCATCGAAAACATTGAAGACTTCTTCATCTATCTCGACCCTCCATATTATGGCAATAAGCAAAAAGGTTTATATGGAAAAAAAGGTCTGCTTCACAAACAGTTCGACCATGAAACTTTGTTTGAATGGGTCGACAGACTCTCTAAGAAAAACAGGGTTATGTTGAGCTATGACGATTGTGAATATGTTAGAGAACTTTACAAAGATTATAATATCTATACCTTTGGTTTTACTTATAGCATGACCAATGCCGGCGGCAATTTGTGTAAAGAAGGTCAGGAAATTGTTATAACGAATTATGATGTTAAAGGTGATTGAATAATGATTGTAAATATTAAATTATGGAAAAATTTCAAGTAGGCGATAAGGTTAATTTTTTGAATGCTACTGGCGGTGGCACTGTGAAGAGAATCATTGACACAAGAATGGTGGAAGTGACTATCGAAGACGGTTTCGATATTCCTGTTTTGATGAGCGATTTGGTGTTGGACTTCCGTTCGCAACCTGACCGCAGACAGCAAGTTGTTGATAACGTTCAGAAAGAGATACAGCAAAAACAGATTATTGAGGAGAAGGAGAATGATGAGGCACGTAAAAGTGCTTTGCGCCGTTTCGGTCGTAATGCCGAAGAAGAAGGTCTATATCTCGCTTTCGTTCCTCAAGACCAACAGTGGTTATTGACAGGTTTGCTGGATATTGTTCTTGTAAATCATACCGCTGCCGACGCTTTGTATAGTTTCAATATTAAGGAAAATGACAAATATGTTAACGTAGATTACGGCAGCGTCGCTCCGCATTCTAAAGTCGTGATTGAATCTATCTCTCGCGAAGATATTGAATATTGGTGCGAAGGTTACATTCAGGTCATTCTCTCGCAGGAAAAGGCAGACTTCGTATATCATCCGCTTCACGCTCCTTTCTCATTGAGAAGCAACAGGTTCTTCAAAGACGGAAGTTATGTGGAGTCGGGTGTTCTTGGCGAAAAGGCTGTGATGATAAAATTGTCAAGTGTCATCGCTTTGAAAGGAACTGATACCGATTTCACTAAATTGATGAAAGAAGACAATAAGAAAGTAACCGCTTCAAATCAGAAGTTGGTGAAAGAAAAAGCCGCTATCGACAAACATCAGACCGCTCCGGGAGAAGCTATCGTCGACTTACATATTGGCGAGTTGGTCGATAATATCTTGGGAATGTCGAGCAATGATATTTTCAGAATACAGATTAATTATTTTAAGAAGATGTTGGAAAGCGCCATTACTAGCGAATATGATAAGGTGACTTTCATCCATGGCGTGGGAAATGGCGTGTTGAAAAATGCCATCATTGAAGAGCTTAAGAATTATGAGAATACGAGTAACAGGATGGCGTCGATAATGAAATTCGGCGTTGGCGCCATTGATGTTATCATAAAAGATAAAGGAGTCTGACGACTCCTTTTTTTATTTGTTGAAACAGATTTGCCTGAATAAAAAAAAGACGCCATAAAATGACGTCTCTATGATGTGGAAACTACTGGGGTCGAACCAGTGACCTCCTGCTTGTAAGGCAGGCGCTCTAAACCAACTGAGCTAAGCTTCCATTAAATTGAAGAACCTATTTCCTTGTGTTTTGCGAGTGCAAAGATATGACTTTTTTCTTTTTGTACAACACTTTTTTTAATTTTTTTTAAATTTTTTATTTTTTTATTTATTATCAATTATATAAGTGTGTCTTGTTCTTAAATAAATAAGAATAATTTATCGTTTCATTAATTATGATAAGGTGCTTTTATCATAAAAAATATCACAAGTTTTTATTTTATGATTTGTTTTCAACTTCAGATGACTTTGTTCGGATAAGAGTGAAGTCGTGATTTTTTATAAACTGAAAACCTGAGAATCTGAAAAAATAATTTTCAAAAAAAATTTAAAAAAACTCTTGACATATTAAAAATTATATCTATCTTTGCAGTGTATTAGTTAACTAATACAGCAAGCAATCAGCAGTCAGCGGTCAGTCATCAGTAATTTGCTGAAAGCTATGAGCTGATAGCTAAAAGCTAAAAAGTTCTTTGACATATTGAACTGATAGAATTTTGAAAATGATAATAGCTGTCAGCGGTCAGTCATCAGCAATTTGCTGAAGTTTATGAGCTGATAGCTGAAAACTAAAAAAAGTGTTGCGGCAGCAAACGGTATATGGGCAAAAGAAACCGTCGACTGCATCACAACACTAAGCGAACAAAACCTACTTGAGACTTTGCTTTGCAAAGATACGAAAAGTAGGGACATGAAGAAATTGAAAATTGAAAGTTGAAAATTGAAAATTGAAAATTAGGCTATGAGCTACGAGCCATGAGCAACGAGCAAAGACTCACTGCTCACTGCTCATTGCTCAAAGCTCAAAGCAAAAAAATTGGACAAAGTCTGCTGACTGTTGACTGTTGTCCGTTGACATTAAATTAACTTTAAAAACAAGAAATATGAAAACAAATGCAACATTAAAAAAATCGTCCCTATTGGCAGCACTCCTTATTATATTAATAATGTCGTGCAATGCGCAGAAACCAAGAAAAATTGAAAAAGAATTCAAACGTGCATCAAAGGAAATGGCTGAGAAACATGAATGGCTCAGCTTTGACGTTTACCGTCAGAACTTCAGAAACGATACTTTAAACTGGAGTACGGAATATAACGTCATACTGCATTATGACAAGAAAAATCCTGCTATTTACGTGAAATGTAAAGATCCATACGATGATGTTTATCGTGAAGAATATCTTTTAACAAAACATAAATCTGAAAGGATAGAACACAATAATAATAATATAATCGTTTTTAAAAATAAACATGTATTTTGGGATTATTACCATTCGTTCTCTACGATGGATGATTTGTCTGCTTATTTCATGAATATCGGTTACTTCCTTTATCCGACACAATCGAAGATAAAATCAAAATTCTGTATCCCAGGTATGGTTGTAAGCAAAGAAGTCGTGGATATTAACGGACAGCAGTATTCCAAATATCACACATTGGACCCATTTGTCACCACAGAGTTCAAGATTTTCTACGACAGAACACATACCTTTATAAACAATACGACAGGTCTTATCGACAGCGTCTATTGTTTTTCCACGTCAAAACTCCATAATGACAAAGTACTTACCGAAGGTCCTGAATACGTGGATGAATATGGTAACATATTCAGAAATTATTATAAGATAGATAATTATAATTTCGATTCTAAACAACATATCTTTGATTCCGTATTCGACCTGACAGACGCTCGCTACAACGATTATTCACGTTACGATGAAAAGACATTTTATCAATATCGTCCTTATTCGCAGAACAAAACTGCTAATGACGATTTGTTGGATTATCCTTTGGTTAACTTACAAGGCGACACCACTTCAATTCGTGAACAAGAAGGCTGGGTTCTACTTAACTTCTGGACAACAGGATGCGGTCCGTGTATAGAACATCTTAAGGAATATGCTCACGAGATTGATTCTTTGGGATATAGAATCCTTGAAAAAGAAGAAATTAAAATCCTGGCGATAGAACATAAGTCAGATGATATGGAACTTATCGCAAAAAGAGCGCGACTTACGAATTCCAAAGATATAATGTATTCCGGAAAAGGAATAGGAGCAACAATAAACCTCCCCGCTTTGGGATATTATTACTTGATTTCTCCCGACAAGGAAATCGTATATGAAACCGGAAACTTGGGAGATTATGAGGAAATAATTAAGAAATTGAAAAACTGAGAATCTGAGAACCTGAAAATTGAAAATTAAGGTCGCAAGGTCATAAGGTCTCAAGGTCGCAAAGTAAATTAATACTCTGCGGCTTTGCAACTCTGCGACTTTGTGACTAAAGTCCGTTGACATAAAAAAAAGAATCGTCTCACCAACAAAGCGGATTAAGGAACCGCGAGACGAAAATAAACAAAATGAAAATATTTCTAAAATTAATATGCTTTTTTTCATTCATCTTAATATTTGCCGATTATAGCAATGCGCAGGAAACTGAAGATAAAATGAATCTCAAAGTTTCTAAACGATACAAGCAACAGGCTGCAGCTTTCGCAGATTCTCACGAATGGCTCTCGTTCAAATACAGAATAATTCATTACTACAATGATTCTCTCTATTGGGATATTGTAACGGACGTTATTATAAAATACGACGACGACAATTCAATGGTCTTTATAAACGACAAAAACGACTATATGTTGATTACCGAAAAATACTATAAAAGAATTGACAAAGACAAATACAACATCTACAACATAAAGAAAAACAGGAAAGATAAAAGCAGAACTTACCAAAACTTAGCGACAACAGGTAAGATTCACAAGTATTTTCAGTACTGTCCTTTCTTTATGAAACCTATCGACTTCGCTTATTCATGGGCTTTGTGGCATAGTTTCTATTCTGTCGATACTGTTGAAATGAATAATGTTTCTTACAATAAATACAGATCCAAGACTATAGGATTCAACTGTAATGTAGATTCATATATAAATACAGAGACAAACTTTTTAGACAGTATTTATATGGAATGGAACGAAGACGACTTCACTGTTCTTGAATATCTCACTTTCTATGACGTGAGTTATGAAAATCGACAAAGCTATATCGACTCTATCTTTGATTTCAGCAATGCAGAATATGAACCTTATTCAAGATATGATGAATTTACGATGCCGGTAATGGCAATCTCCAATCAGATGTCAGAGGGTTTGTTAGACTATCCCCTCGTAAATCTTGAAGGCGACACCACTTCCATCAGAGAACAAGACGGATGGATATTGCTTAACTTCTGGACTACAAATTGCGGTCCGTGTCTGCAACATCTTAAGGAATATTCTCACGAAAAAGATTCGTTAGGATATAGGATTCTTGAAAATGAAGGAATTAAGATTTTGGCAATAGAACATCGTTCCAATAATTTAGAACACATAAGACAAATTGCCTCAAAATCAAATTCCGAAGATATAGCGTATTCTGCAAAAGATATTATGACAGTCATCAATATTCCGACATTGGGATATTATTATTTGGTTTCTCCCAATAAGGAAATCGTCTATGAAACCGGAGACTTGGGAGACTATGAGGAAATAATTAAGAAATTGAAAAACTGAGAATCTGAGAACCTGAAAGTTGAAAATTAAGGTCGCAAGGTCATAAGGTCTCAAAGTCGCAAAGTAAATTAATACTCTGCGACTTTGCGACTCTGCGACTTTGTGCCTAAAGTCCGTTGACATAAAAAATATAGAAAAAAATGATAACAATAAACACCTTAGACTTCAGCTACAAAAATGCAGCGGTCTTCAAAAACATCAGCCTCAACTTCAAGAGAGGCAACGTATATGGTCTCCTCGGTGAAAACGGAGTGGGCAAAACTACCTTACTGAAACTCATCTGCGGATTGCAGCATCCTACCGCAGGAACTTGTACCGTCGATGAGTTCGTGCCTTCAGAGAGAAATCCTTATTTCCTCCAAAACATATTTTTCCTTCCGGAAGAAGTGATAACCGACGACACTACTCCAGAGAAGTTCGTCAATAAATTAGGCGTGTTCTATCCTCGCTACGACTATGAGTATTTCTTAAATCTTATGAATGAACTCGAAGTAGATGCCACGAAGAAATTCGACGCACTTTCATACGGTCAGAAGAAGAAAGCGTTGCTCGCCTGCGCACTCTCGCTCCGCACCGATTATCTGCTCTTAGATGAACCTACCAACGGTCTCGACATCCCATCGAAGGCGTTGTTCAGAAAAGTCATTCTTCAGCATTGCACCGATGAAACGACAGTGATAATCTCCACACATCAGGTGAAGGACGTGGAAAACCTCATCGACCCGATAGTGATTCTCGATCATGACGAGGTGCTTCTCAACGCTACCTTCGAAGAGATTTCATCTAAACTCTACTTCGAATACGGTGCCGAGAAATCTGACGACGCTCTTTATTCGGAGATGATGCCGGGAGGTTATATCAACGTGCTTCCTAACAACTTCGAGATGGAAAGCAAAGTCAATGTGGAAGCACTCTTCAACGCTGTGAGAAATAATAAGAAGAAGATAAGAGAGATATTTGCTATGAGTAGTGAGCAATGAGCTACGGGCAAAGTTCATTGCTCAAAGACCATAGCTCGCAGCAAAAAGAAACTGTGGACAAAGTCTGTTGACTGTTGACTGTTGTCTCTTGACCTAAAAAATAAACTTTAAAATAAAACATTATGAACAAGACATTTGATATAAAAAGATTCGGCAATGTATTGAGGTACGATGCCATGAGTTATTTTCAGAAATTCGGGTGGACGTTATTGATACTTTTCGCCATACCGATAGGAATATGGTTCCTGCTTTACACCAACTTTCACGATAGTGCTGATGCCACAGGAGATTTCCGTTATGTGATGTTAAACGCTCTTTTTATCATAGCGATGATACTTGCACCTTCACGTCTTTACAAAACATGTAACGACTCAAGAAGAGGAATACAATTCGCCATGATGCCGGCTTCTACTTTAGAGAAATTCCTCAGCATGTTGTTCTATTGCGCATTGGTCACACCTTTATTATATATAGCAGGTTTTACCCTGATAGACACGATACTAACATTGATTCCGGGAAGCAATCCATACGATGGATTTATCTTTAAATATTTTTCGCATAATGATTTAGTTAGAGTAGGTGATTCTGATATGACTGAGTATGCACAAGAAATCAAATTACCACTACAAGGTCTCTTCGCTTGGTTGGCATACGTTTCAATATTCATATTTACCAATATGGTGTTCAAGAAACGTAAGGTGAGCAAGACTATTGGGATACTCGCTTTGATTGGAATAGTGATGATGGTAATATTTATCAGATCTATAATCAGAATTGGAGATTTGGATTTCGCTACGGATGAAGCATTAATAGAATATGCCAAGCTTTTTATTAAACGTCTCGTTTACGCTTCTTATGTTTGGAACATAATTCTTTCATCGGTAATGCTTTATTTCACATATTATAAAATCAGAAAACAAAAATATTGATTATGGAATTCAAGGCACATCAACCGATATATCTTCAGATTTATTTCCATATATGCGAGATGATATTGAACGGAAGATATAATGTAGGCGAAAAGATAATGTCGGTGCGGGAAATGGCGATAGAAGTAGGCGTCAACCCGAACACCGTGATGCGCTCGTATGAGTTGCTGCAGAGCAAGGAAATCATCATCAACAAGCGAGGCATCGGATTCAACGTAGGCGAGAACGCCAAGGCAATAATCCTCGAAGAACAGAAAAAACAGTTCATGGAAGAGGAACTCCCCGAGATAGTCAAGAAACTGAAACTATTTGGAATTTCAATTGAAGAAGTTAAACGAGCTATGAGCAGTGAGCAATGAGCTACGGACAATGGTTCATAGCTCAAAGCTCACGACTCAAAGCAAAAAAAATAAAGAATCATGGACACAACATTAATCTTCATCTTGGCGGTGGTTTGCATTATCGTCGCTACGGTATTAAGAAATTTAGTAGAGAAGAATCTTCGCAGAACAGCAGAAGAGAATCCTGAAAAATATCAGAAGAAGCTTCGTAACATCAACATCATAAGGTTGGTGTTGACGATTGGCATCATAGTTTTCTTCACGATAAACCTGATAAACGACTGGCAAATGGGCGACAAGAATTATTTCAATCTGGCATTGATAATAATAATGATTGTAGGTTCCATCTCAGTCTTTAGTAAAAGATTTAAGAAATAATATTAAACTTTAGAAATTATGATAGATTTATTATTATCAATCACATTCATCCTTGAATTGATATTAGTAATATGGGCTTTCGTCGATATTTTCAAAAGACGTGAGAAGAATATACTTTTATGGATATTGGTAATTCTCATCTTCCCAATCATAGGATCGATCGTCTATTTTCAAATATCAGGTAGAAAAAGAATCCATCATTCAATATTTAAATAAAGGGGACATCTATAAATTCCCCGTTTAAATAAATTTGGACAATCATGTTAAAAACTTTTGCGTGCTTTATGTTTTTTCTTGGAATCTTTTTGTCTTTCTTTCAATCACATAGCTCGCTATGCTCTTTCGAGAAAAACAAAAATCTTCTCAAAGATAAAATCATAAATCACTTGCAAAGCAATTTATAGAAGTCCCCTTAAATTGAAAATGGAAAATGGAAAATTATTGGGTCACTTCGACAGACTCAGTGACACGCTATGATTCCTGAACCTGTCGAAGGCAACCTTTCAGATTCTCAAATCTTAGAGTTCTCAGATTCAAAAAAGATCCCGTCCCCGTTCCCCGTTCCCGTCCCCGCTCCCAATAGTTATGGATTTGGCGGTGTAAATCTTCAATTTGGCGGTGTAAAAACAAAAAAAGTGGCGGTGTAAATAATTTGTATGACAAAAAGCATTATCTTTGTTATTGAATAACGAACTATCACCATCGAATGATTATGAACGACATACATGACAAATTAACCCAATGTGAGATTAACCAACAGGAGTTGTGGTCATATCGTCCGTTATCGCCAGAGACATTACAATCTTTGAAGGAATATTATCGTGTAGGAACCACCTTTACAAGCAACGCGCTGGAAGGCAACAGTCTTACAGAATCAGAAACAAAAGTCATTATTGAAGACGGATTGACAATAGAAGGTAAACCGTTGCGTGATGTTTATGAGGCTGTTGGACATGCGAAGGCATACGATTATATGTACGAATTGAGTCATAACGAACCTCTTACGGAAGAAGTAATCTGTAATCTTCATAAGTTGTTTTATCAGCAAATGGATTCGGAGCGAGCGGGTCAATATCGTAAAGTGCCTGTTTTTATCAGCGGAAGTCAATATTCTGTTTCTCCTGTTGCCGAAATAGGTAAGCGCATGAAGCAATTAGTTCAATGGTATAACAATAATGAAAACAAATTACATCCTGTTGTTTTAGCCGCTGAATTACATAAGCGTTTTGTCTTTATACATCCGTTTATTGACGGAAACGGCAGAATGGCGCGCCTGCTGATGAATTTGTCATTGATGCGAAACGATTATAATATTGCCATCATTCCTGCTGTCACTCGTGCGGAATATATCTCTGCTTTAGAACAGGCACACAATGACGGGAATGTCTTTGTCTCATTCATTGCCGACAGAGTGATAATGACACAATTGGATATACTCCGAATTTTCAGAGAGTCGGAACCAAAACCAAATAAAGTTCCTTTTGAAGAAATATTGTTAGATACCATAAAACAAAATCCGGGTTTGAACGCCCCGTCTTTATCAAAAAGATTGGGACGTAGTCTCAGAACTACTCAAAGATATTTGAAGAAACTAAGTGATAGCAAACAAATAGTTTTCAAAGGTGTCGCCAAGAACGGAGGTTACGAATCACTTTAAAACAATCTCAGACTTTATGAAGAAAACACTTCTCCATATCACAATGATTCTGCTCCTGACTATCATGTCGTCGTGCAGAGCGGTTTGGGATATGGCGGTAATGCCTTTCGTGGAATATGATATGGAAGAGACCGATATCAAATGGTCTAAATATTATCCCGATTGCGATTATCTTTCATTTAAAGTCGATTCATCGTTGCGAGACGTTCTGTTAAATGACGAAAGATTTCGCACCTACAGATGGAAATTGAAATACGACGAACCGGCATCACCGATTCAGACCGTTATGTTCGATAAAGACAAGAAGTGCTGCGGAGGATACGAATTCTGTTATGGGAACGCAAAAGTGCTCAATGTCTATGATGATGTTCCAATCTTTAAAAAGAACATTTACAACGACACCATCTTTGAGATTATCAGATTTGAAAACTACATCGAGTTGTTCGTTACAGACAAAGACGAAATCGTAAAGTCGTATCATGATTACGATTATCACATCATTGTCGTCTGGAGTTATTACGGTGGCTATTACATAAAACGCCATCTTCGTCAGGTAAGAAATTACGTCAGAAAGTTCAATGAAGAATATGATTTCAGGGTGATATATTTGGAAGTTTAGCAAACAGCAAACAGCAAACAGCAAACAGCTGTCAGCAAACAGCTATCAGTCGTCAGTCACCAGTATCTGAAATAACATATTGCTGACAGCTAATAGCTAAAAGCTGATGGCAAAAAAATCTGTTGTCCGTTGACTGTTGTCTGTTGACTTTTTCTTATCTTTGCATATCAAAATTTATTTAACCTTAAAAAAATGTATATGCCAGAGATTAGCAGATTTTATGGAATCTTCATCCTGATGAATTTTTCTGACCATCAACCGCCACATTTCCATGCCTGGTATGGTAATTACAAAATAATTGTCAATATAAAAGATGGCAAAATAAAAGGTGAGATGCCAAGCAGGGGTGTTAAACTAATATTAGAGTGGTTGGAGTTACATCGTGACGAATTGTTAGATAATTGGGAACGTTCGCAATCAGGAAGAACACTAAATAAAGTTGAACCTTTGAAATAAAAATAGATATGTTTTTAGAAGTAGTAAAAGCCGAATATTTAGACAACTACAAAATAAAAGTGTGGTTTAATGACAATGCCGTTAAAATTGTTGACTTGTCAAATCACCTAAACGGTGAGGTTTTTACTCCATTAAAAGACATTGGTTTCTTTAAACGTTTCTCCATAAAATTCAATACTATAGAATGGGAAAACGGAGCCGACTTCGCTCCTGAGTTTCTCTACGAAATAGGCACTGAATGTAGCAAATAAAAAAAAGAGTTATACAATTCCAGAGTGATTAGCAAACAGCTATCAGCCGTCAGCTATCAGTCTTCTACAATATGTAACTCTAAATACTGACAACTGACAGCTGATTGCTAAAAAAAAACTGTTATCCGTTGTCTGTAGTCCGTTGACTTTTTGTATATTTGCAACTTCCCGAAATGTAGATAAACAATTCAATATATTATGTTAAGCGAACAAGAACAAATAAGAAGAAACTCCTTAAACGAGTTATACAAATTAGGTATCAATCCTTATCCACAGGCAGCTTTCGAAGTCAATGTAAACACAGCACAGATTGCTGAAGAATTTGATGACAACGACCTCGCTAAATTCGAGAATGTAAGCATAGGCGGTCGTATCATGAGCCGTCGTATCATGGGCGCAGCTTCGTTCTGCGAACTTCAAGATGCTCACGGTCGCGTACAGATCTATATCAAACGTGACGAGATCTGTCCTGGCGAGGATAAGACTTTATATAACGTGGTTTTCAAACGTCTCTTAGACATAGGCGACTTCATCGGCGTGAAAGGTTTCGTTTTCCGCACACAAGCCGGCGAGGTTTCAATCCACGTGAAAGAACTGACAGTGCTCAGTAAGTCGTTGCGTCCGCTTCCTATCGTAAAAGAAAAAGACGGCGTTATCTATGACGCTTTCACCGATCCGGAACAACGCTATCGTATGCGTTACGTCGACTTGGTGGTTAACGAAAACGTGAAGAACATCTTCATCGCTCGTACCAAGATCATCAACTCGATGCGTAACTTCTTCAACGAAAACGGATATTTAGAAGTAGAGACTCCAATATTACAATCTATCCCAGGCGGCGCTACAGCACGTCCTTTCATCACTCACCACAACGCTCTCGACATCCCGATGTATATGCGTATCGCTAACGAGCTTTACCTCAAACGTCTCATCGTCGGAGGCTTCGACGGCGTCTATGAGTTCTCACGTAACTTCCGTAACGAAGGCATGGACCGCACTCATAACCCAGAGTTTACATGTATGGAAATTTACGTCGCTTATAAAGACTACATCTGGATGATGGACTTCACAGAAAGAATGATAGAACGCGTCGTGACAGAAGTGTTCGGCACTGATACAGTGAAAGTCGGCGACAATGAAATATGCTTCAAACGTCCTTTCAAACGTATCTCCATGATCGATTCTATTAAGGAAAAGACAGGCGTCGATATCACAGGCATGGACGAAGCTCAACTTCGCGAAGTATGTAAGAATCTCGATATTGAAATCGACGACACAATGGGTAAAGGCAAGTTGATTGATGAGATCTTCGGCGCAAAATGCGAAGGCACATATATCCAGCCAACTTTCATCACCGACTATCCTGTCGAGATGTCGCCATTATGTAAACGTCACCGCGAGAATCCAGAACTCACAGAACGCTTCGAGTTGATGGTCAACGGCAAGGAACTCGCCAACGCATATACAGAGTTGAACGATCCTATCGACCAACGCGCTCGTTTCGAAGAACAGATGAAGCTCTCAGAACGTGGTGATAACGAAGCTATGTTCATCGACCAAGACTTCTTACGCGCTATGGAATACGGTATGCCTCCAACATCAGGAATGGGTATCGGCATCGACCGTCTCGTGATGTTGCTCACAGGACAACTCGCAATTCAGGAAGTTCTTTTCTTCCCGACAATGCGTCCTGAGAAAGTCAAGAAAGTGGCTACAGAACAAGACTTCATGGCAATCGGTGTTCCAGAAGTATGGGCAGGCGTTTTGATTAAAGCAGGTTATACTTCTGTCGATATGTTGAAAGCCGAGAAACCGGCATCACTCCGTGAGAAGTTGAATGGACTCCGCAAGAAAAACAAGATGGATGTACCGGCACTTCAACTCGAAGAAGTGACACAATGGATTGAAGGTAACGAATAATTCATATCAACGTAGAGACGCAATTTGCGTCTCTACTATAATAAATAAAAAATTACACGATGAAGAAAATTTTCCTAACATTAAGTTTGATGTTAATGATGGTCTTTTCACTTTCTGCACAGATGGTTGAGAAGACTTTCTTTTTTAACAACCCGCAATTTGAACAATATCAAAATTACGAACAAATTACTTTGGATTGTTCTGCGGATTCGAAGTTGATAACCTCGGTACAAGGCGCAGAGGAAGGAAATCCAAACCTTCCATGGTATTCGGTCTTATTGGTAACAATGAAATAACGTCTTTACTCATTGAGGTAGAGAATACGACAGAAGGTACGATATCTTTCTATTACAAAATATCAGCCGACAAGAGCGATTATTTGGTATTCTATATCGATGGTGAGTTGCAAGATAGATGGAGCGATGAAATAGACTGGAAAAAAGCAACTTACAATGTACCTGCCGGTAAACATGTCTTTGAATGGCGTTACGATAAGAGTCCTAATGGTTCTGCCGGCGAAGACCGTTGCTGGATCGATGACATCGCATTCCCTGGAAATAGTATTGTATTAGGTGTGGAATCTTTCACAGAAAAGAAAGACACTAACATATATCCTAACCCTGCAAATAACTATGTAATCGTTGAGGGTGAAGATATTCAAGAAGTTGAGATTCTTGACATGATGGGAAGAAAATTGATTTCTCACAATGTGGAAAATTCTTCAATGATTGATATTAGCGGTCTCACAAGCGGAATGTATTTAATCCGTACAATAGATGTTAATAATAATATATCAATACAAAAAATTATTAAGAAATAATATTGTAGAGACGTATCAAATTACTCCTTTGATAATAAACAATATGTAATTGATGCGTCTCTCTTCTAATATGCTTTGGAGTTATGTTGTTTTCTCAAATAATTGGTCACGAAGATATTAAGGCGAAGCTGATTCAGAGCGTAAAAGAAAATCGTGTAGCTCATGCGCAACTGTTTCTCGGTCAGGAAGGAACAGGAAAACTGGCTTTGGCGATAGCTTACGCACAATATATCAATTGTACCAATAGGGGAGAGCATGATAGTTGCGGCGTCTGTCCTTCTTGTAAGAAATTCAATGCGTTAGCACATCCCGACTTGCATTTTATATTTCCAACTACAACAAATAAGAACGTAAAGAAAGATCCTGAGTCTGATTTGTTTCTTGCCGAATGGCGCGAATATCTTGAAAAATGTGAGACTTATGCCGACTTGTCATCTTGGTACAATGCCCTTGACGTTGAGAATAAACAAGGTGCGATAAATGTTCGCGACGCCGCTACGATAATGAGAAAACTCAATCTCAAGGCTTACGAGGCAGAATATAAAGTGGCGATAATTTGGATGGCAGAGAAACTTAATGTACAGGCCGCCAATAAATTATTGAAAGTCTTAGAAGAACCGCCAGAGAAAACATTATTTATTCTCATCTCTGAAAATCAAGAGGAACTTCTTACAACAATACGTTCCCGTACAGTCTTGATGAAGATACCGAAACTTACTCTCGGCGAAGTACAAAATGCTCTCGTCAACAAGTTTGGTTGCGATTACAATGTAGCACGTAATGCCGCTGTATTGGCCAATGGCAACTGGATTCTCGCACAATCATATATCAACGATCAAGAAGATGAGAAACTATATTTCCAGAGTTTCCAGAAGTGGATGCGTTACTGCTTCCGATTCAGTGCTTCAGAACTTATCGACTTCATCGCTAACGATATAAAATCTCTAGGAAGAGAGAAACAGAAGGAATTCCTTGCATATGGACTCAATTTCTTCCATAACGCTTTGTTGATGAATAATGGATTGAGCGATAATGTGTTATTGCCAGAAGATGAAAAAGCATTCTTGAAAAATTTCGCACCTTTCATCTCCAACAATAATATAGATCTGATAACAGAACTCTTTGAAGAAAGTATAAATCAGATTGAACGTAATGGTAATGCATCTCTGATATTTTTGGATGATAGTTATAAGATTTTCAACTATTTTAAAATGAAGTGATGAAGAAAATTGTAAAAATCTCATTAGCGGTATTAAGCGGACTTCTGATTGCAGCAGCATGGCCTACAAGAGGTTTTACACCGCTGATATTCATTGCTTTTGTCCCGTTGATTTTCCTTCAAGATTATATCGGTGACGATAATAATAATGTAAAGGGAAACATCTTTGGACTTTCGTTTCTGACTTTTTTGGTATGGAATTCTCTGACCACATGGTGGGTTTGGAACAGTACAGCTGCTGGAGCGATAGCTATGTTGTTGCTTAACAGTTGCTTCATGGCGACAACATTCTGGCTCTATCATATTACAAGAAAGAAAATCTTTAATAATAAGAAAGGTTATTTTCTCCTTATATTGTTTTTCTTGGCTTTTGAAAATCTGCATCTTAACTGGCAATTGAATTGGCCGTGGCTCAATATCGGAAACGTCTTCTCGCATAATCATACCTGGGTGCAATGGTATGAATTCACAGGAATAGCAGGAGGAACAATCTGGGTGCTCCTTGCTAACATCTTGGCATATAAGATTATAAAAAGACAACAGACAACAGACAACAGACAACAGATTTTGTCTCAGATATTCGTATTTATTGCTGTAGTTCTTGCACCTATAATTGTAAGTAAGGTTATTTATAATTCATACGACCCCCGTAGAGACGTCACCCCTGTGGCGTCTTCAAACGAACATATTCCTGCAAAATGTAGAGACGTCACCCCTGTGGCGTCTTCAAACGAACATATTCCTGCAAAATGTAGAGACGTCACCCCTGTGGCGTCTTCAAACGAACATATTCCTGCAGAAAGTAGAGACGTCACCCCTGTGGCGTCTCAAAACGTCACCCCTGTGGCGTCTCAAAACGTCACCCCTGTGGCGTCTCAGAATGTGGCGTCTCAAAATGTCACCCCTGTGGCGTCTCAAAATGTCACCTCTGATGAAGTTGAAGTTGTTGTAGTACAGCCTAATATTGATCCTTGGAATGAAGAGTTTATCCTTTCCGCTAAGGAGATATTAATGCGTAACTTCGATCAGGCGGAACCTTTGATGACGGAAAACACTCGTTTTGTCGTTAGTCCTGAGTCGTCGATACACGAGAATATTTGGTTGGATAAGTTAGATTACTATTATTCTATAAAGAATCTAAGATTGTTTTCAAGAAATAATAATGGAGTTGCATACGTTATAGGAGCTAGTACTTTGGGGATGGTACCTGAAGGCGAGGAGGATGATTTCGCAGCACGTAAATTCTATGATGCAGACGAATATTATTATTCATATAATACAGCCTTTTTAATTACTGATACCGCTGATATTCAATATCATCAGAAGTCGCGTCTTACACCAGGTGTCGAGATGATGCCCTCATGGTGGTTCTTGCGTCCATTGAAAAATCTCGCCATCGACTTAGGTGGGACAGTGGGTACTTTAAAATCTGAAGATAAGGCAACTATCTTATCTCATCAAGATTATAAGATAGCACCTTTGATTTGTTATGAATCAGTTTTCGGTGGTTATGTCACTGAGTTTGTACGTAATGGAGCGAATCTGATTTTCGTTATCACAAACGACGGATGGTGGGGCGACACTCCTGGTCATCGTCAGCATTTTGAAATGTCGAAACTCAGGGCAATAGAAAATCGTCGCTCCATAGCACGTTCTGCAAATACCGGAATATCTGGTTTCATCAATTTAAGAGGCGATGTTGTTGAGCAGACAAACTATTGGGAACCTGCGGCATTACGTAATACAATGACCGTCAATGATGAAATGACTTTCTACTCACAACATGGCGACTATCTTTATAGAATCGCATCATTCCTTGCAGTGTTAATTATGTGTTTTACTTTTGTAGTTACAATATTGAGAAAGAGATGACATCACTAAGCTTAGCTCCTTTTCAGGGCATAACGGATTCGGTTTATCGTAATCTTTATAAGAAATATTTCTCTGGAATAGATAAATTCTACACGCCTTTTTTTACGGGTATTCACAAAGATAACAGCAGAAGTCTGAGAGGGGAGGAGATAGATATTAACTTTAATGATGTAAATACTCTTACTCCGCAGATTCTTGCTAACGATGCTGACGAGATTATCCGTTTTGCAAATCAGTGTCAGGAAATGGGTTATAAGGAGATAAACCTTAATATGGGATGTCCTTTCCCAAGAGTCGCCAATAAGGTTAGAGGTTGCGGACTTATGGCTGAACCTCAGAAAGTGAGAGAGATTTTTGATAAGGTATTTAATAATATTGAAATAAAATTCAGTCTGAAATGTCGTCTCGGATATTATAAAGATACTGAAATTGACGAACTTATAGATTGTTTTAATGATTATCCTTTTAGTGAGATTATCATTCATCCTCGCATAGGCAAACAACTATATACCGGCAGCGCCGACGTTGACCGATTCGCTGAGATAGTTCCTTTAATCAAAAGACCTTTGGTTTATAATGGCGATATTTTCTCCGTTGATGATTATAAAAGAATAAGCGAGAAGATAAATTCATTTTCTCCAGTAGAGACATACGGACGTATGGCTTTTATGCTTGGAAGAGGTCTGTTAACCAATCCGTTCCTCGCAGATGAAATTAAAGGTATTAATTACGATTACGGAGAACGAAAAAAGATCTTCCATCATTTCGTGGTGTCGCTCTATCTTGAACGATTGCGTCACGCGGGCGGTAGTCCGAAGATTATCGGATGCATGAAAGAGCTTTGGTCTTATATGATTAATTCTTTTGAAGACCCTCAGAATATATGGCGTAAGATAAAGAAGATAAATAACTTGGATGTTTATGAAGAAACTGTAGAACTTATCTTCAGAGATGAGAGACTGAAAGTTAATTCATAATGCATAATTCTTAATTATGAAAAAGATACTTGTAATTCGGTTTAGTTCTATAGGCGACATTGTTCTGACGACGCCTGTGATACGTTGCTTGAAGAATCAACTTCAGGATGTTGAGATTCATGTCCTGACGAAAAAGAAGTTCAGCAATTTATATAAAACCAATCCTTATATTAATAAGGTGTATGAATATTATGATTCTTTGAAAGATAATATCGCTGAACTTAAGTTGGAGAATTACGATTATATCGTTGATTTGCAAAAAAATAAGAGAAGTGTAAGAGTGACTCGAGCATTGTGTCGTCCTCATTCTTCATTCCCTAAACTTAATTTCAGGAAGTTTTTGCTTTCAACATTTAAGATTAATATCATGCCCGATGTTCATATCGTTGACAGATATTTCAAGGCTGTTGAGAAGTTGGGTGTAAAGAACGATTATCAAGGATTGGATTTCTTTATTTCAGAAAAAAACAATTATCCTGTCACAGAACTTCCTGAATGTTTTCAAAACGGATATTATGCTTTCGTCATTGGCGGAACATATAAGACCAAGATATTGCCTCCTGTCAAGATTGTAGAAGTCTTAAAAAGAATTAATAAACCAGTCATACTTCTCGGTGGACCCGATGATGTTGAAAGAGCGGAAGAGATTATTTCATTGCTCAACGGACAACCGACAACCGACAACGTAGACATTAATTCCCAGATTCAAACAGACTCTCAGGTTTTCAGATTCTCAGATTCTCAGATTCAAAAAGACTCTCAGATTCTCAGATTTTCAGATTCTCAGATTTTAAATCTCGTTGGTAAAATAAATCTCGAGCAATCGGCGTCACTTGTTAAAAATGCAGATTCAGTCTTGACTAATGATACTGGATTGATGCATATTGCTGCGGCTTTTCATAAGAATGTCGTTTCAGTTTGGGGCAACACAGTGCCGGAACTTGGTATGTATCCATATCTTCCAAAGGAACCGGAAAAGTGCCACATCGTTGAATGTAAAGACGTAAGATGTCGTCCTTGCAGTAAGTTAGGATTTAAGGAATGTCCTAAGAAACATTTCCGTTGTATGATGGATATTGATGTAGAAAAAGTCGCCGATTCGTTGAGTTAAGAGAAGTAGACTAGCATCTCCCTAAAACAAAAAGACCTCGAATATTCTCGAGGTCCCTTAACTTTCAATTATATGTGTCCATAACTTGTGCCGTCAAAGCAATGCATACAGATCTCGTCCTTTGGCAATCCGATGGCGTCTCTGATAATATCTATAGTATTAAACTTCAATGAATCTACACCAATATGCTTTCTTAACATTTCTACGAGATTTGCATATTGTTTTGTGGTATGGTCGGCATAAAGTTCCAAGTTTTTATATGCATCGCCTTCCAACTCTTTGATGCAGCGACGTGTAATGAGTTCCATGTCGGTCTTTGAATTGGAGAAGTTGAGGAATGGGCAACCCCATATCAGAGGTGGGCAGCTTATTCTGATGTGAACTTCTTTTGCGCCGCATTCGTATAACATCTTGACATTATCGCGAAGTTGTGTTCCTCGGACTATGGAGTCGTCGCAGAAAACCACTTTCTTGTCTTTCAACAATGAGGCGTTGGTAATGAGTTTCATCTTAGCGACATGTTCTCTTTCTTCTTGTGTAACAGGCATGAAACTACGTGACCATGTCGGAGTGTATTTAACAACGCTTCTGACGTAAGGTATCTGCTTGCCGTTGGAATAACCTATTGCCATACCGATACCGGAATCTGGAATAGGAGCTACATAATCGACTTCAACATCGTCCATCGCTCCCATGGCATAACCTCCGTTGTAACGCATATTTTCTACAAAAATGTCATCGTATGCCGCTGCCGGATAACCATAATAAATCCACATGAAAGAACACATCTGACATTTCTTGTTTGGAGCGAGAAGCTGAGTGTAACCTTCCGGAGTGATTTTCATAATCTCACCAGGACCAATCCATCTGTCGGTCTTATAATCCATGTTGACGTAGCTGTGACTTTCTGTTGCGAGTACATAACCATCCTCATCTTTGCCTATAGCGATAGGAGTACGACCGAATTTGTCGCGGGCAGCGATGATACCTTCCGGAGTTAGAATCAGCATCGAACATGAACCTTTAATCTTGTTGAACACATTTTGAATACCATCAACGAAGTCTTTGCCCTGTGTGATGAGAAGTGCTACCAACTCAGTAGGATTTGTGCTACCGCCGCTGAGTTCTGCAAAATGCTGTTTGTTGTCAAGACATTCTTGTTCCAACTCCTTGAGATTGTTGATTCTCGCTACTGTTACGATGGCGAATCGTCCGAGGTGCGAATTGACGATGATAGGTTGCGCATCAGTGTCGCTAATAACGCCGATACCCATGTTACCATGGAACTTGGCGAGGTCTGAATCGAATTTTGTTCTGAAATACGCACCCTCGATATTGTGAATCGAACGATAGAATGTTCCGTCATGAACTGTTGCAAGACCAGCACGTTTTGTGCCAAGATGTGAATGATAGTCAGTACCGTAGAACAAATCTGAGATACAAGTTCTCTTTGATACTACTCCAAAAAATCCGCCCATTTTCTATAAAATTATATTGTTTGAAATTAGACAACAAATGTATGTATTTTTTATCGTATATTTGCAGAACAACGAGAAAAAAATAATATTTTAACAAACTAAATTTATATGAAAAAGTATTTATTAAGCATTTTTATGTTTTTAGCTGTATTTAGCACACAGTTGAAAGCTGACGAAGGTATGTGGTTACCTTACAATCTAAGTAATCAAAGTTTGTATGAGATGCAACAACTCGGTTGTCAACTCACAGCAGAACAAATCTTTAATTTAAACCAACCTAGTTTGAAGGATGCTATCGTTCAATTCGCAAACGGTTGTACTGGCGAACTCATCTCTCCAAAAGGTTTGCTTCTCACCAACCACCATTGCGGTCTTGGTTACGTGCAAGCTCTCGCTTCTGTTGAACACGACTATCTCACCGACGGTTTCTGGGCTTTGGATATGAAAGAGGAACTTCCTTGCGAAGGTCTCTATGTTTCTTTCCTCGCTAATGTTGAAGACGTTACTGATAAAGTCCTCGCTAACGTCACAAAAGAAAACAGAGAAGAAGTCATCAACGCTAACATCAAAGCGTTAAAAGAAGAAGTCAAAGGCGACAGAGACGTAAGAATCGAAATCGTTCCTTTCTACAGCGGCAATCAATACATCATGTTTGAATATGATGTATATCGCGACGTACGTCTCGCAGCTTGCCCTCCATGGGGAATAGGCAAATATGGAGCCGACACCGACAACTGGACATGGCCTCGTCACAAAGGCGACTTCTGTATCTTCAGAGTTTATACCTCACCGGATGGAAAACCTGCTAAATATAGCGAGGAAAACGTCCCAATGCAATCGAAACATTACTTGCCTATTAATATAAAAGGTGTAGAACAAGGCGACTATGCTATGATTATGGGTTATCCTGGAAGCACCGACCGCTATTCAACAAGCCGTACAATCAGCAACATCATCAATGAAGAAGGTCCTGCTATCATCGAGTGCCGTACAACAAAACTCAACGAATATCGCAAACACATGGACGCTGACCAAGAAGTGTTTATCAAATACGCTTCAAAACAGGCAAGCGTTTCTAACTACTGGAAATATTATATCGGTCAGGTGAAACAGTTGCAACGTAACCGCGTACACGACAAACGTCTCGTTCAAGAATATCAATTCGGAGCATGGGTGTTTTCAAATGAAAGCCGCAAAGCTGAATATGGTAAGATTTTCGAAGGTGTCGAAGCAAAATGGGACATCTTAGACGACATCAACAAACCTATGACTTATCTACGTGAAGCTGGTTGGAACGGCGGCGAAGCTATCTCTTTCTCTCGCAGATTTATGAGACTCAATAATATGATTAATGAAAAGACTGACAAAGAAGAAATCGCATCTGTAGCAGAAGCAATGAAAACCAGTGCTGAATCTTTCTATAAAGATTATGACATGGCTTTGGATAAAGACGTTACCATCGCTTTGTTGAATCTTTTCTACAAAGACATCGACAGATATGTTCCTTCTATGATTACAGAAATAGGCAACAAAAACAATGGCGACTTCACAGCATGGGTTAACGATGCTTTCGAAAAATCAGTATTCGTCGATCAAGCAAGACTTGAACAATGGTTGGCAAATCCTAAGTCTTTAGATAAAGATCCTATCTTCGCCTTGACAATGAACATCATTGAAATGTATAACGATGTGGTTATTCCTAAATATTTCGCAGCTGCTGAGGCTGGCGACGAGGCAGAACGTCTCTATATGAAAGGCTTGATGGAAATGCAGTCTGACCGTAACTTCTACCCAGACGCTAACTTCACAATGCGTCTCACTTACGGTAGCGTTGAACCTTATAAAGGCGCTGACGCAGTCAACTACAACTACGTTACAACAATGGACGGCGTGATGGCAAAATATAAACCGGGCAACTGGGAATTCGACATCCCTCAATATGTTAGAGATTTATATGAAGCAAGAGACTACGGTCGTTACGCTGACGAAAACGGCGATTTGATTGTCAACTTCATCACGACAAACGACATCACCGGCGGCAACTCTGGTTCTCCTGTCATCAACGGTAAAGGCGAACTCATCGGTCTCGCTTTCGATGGCAACTGGGAAGCAATGAGCGGCGACCTTTCATTCGAACAAAAGGTACAACGTACAATCTGCATGGACGCTCGTTACCTCTTATGGTGCATAGAGAAAGTCGGTAAGGCACAAAACATTATCAACGAACTTACCATTATCGAATAAATTTTTCATAGGGGATTTCTATATTTTATAGAAGTCCTCTCTTAATTGATTTGGGCGTTCCGGCGTAGCCGTCGGGCTTTCCGCTATATCTTTTTCCGCTACGCTACAAAAGGATGCCGCTCCAATCCCTAACGCTTTTGGGGGCGGGAAATGAGAAAGGTGACGAGGAAATCCTTGCGACCTTAAGTCTATAACAATTGTTAATTGTACATATTGTACATTGTAAATTAAAAAAGCACCTTTGAAATCTTATAGGTGCTTTTTTGCTGTATCGTTATAATCACGGTGATTCAATGTCACCTTAAAATTTATATGACGCCCGGAATTCTCATCCATTCTCTGCCTTCAGCACAGCAGGATTCTACCTCTGCCACTGTCTTTGGTATCGGACGACCGAGAACTCTTACGCCGTCGTTGGTGACTAACAAATCGTCTTCGATTCTGATACCGCCGAAGTCTTTGTATGTCTCCACCTTATCATAATTGATGAAGTCTTTATGCTTGCCTTCTGCCTTCCAGATGTCGATCAATGTCGGAATGAAATATATTCCAGGTTCGTCGGTGACTACCATTCCCGGTTTTAGAACCTTGCCGCAACGTAATCCTCTGAAGCCTTCTTTTGTGGCGCGAGGAGTTTCTGCGTCATAACCTACATTGTTTTCACCGAGACCTTCCATATCGTGAACGTCCATGCCGAGAGCGTGACCAAGTCCGTGAGGCATAAATAAATAATGTGCGCCAGCTTCAAGAGCATCATCGACATTACCTTTCATAAGACCTACTGCATTCAAGCCTTCGATGATGGTACGGCAAGCCAAGACGTGCATATCGAAATATCTGTTGAAAGGACGTGTGTTGTTGATGACTTCCATATTGGCTTTCAACACGATATTGTAGATGTCAGCCTGACGTGCGTTGAACTTGCCGCCTACAGGGATTGTACGTGTGAAGTCGGAAGCGTAGTAGTTCTTTGTCTCAGCGCCGGCGTCACAGACCATCATTCTTCCTTCTTGAAGCACGTTGTTATGACTGTGGTTGTGCAAAGTCTGACCATCAACGCTTAATATCACAGGGAAAGAAACTCCGTAACCGTTTGAGATGGCGATGCCTTCAACAGCACCGGCGATTTCTTGTTCGATGACGCCCGGTTTGCACATCTTCATAGCTGTGGTGTGCATGAAATATGCTGTGTTGGCAGCTTTTTCCATATCTTCAATCTCGACATCAGATTTTATCTCACGAAGTTTTACAACCTCAGCGATAAGTTCTTGACTTACATATTTTGAGAGACTGTCGATGTCGGTGTTGAACCATTTGGCAAGTTTTATCTTCATGTCGCCGCGGTAAGGAGGAAGTATGTGGATTTGTCTTCCTTTAGCTACAGCCTCGCGGAGATATTCGCCGAAGCCGTTGATGTCGCGGGTTTGTTTCACAGCGATCATCTCACCTTGTTCGGTGAGAGAAGGAAGGTTACCGCACCAGATAATATCGTCGATTGTTATTTCTCTACCGAAGAGGATTTCCTCTCCAGATTCGAAGTCGATGACACCGACAAGGTCAGGAGTGTCGAGACCGAAGAAATAAGCGAAGTTGCTATCTTGGCGATAGCGGTAGGTGTTGTCAGGATAATTGAGAGAAGCCTCGTCGTTAGCAGGGAAGAAAGCTATACCTTTGAGACCCGATTTTAATAAAGCGGCGCGACGGCACGCGAAGATTTCTTTTGCAAACATAGTTATTTATTTTTTTAAGTCAACGGACAACAGACTACAGTCAACAGTCTTTGTCCATATTAATTTTTATTTTTTTTGCTATGAGCCCTGAGTTTCGAGCCTTGAGCTGTTGATTATTAATTCATTTTTTAGTAGAGACGTAAACCGTGCGTCTTTACGTGAGAAACTAGTTTTTTCATTGCAACAAAGATAATAATTTTTGTTGTTGGAATTAATATTTTCAACTCATTTTTCTATTTGAAAAACTGTTAATTTTTTTAGGAATATAAATATAGGACGCAATCAATCCATGCCCTACATTGTAATTATATATGAATTATAATCAAGTGATTTTATTATTTCTTAATCAGAGTCTAACAGTTCTCGTTGTTTAGTATTTTGTATAGTCCCACCTGCATCATAATTCCGTCGAATTCGACGGAATTAAAATTCATGTTATTCAATCGTTCCCATATACCTAAAAACTCTACTGTATTCTTATTCCTCAACCAATTTTCAATCAAACTATTACCACCTTCAAATGCTTTTGTCATATCCGTTAAAGATATATAATCTTTTTCATTATACGATGTGATGGAAATAGATGTACCTTGTACTTGTATAAGCTTGTTTTTAATTAAATCTGATTTCATAAATTTGATTTTAATAGATTATTATCTTTTTTTCATTGCAACAAAGATAATAATTTTTGTTGTTGGAATTATCTTTTTGGTTTAATAAAATGTTAGATGACTTCTATAAATTTCCCGTTGGTACCAGCCATAATTTATGTAAATATAACACTAACAATCACAACAGCTTTTTCAATTCTTCAATATCAGGCAATGCTTTCTGCAATCTCTCTGGCATCTCCGACAAAGTATCAAAAGTCGCCACTCCATTGGTTTGTCATAATCCTGAATCACATATTTCACAAAATCCTTGTTAGCATTTCTACAAAGTACGATCCCAATTGACGGATTCTCATGAGGTTTACGAACTTTATCATCTAAAATCCTGAGATACGTCATCAACTGTGCCAAATATATTGATTTGAAATCACCAGTTTTCAACTCAAAAACCACCAAGGAATTTAAATCCCTATTAAAGAACAACAAGTCAGGAAAGAAATTCTCGCCGTATATCTCAAGATGATATTGATTTCCAACAAAAGCGAAATCCTTTCCAAATGTCATTATAAACCTCTTGATATTTTCAACAATTTGTTTCTCAACGACTCTTTCATCGACATCATTCTTATCACGTTCTCCAATCTCTTCAACGTTAATAAAATCAAGAAGATATTCATCTTTAAACATCATCACTGCTTTACGTGCCAGAGAAGAATTTGAAATGGTTCTAGGAAAGTTATTTGGCATTGACGCCTTGTTTTCAAAATCATTATTCTTTATTATTTTTTTCAACTGCTCAACTGAGAGATGTTCTTCTGCTGTACGATTAATGTAATAATAGCGTGCTTCTATTTCTTTAACTTTTTCAACAACAAGCATATGATGAGAAAACAGTATTTTAAAAAAGTCTTCTATTGGGAACGAACCGATATCATCAATTTTTATAGCATTATTTTCAAGCCTAATTATCATATCACCTACTTTTTGAACGTCTTCAATTTCGCCCGTTGTAACGGGCGAAATTTCGTCAGTTGCAACTGACGAATTATAATCTATTGATTTCCAATTATTATAAAAGATTCTCATATTCTTCAAATTTGTTACAGAGAATCCTCTCAAACCAGGCAAATCTGATTTTAACTTATCGCTGATGAATTGCAAGGCATTCGTTCCCCACTTTGCATTACGTGTCTTTTCTGAAAGAAATTTTCCTATTCCAAAATATAATCCTAACTGAATACGATTTATATCTTTTGAAGCTTCATACTGGCTTTGAAGTATCGCGGTCTTAATAATCTCCGCCGCTTTATCATACTGATTATGTAATGATTTTTTACTTTCCATAAACCTAAATTTTTGGTTCTGCAAATATACAACAAACCTCAATCTTTGTCAAGGAAAATAAAGTTAAAAATTATTAACATTCAAGGAGTTATAATAACACAACACATTATTGTCTAATCTTCAGACCAGGTGTCTTTTGTTATTTCATTCGATTCCATGATTTTGATTTTATTGGTTATTATTTTTTATCTAAGCGCATCAACGACAAATTATTAACATTCCACGTCGTTGACACGCTTAGATTATTGGATGCGGCAAGCCACATCCCTACAATTGTTAATTGTTAATTGTCAACTGTCAACTGTTAAAAATTCCACTTCACACCCAAACATGGATTGACGTAGAATTTCTTGCCTTGACTTAAACCGCCAAAATTATATGACATCTCTACTTCACCACCGATGTTAAGATTGTCGCAGTTGAAGAATTGTCCTACATTATACCATAACTGTGGCTCTGTAATAAAGACGTATCCTGTTGTAAATGGAATAAGATTATCACCAATCCAAGTATTATCTTGCCACCAGAAATCAGCGAATCCGTTAAATCTCAAACCTTTGACATTGAACAAATCCTGCATACCCCAAACGACAGTGAATTGTAAAGGTAATTTCTGATTCGTCTGAGAGATGGTTTTATACAAAGCTTGAATTGTCAATGTGTTACGGAAATCTTTTGAGTGGAAGAAATATTCGGCACCGAACATCCATGCGTTGTTGATGTTGTATCCGATAAATCCTGGTGCTACACCAAGACCGCCTGCATATTCAACATGTGCGCTTAAATTCTTCAACTTAGAGTTTTGCCAGAAATTCAGGGAACGTTCGATTTCCATATACATTCCCATAGGACCGTAATTGTTGAAACCAGGTAGATTGTTATGATTTTTCTTGCCGTCGTGATAAATGTCAACGAAGAAGAATGTTCCTCCCCAGTTGTCAGGTTTATACATCTCTAATGTCGTTGTAATGTATTGGCGTTCTTCGCCGAAGTCATACATCACCTGAATGTTTTGTGCCTTTGCTGCAAAACCCAATCCCATGAAAATCATGAGAACCAAAATTGATAAAGTCTTTTTCATGTTGTTTAATTTTTTTAAGGACAACTGTCAACAGTATTAGTCCATTTTGTTAATTATTAATTGTTAATTGATCATTGCATTTTCAATTTCCTCCACCTCAATCGGGAGTCCTTCGAAGAGGTTTATCGGTTCGCCTTCTGTGATGAGCAAATCGTTCTCGATTCTGATGCCGATGCCTTCTTCTCTGATGTAGATTCCCGGTTCGCAGGTGAGTATCATTCCCGGTTTGAAAGGTTCGAACTTATCCACGCTGTCGTGAACATCCAAGCCGATATGATGCGCCATGCCGTGCATCAAATACTTACGATACAATGGAAAATCAGGGTCTTGATTAACGACATCTTCCGCAGTGAAGAGTCCGAGTTTTATCATCTCTTCTTCCATCAACTTATATGTCGTTCTGTTTATCTCGTCGATGGTTCCGCCCGGTTTATAAAGTTTCGTGATTTCTTTCATCACGCGAAGGACTGCGTTATAACAATCTTTTTGTCGTGGAGTAAATTTTCCGTTGATAGGAATGGTGCGGCTTAAGTCGGAAGAATAGTTTTTCAATTCGCAGCCTATGTCGAAGAGAATCAAGTCGCCGTCTTTTAAGATTTTATTGTTTGCCGAATAATGCAGACAGCAGGCGTTTTTACCGGCAGCAACTATCGGGTGATAGGCATTACCGTTTGCGCCGTTATATTTAAATATGTATTCTATCTCTGCTTGTATCTGATATTCGTAGCGTTCCGGTTTCACTGTCTTCAGGCAACGATGGAATGCTTCTGCCGTAATGTCGCAGGCTTGTTTTGTGACTTCGATTTCCTCTTGCGACTTAATCATGCGGAGCTTATTTAATATAGGTGCCGAGCGTTCAAATTTATGCAGAGGGAATTTCGCTTTTACCTCATCGATGAAACGTTGCTGTATTGTCACGACCGGACACTCATAACGAGGATATTCGTATGTGTTGAGATAAATCGTCTCGCAAGAAAGAGCGAGGTCTTGAAGTGTCGAGTTGAATTTGTCGCTATACATCACGTTGGCAGCGCCCGATATTTCGGCGGATTCTTTAGCGTCAATCATTTCGCCTCGCCATATCACTTTCGATTCGCTATAAGGTTCCACGAAGAGAATCTCGCGCATCTCCGGATTCGGATGGTCGGGATATATAATAAGGTATGCGCAGTCGCGGTCGATGCCGGTGAGATAGAAGAAATCCGACTGCTGGCGATAGGGATAGAACTGGTCGCCGTTACGGGGCATCTCCTCGTTGGCACAGAACACCGCGATAGAATTTTTCGCCATCTTCTCAGCGAAGTTCTTCCTGTTATTGATAAAAAGGGTTTTGTCTATGGTGTTGTTATTCATATACCTTTCAATTAGAGTGAAACTTGTTTTTTTAACACTCAAAGGTAATAAAATAATTTAGAATTTAAAATGAAAAAAAATAAAGCATATTAATGAATATTTTTGACCCTTCATCGTTCCCAACTCTCGTCCCCAACTCCCGTCCCCGTCCCCAACATATATACCTTATTAATTAATATATACATTCAAAACCTTAAACCCAAATAGTTCATAGTTTATAGTTTATAGTTTATAGTTTATAGTTTATAGTTCATAGTTCATAGTAGTTTAAAAGTTGAGAGTTTATAGTTTAGAGTTTATCAAAACCTTAAACCTTAACCCTTAACCCTTAAACCCAAATAGTTCATAGTAGTTTAAAAGTTGAGAGTTTATAGTTTAGAGTTTATCAAAACCTTAAACCTTAACCCTTAAACCTTAAACCCAAATAGTTCATAGTTTATAGTTTATAGTTTATAGTTCATAGTTCATAGTAGTTTAAAAGTTGAGAGTTTATGGTTTAGAGTTTATCAAAACCTTAAACCTTAAACCTTAACCCTTAAACCCAAATAGTTCATAGTAGTTTAAAAGTTGAGAGTTTATGGTTTAGAGTTTATCAAAACCTTAAACCTTAAACCTTAAACCTTAACCCTTAAACCAAAGCTTTAAAAGTTGAGAGTTTATCAAATTGTTAATTATTGATTGTAAATTGTTAATTATCAACAATTTACCCCCCCCGCAGCGAATTGGAACCAGAAAGAATCTTTTTTGTTGAAAAAAATCTTAATTATTTTTAAGAATATATTATGAAAAGTTTTATTTTTGTAGGTTACAAGTACAAGGTTTTTTTACACTTGTTCTTGTGAGAGAAAGTTAAATTATTGAAGAAAGAAAGTTAAATATTTTATTGGTAAACTAATTGTTATCAATTAGTTGGAAAGTTAAATGAGAATTAATAATTAGAGTTAAATAAATTAATAATCATTAAAAACTATTACTTATGAGAAGGAAATTTCTACTCATGACGTTCCTTACATTGCTATTTACAGCAATAGGGACGAGTGTACTTAATGCAGAAGGTACCAATGTTGCCAAAGTTGGTAACACTGAGTATGCTACAATTGACGAGGCTATCGCCAATTGGACAAACAACACGACTCTCACACTTTTAGCTGATGTTACATTGTCAGATGTGATACAACTCAGTTCTACCGAGTATCATATCTTGGATCTCGGTACTTATACCATGACGGCTGCTTCCGGTAAGGATGCTATCCACTATGTAGTGAATGGTAGATCTTCTGCCAGCTATGCGTTAGACATTAAAGCTGATGCTGTAAATCCTGGCGGTATTACTGCAGAAGGTAAAACTATTGTCAGCCACATCAAGCCAAGTAGTAATGCTCCGAGCAAAGATCGTCCTATAACAAGATTCTATGGCGGCGTTTTCAATGCAAGTTATGTAGTAAAACAAGGTGGAAATGGATTATTTTTACCTGGTGCTGGATATACTGGTGCTTCGGCTCCTTATTTCCAATTCTATGGTGGTGTGTTTAATGGTACTATCTACCTTAACCGTTCTCAAACACAATTCCATGGAGGAGTGTTCAACGGTTCCATTCAAATGTCTGTTGATTTATCTGCATACGGTTTAGTTGCAGGTGGTACATTCAAGAACCTCTCAAATTCGATGGGTTCTGCTTTAAACAGCGATAAATTCACTATCGGTTCTGCTAAAGGAGTATATGATAAGGAAGTATATATTGACGATAACGGCAATTATGTAATTGATGCTAATGATCCAGCACAAGGCATTGAAGCAGACGTTGCTAAAACTCCAGGAACCAACGATTATTTGTATTATAGCAAAGTAGCTACAGACGGTCAGTTGGGTTATACTGATGTTTATACAGCATTAGAAAAAAACACTTCAGCTAAGGTTACAGTCTACGTTGAAGAACTTGATTTAGAAGACAGCGAGTTCAAAGGCACTATCGTTGTTCCAGAAGGTAAAGATATTACAATTACAAACGCACCTACAGAAATTACAGTTATACGTGATAATGGTGATGGTACTTTTGAAACTATTAGTAGAAGCGAAGACGGAACATATACTACTATAGTTCCTAAAGAAGTTGCAACTTACGATGAACTCGTTGCTGCTTTAGTAAATGGTGGTGTAATTAAACTTACTGCTGATATTACAGTTGATACTAAAATCACTGCTGTAGATGGTACTGTGATTGACTTGAATGACAATACTCTCTACGTAAACGTTGAAAATTCCTATTATAATAATGTAACTATTAAAAACGGTAATATCGTTTTAGGTAAAGACGATGTTCATGTTTGTGATGGTTATTTCTTAGTAAATGCAGGTAAGACATTAGAACTTAACGGTGTTAATGTAAGTTCTTCTGCTGAAGGCATTAAAGGTTATGCTGTATTCCATCTTAAAACCGGAGCTAACCTTGACCTTATCAACAGCACATTGAATATTGCTGATAATGAACATACAGCTGGATATATCGTTTATGCAGGTGAAGCAACTGCTACTGTTGATGTTGTAGGAACTACTATTACCGGTAGCAAAGTAAATGGTATCGTTCACGCTACAACTGTAATTGATGAATCTACAGTTACTCTTACTAATGTAATAGAGCACGGTATCAACCGTTCAGGTGTAACAATTGACGATTCTAATGTCACTATTTCTGGTGGTACAGGACGTGGTATCACAGCACAACACGGACCTCTTAATATCACTGGAAATTCCGTTGTGTCAATCAGTGAAATGGGCGAAGCTACAATAGAACTTCGCAACAATCAAAATCTTACAGTAGCAGAAACCGCCACAGTAATAGTTGATGCTGCTGTAAACAACACCACTTTAGGAACTATTACAGGCAATATAACTGTTAATGAAAGTTTAGGTAAAGTAGCAAAGATTGGTGACACTTATTATAAAACTCTCCAAGAAGCTTTTAAAGCTGCAACAAGCGGTTGTACAATTGAAATCCTTTCAAATGTGACAATTGACGAGGCTTGGGATAACCGTTATACAGGCACTAAATTTACTGTTCCTGTAACAATCAACGGTAATGATAATAAGCTTACATTCAATGGCACTGTTTCTGATGGTGGTAACTACCACTCTGTGTTCCGCTTCCAGGCTGATGCTACAGTCAAGAATCTTACTATAGATTTGACTAATGCTACTGCCAACTACAATAGAGTACGTGCTATCTCATCAAGTGCAAATCTTGTTGTTGAAGAATGTAGTTTTATTGGTAGTAATAATGTGAACAACGCACGTGCTATTATCTTCGGTGAGGGTGCTGGCGCAAACGTAGGCAACCTTGCTATCTCTATCACAAACAGCGAGTTCATCAACTGGGGACGTGGTATCACCGACAACGAGAATGCTCAGGATGTGAAGACTGTAACTATCACAGGCAACACATTGACTGACGCTGGTGTTGATGTAAGTGCTAAGGAGACTGTTACATTCACTGGCAACACTGTTTCAGGTGCATACGTTAATATCAGATCATATAGTGATGAAAACAATCTTAGCGTTATAGCAACAGGAAATACACTCGAGGAAAATACTGAAAATAATTATAATTATATTTATGCTAAGAATATAGAAGCTCAAGAAGAATTCACAACAGAAAATCCTCCTTTGAAAGTTTCTACTAAAGCCGAACTTACTGCTGCTATTAACGCAGCTAAAGATGGCGATGTTATCGAAATGACAGCTGACATCGACTATGGTACCGACCAGCTTGCTATCGCAAAGGCTATCACACTTGACCTCGGTGGCAAGACACTTACCACACGTAATGCTTACGGCGGCATGAGCATCAAGAATAATCCTACTATCAAGAATGGTAATATTGTCCATGCAAGCAATACTGCTGCTATCAAGGTTTGGAACGCTACAGCATTTGAAGACCTCGTTATCGATGTACAAGGCAAAGGCGATGCTAATAAGACCATCGGAGGTATCGTTCTTCAGTCTGGCTCTACAACACGCGTAGGTTCTATCAAGAACGTAACTATCAAAGGTGATGCTCTTACAAACGGTATCGAAACTTATAACTGCGGTGACGCTGAAAGAGATGTCATCGGCTCAATGGAGAATGTAAATATTGATGCTGTCGGTACAGCCATGTTGATTTCAGCTCCATGCGGTACAGCTACAAATTGTACCTTCGACGGTGGCGTTAATGGTATAGAAATTTGGATTAAGGGCAACTACAGCGCATCACTCGGTTTAGTTGATTGTGATGTAGTAGGTGGTGTTTTTGCTCACGACGAGTTTAGCTCAAATCCAGAAATCGTAAACAATGGTACTCTTAATCTTACCGCTGATGAGGCTACTACAGGTGCTGGCGTTGATGATGTAACTCTTACATTAGCAAGAGTAGAAGCAGAAAATGTTGAAGGTGTTCTTGAAGTTGTTATGGAACGAGCAGAAGCTAAAGTTAATAACACTTATTACCAAACTCTCGCTGAAGCAGTAGCAGTAGCACAAGATGGAGAAGAAATTGACCTTCTCAAGGATGTTGCGCTTACATCAACATTGCTTTTAACCAAGAATAACATTCTTGACGGTAACGGCTTTAAGTTGACTCCGGCTGAAGGTTTTCCTTCTCCAGAAGACGGAAATAATGCTGTCATAGTACTTGCTGCTAATATGTCAGGATATGACGCTAACCGTACATATACAGTTAAAAACCTTACAATTGAAGGATTCAGCACGCCATCTCGTATAGTACGTGCTAACTTCTGCAACGCTACTATCCAAAATTGTATATTTGATGACAATGCTTCAGCAAGTATCATCACCTCAGCATACGCTGTATTAAATGTTGCAGGTAATACATTTACAAATAACACCACAAGTTATGCAGTTATCAACGTCGGCTCAGATGTAAGCGACGGTACAAACCTCGTAGCTGAAATCACAGGAAACAAGTTTTATAATAACAAAGCTGCTATTGCAGGTATCTTTTTAGCTTCTTCAGCTGATGTCACAGATAACCATTTCAATGCAAATACTCATACAGGTGACAATGCTAATGCAGCAGCTATCTTGGCTGGTCCTTACACAGGCAATATGGCATATACTGTAAATATCAATAGTAATGCTTTCGAAAATGCAATGAGCAAAGGCAGCACTGCACTTCCTTCAGTATTCGCTGAAGATTGGAGCTCTCTTGGTTCTACAACATCATTCGATCTCAGCTTAAACTACTGGGATGGTGAGGATCCTGTAGCAAATAATGCTTACACTACAAGCGGTGATAATCCACAAGTGACAGTCAAATCTTATTATAGAACATACACAGACGGAACACTCGGTGGTTTGGTAGAATATCCTCAAGGCAATGACTTCACTGGTTATACCAGTGCCGATGCTATCTGGGGTGAAGTTTGGGGCAACGCTCAAGAAAGTTTCGTTGTTAAAGTTCTTGATGCAAACGGCAATGTAATGGGTACAACAAGCCTCAACAACGTTGGCGGTATCATCGACGGTGACGTTAATGTTACTTGGAATATCAAGCTCGACGCAGCTTCAAATACCGACGAGTATTGGACAATGGCGTGGACAACAGTTCCTACTATCGACAACATGCCTGCTAAGGTTGAACTTTGGGTCGACGGCGTTAAGGTAAGCGGTGGTAATGTTGTTCTCAACGGTCCTGATAACATCAATAAGATATATGCAGCAGTTACAGATAACACTGGTAAAATCCTTGCTTACCATACTAATGTACAGGAAGCTATCAAGGCAGCAGCTGCTGTAACTGGCGGAGCAAGAACAACTACTGCAGGTACAGTAGAATTCCTTGCTGACGTTACTGTTGACGAATGGATTATGTTCTCTGAAACACTCTCAATCGGTAACGGTCAAATCATAACAATAGAAAAAATAGAAGGTCTTACAATTGATGGTAACAACCATACATTAACTATAAATAGCATTGAATCTGCAAGTAACGGTAACCGTCTGTTCTATGATGCAACAAATCTTAACATCAAAGATCTTACAATTAATTATGGAGAAGGTGTAGTTGGCGGTATAGGCTTAACTTCTGGTACAATTGAGAATGTAACATTTAATGGTGGTGTAGGTGTGCTTCCAGGAGATGGCGATATAACAATCTCTGAATGTACTTTCAATACAAGCGGATCCGCAATCTATAACGAGAAAGAAAGAGATAATCTTGTTGTTACAGGTAACACCTTCAATACAGCTGCTGGTCAGTATGCAATTTATCTTCGCGGTAATACAAAGTTCACTGACAATATAGTGATCGCAGGTAAGGTTAATGTAGTAAGCGGTTCACCTGTTGTTACAGGTAACGACTTTGGTACAGAACGTTTCAAAGTTTACAACGCTGCTACTGCTACAATCTCTGAAAACACTATCAATAACCTTGTGTTTAATGAGACTGATGTTCCTACTGAGTCTACATTCACAGACAACACACTGAGCGCAGAAGCACAGGCAGCTATTGACGCACTTCCAGCAATAGCAGGCGAAGGTACAGAAGCAAATCCATACCTTATTAATGACGTAGATGACTTGGTATGGTTACAAGAAAAAGTCGATGAATTGGCTGTGGATGGTTCAACACAATTCGCTGGCAAATATTTCAAACTTACTAATGACATCGACCTCAGTGGTATCAACTGGGACCCTATCGGTACTATGAATGGTGACCACGGTTCATTTAAAGGTGTATTTGATGGCGGTGATCATACTATTTCTAATCTTCATGTTGAACAGGCAGGTAATGGTATTGGTCTGTTCGCACGCACAACAGGTAATGCAGTAATTAAGAACCTTAAACTGAACAACGTAACTGTTGAATCTACTGACAACAGCAATTATGTCGGCGGTCTTGTAGGTAATGCTTTTGCAAGTACAAAGATAGAAAATGTACACGTAAGCGGTAATGTATATATTTCTGGACGTGGATACATTGGTGGTATTGCAGGACATGGATATGTAGTAATGGATAATGTTTCTGTGGTTGCTACAGGTGACGGTAAAGGTAATAATAAAGGTTTGATTACATCTACATTCTGGTGTGCAGGTGGTGTTCTTGGATATGCAGGTGAAGGTGCAACCAACATTATGAATGCACATGTTGAAAATGTTGTTGTTACTTCAGCAGCTGGTGGTCTTGGTGCTATCGTAGGTATGGCAGAAGATAACAACGGAACTCAGCCAATTTCCGGTTCAAACCTTTCTGCTAAGAATGTTGAAATCAAGACTTATACAGGTGCATACGGTGATTCTTACGCAAATTATGCTCTCGGTTACCTCTATGGTGGTAATCCTACAAGTATACTTACAGGCGAATTGTCAGTTGATAACGTAATAATTACAACTTCTAATGGAGTGGATCCTGAGGTTACTGACGCTGTCGCTCAAATAGGAAACTCAATTTATTTCAACCTCCAAGCAGCTCTTAACGCTGGCGGTAATGTAACTGTCCTCCGTGACATCGCTCTCGCAGAAGGCGTAACAGTAGCAGCTGATAAAACTGTAGTCCTCGACCTTAACGGTAAGACAATCACAGGAACTCCTGCTGAGGCTAAGGCTTTCGCTGTAATTACTAATAAAGGTGACTTGACAATTACAGACGGAACAGAAACAGAAGGTAAGATTGTTTGTGATCATAAACTTGCTGGTTCGACAGGATACGCTGTTAATACAATTACCAACAGCGGTACCTTGAAAATTGCAGCTGGTACAATACAAAACACATCAACTGCAAGCAACCAAATCGGTTACGCTATCGACAATAATTCTACAACTGGAAATGCAATTCTCGTAATCGAAGGCGGTGAGGTAACAGCAAGCGGTTCTGGCTATTACGATGGTATCCGTCAGTTCTGTAACAGTGAGACTAACGAAAACAGCGTCACAATTAAAGGCGGTGAAGTATCATCATTATGGTTACAAAATCCAAGTGACGGTAGTGGTGGAACACAAAATACCAAAGATGTTAAAGGTTCATTCGCTATCAATGGTGGAACTCTCAATAATTTATACTTAGAGCCAAGTACTCAATTTGCAGGTGCCATCATAGGTGGTCATGTTGGCAATATTTCACGTTTCCAGACAGCAGAAGGCAGAGACTTGGATGGCTTCATCAGCGGCGGTACTTTCTCAAGCGACGTTTCTGAATTCTGCGCTAAAGGTTTCGTCTGCAATGATAATGGCGACGGCACATATGGAGTAGTAGAAAAATCTGCCGTAGCTAAGATTGATGATGTAGAATATAAATATATCCAAGATGCTATCGATGCAGCTAACGCAACTGACGTTATCAATGTTGTTTCAAGCACAACAGAAAACATCACAATTGCTGAGAATGATAACATCACTCTCACATTCAGTGAAGGCGTAACATTAAACGGTTATTTCGCTCCATTCAGAGGTAACTTGACAATCAATGGCGGTACAATTAATAACGCAAATTCAGGCGCCAGTGCAATTGAAATCAATGCTGGTGTACTTAATTTGAACAATGTTAACATCGCTTCTGCTCGTCATGCCGTACGTATCGACGGTGCTGTTACAGCAACAATCAACGGAGGTGAATATACACTCACTGCAACCTCCGGAACACGTCACGCTGTTAATGTCTCTGGTGGTGCCGAAGTAACAATCAAAGCTGGTACATTCGTAGGTCCTAAGGGAACAACAATGGATAGCGGTTCAGCAGTCTGTGTACAAGCAGGTTCAACAGTAACAATCGAAGGAGGTGACTTCTCAGGCGGTAAGAACCACACTCTTAGCGCAGATGGTAACTTAATAGTCACTGGCGGTACATTCGACCAAGATCCTTCGGCTTATTTAGCACAAGGTTACATAACCAAGTACAATGAAACAACAAGCAGATACGAAGTGTTCAAGGGCGTAGCTAAGATTGAAAACGAATATTTCGCTTCTATCCAAGACGCTATCGACGCAGCACAAAATAATGATGTGATTACAGTGATTTCTGATTTTGAAATGGATATTACTTCTGGCGAAACTAATTCCAGCGGTCACTATGTACTTACTAATGTAGCAAACAAAGCAGTCGTTATTGACCTCAATGGTAAAAAAGTTACAGTTGATGTAACCAATTTGCCAGAAGGCTGTAAAGATAATATGCTTATGTCAGTGTTCTGTGCAGATACAGACGGTAATCTTACACTCAAAGATTCTTCAAACGGTAATGGTTCGGTAAGCGTAACTGGTGGTGAAAGCAAGACTGTTTATTCCTTAGTAATAGCTTATGGTGGACTCGTAAACATTGAAGGTGGTAACTATTCTGTCGATTATATGCCAGAAGGACGTGGTATGATTTACGGCAATGTAAGCGATCATTCTGGAGCAGACGGCTCTAACGTATCTAAAGGTGCCAACATTAGCGGTGGTAACTTCACACTCGGCAACGTAGGTACACTTGCAAATGGCTCACCATGGATTCTTGCTACAGCAGGTTCTAACACTGGTAAATATATCTTTGTTACTGGTGGTACATACAACGCCGACATCTTGCATCAGCATTGGATATTCGAGGTTGTAGCTCCAACCAACAAAGCTTTGAAAAACAATGGTAATGGTACATATACTATTGTTGATGCAGTGGCTTTCGTTAAACACCATGAATACTCTGGATATTATTCTGAAATAGGTTACGCTACACTTGCGGAAGCTTTCGAAATAGCTGAAACAGGTGATGTTGTAACACTTGTAACAAACGTAGAACTTGAAAACACTATCACAGTCAATGCAGGTAAAGATGTTATCTTAGATTTGAATGGAAAAGTTGTTTCTTACGAATCAGCTGTTGTAGGTGAAGATATGATTACCAATAAAGGTAAATTGACTATCGAATCGAGTGTTGAAGGTGGTAAACTTACTTATAAGAATACTGATGAGACAGGTGCAAATGTAACCATCAGTACAATCAGTACAGAACCTGGCTCAGAGTTGATTATCAACGGTGGTATTATTGAGAATACATCTTTGGCAAACAACACATCTAATGTATTGGTTCCTTATACTATCGATATTCTTACTAACGGTAATCTCGGCGATGTTACAGTGACAATCAACGGCGGTAGTATCATATCTGAAAACTACATTGCAATCCGTCAATTTGTTAATGGTAACGTATGTAACAATAGTCTTACTGTTAAGGGTGGTAGTATCACAGCAAAGAAACGTGCTATCAATGTTCAGGATGCACAAGGTGGTGGTCAAGTTAAGAACTGCGCTAAATTGCATGTTGAAAAAGGTGAAATTACAGCTACTGAAGATGGTGGATATTCAATTTGCAATTTTGCAAATTCTGAAAATATCTCAGTTATAGGCGGTACTTTTGTTGGTGCGGTATATTCTGCTGTCAATGGTATAATCTCTGGTGGTACATTCGATGCGGAACCATATTATGCTTACTGCGCAGAAGGTTTCGCAGCAGTTGACAACGGCAACGGCACATGGACAGTAATGCCAGCACAAGAACAATCACTTGTAGCCGGCTGGAACTGGTACTCAACATATTTGGATATAGACTTGAGTGACCTTACAAATGCTATTGGTGATAATGGTGTTCAAATCAAGAATCAAGAAGGTATATTTAAACAATATAACGATAATCTTGGAACTTGGTCAGGTAGCTTGACAGAGATAGATTTGAGAGATATGTATATGGTTAATGTGAAAGAAGATCAAACATTAAAGGTCGCAGCTCCTCTCGCTGTCACAGAAGAATATACTATCACTATAAATCCAGGTTGGAACTGGATAGGTTATCCTTCAAATGTTAATGTCGACATCAATACTGTTCTCAAGGAATTAACACCTGAAAAGAACGACTTGATAAAGACCCAGCATAAAGGTTATGCTCAGTTCAACTATAACAAATGGCGTGGTGCTCTCAAAACTATGCTCCCAGGTGAAGGTTACATGTATTATAGCAACGCAACCACAACAAAGACTTTCAAATATACTGTTGAAGCTACAAGAGGAACTGTTGAAGCTAACGTTACAGCAGAAAACAACTACTGGACACCAGATGCTACC
>JAZUST010000041.1:0-7637 GCA_045606865.1 Bacteroidales bacterium
GACTAACGGGATGTTCAAACGTTTCAGACTCAAGGGCCTTTCTGGAACCAACATAGAGTTCGGACTGAAAGCTATCGCCCACAACCTGAAAAAGTTGTCTGCCATGGGAGACTTCCGTCGGTTTTTCGAGAGATTTTTGTCACTTTTTGTCGATATATACATAATTATACGTTCTTTAACATGTCTTAGGTCTTCGAAAAACAATCTCGTTAGAATCCATCTCCCCCTATCGTGATTTTTTGTAAAAAAAAGAAACCGCCTAACTTTTGTTGTTAGACGGCCTCTTTGTATCACATTGATAATAATTGAGATAAAAGCGTTTCATTTGCCATAGATTCCTTGGAGACAACCCCATATTGGGATATCTTTTTTTCAAATCAACAGATAATCTTTTTACGACGCTATCACCATGCTTGCTGTCGAGTTTACGTTCTTCCAACAATCTGCCAATTTCCCAGTGAGAAGATATCATGGTAGTATTGATTTGTCTCGCTATCTGAACTCTTGAAGATTCTATAACTGCAATAGTTTCATGCAGCAGATTCTGATAATCCTCTTCCTTGTAATAGTCAGATAATTCACCATTGTGATTTCTATTCTCTTCCATAATAACATAAATTTTGGCAGTGAAAAAATTGATTGTTTCTCTCTGCAAAACTACAATACATCCATTCTTTTGTCAAGCATTTGCAAAGGGAAAATCAATGTTTCGGCAATCTTTTTTTCGATTGTTAATGAAACTATGAAAGAGTTGTTAATTTCTGTTAAGAAGTCAACGGACAGCGGTCAACGGTTTCTTTTGCTGTGAGCTATGAGCATTGAGCCGTGAGCTAATTTTCAATTTTCAATTTAAAAGACACACGTCCGTCTCTACAAGAGATTCCAAATAACTTCCAGAGTTCTATTTAACCCATTTCCCGTTCCCGCTCCCGCTCTAAACATCCCGCTCCCGTTCCCGTTCTAAAATTCTAATACTCCATTCCTTCGCCGCCTTCGTAGGCATCGCCTCCGCCGTCTCCATTTGAAGGCATTCTCTTCTTCTGTTGTTGGTTGATGCGATAGTTGAAGTTGAGTGTCACTGAAGTTGTGCTCCATGTGCTTTCGCTATATTGCCAGAAGTTGTCGCCCCACGATTCTCCACCGTTTTGACGGCTGCCGAATACGTCGCGGATATTGAGAGAGACAGTCGCGTTTTTGTTGAATACATCGCGTGAAGCTGCGAAGTCGCACCAATAATTAGCGTCACGATATCCGAGAGGTTCCTCGCGTGGTCCCATATAACGTCCTGTGATTTGGAAGTCGCAAACGTTCTTCACTCTGAATTTTGCCACGAGACGAGCGAATGTGTTGTATGAATCTGTCGTATAATGTCTGCCATTCCAGTCGCCGACAGTGTTTGATTTGAAGAAGTTGATACTGCCGTTGAGATTCCACCATTTGAAGATGTCTAACGAACCAACGAACTCGATACCATAGTCGTCGCTGGTGCCGAAGTTCTCAGGACGGCTGTATGAGACGTCTCCGATAACGGTAGTGAAATTACGTATCACGTCAGTGCTGTGACGATAATATACCGTGAAGTTGATATTGCCTTTATCCCAGAAACGGAGATACGACATTTCATAGCTGTCGGTATATATTGGCTTCAAGTCCGGGTTACCAGTTCTGATGTTACGGTCGTCGTTGAATGAATGGAAAGGCGCCATCTGTCCATACCAAGGACGACGGATACGACGTGCATAACTCGCCTGGATCTGGTCGATTTCTGTCAAAGAATAATTAAGGTGACCGGTAGGGAAGACGTCTAAGTATTTTTGGTTGCTGCCTTGTCCTGTTCCTGAGAGATAAGTGTCGATGAGAGTGAACTCGCCACGCAAACCGACTTGTCCTGAGAAACGACCGAATTCTCTTCCGTAACTGCCGTAAAGAGCAGCCACCTGTTGGTTATAATCGAAGTCGTGTGTGTAGTCGGCAAGGATTGAGTCGTTTTCTGTCACCAACATATTGTTATTAATCCAGCGTCCTGTATATTTACCTCCCAATTCCACTGTAGATAATCCGTAATGATATACAAAATCTACTGTTGCTTGAAGGTTCTGCTGGTTCTCTTGTGTATGAGTTGTTTGGTTTATGCTGGAGAAAGGATTGTTGTTGTTTAAATCTTCTTCGGTTAGAAATTCAGCATCGACGATGTCTGACCATTCAGTATCCGAATTTTGGAAGTAACGAACTGAAGCCTTTAATGAGTTGTCTTTGCTTCCGAAATATTTGTCGTATGAAAGTGTATATTCCATCATTGGTCTGTCGTTGAACCAGTCTTCGGTACGTTTCGAGAAGTTTTGTAATCCTTCGAATGGGAAGTTGTCGATATAAGTTACGGCAGGAGTGTTGTGACCTTTCGACTGACGATACATAGTGCTGAACGTAAGTATATCGTTGTCTGTGAAATAATAGTCGAAGCCGCCTCTTATGTTGTGACCTTTTCTGTTTCTGTTACGATAGGTGAATTGTTCAGTGATTTGTTCCGCATCGTAATGATTTCCTAAGATTGGGTCATATAATACATCGTCGTAATATTCTGTTTTTGTATAACCGTCGCTGATGTCGTCTCTGTAGTTGAAGTTATAGTTTGCGAATACGTTGAACTTCTTGAATCTGTAGTTGAAACTGGCTCCTAGACCTGTTTGGAAAGGGAAGTCTTCTTTGAAGAATTCTTCTCCCCATTGTATTGGGAAACCGCCACGGAAATCAACGGAAGCATTGAAGCCTTTGCGTTTGTCTTTTTTAAGAACGATGTTGATGATACCTGCTGTGCCTTCAGCGTCGTAACGTACAGAAGGGTTTGTCACCACTTCTATCTTCTCAATCATATCGGCTTGAAGACTGCGAAGAGCGTCTTGAGTGCTGGTGCCGGCGAGACCGGAAACCTTGCCATCGACCAAGATCTGAACGCCGCTGTCACCTCTAAGACTTACATTGCCTTCAACGTCAACGTTAACGGATGGAATGTTGTCGAGAACTTCAATGGCGTTGCCTGCCGTACTGCTGACATCTTTTCCGACATTGAAGACGCGTTTGTCGAGTGTCATCGACATGGTGCTTTTTTCTGCCACAACCTCAACCTCGTCGAGCAATGCGGCATCGGTTTCCATATATATATCACCTAAAGAAACAACAGATTTATTATCCTTGATGTTGATGTTTATGGTTTTATCTTTATATCCTATAAATTGTATCACTACATAATAATTACCCGGTTTACTTTTTAGAGAGAATAATCCTTTGTCATCGGTGATAACACCTGCTACCAATGTCGAATCTTGGGAATGAAAAAGACTGACAGTCGCATATTCAAGCGGTCCGCCAGTCTCTGTGTCGATAACTCTACCTTTAACTTCGCCTCCTTCAGGCATGGATGATTCAGATTCGGAAGCTATAATGTTATTATTGATTAATAATGTGTGAACAAATAATAATGTGAAAAATAATGCTATTTTTTTCATAAAAAAATAAAAATGAATCGTTAAAAAATCTCGTTTTCTGAGGGCGCAAAATTAACAAAATTTATGCCATAATAAGGTGCAGTTTTGACCTGTAATTTATTTGCTAACTGCTAATAGCTGATTGCTGACAGCTAAAAATACTGTTGATTGTTGATTGTTGTCTGTTGACTTTTTTATTACCTTTGCAAAAAAACGATTATGGCACAGAGAAAAGTACCGCATACATTTGTAATAGTGTTCTTTATCATAGTTGTCGCGGCTATGATGACATGGTTTGTGGAACCCGGTTTTTATGTTAAAGAAAACTCCCAGATGAATTTCTATTATCAAGATAATCTTCCTCAAGATATTAAAGACGATTATCATTCGGAACCTCAGACATGGCAGATATTTTCTGCGTTGTTCAAAGGCTTTGAGAAACAAGCGTCAATAATAGTTTTCATCCTCATAATAGGCGGTGCTTTCTGGATAATGAATAAAAGTCACGCCATCGATATGGGGATTTTTTCATTTCTAAGATTTACAAAAAGATTAGAGAATTATAAGGTTATTAAATTCCTCGGAGTAGATAATATCATCATCGTTTTGATAATGCTTCTCTTTAGTCTGTTCGGAGCAATATTTGGTATGAGCGAGGAATGTATTGCATTTATCATTATTGTTATTCCTCTTGCAATATCAATGGGTTACGATTCTATCGTGGGTATATGTATGGTTTATGTGGCGGCTCATGTCGGTTTCGCTGGCGCGATATTGAATCCTTTTACTATTGGCATCGCTCAAGGTATCGCGGAAGTGCCTCTCTTCTCCGGAATAGGTTATCGCGTATTTTGTTGGGTGATACTCAATATAGTTTTGATAACATTCGTCCTGATTTACGCTAAGAAAGTGAAGAAGAATCCTACATCTTCTATCATGTATGAAGAAGACGCTTATTGGCGTACTCATGCCGTCGATGGTCAGCAGGATTATGAACCTATAAAATGCAAGAACGCTTGGTATGTCTATGCCGCACTTCTCATCGCGATGATAATATTCTCAATATATTATCCGACAACGACATTGGAAGTAGGCAACGCTTCATTCACCGCGCCATTCATCCCCATTTTAACCGCGATATTCGCAATCGTCGGACCTTTGTCGTTGAGAAAGACAGTACATAACTTCATATTGTTAATTTTACTTTACACCATAATTTATTTGATTGTCGGAGTTATGGGTTACGGCTGGTATGTGATGGAGATCGCCACTTTATTTTTAGTGATGGGAATAGCCAGCGGATTGGCGATTGGAAACACAGCCAACGAGATAGCGAAACTTTTCATTGAAGGCATGAGCGATATTCTGTCGGCTGCCGTCGTTGTCGGTCTCGCCGGCGGCATCGTGATAATTTTACAAGAAGGCGGAATCATCGATACCATCTTGTACGGACTTTCAAAATCGATGACCGATTTAGGTAAGATAGCTTCTGTAGAAATTATGTATGCAATTCAGACTATTGTCAATATAGTAATTCCATCAGGTTCAGCGAAGGCTGCTATCACAATGCCTATCATGGCACCATTCAGCGACTTGATAGGAGTATGCCGTCAGGCAACCGTGATGGCGTTCCAATTCGGTGACGGCTTCACCAATATGATTACACCTACATCGGGAGTTCTTATCGCAGCACTCGGCGTGGCGAGAATACCTTACCAGAAATGGTTCAAATGGGTCTGGAAGTTTATCTTGTTACTAATCATCATAGGAGGAATATTATTGATACCGACAGTGACAATGAACCTTGAAGGATTTTGATAATTCAAAGTAAATATGAGATATGAGAAGAATTTGGATTTTATTATTGCTATTAGCTATCAGCTGTCAGCTATCAGCCTTCTGTAATATGTAACTCCAAATACTGACAACTGATAGCTAAAAGCTGACAACTAAAAAAAACTGTTGTCCGTCGACTGTTGTCTGTTGACTTTTCTTATCTTTGCAGAACTATGAAAGCTAAATCGATTGTAATATCATTTCTTATATTTTGGCAGCTTGCCGTCAATGCTCAAGAGAGTATCGATACGTTGAGTTCTAAGGCGCGGTTTGATTATGCCGTGAGTTTGTTTGAACAGGATAGCTTGGTAGCTGCGTGCGAGAATTTCTATAAGGTTGTTTATATGTTGGAGGAAGACGACTCTGTCAAATCTAAAAAGAGCAGAGGTAAACTTGTTGAGATTCTGAACGCTCATGCGATGGTGGGGCTTATATATTTGGAATTTGATTTGCCCAACATTGCGCTATCGCACTTTAATATGGCTTTGGGTTATGCTAAAGATCTGAATAGCGATGATGTCTTGTCACATATATACAAAAGATTAGGATTTGCGCATCATGCGTACAATGCGGATTCTGCCATATATTATTATCAGAAGTGTATTGATACATACCCTAATCATCTGAATAAGATAGATGTAGATAAGGCGATAGCGGAGATATTGTTTTATGAGAAAAACGAGAGAGACAGTGCCTTGAACCTGATGAGAAGCAATCTCGGCATAATAGAACATGAAAATGTATTACATGCATATTATTCATTAATGGGAGAGATGATGTTAGATTGCAAACAATATGATTCGGCGATTTATTATTTAAGCATGTCTATAGATAGTGAGCTTTACTTTTTGCAATTAAACTCCGCTAATAATCTGTCAAGGGTATATGATTCTTTAGGCGATTACGAGAAGAAGTCATATTACGATGGTATTGTGGCGCGATTAGGAATGGAAAGGATTGACGGTAACTTTGAAGTCGATCGTGTCAGAGCTATGAATGATATATATAACGAACATAAACAGGCAGATAGAGAAGCTATAGCAAGAAAACGTATTGTATTAATTCTCCTTTTATCATTGGCTTTGATTGTTGCGGCAGCAATATTTTTCAGATACAGACATTTAAAGAAAAACAGGCTTCTTCTCAAAAGAATAGATGAGATGACTGATGACATCAATACAAAGGACGATGTCATCAGAAATATCAGTTACAAACACTCACTCATCACGGGTAAGATAAAGAACAAAAACGCCGAGCTACAGAAGCAGACTGAGATCATAAAGAAACAGAATGAAGAGATTTTGTTGATGAAGGAAAAATTAGATAAGGAACAGGCTGCTGTCAGAATGGATGCTTTTTTAGGTTCTGAAATATGTTTCAGAATTATGAATGACAAGGACCTTCAGATGAATCAGAATGACTTTGATTTGCTGCTTCAGTCGGCGAATCTTAATCTTAGAGGTTTTGTCGTTAATATTTCAAAGGAATATCCAAGGTTGAAAAAAGAAGACTTATGTTATATTTGCTTGATGCTGATTGACCTTAATGACAAACAAATTTCATCGTTATTCGGCGTCACATATAGTGCCATCAAAACCAGAAGAAGTAAAATCTGCAATATTATAGAAGTAAAAAACGAATTGCTGTATAAATATCTTATTGACAGATTATATTTAAAAGACTGATTCTAAAAATGTTAGTTCTTTTTATTTGATATTTTACAAACTAACTATATTTATTTTCTTACTAATTTTGCGTAATAATTTTTAAAATTATAATTATGATACGCAAAGTTATTTACAATGAAACATTATTAGTTGCAGCTATTTTATTGGTAGCGGTAGTTTCATGTCAGAAAGACAATGAAACAGAGAATGAAAATCTGGTCGTAGCCGAATCAGCAAACGACGAATCAAGAGAATTGTTGAACCAATTAATCACATCACGTGTATGAAACAAAAAATATATTTCATGGTTTTAAGCCTGCTCTTTTGCAGACTTGAGACCTTAGTCGCACAAGAATGGTTTTATATGTTAGAGACAGATCCTTCTGCCGATAGGTATTTTAATTTCTATGATTCAAAAGAACTGTCAAACGGCAGCATTGCAGTCTCATCTGAGTTATACTATTACAGAAGCGGCGCATATAACGATTTCTATTCCGCACATCCCGCTGTCACCTTGATTTCTCCTAATGGTGTGGAACTCGCTCGAAACAGTTTCTTACGCGAAGGTTATACCACAATGTCGTATGGACCGTATCTTTTTGAAAACAACGGATATTTATTTGCTCTCTCGACATATAGTCCTGAACATGAT
>JAZUST010000042.1:0-3275 GCA_045606865.1 Bacteroidales bacterium
AAAGAAGGTCCGACTTCAAGTCTCGACAAATACAATGAAGTTGTTAAGATTTATTATGAACTCACGACTTTAGATCATAAGAAATGGCTCGACAATATTCCGAACGACATTCCTTTTTACAACGACTTCATGACACATTGGAACACATATTTCGGCGAAAATCATAAAGACGCCATGATGTCATATATATACTGGAATCAAGAATCTTTTCAGTTGATTATCGATAATCTAAAACCAGGAGAAAATATAGTCGTCGATGAAGAAATTCCTGTAATGTTTAGGATAATTAACAATTGACAATGTACAATTTACAATTAAAAATGAAGAAATATATTATTCTTTGCATAATAGCACTATTATCAACGACACTATATAGCCAACAGCCAACAATATCTCAGCGACTTGGTGACTTGGAGACTTCGAGACTTATCAAAGTCGCCTGCATCGGCAACAGCGTAACTTACGGTTACGGACATGAAAATCCGGCGGAGACTTCATATCCTTCTCAGTTGGCAAAAATGTTAGGCGACGATTATGAAGTCGGCAACTTCGGAAAGTCTGGAGCTACGCTTTTAAGGAAAGGACACCGTCCATATAACGAACAGGAAGAATATCAGAGAGCTTTGGAATTCGTTCCCGACATCGCCATCATACATTTAGGATTAAACGACACCGACCCGCGCAACTGGAAATATTACAAAAGAGAATTCATCGCCGACTATGTAGCTCTCATCGAAGATATTGAAAGAGTCAATCCCGATGTGGAGATTTACATCTGCCGCATGTCGCCGATTTTCCATTGGCATCATCGTTTTCAGAAAGGAACGAGAGATTGGTATTGGGAGATACAAGAAACAATAGAAAACATTGCGAAAAACATCGCTGAGGTGAAAATCATAGACTTACAAGAAGTATTATACCATCGTCCCGACCTCATGCCCGACGCCTTGCATCCAAATCCAGAAGGCGCGAAGTTAATCGCTCAGCGAGTCTATTCCGCAATAACCGGCGACTTCGGAGGTTTGTCGCTTCCAGATATTTACAGCGACAATATGGTCATTCAACACGACAAGCCATTTGTTGTAAAAGGAACAGCCGATGCAGGAGACGAAGTTACAATTAATCTAGTAGAGACGTCATCCCTATGGCGTCTTAACAAACAAAAAATCAAGACAACAACAGGCGACGACGGCAAATGGGAAGTCGTTTTCGATGCACCGAAAGTCGATGGGAAATCTTATACTCTGACGATTGACACTGACTCTGACGACAGAATACAATTCAAGAATATCGTCGTTGGTGAAGTAATACTTTGTTCAGGAAATGTTATGACAACAGACAACGGACAACAGTCAACAGACTTTGACCATGATTTTATGACAAAAGACAAAAGTCTAAAGGCAAAAGGCAACGATATTCGTTTATATTATATGAAAGCACCGGATGCTTCTGTCATCACTGATACTAACGCATGGAAACATCCTCTCGAAAAAGCGATACTTAACAGTCACGGTATATTTTTTCCTACTTCTTGGGAGGAATTTAATGAAGAAGACATCGATTTTTATTCTGAGACATTATATAGTATAGGTATAAAAATTTCCGACTCTTTGCAGATGCCGGTAGGATTGATTTACAACGTTGTAGAAGGAGCACCTATTGAATCTTTCATCGACAGAAAGACCTTGGAATGGCACCCTACATTAATCAATGTTTTATACGAATGGAGAAACACCGACAACACAAAAGACCATTTAGAAGTTTACGAACCGTCATATCAATATCAATGCGGCATCAAACCTTTGGGGTCATTTCAAATCAATTCTGTCATTTGGTTTGAAGACGATTCAGATATTGACAGCGATTTGGATTCCATCAAGAAATCAGCTTTGATAGAAAGTTGGAAGAAGGTGTTTGGAGAATTTAGTTTTATTCTGGATTAAGGTCATGTATCTCTTTCTTTAGTTCGCTGTCAAGAAATGCGTAAACATATCTTGGACTTTGATAATAGAAATGAGTCGCTTCGTTTTGTAACTTCTGATATGTATTGGAATTTAGAACCAATGATAGTGCTTGCTCCATAGTTAGACTTGGGTCGTCATTCATTAGAAACGCAGTGAGATTCTTGGTCATGTCCAATTTCATTTGTTCTATTTCAGTCATATTCGTTTTAAAAGTTTAATTGCTTGTTCTGTTCCAAAAAAATATTGAATTGTAATTCCTTTCATGTTTTGCAGATTTCGCACTAAAGTGGGTAAATCTATGCTTTGAGTTTCATACTTCCATAATTGTACTCCTACCCTGTCGTTAGCTATCGGACCAATAACTATATCATAATCATGCGCTGATTGTAAGTTTTCATTTCTACGATTTAGAAGAATGAATTTCGCCCAATCTTCCGAATAATCGTTATAACGTTTGATATTGAGTTTCTCAATCAGTTGTTCATCTACTTCGTATTTTAGCACGATAGGTTCGCCATCTTCTAATTGTTCTACCTTTGTCTTTGCCATTGCTAATGCTTGGTTATAGTCAGCAGAAAGATAGAATCCCCGCCCAAAATCTTTGTTTGGCTTAGATTTGCTCAAGTCAATAACATCGAATGTCTTATTTGTTCCGTGGTATAAAATCATCACAAGTTCCCTCCTTTTCGACGGCAGTATTCACTAATATCGTTAATCATTGATTGGAATGATTGGGTATGTACATAATCATAATGACGATCGACAAATTCAATGCCTTTATAGCATTTTAGATAATCAAACGCTTGCTTAAGCGTTAATCCAAACTTTCGTCCAAATTCTAAAACGAAAATCAGTGTCCATTCTATTTTTTCAGCATTACTGTACATTTTTTGCATGATTGGTTTTGCAAAGTTACTAAAATAATAAAAATTATGCAATGCTTTTATTTCTTCAGATATCTTGAAATTATTGTGGTATGATGATTCTCTACTTAGAATGCTTTGTCGATTCTTTTGATACCAATCTCGCCCATAAATCATTGATTCACAGGCGAGACATTTACTAAATTCTAAACAAACATTATTTTATATAATCTCGAAGAGCTTCGATATAATTTTCCATGGCAGTGATGCCTGTCTCAGTGATACGGCATATCGTCCTCGGCTTCTTATTCTCGAACAATTTCTCTATCTCGATATATTTAGCTTCCGACAGTTTCTCCAACTGAACGCTAAGATTACCAGAAGAAGCTTCCGTTTCTGTTTTAATATACACAAAATCAGCCTCTTCGACATTAAGCAAAATCGACAT
>JAZUST010000043.1:0-5020 GCA_045606865.1 Bacteroidales bacterium
GGGGCTGTATTGTCAAGAACAGGATTGTGTTTAATTCCAACAAAGCAAGAATCAAGATTTTTATACATACTGATCCTGTACTTTCCGAATTGAGTTTTGTTGTCAGCGAACTCTAAATTGATTTGTACATAATCATATTGAGCAAATAAAATCTGAACATTTAAGGTGATGATAATAAATAATAATATCTTTCTCATAAGGTTAGAATTTTCAATTAAACATTATTCCCATTTCTCTCCTCTGATTACCGGCATAAGATTCTGTTGAATGAAGTCGGAATAGGAAATCAGCGAACAAGTGTTTTTATGCCATTCATATTTATCAATTATATCCTTTACAGATATTGACTGTTTCAATCTTGCATTCTTTTTTTCTATGACAATATCACATTCGCAAGAAAGTGAACTCACTGATACTGTAACGTCTTGTTTTAATCTGTAATTGACGAATGTAAGCGAAACCATCTTTCCGATATTAAATTCAGAGCTATGATAACCTTCAATGCAAAGAAAACTGAATACATTATATATTTCCCAAAACAGTTTCTCTTCTTCCGATAAATCATTTATATCATTACATTTGACTGTATTATTCCTTAATCCTTGATATTGGCAATTATCAATTTGTTTCCACTTTTCACCCCTAACAATTGACACAAAGTTTTCACGTATAAATTGTGAATATGCAATCAATTGTTCAGTTAGGTTTAAATTTGCGAACAATTCCAAACGGTCTGTAATTGAAATCGTTTTTGTAAACAAGAAGACTTTTTTATTAATGATGATTTGCCATTTCCATCTCATTAAAGTTTTTTCGTTAGGTTCGGGAAGAGAAATTGTTATTGTTTGATTTATTCTGGGATTTTTATAAACGACATATACGTCTCGTCCAGTGAAAAACTCGGAAGTTATATATCCCTCGCTTTTCAAAAAATCAAAAGCCCTACATATTTCTATAAAGGTACAGAATCCAGACGATAGATTACGCTCTTTTATTTCCATATAATTATTCTTATTTGAATGTTATAAAGTTTATATCACTTTCTGCAAACCATCTTTACTTTGCTTCCAATCATCCATTGTCTGAGGGTCCTGAGTCATAATGTCATAAAATAGTTTGTCAAAATCCCAATAATGTCTCAAAGAAAGATCTTTCAGATAATTAAACATATATGCGAACTGCATTTCATCATCAGCTTGCAACTTCAATATATTATTGTATATCAGCCTATAACCAGCTCCATCATAATACACCTTCTCCCCCAATTCATTTTTCAAACCTAAAAGCGTCACAAAATCAACGTATGATTGGTATCCGTAATCATTATAAAATATCCCTATGGCATCATTTTTCACATCATAATCAATACGAGAACTAAAATTCAACCATTCTCCAACATCTGACATTTTAACTCGCTCCCAGTACTTATTCAAAAACAACGTTATCCTTTGATAAATATCCATTGTGCTAATTATATCTTCGCAACATTCATTTGCCGTAACGACATTCATCTTTAACTTATACGAAGAAATCATTATTTCTACAGAAATTTCCAAAGGATCAGTTATATCTGACATAAAAGTATTTTTCTCAGGAAGTTTTGAAACAAACTTACAATCCAAATCTCCAATATGCCATACCATCCATTTCTTATCATTATAGTTTTCATCAAATGACATAAAAGTAACATAGTCAATATTTCTTGGTGTACAATTACCGACTTTTTTCCAACTGAACGATTTGACTCCTTCTCCTACTGTTGTATGATAAATATGAGATATTTCATCATTAGTTATCTCGGCAAAATTTGCTATATAATTCTTGTCGTATATTTTCTTAAACACGACAATGACATCTGTGCCGTATGCTTCTTGGCAATAATCCCTGCAAATGTATTGGAAATAACATTTTTTATTGTCGGTCAAAGGCATTTCAAATACATCGCCATCTTTCAAGCCATCTGTATCAATATAATGGAAAATAGATTTTGTTTCAATATTCCTTGAACCTGTTTTAAACCAATCATATAAGAAATTGCATGCTTCAGACTCTGTCGCATTTCCGAAAACAGTCAAATTCTGATTTATATTATTACAATCTGAACTATATACATACCACAATAATCCACCATAATTCTTGCCAATACTTTTTACTTTTTTTATATGATATGAGATGTCATTTTTAACCAACACATCTATTCTATACGGTTTTTTGGCAAAAAGATAATATGGTGATTTTATGGTGATATTTTTCTTTTCCTCTTTTGTAAGAGAACTTTTTAGTAAGTTTGATAAATCTTTGAGGTTCATAATTAACGTGAGTTCGATATAAAATAATTCATTAAAAATGAATAACATAACGGTATTTTTAGTATATTTGTGATGGAGGTGTTGATTTCCATCCCTCACATGATCCATAAATATTATTACAATAATTCAGAGTCCAACCGGTATATACAGATGTTTTTGTCGTTAATGATATTTTTATCCAATTTGATTTATTATCAAATTCTATAATATTGGCGACATAACCACCACGATTACTCGACATATCATCTTCAGATATTTCGGTGTATGAATTTACCATATTAGGTTCTGGAAATAAGTATATGCTATTTGATGACATCAGCCAGCACCAAACAAAACAATATTCTTTATCAATCCAACCAGTTGTATTTATGTTGTTTTCATCAATAATACGTACTTTGAATCTATCTTTTTTACAATCAATTATCTGAAGAGAATAATAATTTTCCTTTAAGGTGTCCTGATACAAAGATGAAGATGCGGTACTGTCATCTGAATTTTGATATAATGGAATATATTCATTCATGTTATAGACAAAACAATAATTGTTGTTTTGGGCATACGATATACTCAAACATGATACAAACAAAAACAATATTACAATTATATTTTTCATTTTATGATTATTTTTTGTTTATTCAAATGACAATTTTTCCGAGATATTATTCTCTTTTCTTCATATTACAAAATCATCATATAACATAGGTCCTATAACTTCATTACTTTGTTTTATGATTATCCAATAATACAAAATTATATTGAAAGCATAATATCCTTTTCACACTTATTTCTGTTATAAATTCGACATTCCCTTAAACACATCTGTTTTTTGGTAATATAAATAACACCATGAGGCATGGGTGTCATCAATGGCTATCAAATTTGTTGTTATAATTTTATTATTATCTTCATTGCTATTAATTTTGCACTCGTAATGAAATTCTTCACTTTCGTAAGTATTCCTAAATAGATTGAATTTATCATTATTACTACAAATAAGGAACAAGTGATTATGATAGTAAAAATAGCCTGTTACCTTATCCAAATCTGACAATGTTTCTGTTGTATTAATGCATATTTCAAACAAATCACCTTCTACAGCTTTCTTAATATCCGGTGATTCTAACAATCTTACAGAAACCAAAAATACTAATGAGTCATTGTAATAAGATTCATTTTTCTCATAACCAATGACAGTGTCAATAACAAGTTCTAATTTCTCACTCTCAATGTCATATAGATTCAATGTTTTGTCTATGGATATATATTCTTGAGATTGCAGATTGAAACCTAATGTGACACTCAATAACGTTATTAAAAAATATTTCATAATTCAATAATTTATATAGTATTTAAAGATACTGGATTCTGACATTCCAAATTTATCATATTCGTAATAAATTCCATTGAGATATATTTTAAGTGTTGCTGTTGGAAATTTTGAAGTAACATTTTGTGCCCACTTCTTATCATTGTTAGATGGATACGCATTCATTGGATGACTATGATTATGACCTCGATTGGTTTTTTCCACCAATTTGATATAGCCTTGTTCATCTACGGTATAATTATCCTCCATCATCATAGGCGATCCCTCAACAATATCGGTATTGAATGAATTTCCGTTTTTTGAGTTGGAAGATTTCAACCAGATAAAATACTGCGGATTAAGAACATCATTTCTTCCTCTCACCACATAACCGCTCGGATCGGTAAATCTCAGCGGGTTGTTGAAGCAGTAGGAGTAGCGGTTGTAGGATTGGGAGTATTCAAACATAGCGGTCATTGTTTAGGTTTTATTTCAATTTGATATTATGGACAAGTGGTATATGGATTACCACACTGGTTAAAAGGTGCGAGCCAACCTTCTATTTCATTGCCGTCCTCAACAATTGCTTCTATATAAACCCAATTTCGTTTTGTATTAAGGATTGGCACATGTTGAGGGGAATTTATGTTAGCCACTATTGGTGATTTAAAACAAGGCTTTTTATAAATAGGGACAGAGGTGTTTTTTTCATCATCAGATACTAATCCTCGAATATTTAATCCTATATCACCTTTTTTTATCCAAAACTGACCTGTATTGGGATAATCAAAACGCACAAAGAAGAAGTCTTTTTTTTGTGATATAATAGTCACCATGTATCCTGCTTCCTGTTCAGCTTGCAAATCAACCATTTTAATGAAACACGTATCATGGCAATCGGAATAAATGGCGAAAGGATCCTTGTTTTTAAAGTGAGTATATCCTTGTATACCATCTCTCGTATATCCAAGTTGTTTGCGTTGAATGCATGAGCTAACAAGGAAAATTGTCATTAATAGTAGAAGATATTTTTTCATAGTAAATAACGTGAGTTCGATATAAAATAATTTACTAAAAAATGAATAACATAACGATATTTTTGTATCTTTAAAGTGCTAACAAAAAGAACAAAACGTTATCTTATCCTGCAACAAAGTTATTGAAATTTTCTATATGGCAGACGACTACTGCTTTTTTTTAATGAAACAGTTAAGAAACATTCAATCGAAGATGGCAAAATCAATTGATATTATTCCAATCACTTACAAGCAGTCCTGTAAGGACGCAAGACTACAAAGCAGGTGTGCAGTGAAGCGGAACGCCTGCCAAACAACAACAGACCATCATAGAAGTCCTGTAGGGACGACAGAACTCTGTCGCGCCTACAGCGCTTTGATTGGTCTCG
>JAZUST010000044.1:0-4316 GCA_045606865.1 Bacteroidales bacterium
AAGACAGATAAGATACACATGGTGACTATAGCGCGGAGGTCCACCTCTTCCCATTCCGAACAGAGAAGTTAAGCCCCGCAGCGCCGATGATACTGCATTGACTTGTGGGAAAGTAGGTCGTCGCCACCCCCATAACGGAAACCCCGGCATTACGCCGGGGTTTTCTGTTTTTGTGATTGTATCTCGGTCTTCCGAACCCCTGTTTTCCCTACACGCTTTTTTCCGCCCCCACGGATCTAACGGATGAACACGGATCCTTTAGCTCCTGAGTCTCTATTTGTGATATTTTCCCCTCCTTATTTATATCTTGTTTTGATGATAATCTTACTGTTTTAATTGTGTTGTTTTATAACAAGAGTATGCTTTTCAATTCATGACCCCTCCCCGCGTCAGGGATTGGAGCGGCATCCTTTTGGAGCGCAGCGGAAAAAGATATAGCGGAAAGCCCGACGGCGTAAGCCGGGACGCCCAAGTTAAAATCTGAGAATCTGTGAAACTGAAAACGTGAAAAATTTTAATCTGAAAATATAAGGAATTGAAAATCTGAGAAATGGTTGGTGTTATTTCACAAAGCTTTAAAAAACAACAACCGCCTTGTTAGCGGTTATCATCTTTTCAAATAAATTTTTGTATCGGATAGGGGATTCGAACCCCTGTTTCGACAGTGAGAGTGTCGTTACCTGACCGACTAGTAGAATCCGACATCTGTCTTTTTTGCTCTGCAAAGATAATTATTTTTTCTATAACTTTATATTTTATTAAACTTTTTTTGTTTACTAAATTTAAGATACATCTACAATTTTCTTTTTAAATTTTCTTTTGTGCACTAACGTAATTCATCATGGAAAGAGAAGTAAATAATATTTTTTCATCTCGATATTAATTTTATAATTAAGAAATAATAATACAGAAATAATAATTTATTAAAACTATCATAATTTAATTTAACATTTTCGTATTTTTGTATTTATGATGAATTGGTTTAATACTATTATAGAAGAAGGCAGGACAAAGGTCTTTGATCCTATTCGCAAGATTTATTGCACATTGACTCCGGAAGAAGAAGTGCGCCAAAAGACACTTTATTATTTAGTGGAGATAAAAAAATATCTGGCAGGTCTCATAGCTGTTGAATATTCCATAAAGGTTAACAACTTGCCAAAACGCTGCGACATAGTTGTTTTCAACAAATTTGGGCAACCGGAAATGATAGTAGAATGTAAAGCTGAATCAGTGCCGATAACACAGAAAGTTCTCGACCAGGCGATCCGATATTATTCTGGATTGAATGTCAATTATATTTTGCTGACGAACGGCAAGACAATGTTTTGCTATCATATCGACATCGAGAATAAGAAGATCGAAGCGATGAGGGAAATGCCGGAAATTAGATGAAAATTGAAAATATTAACAATTGAAAATTAATTCTTTTCTATAAAGAATTTCTTGATGCTTTCCCAAGTGGGAAATTTCACTGTTCCGAAATGAATGTGACGTTCTCCGAAGTTTTTAGCACCATTGTTAGGTCTGTCGTCAATAAGCCACGAGTCTTTCTGAATGCAGAGTTCTTTGTGATGACTTAGTATCAGTCGTTTGTAGAATAATCCGTCTTCGTTGTCAGAATCGAAATAATGTTTCACCCATTGCAATTTGTCGCACCAAGCAGAAGGGTTGTCCCAAGGTGCAGTAGATAAGATTACCAATTCGTAATGATTTGTCGCTGCGATTGCTTTGATGGCGTCAACAGCGCCTTCCATTGGTTCCATTAAAGAAAAAATGTTTGGAATGTCATCATAATGAGGTTTGCCGTTTCCATCATCGGCGTATTGAGATTTTACTTCATCAGAAATTTTATTGAGTCCCGACTTGAAATCAACAATCACATTATCCATGTCGATGTAGATTATTTTACTATTTATATCAATTGGTTTGTGTGACATTTCTGTATAAATTTTAAAACACCATCATTATCGCTACGATAATATGTAAAATCAAAAACAAAGGCAGACAGATATAGAACTTCGCGTGTCTTGTCTTATGACGGAAAAGATACATGGCTGCTAATCCGCCGATGGAACCGCCAATGGCGGAAAATAATATCAGCGTGGATTCAGGAATACGTTCCTTGCTTCCTCTCTTTGCCAACAATTTATCGATGCCGAAGACGGCGAAGTTGCCTATATTAATTAATAATAGGTAATAAATGATGATTTTTGTGAGCATGATTAAAATGGTCAAAATGACAGAAAGTCACAAGGTCGCAAGACTTTGTGACCCTGTGACCTTATGACTATGAGTCTTGTCAATTAAAATGACAAAATTGTTTCTTTGATGATTTCTATTGCTGCGCGTAATTCTTCTTCAGTGATTACTAAAGGAGGAGCGAAGCGGATGATATGTTGGTGTGTTGGTTTTGCCAAAACGCCGTTTTCTTTCATCTTCATACAAACGTCCCAAGCTTCTTTACCGTCTTTAGGTTTGATGATGACAGCGTTTAACAAACCTTTACCGCGTACTAACTCAATCATAGGACTGTCGATTTTTCTCATCTCTTCACGGAAAATGTTTCCTAGATATTCTGCCTTCTCCATGAGGTTTTCGTCTTTGATGACTTGAAGAGCAGCCATACTTACTTTAGCAGCTATTGGGTTGCCGCCGAATGTTGATCCGTGTTCGCCTGGTTTGATGTTCATCATGATATAGTCGTCAGCCAAGACTGCCGATACTGGAACCACGCCGCCACTCAAAGCTTTACCTAATATTAATATATCAGGGCGGACGTTTTCGTGGTCGCAGGCTAACATCTTACCTGTACGGGCGATACCGCTTTGTACTTCGTCGGCCATGAACAAGACGTTGTATTTCTTACAGATGTCGTAGCATTTTTTAAGGTAGCCTTCATCTGGTACGTAAACGCCGGCTTCACCTTGAATTGGTTCTAACAAGAAACCTGCGATTTTGTGACCGTGTTCTTTCAATACAGTTTCCAATGCGTCTGGGTCGTTGTAAGGGATACGGATGAAACCAGGAGTAAGAGGACCGTAGTTTGCGTATGAGTCAGGGTCGTTCGACATTGTGATGATGGTGATGGTACGACCGTGGAAGTTGCCTTCGCAGCAAACGATTGTTACTTCATCATTTGGAATGCCTTTGCATACTGTTCCCCAACGGCGAGCGAGTTTAAGAGCTGTCTCGTCAGCTTCTGCGCCTGTGTTCATAGGAAGAACCTTGTCGTATCCGAAATATTCTGTGATATATTTTTCCCATACGCCGAGGCTGTCATTATAGAAAGCGCGTGAGCTTAAAGTTAAGTTTTGTGCTTGGTCACATAAAGCCTTGATGATTGCAGGATGGCAGTGACCTTGATTTACTGCTGAATAAGCTGATAAGAAATCGTAATATTCTTTGCCTTCTACGTCCCATACTTTTGCGCCTTTACCTTTTGCTAAAACTACAGGAAGTGGATGATAGTTGTGAGCGCCGTATTTAGCTTCCAACTCCATTGCTAATTGTGAAGTCATTTTTTCTGACATAATGTTATTAATTAAAGAGTTTATACTTAGTTAAATTTAATTTTCACCTTTCCAGATTCTCAGATTTTAAGATTCTCAGGTTCTGAAAAAAGCATTCACAAAGATATGATTTTTTTTGAAGAAAAACAAGAATTTTGGATGTATTTAGTTAGTTTATGTTTTTTACGTAAAGTCCACCATATTTGCCAATCTTTTTATCGTCTATATGTATAAATATCTTCAGCAGCCATCATCATTCCCGTTTCCTGTTCTAACGAAGCATAAGGAATCACAGGCGCAGATGGTTCGTTTTCTTTAAAGTTCTCTACTTGTTCCATCACTTCACGAAAGACCTCAGGGGTATACTGTGGAGGATAGCCATTCTTAACAAGACAAATCTTAATGTCTTGTTTCAGTTGGTCGCGTACTCGTTGGTTGTTAAGCCAATCAGCAAATGACGATTTAGCATCAATAATCTCTCGAATCTTGCAAGCAAGGCTTTTACACTTATCGTTAATTACAACACCATCCACATCCTTATCTTCTCCATAAACAAAATTGTTCCTGTCTCTTAGATGTATGAGAATGTCATAAGCCGCCTTCTCTTCAAAGGTAAGTCCTAATTTGCGGAAGCTTTCTCTGTCTGCCTTCATGTCTTTGAGAATGTTTAATGCCTGTTCTGTAGCATTTTTGATGATACTTTCCGCTGTAGCTTCCTGTGTTTCGCCGGCTTCCTCCTCTGAAAGGAATTTCCTTCTATTATGATACTCTTGGATAGTAGTCTCCAGCATTTCTTGAAATTTC
>JAZUST010000045.1:0-3842 GCA_045606865.1 Bacteroidales bacterium
TGATAACTGGGAAGATTACGAACAAGCCAAAAACAAAAAACGTTCTCGTGGCTATGGTGGAATGTCTTATGATGATTAAATATTGACAAAATGTAATACATTGTATACAATGTATTACATAAAGGAGCGTAATCTATGGCAATGACAGCAACAGCAACTTTTAGAACAACACAAGAATTCAAAAGCAGAGTGGATTTTTTGGCAAAAGAAACACGTAGACCTTCAAGTTTTTATTTTAATCTTTTGCTTGAAGAACATCTTGAAGATTTAGAAGATATTTATCTTTCAGAAAAAGTTTTACAAGACATCAGAAGTGGCAAAGAAAAAACTTACACCACAGAAGAAGTTTGTAAGGAGCTTGGATTGTGAAAGTTGAATATTCTGAATCAGCTTTGAAACAATTAAAAAAGCTAGATGGACAATTTCAGAGAGCTATTATTCAAGAAATGAATGAAATAGCTACTCTTGATGACCCACGACAAAGGGGAAAGGCTTTAAAAGCTAATTTAAGTGGGTTATGGCGTTATCGTGTTGGTGATTATAGGGTTATCTGTGATATTCAAGACGCAAAAATTTTAATAACAGTGCTTAGAGTAGGACACAGAAAGAATGTTTATGACACCTAAAAACACGCTCCAGGACGCTCATAAATGCGTTCTGAGAGCCTTTTTTTTCATAAATGACATTTAATATCACCCCAAAAAAAAGGGCTTAAAATAGCCCTTTTTTTTGGGGTGTGAGTGCATATATTCATTGATAATATACGCCCCCTACAGTACTGAATATCCCTGGAATGAATTTTAAAATGCTTTCCATAAATATATTGATAATATACGTCCCCTACGGTACTATAAGCTTATACAGGTGAGATAACTTATGAGTGATTTATATCAAGAAAAATTAGAATGGTTTTATGACTCTTCAAACAATTTTAGAGAGAAATATTTTTTAAAAAAGACTGCTGCTGCTGATTTTTACAGAGATATTTTTCCTTTTGGTTCGTTCCAGGAAGAGCAAGGAGAAGACTACAAGGCAGATGGAAAAGGAAATGGATTCCTGGTTTATAAAACTGATGATGATAAAATGCATACTCGTTTAGTTTTTGATGATTTGTTTGAGATTTTTAATTCACTCAAATTAGATACTTGTTTTATGTCGCCAATTTCATATTTTGGACGAAATAGAACATCAGCAAATGCAAGGGAACTTTTTGCACTTGTTTTTGATATTGATTATGTTGGCGAAAAAGAATTAGACCATCTTTTTGGGTGGTATTTTGAAAGAGATGTTAGACCAATTCCGACTTATATCGTCGTTTCCGGAAATGGAATTCACTTGTATTATGTTTTTGAAAAGCCTATTCCACTTTATCCGAACATACAAAAACAACTTAAAAAATTAAAATACGAGCTTACGGAAAAACTTTGGAACAAGGACACTTCAAAACTTGAACAGAAACAATTCCAGGGAATAAATCAAGGTTTTAGACTTGTGGGAAGTGGTACAAAACAAGGTGGAACTGTTGTTGCGTTCCAGGTTGGGAAGAAAATAACACTAGAGTATTTGTCGCAATTTGTTTCTGATGAAAACAAAATCACGGATACTTTTTATCATTCAAAATTAACACTTGAACAAGCAAAGAAAAAATATCCCGAATGGTATCACCAAAGAATAGAACTTGGCAGAACTAAAAAAAACTGGACTTGTAAAAGAGCTTTATATGACTGGTGGAAGAACCAGGTGCAGAAAGTTGAAGTACATCACAGATATTTTTATGTGATGTGTCTTTCTTGTTATGCTATAAAATGTGGAATCTCCGAAGAAGAGCTGACAAAAGACGCTTATTCATTTTTGGAATATCTCAATGACAAGGGCAGACACGAAAACAACCCATTCACAGAAAGCGATTTAAAATCTGCTTTGGAAATGTTCCAGGAATGCTACAGAACTTTTCCAAGAGCTGACATTGAAAAAATAAGTGGTATTGAACTTCCCAAAAACAAACGAAACGGAAGAACTCAATCAGCTCATCTTGTTAGAGCAAGAGCAATGAGAGACATTAACCAGGCAGAACTAGGGACAAAATGGAATGGCAGACTTTCAGCTGAAAAAGTTGTTTTTGCTTTCCTGGATATGAATCCACAAGGCGACTATAAGCAATTCTGTGAAGATACTGGCTTGCAAAAATCCGTATATTACAAGTACAAGAAAGCCTGGAAAGAAAAACAACAAAACTTAAATAAGTGATGTTTTGTTGTTTTTCCTGACAAGCGACTTTCCGCGATCAGCACCGCCTACCCCCACGGAACGAGCTGAAAACGCTCGTTTTTGTCCGTGTGTGGTCGGTGCAGTCGCTCCAAGTCGCTTGTCAGCAACATATTATCCGTGATAATATGTACTCACTACACAATTTATTACATAAATTGTCGTTCGCTAGGGGAATCTTTCCCCTTAGAACCCTTTTTTCTGTTGCATTGCAACAGTCGGGGTTTTTCCCCGAACCCCTAAAACTTTGCGATTTTCTTTAGAAAATCACAAAGTCTTGTTTGCTCCTGGAGATTGAATTATGTCTAATTTTTGTATTATGCGAATTAAAAAACTACACTCCAATTCAAATGTAGGTGGAGCAATTTCTCATCATTTACGGACAAGGGAAACGGACAACGCAGACCCCGAACTGATGAAAAATAATTGGTTTTTCCCGAACGATTACCCAACAGACAAAAACGGAAAAACAGATAAATCTGTTAATGCTGATTTACAATTTAGAAAAGACCAACAACAAAAAGCAATGGCAATGTATAAAAAACGATTGCCCGAAAAAGTGAGAAAGAACGGTGTTAGAGCTGTTGAATTTATGATGACAGTTTCTCCCGAAGTAATGCAAAGAAAGGATTTTAATGCGACAAAATATTTAAATGCTTGCTCGAATTGGGCAAGAGAGAAATTCGGAAAAGAGAATGTTTTTTTTATTGCGTATCATCGTGATGAAACGACACCCCACGTGTCTTTGTTGCTAACTCCGATTGATGAAAATGGCAAACTTAACGCAAGAAAATTCTTTGGTGGACGAGATAAAATGTCAGCTCTACAAGATGATTTTTATAATTCTGTAGGAAAAGAATTTGGACTTGATAGGGGAATTAAAGGCAGTAAAGCCAAGCACCAAACAATTAAAAGTTATTATGAAAAGCAGAATCAGAAAGACCAGGAACTTGAAAAACTTGCAGAAGATATAAGCCAAAATTTGCCACAGAAAAAATTCGGACAATCTGCAGAAAGTTATCAGCAAGAAAAAGAAAAGTTTATCCAGGAGAAATTAAAACCTGTTGTGAAAAAAACAATTGTTGCAGAACAGACCGACAAAAGACTTAAAGGACTTCAAGAAAATTTTGAAACTCTTGTACAGACAAAAACTAATTGTGCAGTAGCAGAACAAACAGAACAAATCAGAGCTGAAAAAGATAATTTGTACAACGCTATATGGTCGTCAAAAATTAGTGTACGGGGCAAAAACGGAGAAAATATTACTTGTGAAAATGGTTTGATGCAGGCTGTTAAAAATGCAAGTGAGCAAATTTTAAATTTAAATGGTCGTTTAGACACTTGGAGAAATACATCAGCTGAAGAACTAGAACATATTGCAAATGAATACAGAAAATATGGAGTTGATAACTGGGAAGATTACGAACAAGCCAAAAACAAAAAACGTTCTCGTGGCTATGGTGGAATGTCTTATGATGATTAAATATTGACAAAATGTAATAAGTCGGAGGCCAAGCGGTCTTAGGAAGACAACTGAGCTCCTCAACTCCTTGGCTCACAGAACGACATGGCTACGA
>JAZUST010000046.1:0-55771 GCA_045606865.1 Bacteroidales bacterium
TTTCTTCTAATCAAATGATAGCCACCTTAATCACTCCATCCAGCTTGTTCTCAAAGATGCGGTAGGCTTCCTCAATCTCACTCAACGGAAAACGATGCGTGATGAGTGGAGTGGTGTCAATCTTTCCTGCTTCAATAAGGCGAAGCGCCTCCTCGCAATCGCATCCATCCACGCCACCCGTTTTGAAGGTCAAATTCTTGCCGTACATGTCAGGCAAAGGAAGCACCTGAGGCTGGTCGTAAAGGGCAACCACCGTTACAATCGCATTGGGACGGGCACACTCCCACGCCAAACGGAAAGTTTCATTGGCTCCTGCCACTTCGAGCACTCGGTCGGATCCTCCGTGTTCGCTATGCTTCAATACAAACTCCTTGCACTCTTCGGGAGTGGTGAGCAGTACATCGGGATGATGCTTGCGTACAAATGCCTGTCTTTCTTCAGACTTTTCGCATACAATGATACGCTTGGGCTTATGAAGCATAGCGCAGAGCAAAGTGCAGATTCCCGTAGGTCCTGCTCCTATAATCAGTACGGTATCCTCTTCGGTAATCTCCGAGATGCGAGCTGCCCAAAAGCCAGTGGCCAAGACATCACCCACAAACAAAGCTTGTTCATCGGAAACGCTATCAGGAATACGGTTCAAGCCTTGGTTGGCTAGCGGTACACGCACGTATTCCGTCTGTCCGCCATCGATACGGCACCCCAATGCCCAACCGCCATTCGGGTCGGTACAATTGTTCACATAGCCATTCTTGCAGAAGAAGCACTCTCCGCAAAAGGTCTCTACATTCACCGTCACTCGGTCGCCTGGTTTTACATGGGTAACCTCCGCGCCCACGGCTTCGACCACTCCCACCATTTCGTGTCCAACGGTAATGCCTGGCACTGCACGAGGTACACTTCCATGTTTGATATGTAGGTCGCTTGAACAAATACTACTCATCATTACACGAACAATGGCATCGGTAGGTTCTATCAACGTAGGCTTCGGCTTCTCCACCAAAGCGAACTTTCCTTTTTCTATGTATATGTATGCTAGCATAATTGTCTATTATATCATCAACATAATCCGTCCTTCTGCCTTGACAAACACATCGGGAAAGCGACACACAACGGCATAAACCTGATTGGATGTAACTGGTTGTCCATCCTTACGGATATGCAATCGTTGGTGATTTATCATTTCCGCAATCTGTTCTGTTCGCATTCCTCGGTTCTGACTCGCGAGGCAATAAAGTATGTCTTCTTCGATTTTCATCTGTTTTTTCATCATATCTCGCCAAATCTCACTTTTTTTAGGCGATTTGGCGGATTATAACCATAAATCCATTCTATTTTCTAGAAATTTTATGTCTTATACGTTGTGCTTTCTTCTCATTTCTCCGCATAAGATAAGGTGATACGGGCAACTCTGGTAGTAAGTCATCTAAATAGTTGATTTGTCCAATCACTTTCAGTAATAGAATGAATGTTGACAATGAAAGATTTCCAGCTGTACCATTCTCGAACTTGTGTATGGTAGTAAGGCCAACACCAGATAGTTCCGATACTTCTTTTTGAGTCAGATCGCATCGCATTCTATATTCCTTGAAGCGTTCACCTAACATACGTACCAATTCGGGAGTAGAGTATTCATAAAAATCTTTCATAAGCAATTGTATCTATCACTATACTAATAGTTATCTGCATAATGTAGGGTTTATCTGTATTATACTGATATTTATAACACAAAACTACTCATTTCTTTCTTTTGGAGGAATATTTCAGTAAAAAAATATGTTTTAAAAGTCTATTTTATACCCTTTAGACATGTTTTTTACATAATCCGCCACTAAATATCAGAGGAATTTTATACTCTCCAAAATGATTGTATTTAGAAGCATCACGACTAAAATACGCTCACAATGATTGAAATTACAATCATTATGAGATAGCATCAAAAGAAATATAATTTTGCGGTGAATTTTTCAATAAAGAAGTGCATTATATTGCACAAATGTTTGGATATTCAAAAGAAAATATATACTTTTGCATCAAATGTGTAATATATTGCACCATGAAGTACGGAGAATTAATAAAGGAACGAAGGACTGTATTGGGATTGACCCAACAGGATTTATCAGACTATACGGAGCTTAGTTTGCGTATAATTAAAAGTGTAGAATCAGAGAAAGGAAACCCATCTTTGAAAACTTTGGAAAAGATTGCAGGGGTTCTTGGCTTGGAGTTGATTATGAGAGTAAAAATCATTAATGAATAATGAGACGAGCATTAGTTTTAGCAAATAAGATAGTTGCGGGCACGCTAACTGAAACAGATGACATGCGTTATATTTTCAAATATGACGATGAATATCTTATCAATCCCGAATTGCGTGCAATTTCACTAGCCTTTCCCAAACGAAAGGAGGAGTATGTTTCTGATGAATTATTTCCCTTCTTTTATAACATGCTCTCTGAAGGTGCCAACAAGGCAACCCAGTGCATGACATTAAGAATAGACGAAAATGATTCATTCGGTTTATTATTAGCTACGGCAAAGTACGATACTATAGGTGCTATAACAATAGAAAAATTATGAGAACAATAGACGTTTGTCCTGGCACACTTGCGCCGGGATTTGATACATATAGTCCTTCGTGCCTGCGAAAAGTTTTCGGCGGCAAGAAGGTTAGCCACATCATGGACCTAACGATAAACGATGACACCGGACGTGAGATTGTAGCATCAATAAACAAAATTTCTATCTCTGGAGTACAGGAGAAGATATCAGCCATAATCCAGAAAGGCAAAATCATAATTACTCCTGAAGGAGAGTCTGGACGTTATATCATAAAGCCTATTCCTGAATATAGAAACCTTCGCTTCAGACATAATATTCCTGCCAATGAGCATCTGACTATGCAGATTGCAAGCCAGGTGTATAAAATCAATACAGCTGCGAATGCACTTGCTTTTTTTGCTGATGACAACCCTTTTTATATAACTAAGAGGTTTGACTACAAAGCAGATGGATCTAAAATTAGGCAAGATGATTTTGCTTCTATTGCTGGAAAAACCGAAAGAAACAGCGGTAGCGACTTCAAATATTCCGGCAGCTATGAGGATATAGCAAACCTCTTGAAACAGAATGTTTCTGCGTGGCAAGTTGAGATGGCCAAGTATTTCACCCTTGTTGTCTTCAATTATCTGTTCAGCAATGGTGATGCTCACCTGAAAAACTTCTCACTACAAGAGACCGATGGCGGAGACTATGTACTGACTCCTGCATATGATTTGATGAATACCTCTATACATGTCAATGACGGGGACTTTGCATTGCAAGATGGACTAATCCCTGAGTCAGAATACTCAGATGTTTATTCAAGAACATTACACCCATGCAAAGACGACTTCATTACTTTTGGAACTCGCATTGGTGTTCTACCTAAAAAGTTGGCCTCTATTATTGAACTATTTGCAACGGAGCAACCAAAGGTTTACGAACTCATCGAGAATTCATTTTTGGAGGAGAAGGTTAAACGCATGTACAAGCAATCGTACCAAGAGCGCTTGCATCGCTTCCAAAGAAGTGATAAATAAAGTTATTTAGTTAGCAATGATTAGCAATAATACGCAAGAAAAAGCGTATCTTTGCATTAGAAATCATTTGGAACGCAAATGAGGTAAGAAGCTGAATATAAATCACTTCAATTTGGCGTCTACGAAACTTGAAAATGAGCTTGAAAAGCGCGGTACAACACGTATATCGAAATCGCTGATTATCAGCACTATGAATTTGTGAGTATTTTCCGTGTCATTGCAAAAATGCGAGTTGTACCGATTAAAAGGCTAAAACGCTTTCAATCAATAGTGTAAATGTGTTGCATCGGCAAATGAAATGTCAGTTAGATATTGTATGACAATTAAAAAAAGCACCTAAAATTTCAGGTGCTTTTTTTATTGTCATTTATTATCTTAATCTATCTATTGACTTAATAAGTTCTATGTCTTTCTTAATCCATCGCATTGCTAAAATTGACAACACCATATTAATCAATGGGACATATGTGCCAAATAAATATGTAATTGTTTCAGATGCTATAGTTTTTTGAATATTAGAAGAATAATATAAGAAAATGAGTCCACATAAAATTGCATTCAAAAAAACGTTCAATGATGAAAGTTTTAACTGAAGTTCTCTTTTTTTATACAAGAAAATTGTAAGAACAGGAACTATAAGCATTAACAGCGCTGTTATTAATAAAGGTAACGTATAGGCACTTGAGAAAAACTGATCTGCCGTCTGATTTTGTACATTAAAAACTGTAAGTCTCATTAAATCAGTACCATGTCCAAAAGCAGCTATCGGAGTAAAAAATAAAACTCCAGAAAAAACCGCTGCTAAAAATAAAAATACACTTTGAATTCTTTGTATCATAATAATTGTGTTTAATTTTTCTGCAAATATAATGATTTGATTATTACGACAATTATTTTTTATTTTTAAAAATGCTTGGTTTTTCAATAAAAAGTAGTATATTTGCAAAACATTTGAACAAAAATAAAACAACATTGTTCTAATCAACAGAAGTGGTCCACTTCTAAATTTCAAAATAAAGTTCCTTCATCAAATTATAAATTCAAAGGAAAATTCTATGTACGACATTTATGAACTAAAAGAAAAGTCGTTAGTTGAACTTAAAGAGATAGCTCATAATTTAGGCGTTGAAAATATCGACTTGCCAAAGGATGAGTTAGTTTACGCTATCATTGATTTACAAGCCACAAAGCCTGAAATGATTACGAAAGTAAAAAGTTCAGATGCAGACCAACCTAAAAAGAGGGGTCGTAAAGTAGCAACGTCCAGACCTGATAAAAAAGAAAATGCAGGTATTGGCAATAGCGAAAAGTCAAAAACACCTCAAACTGAAGTAAATCAGGATAAAGATGATTCAGATAATGACGTAAAACCCAAACGAGAAAAACGTCCAAGAATAGGCAGACAAAGTGACGTTGTTAAAACTGACACAAATAATAACGAAGAACACGATCAGATTCCTCAGACACACTCTAAAAACAAGGGAGAACTGGAAGATAAAGAAACCGAATCCAGCAATTTAAACAATGGTGATGTTGCTTCTAAATCACATCAAAACGAAGATTTAACAGATAAACCGCAAGTAAAAAATAAGAGAGGTAGAAAGAGTAAAACAGAAATAAAAACTGTTGCCGAAACGAAAACCAGAATCGAAGAGGTGTCACCAGAAAATAAAGAAGTAGTCGAAATTACAGGAGATTCAGAGCATGCTGAGACATTATCTGTGGTTGAAGAAAAAGAGTCTGTTTATGAAACATCCAAAAATCACACTCAAGAAGAAAACCGCCGTTTAAAGAAAGAAGAGATAGTTTCTGAATTCGATGCTGTTGTCAATGCTGAAGGCGTATTGGAAATAATGCCAGATGGTTATGGCTTCCTACGTTCTTCAGATTATAACTACCTCAACTCACCCGACGATGTTTATGTATCACAATCACAGATAAAATTATTCGGACTTAAAACCGGTGATAGTATACAAGGTATAATACGTCCACCAAAATCAGGTGAGAAATATTTTCCGCTTATTAAAGTTAATAAAATCAACGGATTAACACCAGAACAAGTACGCGACCGTATTCCTTTCGATTTCTTGACTCCACTCTTCCCTACTGAGAAGTTTAATATCACAGGACATAAAGGTAGTACAATATCAACCAGAATTATGGACCTCTTCGCCCCTATCGGAAAAGGACAACGCGGTCTCATCGTAGCTCAACCAAAGACTGGTAAGACTGTATTGTTAAAAGAAGTCGCCAACGCTATCGCGGCAAACCATCCCGAAGTATACCTTATAATATTATTAATCGACGAACGCCCTGAAGAAGTAACCGACATGGCACGTAGCGTTAATGCTGAAGTAATATCTTCTACATTTGACGAACCGGCCGAAAAACATGTGAAAATAGCCAATATCGTTTTAGAAAAAGCAAAACGTATGACAGAATGCGGCCACGATGTAGTAATATTATTAGACTCTATCACACGTCTGGCACGCGCATACAATACAGTGTCACCTGCTTCTGGTAAAGTACTTTCAGGTGGTGTTGAAGCCAATGCTCTTCAAAAACCTAAACGCTTTTTCGGTGCTGCCCGTAATATAGAAAACGGCGGATCTTTAACAATACTCGCAACAGCATTAATAGATACCGGATCTAAAATGGACGAAGTCATCTTTGAAGAGTTTAAAGGAACCGGCAATATGGAATTACAACTAGACCGCCGACTCTCAAATAAACGTATCTACCCTGCTATTGATATCGTTGCTTCCGGTACACGTCGCGACGACCTATTAGTCGATGAAAGAACGTTGGCAAGAGTATGGGCGTTACGTAATCACTTCGCAGATATGACACCTGTTGAAGCAATGGAATTCCTTAAAGAGAGAATCTCCAAAACAATCTCAAATGACGAATTCTTAGCAACAATAGATAAATAATATTCGCATAAATTTAGAGTATAAACAACCCCGAAAGTATATAAAATTACTTTTGGGGTTTTGTTTTTTAGCAAAATTATGCCGTTTTTATGCTTTTAAAGGGTGTTAAAATTATTATTATGTTGGACAATCAACTATACCAAACAAGCATAAGCACTAATAATCAATATCTTAAAAATATTTAAAAAAGTTTATTTTTTTTGTTTTTTGTTTAAAAAAAAGATGTATCTTTGCACTCGAAATCAGTTGGACTGGTAGCTCAATTGGATAGAGTCCCTGACTACGGATCAGGCGGTTGTGGGTTCGACTCCCGCCCAGTTCACTAAAAAAAGAGTGCATCCGCACTCTTTTTTTATTATCCAGATACGATATCAACAAAAGAAAGTCTGAATCACTCCCCTTTATCATTTAGAATGAAATTCAACAAGACCGTCAATAGGATCTTTAATAATCTCACCTGGTTTTAATCCTTTTGTTTCAAGTCGGCATTTAATAATATCTCGAAAATAATATGCAATCGATCCCACAAATCCGATTTCAGTTTCTTTTGCATGTTCATATATAATGATAAAATTATCTATAAATTCATCAAAACATCTAGAGCATAAATCTTGAATATATTGGTTTTCAATATTCTTGTATGCAAACTTAGCAAATGAAGCAAAATATCTTGAAACTTGAGTGTCGTGATAAATTCTGTTAATTACAGTTTTTATGTTAATATCGTAACTTTCCTCAAAATCTACAGATAAATCCTTCGGCATTTTTTTATAAAAATAGTCTCGTATTAGATTCTTTCCAATATAAGAACCACTGCCTTCATCTCCTAATACATAACCTAAAGAAACTGATTGTTCTGTTATCAACTCTCCGTTATAACAACATGAATTAGATCCGGTTCCCAATATACATGCTATACCTTTGTTTTCACCTAAAACAGCTCGACATGCCGCCATCATATCATGAGTCACTTCTATTTTGGCATACGTAAAAATGGAACTCAAAATATCTTTTATCTTATTACAATTTTCAATGTTACCACAACCGGACCCATAGAAATAAACTTCTGTAATAGATTGAACATATTCTTGATATGATGTTTCATCCACAACAATACCTAAAATAGAATCTTTATCCGTATAATTAGGGTTAAAACCTTCTGTCTTAATTTTTTTTAATATTACTCCATCATCAAGAATAATCCAATCAGCTTTGGTTGAACCGCAATCTATAATCAATTTCATTGTTTGTATTTTTTGCAAACATACAAAAAAAGGCTGCTCAAAACGAACAGCCCAAGCATGAAAAAAATCACTAAAAATTATATTGCAGCATTATTTGTAGTCTATTTGCCTGTCCCCATTCCTCATTCTGATTTACTCGCTTGCCATAAAGATATTCTGCACCTAATTGAACATTTGGCATCGCGTACCAGAAAAAGTTGGTCGCCAAATAATATCCTTCTTTATATAAATTTGTATCATCATAATTTTCCGGCACATCAATGTCAACCTGACTAAAAGTACACGACATAAACGTTCTTTGATTGAAATTGTATTGTAAACCAGCATAATATCCCAGCGACTGCACGTGTTCTAATTTGCCTGCATCTTTATCATTATGATTTTCAATTTGTCTAGGCAAAAAATCCAGTTTTAATCCGCTTACATCTTGAATATAAGGTGTTATACCAGTGCCGTACGCCAATTGATAATAAAATATCAATTTGTCTTTAATATTTACCAAACCGCTAACCTGACAGGCATATGTTGTCATTATATTATTCTTATCCTGAATGTTATTACGGTAATTTACGTTACGAATGATACTACTCAATCTGATATGACTATTATTGTTTTTACCCCAAGCATATTGAATATATGAAGGAATGTCTGGTATATACTGATTTGTAACATTTTGCTCGTTTGAAACAGTAAAGTCTGTTGACGGCATTTCTAAACCAATACCCGTACTAAATCTTTTTCTTTCTCCCCAATGGCTGTTGTAATTAAGAACAGTATTGGTTTTATAAGTCAAACCGTTAGGACCTTCACCATCAATTGTTGGAGGAATAGCAGCATCGTCGGTAAAAAGACTAGTTGTACGACCTAAAAGCAAACCGCCATAAGTAACATACGCATCTTCAATATATGGAGAATAACCACTTCCGCTGAAATTCATATTGATATATGCTCCAAATTTTGATTGTTTATCAGACAGTGAAACAAAATTATATGAAAGACTACTTTGATTTACATTGTATTGCAGAAGTTTATCATTACCCGGTAGTGGGTGAATTGGTATTGAGGAAGTGGTAAAATATGCCGGATTATTGATATAACCATTAAAATCCATTGAAATAGTTCCTTTTACGTAACCGCTAAATCCCATGGCATATTTTTGATTCTTACTTAGAATCGTAAAACTCGGCGTTTTAGGAGCGTTGAATCTCTTAGGCGCATTTTCCTTAAATGTTTCAATAATAATTATTTCCTCTTGCGCCTTACTCATAAAAGGCATAAGAACGATTGAAATAATTAACATAATAAAAAATTTTTTTCGTTTCATAATTTTACTTTTTGTCAGTAAACAAACATTTATTAAAAAAGTTCGGAAAATATCTTTACGATCTGTACTAGTTTAATTAAAAAGTGTAAATTTGTAAACAGCAATTTTTACTCAATGATGGTTTTACAATCTATAGAAAATTCAATAAAAGAATTGATAAATAACAATTTATCAGATAATATTATTGAAATAAAAAAGTTAGCTGTTTCTGGTTCGTCTCGTTTTTACTTTAGAGTATTCACGAACAATAAATCATATATAGCTACATATAGTACAAATGTTGAAGAAAACAAGGCGTTCTTAATTTTTTCTAAGCATTTTAAGGACAAAGGACTTCCTGTTCCTGAAGTATTGGCGGTAAGTGACGATAAAATTTGTTATATACAATCTGATTTAGGTGATGTTTCATTATTCGATTATGTAAAAAAATGTTTACAGAATAATTCATATGATGAAACAACAATAGGATTATATAAGAAAGTTATTAAGAATCTTGTTGATTTTCAAATTAAAGGTAACGAGAATCTAGATTATAGTGTCGCCTACCCTACTTCTTCATTTAACAAAGAATCCATCATTGACGACCTAAATTATTTTAAGTATTATTTTCTTAAAATAAATGAAGAAATCGTTTTCAACGAAACAAGATTGAATCATGATTTTCAGTTGCTTGCCGACTTTGCAATGGAAGCGCCATCCGACTTTTTTATGTATCGTGATTTTCAATCCAGAAATATTATGGTCAAAGATAATGAACCTTTCTTTATTGATTATCAAGGTGGAAGAAAAGGTCCTCTTCAATACGACATAATATCTTTATTATATCAGGTAAAAGCACAAATACCAGATAATTTAAGAAATGATTTGCTTTCGTATTATAAAGAAAAGTTAAGTGATCATATTGATATTCACAAAATTAACTTTGATAAATATTACAAAACTTTTGTATTGATAAGGTTATTACAAGTTCTTGGCGCATATGGTTTCAGAGGACTGATACAGAAGAAATCGCATTTTCTGGAAAGTATTCCGTATGCATTGAAAGAACTGATGGTTTTAAAAGACAATCTTAATTTTTCTTTAGAATTGAAAGAATTATCTTCCGTCTTGAAACAGATGGAAATGTTACTTAATAAATATAAAGTAACAGAAAACGAAAAACTAACTGTTACAATAAATAGTTTCTCATATAAAAATGGCGGTGTGCCACAAGATTTTAGTGGCAATGGCGGTGGATTCGTGTTTGATTGCAGAGCTTTACCGAATCCGGGACGTTATGATGAATACAAAAAGTTAACCGGAGAAGATATTGAAGTACAAGATTTCCTTAATAAAAATCAAGAAGTACACGCCTTTTTTGAATTAACAAGCTCTATTATAACTCAATCTATTGACAATTATATACAACGAGATTTTAAGAATTTATTTGTGAATTTCGGTTGTACCGGAGGTCAACACCGTTCTGTATTTTTCGCCCAAAAAACGGCAAAGTTCCTCCACGAAAAATATCCTCATATTAGAATTATATTAAATCATATTATTCAAAATACAAATTATTATTATGAAACAAAATGAAAGAAGAACAGCATTTATACTTGCTGCAGGACTGGGAACAAGATTAAAGGAATTAACAAGTGATAGGCCTAAAGCATTGGTGGAAATAAATGGAAAACCATTGTTAGAATTTGTAATTGAAAAACTTATTTCACAGAACTTCAATCATATTGTTATCAATATACATCACTTTGGCGATAAGATTATAGATTTTGTAAACCGGAAGAATTATAATGACGTTGAAATAGAAATCTCCGACGAGAGAGAATTTTTATATTTCACAGGTGGCGCAATATTAAAGGCCTTACCATATTTTGCTAATAGCAAAGCTGTTCTAATTCATAATGTTGACATATTCTCGGACTTTAATTTTGAGCCATATTACGATAACTTTATAAAATCAGACGATGCAGCATGGCTCTTTACTCAAGACCGCAACAATATTAGCAAGGTGGCTTTTGATAAGAATGACAATTATCTCGGAACATACAATATACAAACCGAAGACTTTGATAGCGACAGCGACTTTTCTGAAGTATGCAAACTTTATTCTTTCAGCGGATTGCATATGTTTAAACCTGAGTTTTTTAAAGATTTTGAATTGAAAAGATGTCATGTATGGCGTTTGTACAAAGAGATATCCAAAAAGAACAGGGTAAAAAGCGAATATATTGAACCGGAATATTGGTTTGACTTAGGAACACAAGAACATCTTAAACAAGTATCAGAATGGCTTTTATCAAAAAATTAGCAAATTTTATTACAGATACAAAGAATTATAATCTCGTAGAGGATTCTTTAATTGTAATTTTCCCAAATAAACGTGCGGCTCTAACATTACGCAATGAGCTTGTTAAATGTATTGGCAAAAACATTTGGTTGCCTCAAATTCTTTCTATTGAGGAAGCTATGAGTTTGTGGAGCGGATTGAAATTAGTTGATAATGTCGATGTTATATATAAACTCATTGAAATAATGAATAAAAAAATCGACATATCAACAAGAAAGAATTTATTTGCTTTAGCATCTCAGCTTGTAAAAGATTTTGATGAGATTGATCAATATGACGTTGATGCAAAAAAAATATTCGAATACTTAAAAGAAGTTAAGGAAACCGAAAAATGGACACCTGGTTCTGACGAAAATTTAACAGAAACCGAATCTGCTTACTTAAGATTTTTCAATTCCCTTTATTTCTATTATACCCAATTAAGAGAAAGACTTCTTGATGACAACTCTGCTTATTATGGTTTGATGACCAGAAAGTTGCATGATTTATTAAAAACAGAAGGCGAATTGGAAAAAGTAGTTGGAGACAATAAGATAATCTTTGCCGGTTTCAACGCAATGACGCGTACAGAAGAGGATATCATTGTTAGACTTGTCGAATCTGGCAAGGCTAAGTTATTCTGGGATTTAGACAAATATTATTACGAAGACGAAATGCAAGAAGCCGGACTTTTTGCACGAAATTTTGTGTCGGAACATGGCAGTCTTAATCCTGAAAAAAATAACGGAACCAACAATGCTGATGATTTTAACATAATCGAGAATTATTTTCATATAGGAGAAGAGCAACCGAGTAAAGAGAAAAAAATAATAAATATAATAGGAGTTGCAGGTAACACAATACAGGCAAATGCCCTGCAAATAAAACTTAATGAGGAACTTAATAACAAAGACTCTCTTAAGAATGAAGTTATTGTCCTTTCCGACGAAACATTATTAATTCCGGTCATAAATTCTATTCCTGAAAATTATAAGGACATCAATGTCACAATGGGATATCCTTATTCAGAAACCTTTATAAACCAATTTATTCAACTTCTATTCCCTTTCCAAAACAATTTAGGCAATAAAGAAGAGGCAATTTACTTCTGGTCGCTAAAACGATTGTTGGAAACAGAAATGATAAAGGTTATCTTTACAAATGATGAGTTGGATTCATTGACGAAATGTATGGATATTTTCTTAAATCAATCTGCCTATTATTTGACAATTAAAGATATAGAGAAATATCTGAATCAAGATAATGTTTTAACTTTCTTAAAAGAAATTACAAAAAAATGGCAGTCTTCCTTTGATTGCATTTCATCCATAACTTCAATATTACAATTTATATACAATAGCACGAAAACTACAAACAACACATTTGTTATCAATCAGATAAGCATTGCTGTAAAAATATTTAATAAGATTGATAGACTTATTAAAAAGTATGACTCCCTTATACAAATTTGTGATATTGAGGTACTTTACAAACAGACTGCATCTGAGATGTCTATAAAATTCAAGAACAAAGATTCTGAAAACAATATAGAATCCAGTTTGCAGATAATGGGTCTACTTGAAACTCGAAACCTTGATTTCGACACCATTCACATTTTAAGCGTAAATGAAGACATCTTGCCACAGTCGAAGACCCCAAACAGTCTGATTCCTTTTGATTTAAGACTAGAATACAAATTGCCTGTATATACAAAAAAACAAGCCGTTTATGCCTATCACTTCTATAGATTAATTCAAAACGCAAAAAATGTAAATATTTATTACAATACTCTTCCCGATGATGTTGGAGGCGGTGAACCTAGCAGATTTATACTTCAACTCATAAACGAGATTCCTCGTAAAACTAAAGGCATAACAATAAATCAGATATCATACAAACTGCCATCTCCCGTAAATGATAATATCGTCAACATTGATGTAAAAAAGACACCTGAAATATTAGAAAAAGTCAAGAAAAAACTCCATAATGAGAAGTATAACGAAGAACTAAAATGTTACGAAAAATACGGTTTGTCGCCTACGTCAATCTCATGTTATCTGAATTGTCCGCTACAATTTTACATAAGATACATCGAGAAAATTGAAGATGACACACCTAAAGAGAACTTGCAATATAACATAATAGGTAAGATTATACATTCTACTTTTGAGCATTTATATTTAAAATTTGGCAAGAGCATAATTGATAAGGATTGTTATGATTTAACTGTTAAACAAGATAAAGAACTTGACAAAGATCATAAAGGATCTTTTTCGATGGCTTTAGACGACAATAATTTCGCCAATGGACTACCAGACTCTGGTTTTAATTATCTGGCTCAAATCAAGATTAAGGAACTTATTGAAAATTTTATAGACAATGAAAAGAAGTTCTTTAAACAAGGTAACAAACTAACAATAAAAGGTTTGGAAGAGAAGTTGGTTTATGAGTTTGATATTGATGAAGATACGAAAGTATACTTAACCGGATTTGCCGATAGAATTGACCAAGTTGTTGATAAGATTAGAATTCTTGATTATAAGAGCGGTAGAGTTGAAAATAGCGATGTTAAAATCACATCAAAAACAGATACCGCAAAAAATATTAAGACAAAAGCACTACAACTTTGTATCTATAAGTTTTTGTATGCAAAAAACCACCCCGACATTTCTATTAACAATATAGAACCCGGAATCTTCGGACTATTGAATGCTAATAACCCTTATTATCCTCTTATCATTGAATCCGAAAATTTTAAGAATGATTTCATGGGTAATTGCGAAGATATGTTCATTAATATTTTTAAAGAAATCCTCAACCCAGAGATTCCTTTCAAACAAACCGAAGATGAAAACGATTGTAAATATTGCGATTATCTTAATATCTGTAAAAGAAATCCTCCGACTTGGTAATAACAAATCCCTCAAAGAGATAAATCAACTCAATGAGGGATTGTTTTTATGATAAGAATTGGTCTCATTCAATATTATTCAGTTCTTGACTTCCCGACATATCTATTATTTTACTAGCTGCTTTAACAACACTTTGATTACCAGAATACAACTTTTTCTTAACATCATCATAACTACCTTGAAGGTTTTCAATCTTCTTGCCTAATTCTTCATATCTCTTCATAAATTCGTTAACTCTGTCGATGAGTTTGTTCACAGCATCAAATATCTCTTGCTGATTTCGTGCTTGTTTAACTTGTGCCCATGCAAGCTGTATCATCCTCAACAATGCAAGTAGATTCTGTTCACTGGTAATGAAAACACCATTTTCAAATGCCTCTTGCCACAAACTACTATCCTCATAAATAGCAAGTTGCATAGCAGATTCGTTAGGTACGAACATTATCACATAATTAAGACTCATTCGCGGTGCTTTGATATATGAAGAATAATTCTTCTTTTGCAGTTCCTTGTAATGCGACCTTATGCTTTGCAGATGACGTTTTAATGCAGACGATTTTTCAGTTTCATCTGTGGCATTACAATAATCGACAAATGCCGTTAACGAGACCTTTGAATCTATTATAACATCTTTATTATCAGGATAATGGATGATTATATCTGGAATCAGGCGTTTTCCAGTGGCATCATGATAAAGTGTGTTACCTCTAGAATCTCTCAAAGCGGTTTGTTTATCGTAATGTTCACCCTCAACCAAACCCGACTTCTCCAAGATATTTTCTAAAATCAATTCTCCCCAATTACCTTGCATCTTCGTTTCATTTTTTAAAGATTTTGCAAGATTATTAGCTTCATTACCAATATCTTGTGTTCGTTTCATCAGTTCCTCTATAGCTTTTTCCATACTTGCCTTGTTTTCTGAAGTAGTCTTGATATTGTCGGTCATTGATTTACGCATTCCTTCAATCTCATTCTTCAATGGATTTAGAATCGCGTCCAATTGTGTACTATTGGTTTTTGCCAACGAGGCTTCTCTTTGTGTCAATAACCTCTCTGTCGTATTCTGCAGTTCTGACTTCAACGTATTGATTTGAATTTCAAATTGCTTACTTCTTATCTCCTCATTCTTGATTTCCTGTTCTTTCATGAAATCTATCTGAGTTTTAAGACTGCTATTCTTTGATTTCAAAACAAAACCAACTAACAACGAACCAATTATAAAACCAAATAAAAAAGATATATAAATCATAATCGTAATGTATAATATGGTAATACGAATACGTTAATTGTAAATTATAAATTATTAATTCCTAATTATCTCCACACTACTTGACGATTTACCATTTTTAATAAGTTGAATCTTAACAGGTATTCTTTCTTTCAAAGCATCTATATGCGAAATTATTCCGACTTTTTTACCAAGATTATGGAGGTTTTCCAAAGTATTTATAACAATATCAAGCGATTGATTGTCAAGAGATCCGAAACCTTCATCAATAAAAATCATATCTATATTAAAATGTTTGTCGTTCAATGATGTCAAACCGAGAGCAAGTGCCAATGATACAAGGAACGTTTCGCCTCCCGACAAAGAACTTGCTGCACGTAATTCGCATCCCATTTCAATATCTTTAACCATAATAGCCAGAGAATCAGGATAACACGACAAGAGATAGCGACTACTTAATTGCTTAAGATAAAAGTTTGCCCTGTCGAGCAAGATTCCCATGGTGTAGGTCTGTGCCACGTCACGGAAGTTTTTACCTTCACTGGTACCTATCGCTTTTGCGAGATGCCCCCAAAGATTGCAGACTCTGTTCTTTTCATCTAATTCTTTCTTGCAAGTTATTAATTCTGAATTGATTTCTGTGTTGGAAGATAATTTGGCATTAACCTCAGTCAAATTTGCATCAAGCTTTTTCTTCTCCTCTTTTAATTCGATAGAACCCGATTTCAAATCTTCAATAGTGACACCTTCTTCAGGTTTTGATTCGTTATTCTGATGGTCATTTATTTCTTTTGTCTTGAGCTCTAATGTACTACCATATTTTATCAGTTGCTCGTCTATATGCCTGTTTTTTTGTTCGTATGAGCGAATATCAACAATTACAGTAAGTTGCTTTAGTCTGTCGATGTTAAAATCTGAATTATCTTTAATAAAGTTATCGATAATACTATTATTCAATTTTATGTTCTCTTCTACCCTTTTTTTATCAGATATTCTTTCTTTTATATTTTCATAAACTGCAGAGAAACAAGCAACCAGATTATTTATGTCTATCAATGTTTTCTCAAAATCTAAATTTTCATCAGGAATTATCAAAAAGATCTTTTCTATAAATGATTCACACTGTCTTATTATATTATCAAGATTATCAATTTGATTCTTAATGTCTTCCAGTTTTTTTGTCGCCGTCTGCCAATCTGATGCGATTTTCTTAACATTATTTATAAAATCATCAGGAGATTGATCATACGACATCTTCCAATTCTCTATCTTGATATATTCGTCAAGCGTATTTTCTTTCTCACTACGTTTTATCGTCTGTTCTTGAATTAAAGTATTAAGAGTATTGATTGACGATACAATCTGTTGATATTCATTTTGTTTAGATTCAATTTTCTTTTGTAATAAATTGTATTCTTCATCAACAGACTTCTTCTTGTTCTGAGTGTCATTTATCTTTTGTGCGAGAATAGCAATCTCTTCTAATTTATTGTCAATCTCTTTTATCTTTATACCGATTTTTTCTATCTTTATATTATGATTCTTGATTGCGTAATCAATCTTATCTATTTCAAAGACAGGATTGCCATTGCATAATTCATTAAGTTTTTTTAAGTAAGATTTAGATTTGTTTTCTTCCGACTCGATATTTCTTTTTATGATTTTTAACTCAGCAACAGACTTATTTACTTCATCCTTTGCATTTTCGTAAGACATTTTAAGTCTTTCCCATTCTTTTTCTATACTTGAGAATAACGTTTGAACAACGTTTTCATCATTATAATAATGCGTCTTACTTCCACAAACAGGACACGCTTCACCATCTTTCAATTTAGAACGACATTCTTTAGCCCATTCTTCAACCATTTCTCTTTGTAGCTGATATTCAGCATTTTTATTTTCAAAAGAGAGTTTAGCTTCATCAAGAATCTTATTTTTTTGTTCAAACGATGATACTAGTTCTTTATATTTTAACTTCTCCTTTTCAATATCTATCAACGTTCCATTATATTGTTCTATAGCACTTTTGATTCTTTCTAATTGTGTTATTCTGTCGGATGATATTTTTCTTTCTTCATCCAGTTTTCGTCTGTCTTCTAGCAGTTGGGTCTGTTCGTCTGGTTTATAATCTTTCGATAAATCTTCTATTTTTTTTTCTAAATCTTGTTTTGATTTTATAATCTTCTCTAAATCTTCTTTATATGATTTCAGTTCTGATAATATCTTGTCTTTCTCGCAATTATTTTCAATCACATTCTGTTCATTAGTTCTAATAGAGTTGGTGAGTTTAGAATGTTCATCGAAAAGATTTAACAGCAAATTTAAATTATCTGAGATTAATTTGTCATCATTATGACTGTAAATCCATGATGTTAACTCATTTATAGATAATTGAAGTTTAGATTTATTGTCATTTTCTTTTTCTAAAGAATATTTAAGATTTAAATAAGAACGTACATTATCTTCATATTTCTTTCTTATATTATGCGATTCCAGTTCCAAAGATTGTATATTCTTATATGCTTCTCTTTCCTTGGAAGTTCTGTGATAATCGGTTATAATAATTTGATTATCTTTATATTCCTGGGAATTCTTTTGTTCTGTTATCTTATCGTATAATAATTTTATACCATTGTATTCTTTTTGTAATTTATCATTTATCTCAAACCATGAAATTGACAATTCTATTTTCTTTAGTTCCTCCTCTTTAAGAGAAATATCTTGTAGCAATCCTTCTTTAATATTATTTAATATTTCAATTTTATCATCAGGTAGAATCTTATTATTCAATTTATTATATAATATTTCAACACCCTCTTTCTCAGCTTCAGCATCGTTTTTTTTCTTTTTTACCGCTTCAGCAATCTTGGAATATATCTCTGTTCCTGTAAGCATTTCAAGAATCTCAGACTGTTGATTCTTAGATGATTTTAAGAAAGTGCTGAACTCACCTTGTGCCAGCATTACTGAACGTACGAATTGTTCATAAGAAAGACCTATCAGTTCTTGTATTTTGCTGTTAACTCCTTTAACATCATTAAGAATGACTATATGATTACCATTGATAACCTTCTCTAATTTACGTCTGTCGGAAACATCATAAGTGCCGGTTCTTTTTTTACGTACATACCATGTGGCTATATATTTATCATTGTTGACGGTGAAATGCAATTCGGATTTGGCCTCATTCGTACCTTTTCTAAAGATATTTATTACGCTTTTTGTTTTTATGCCGTTGTCTGTCGCTTCATTGTTATTAACTGATTCATAACGAGATACTCTATCATATAACGCCAGAGTAATAGCATCTAGAATAGTTGATTTTCCGGATCCTGTGTCACCACATATTAAAAACAAAGACTCATTCAACAATAATCCTTTAGTGAAATCAATTTCAGCACTTTCAATAGAGCTAAGGTTTTGTATTATAAGTTTTTCTATTTTCATAAATCAATCTCTATTATTTGTTACTTCTTCACATACTTTTCTAAACATCTCTTTCATTTCATCAGGCATTTCAAAATTGTTTTTACGTTTAAATTCCCTACAACCTAATTCAAATGGCGAAATGGCTTTGAATTCTTCCAAAGTTCTTATTTGACTATTCGTTTCATTTTCAAGTATCTCAGGAAGATATATCATATTCCCGCAATATTTTGCCTTTTTGTCTTTAAACAAATTCAACAAGTCTGCATTTTCAACGTCTGTCAACGGCATGTCTGATTTTATATGCAATCTTATATATTGTTCTTTATCAACCAATTCAAGCAATTGATTTTTTACATTGTCGAAAGGCAGTGCATCATCATAAGAAGTAGGTTTAAACGGAAAGTCACAAATAGGAACCATAGGTTCTATTTCTTTGATTTTTACTTCAACATTATGATTTTCTATATTTACAATGGAAACAGAATGTTGATAATCTTCATTAAATGTCAGTGCAAAAGGAGAACCGGAATATCTCATATTAATGTTTCCACCTATAAATTGAGGATGGTGTATGTGACCAAATGCCCAATAATCAATCTCGGTAAGTGACGAAAAATTTGAAGCGTCAACAGATTCCAAACCACCAATAATTTTGTCTTTATCTTTTATGTTAGATCCGGTAACAGTATAATGACCTGTAGCAACAATTGAATGATTATCATTATATTGACCATTTTGCTTCAAGTCATCCTTTAAGTTGTTGTAAAATGAAAAAACGCGGTTTGAGAAAGTATCATTTTCTTCTAAGGAAGGATAGTTGCCTGGTTTAATATAAGGTACGGCGAGCACCCATCCGACAATTACTTCATTTCTGGTTATTGGTATTTGAATTTTCGATGTGTCAAACAACAATTTTCCATTATCAGGATCTGAATATACGTCAAGACATCCTACAACGGTAACATTAAATGCTCTCCATAAAACTCGAGGCGCTTCAAGTCTCGACGCCGAATCGTGGTTGCCGGCAACAACAATTATCTGTAAATCATCATTTAATTTCGAGAAATCAACTAAAGTATGATAATACAATTCTTGCGACAGCACGGAAGGCAACACAGAGTCAAAGATGTCGCCAGATACTATTAATGCATCGGGGTTTTCTTCTAATATTATCTGCTTCAATTGATTAAAAAAATATTTATGTTCTTCTTCTCTTGAATATTGATGCAATGTCTGACCAATATGCCAATCACTTGTATGTATTATTTTCATTTTGTATAATTAATTTTAAGTACGTCTTCAAAACCGGCTCCGTTACGATAACACCCCGACACCCTGAGTTCTTGCTTTGTGTCATCGTCAAACCACAATGCTCTTACCTTTCCTTTGGATTCTTCTATTATGATTCCACCTACTATTGACCAGTCGGATTTGAGAACATCTGCGGTATCTATAGTAAATATCTGGAGATCATTTTCATCCTGAACAATATCAACAGGATATGGAATTAATTCATCATAAAAGAAGTCGGTTATTTCATCTTGAATCTTATAAAAATTCTGATTAAGGTTTCTGTTCTCGTCAAGGTGCAGCGCATGACCTTGTCCTTTAAATGTGTGTAACTCAGAACGAATTCCTAAATCCAATGCTTTTTCATGAATATACGACGACCCGTACATTTTATCAAAGAACACCTTCTGGAATTCGCCAATCGCTCTGAACGGATATCCGAAACCATAAGGAAGTATCACGTCTTCATCTCCATGAAATGAGATAATTGAAGCATTAGAGTTTTTAAGTATATTAAGGTCATAAATAGTACCCCACATATTTGCAACTGCTTTGATTTTAAAGTCATTAATGATTTTATTTCCTGATGTTTCCAAATCACCAAGGTCTTCCATAAACAACGATGAATAAGAAGATTCAGGTCTGTCTTTATTGCGCATAAATGCAAGATTCATCGCCGTAATACTCCCTGCACTTGCACCTCCTACAAACAGGTTGTCGGTGTCTATTCGATATATATCTTGTTTTGAAACAAGGTATCTCATTGCCGCATGAGCATCTTGCGTTGCCTGATATGCGGTCCTTTCAATAGCCTTCGAGTTAATTCTAAATCCCATCCTGTAATTTATTGAGACACAAATATAACCCAACGATGCAAAATGTGTGCACCACTTCTGATATGGCACAGTTGCTTTGTCTCCAATAAAGAAAGCCCCTCCATGTATCAGCATCAATAAAGGACGTTTTGAGAGTGTGTCATTCTTTGGAATATATATATCCATATCTAAATCCAAATCAGTTCTTTTCAGTGTGCTTAAAAAACCTGTCTTAACAACATTTACAACATCAATCGTATCGTCAGGAATTGAAGACCAGAAACCTTTAACCTTTGCATACTTGATATTAGATATTCTTTCGACATCAAATAACTCTTCTTTATATCTGTTAAGATTAAACAACTGATTATCAGCGGTCACATATGGTTCTAAAAGAAAATATCGCTTGCCGCTAAAGATATTGGAACTCACATATCCTTCGTAACGTTCATTATTTTTTTTGCTTAACTTTAATGTATAAACATTTGAATTAGAACATTTAACGATGCATTTATTTTTATTTAAATTCAAAATAAATGTTTCCGGACGCATTGTCAAATCATTATATATGAAGTACATCCTTCCCTTAGCATAAGTCCCATCAATCGAATCTAATTTTATAAAATATGATTTGTTGTCGCTCTGGTTTTTTAAAATGTAATTGGTGTATTCTTTTGGAATATCATGACTCGTCTTGCATGAGTTGAGGTTTATCATCAGCAAGAACAATGTAAATATCAGAAAATTACGTAATAAAATGTTGAGTTTCATAACATATAATTTTGCGTGTAAAGTTAAAAAAATACTTGAAAAATTCATAGTATTTTCTTAATTTCGCAAACTAAAAAATTGTTCAATTAAATTAAAAAAATGAAGATTAGAAACATCGTATCTGCATGTATTATCGCAATGACTTTAATATCATGCTCAGGCAACTTACAACAAGCTGATTACAATGTAATTCCTCAACCTAAGACCATTACTGAAAGTACAGAGACTCCATTCGTCCTTTCCAAGAAAATCTCTATCACCTATCCGAGTTCACAATCAGAATTGATAAAAGAGGCAAACTTTTTATCCGAATATCTTGAAGAGATTTTAGGATATTCATTGAAAGTAGAAGAGGCAAACGAATCAAAAAATAATGCGATTAATTTAGTTGTAGATCCATCTGCATTTACTAAAGATGATTCTTACAAAATTATTGTAAATAAAGATAATATACATATTATCGGAAGTAATGCTCAAAGTGTTTTTTATGGCATTCAGACTTTAAGAAAGAGTCTTCCATTTGATGCGAAAGGTGAAAATATAAGTATGCCCGCTGGCGAAATCTACGATTACCCACCTTTCGCACACAGAGGCATGATGCTCGACGTGAGCCGTCATATTTTCGACCTCGACTCCATCAAGGAATTCATTGATGTGATGGCATTGCATAACATGAATAAATTTCACATTCATCTCACCGACGACCAAGGTTGGCGCGTTGAAATAAAAAAATATCCTGAATTGACGAAAGTAGGCGCTTATCGTTCCGGAACAAAAATCGGCAAGACAGAGACATACGATACAATACGTTACGGCGGTTTCTACACACAAGACGAACTTCGCAACTTAGTAAAATATGCTGAAGAACGTCATATCACAATGATTCCGGAAATCGACTTACCAGGACATCAATTGGCAGCATTGGCTACATATCCGGAATTCGGTTGTACTGGCGGTCCATACGAAGTATGGCGTCAATGGGGCGTTTCTGAAGATGTTATATGCGCCGGTAATGAAGATGCGATGCGTTTCTTGGAAGATGTCTTGACAGAAATTATGGATATATTTCCAAGTGAATACATTCACATCGGCGGCGACGAATGTCCTAAGACTCGTTGGGAACAATGTCCGAAATGCCAAGCTAAGATTAAAGAATTAGGATTTAAAGACGATGATCATTTTACAGCAGAGAATTATCTCCAAAGCTACGTGATGACAAGAATGGAGAAATTCGTTGAATCACACGGACGTAAAGTAATCGGTTGGGATGAAATTCTCGAAGGCGGTCTCGGACCAAACGTTACAGTCATGAGTTGGAGAAGCATCGACGGAGGAAAAGAAGGTGCAAAACAACATCACGATGTCATCATGACACCTTGCTCCCACCTCTATTTCGACTATTATCAGACAGATAACACCGACGATGAACCTATAGCAATCGGAGGTTATATCCCTGTAAACAGAGTCTATGAATTCGAACCAATTCCATCAGAACTCACAGAAGAAGAAGCAAAGCATATCTTGGGTCCGCAAGCAAACCTCTGGGTTGAATATATCAAAGATATGAACACTGTGTTCTACAGAGTATTGCCAAGAATGGACGCTTTGACAGAAGTACAATGGGTTTTGCCTGAACAGAAAAATTACGAAGACTTCCGCAATCGTGCCTATAAAATGGTTCAATTATACGACCTTAAAGGTTGGAATTACGCAAAACATATTTTCGACATCGATGTTGATATAGTTCCAAATGTAGAAGCAAAATGCATCGATGTTACAATGTCGAAATTCGGTGAAGGTGACATCTTATACACATTAGACGGAACTAATCCTTTGACAAACGGAACTAAATATACCGAAGCTTTGAAACTCACAGAGAGCGCCAACTTAAGAGCGATTGTTAAGAGAAAGACAAGTGTCGGCAAAGAATTCAAGACCGACATCGAACTCAGCAAGTCATCGATGAAACCAATTACATTGAAAAATCAACCACACGAGAATTATCGTTTTGAAGGAGCACAAACATTAGTCGACGGACTTTCTGGAGGCAAGAATTACAAGACAGGACGTTGGATTGCTTTCTTCGGCGAGAATTTGGATGCTACTATTGACTTGTTGGAAAATCAAGAAATCAGTAATTTAAGATTTAACTGTAACCTCACTAAAGGCGACTGGATTTTTAATGCTAAGTCGGTTAAGATTTTAGTTTCTGATGATGGCAAAGACTTTAAAGAAATACATTATCAAGAATTTCCTATCGAGACTGTTGCAGAAGACGGCGTTATGAATTTCAGCGTAGGTTTTGCAAAGACAAACGCAAGATTTGTAAACGTTGTTATCGAGCCATTTATGTGTCCAGAAGGACATTCCGGTTATGGCTACCCGGCTTGGATTTTTATTGATGAATTAAAAATTAACTAATTATGAATAAGATGACGATACGTTTCGCAGAACCTCATGAAGCCGGATTAGTTTTGGACTTCATAAAAAAGATTGCGGAATACGAGAAACTACTCGATGAAGTAATCTGTGATGAAGCTACGATTTACAATTCTGTCTTCGTCAAGAAAGAAGCGGAAGTTATATTCGTTTGCGAAGATGAAGTTCCAGTAGGATTCGCCTTGTTTTTCCACAACTTCTCCACTTTTATGGGAAAGAAAGGACTTTATTTAGAAGATTTGTTCGTAATTCCGGAAAAGAGAGGCAAAGGATACGGAAAGGCATTATTCCAATATTTAGGAAGATTAGCCAACGAAAGAGGTTGCAAACGCTTTGAATGGGTATGTTTGAATTGGAACGAACCATCAATTAAGTTCTACAAATCATTCGGCGCTGTTCCGATGGATGAATGGACTACATTTAGGTTATCGGGCAATGCGTTGAAAAACATTTGATTTTGATTAAAATATTTTTTTCGGAATATGTTTTTCGTAAAGAAAAAATTATTACTTTTGCACCCGCAAACCTCGGGTAGGTTTAGGTTAAATAATTATTTATAAATCAATTAAAAAAGGAAAAAATTATGTCAGCAAAAATGAGATTACAAAGACATGGTAAAAAAGGTCAACCATTTTATCATATTGTAATTGCAGACGCTCGTGCACCACGTGATGGTCGTTTCATTGAAAAAATCGGTACTTACAATCCAGTAGCACAACCAGCTCAAATCAGCCTCAACTTTGACAAAGCTTTAGATTGGTTAAACAAAGGTGCTCAACCAACAGACACAGTACGTTCAATCCTTTCACAAAAAGGCGTTTTGTTAAAGAAACACTTATTAATTGGCGTTAAGAAAGGTGCTATGACAGCTGAACAAGCAGAAGTAAAATTCCAAAACTGGATGAAAGAAAAAGAAGCTAAGGCAGCTGAAGAAGTAAAAGCTAAAGCAGAACAAAAAAGAGCTATCCAAAAAGAAAGATTAGAAGCTGAAGCTAAAGTTAACGAAGCACGTATCGCTGAGTTAGCAAAGAGAAGAGCAGAAGCCGCAGCAGCTGAAGCAGCAGAAAACGCAGAAGCAGCTACAGAAGAAACTCCAGCAGAAGAAACAACAGAAGCTGAAGCATAAGATTCTAAATCTTGCAATAAAAATAAAATCCGTCGAAAGTCTCGGCGGATTTTTTTTGTAAGTAATACATACTTCTATGCTAAGATTAACTATCTTTGTAAAAAACTCCATAATATGAATATAACCAATTTCAAGATCAGAGCTAGTTATCCTAATTTCTTCATGCTCAATCTTTACATGGAACAGAATCGTTGTATCTTTGAAAAAGAAAACGAACGCGAAGGTAATAAACCAGGAACCGTCATCTACCAACTTGAAAATGATGATAATTTATATGAAATAGCACCTAAATGGTACGACATCTATTATCTTCTCACAAAAAACAATGACAAAGAAATCAAGCGCTATCTCACTTTACTCATAGAAGAACGTGATGGCATTACTTATAATATAACGGAACTTGAATCTTTGAGAGAAGAATTGTACCATGATTGCGTGAGATATGTCAACGAAAATTACCTTTATGAAGATGAAAAAATCGTTACCACAGTAACGCCATATAACTTCTCCGAAGTCGTTATCAGTAACAAAGGTAAAATGCTTATGGAGTTGACAAAACAATGCTATGCTGTCCCCGACTTCTGCATCATCAGTTCCAATGCCTTTTTAGATGACAATCAGGATGAACTTATGCACAAGGCAATTCATAATCTTGAGGTGATGACGAAATGCAAATTCGGAAGCGAAGACAATCCCCTCGTATTCGCTTTAAGAAGTGCTATGCCTCAATATATCCCTGGACTTATGCCTACCTTATTAAATATAGGTATAAACAGAAACGCTTACCGAGGACTTATCAAAAAATATGGCGCCAGCATGGGAAATAGAATCTATCTCAACACCTTGAGTAATATGATTACAATGCTTGCGATAGATTATAATTATACCGATGAAAACAATCTCTCCGTTGAAGAACAGCTTGCCAAAATCAAGATGATGGAAAATCTCGTCATCGAGAAAGAAGGTAACGATAAATTACTTGAAGACAGTTTCTACCAGGCGTTTCGTTTCCTCAGTTATGTGAGAGAATTCTACATAAAAAATCAAGATTTAGTTCTTACTTTTATGCGCGGCAAAAAAGCATATCCATCAATGATTCTGCATAAAATGGTATGGACCATCGGCAACGAGAATTCATATCCTGGCGTTCTTTATAGTTGTCATAGCCGTACCGGCGTTGGTCGACAGATAGAGAGTTATCCAGACATTTTTGGCGAGGAAATAATGACAGGTCATATATCTTCGGAAGACTACGAGTATTTCGATCGTTCAGAAATCAAGGAAATGTTTCCTGCCGTTTATCACTTCGACCCGTTGCTTGTCAATCTGGAGAAAAGGTTTCAGTCGCCGGTAACAATAGAATTTGCCGTTGAAACCCAATCACTAAAAGATTCACCAACAACGTCTAGTTTATTTGCGGTATTACAATTAAACAAATCTGAGTTAACAGGCAGAGCTGCATTGTTGTCGGCAATCAATCTTTACGACAAAGGTTTTATTGATAAAGAAGTTATAATAGACCTAGTTCGTCCTTATCATCTACGACAAATATTCTCTGATACAATTGATAAAGAATCGTTCTCTCAACTAAAGTTTTTCTGTAATGGCGTAAATGTATTACCACGTACTGCCGTCAGTGCGAGATTATGTTTCAGTGTAGCTTCTGCAAATAAGATGAAAGGGCTAGGATTTAATGTCTGTTTGTGCCGAGAACGATTCACACCAGAAGACACCATCGTCCTCAACGAAGTTGACTCTATTTTAAGTATGACACCTGCTGCGATTCATGTCGTAACAGCTTGCCGAGGATATGGCATTCCAGCTTTCTTGAATTTAAGTGTATATGGTGTAAAAATTATAGACAATAAGCTTGTCAACAACGAAGGTATGACCATTTGTGAACATGACTGGATAACTGTATCAAGCAAACAACACTGCATATATAGTGGAAAAGCCAACTTCACTCCTGCCCGATTCAGACAATATCTCGACGAAGAGAATTTCATATTCACTGATGAAAAAGAGGAAAAAGTATTTGCTCGACTAAAACCAGCTTACGAGAAGTACCAGCAAATAATAAACTCAACGAAAGTGAACTATATCAGTGACATCAGTTCGTTGGCTAGAATCATCAGTTATGATTTGAATCAAGATCCAGAAAAGGCAGCATTAATAGTAAACACATGGTATAATATCAATTCAACTTTATATCAGACTCAGGTACTTGAAAGCAAGATGGGGTCGCATAACGAGCAGTCGCGTGTCTTTAATCTTTTGGATATTGACAAGAAAATCGACTTTTTCAAGAAAATCACGATTAAATGTATCAATGAAAGACTTAGCGGATTGGAAGCAGGATCTTTCATGCTGGGACGATTTCTGGCTAAAGCGTTGCCAAAATCTTTCTGGGAGGCATTTCAACCAAACGAAATCGCATTCATGCTCAATGAATATGTATTGTATGAGAAATATCTTACAGTACTTCAGGAAGTTGGAGAAACGAGACTTACAAGGACGAGTTCCAAGATTATTTCAGAAGGATTACATGCTCTTGAAGTCAGAAATTTCGACTACTACACCTTTATCCCATTGATGAATCATAAAGTAAACTGGAACGAAGTGAAGCGTCAAGTAAATATTTTGAACAACAAACAAGAAAACACATTGATCTTCATCAATACACTTGAAAAACCGATATCCGATGTATTTAATATGGATCAATATTGGGTTAGAAATAAGGTTGAAAATTTGATTAATTTGTAACAATTTACTTCTCTCAACAACAGAAATATGGAAATTATTTTCTAACTTTGTAGACGAAAGGGGACGCTAGTCATTAGAACAATATTATAAATCATCAAATATAAAAAGTATTATGGAAATTTGGCAAATTTGGGTTGTAGCAGCCTTGGTGTTAATCATCGTTGAAATTTTTACAAGTGGATTCGCAATTGCATGTTTGTCTGTCGGTTGTTTTATGTCAGCCATTGCAGCAGCGTTTGAACTATCATTTGCATGGCAAATAGGATTATTCGCACTAGGTTCATTCCTGGCTTTCATATTTGTACGTCCTTTTGTTTTAAGACTTATGAAAAAAAACACAAACAATAGTGTGACAACAAATATGAACAATCTCATAGGTCGCAGAGCCGTTGTAACTGAAAAGATAGAAAGAGATGGATATGGTCGTGTTAAGATTGACGGTGATGACTGGAAAGCACGTCTTGATGACAATGGTGAAGTTGAAGTTGGTGAAAAAGTAACCATCATTTCAAATGAAAGCATCATATTAATAGTTAAAAAATAAAATTCATAAAAAAACAAACATTATGGGAACTGCAATTATCTTTGGCATCATCGCCTTTATCGTTGTAATCTTTGCCTTGAATGGCTTAAAGGTTGTACCACAATCAGAAACAAGAATCATAGAACGACTGGGTAAATTCCACGGCGTTCTTCCTGCCGGATTGAATATCATCTGGCCTATTATCGACCGTCCTAAATTGATTACAGTTAGAGACCAACGTGGCAGATTATATATGACAAGTATCATTGACCTCAGAGAACAAGTTTATGACTTTCCAAAACAAAACGTTATTACAAAAGATAACGTAACAACAGAAATTAACGCACTTCTCTATTTCCAAATCGTTGACCCCATCAAGGCAGTTTATGAGATTGAAAATCTTCCTAATGCGATAGAGAAACTTACACAGACAACATTACGTAATGTTATAGGTGAACTTGAACTTGATGAGACGTTAACATCACGCGACACCATTAATGCCAAACTCCGCGCAGTTCTAGATGATGCGACAAACAAATGGGGCGTCAAGGTAAATCGTGTTGAGTTGCAAGACATCACTCCTCCAGAATCAGTACGTATGGCAATGGAAAAACAAATGCAGGCGGAACGTAACAGACGTGCTGAGATTTTGAAGGCAGAAGGAGAAAAAACATCAGCAATCCTTAAGTCGGAAGGAGAAAAAACATCACAAATCAATAATGCTGAAGCAGAGAAAGCAGCTGTACTTCTCAAGGCAGAAGGTGAAGCACAAGCAAAGATATTACAAGCAAATGCTGAAGCACAAGCTATTGCCACGATAGCAGAGGCAATCAAAAATACTAAGACCGACCCTGCATCATATCTCCTCGCCACAAAATATATCCAAACTTTGGAACAGATGGTTAGCGGAAAAGATAACAAAACAGTTTACATCCCATATGAAGCATCAAATATGCTGGCATCCTTGGGAACGATTAAAGACATTTTTAATAAATGATATGACTAAGGTTTAATGTTTAAAAATTAAGGTTCTACGCCTTATACACTTTAAACATTAAACCTTAAACTTTAAACTAAACAAAATGGAACTTACTGAACGTCAACAAAAAGTAGTGGATAAATTGAATGAATTACAGATTCCTTTCGACATTCATTTCCACCCTCCTATCCCAACAATTGAAGAAGCACTCAACTATTGGAAGGAATTCGACTCTACACATTGTAAAAACCTGTTCTTCAGGAATCATAAAGGAAATCGTCATTATCTCGTCATTTTCGATTGTATGAAGCAACTCGCCATCCACGACCTGGAACATCGTCTGAAACAAGGTAAGCTAAGTTTCGCTTCAGAAGCAAGAATGGATAAATATCTGGGATTGAAACCAGGTAGTGTTTCTCCTTTCGGAATAATAAACGATGAAGAACATCATGTATATCTTTATATCGACAAAAACCTCCTTAAAGCAGAGCGCCTTAGTTTCCACCCGAATGATAATACAGCCACATGCGTCATCAGTAAGGACGATTTAATCAAATTCCTTGACTTAATGGGTAATGGATACGAATTCATCGACTTATATGACGAGTAATTTTTTTAATCACTAGTTACTATTGTTTGGATAAAAAAACGTAAATTTGTACCCGATATCGGAAAGACGCAAAAACGTCTTTTCTATTGTTTCACGAAATGATTTTTTATGGAATATTCCCGATGTATAAAACCTTGTGTTGAATCAGAAATTGGCAAATTGAACTATGTTCTTTTGCATGCTCCAGGACCTGAAATCGAACATATGACTCCTGAAAATGCTCATAAGTTTCTGTTCAGCGATATGTTAAACCAACGCGAAGCCTATAACGACTACAAAGACTTCCAAGGCACTTTGAGAAAAGTCGCCAACGTGCTTACTGTTAGAGAACTTCTTGAAGACATACTCCAAAATCAAGAACTTAAAGACAAACTTATAGATATAATCTGTAAAAGAGAAAACCTTGAATTCTTGACCGACGCACTAAAAAAACTGTCGAACATAGATTTGGCAAAAGCATTCATCGAAGGTCTCGAAAACGACAACTTCAAGGAAAAATATATAATGCCTCCGGCACCAAACTTCTTCTTTATGAGAGATGCGTCATTTACCATGTATGATAACATCATGATTAGTAAAATGGCGACAACGGTGCGCGACAGAGAAAGCATCTTGCTAAATGCGATCTATTCACACTCTCCTATCTTCGACGTTAAAACAATAAATCCTGTTGAACAATATGCACCGGACAGAATAGGTAGAGTTGAAGGAGGCGACGTATTGATTGCACGTCACGACATAATACTCAGCGGTTGCGGCGCAAGAACAAGTGTTGAAGGCATCAAGGCAATGGTTGAACATCTCAAGACAAAAGGTGGTCACCGACATCTCATCTCACAACAGTTGCCTCTCGAACCGGAATCATTCATCCACTTGGATATGGTATTTACGCTCTTGGATGTGAACAAATGTATGGTGTTCAAACCGGTTATTCTTAATCCACAATACAAAACAATCCATTACGAAATATTTGAAAATGGTGAGGTTAAGGTTTATGAAGAAGAAAATCTTATCGTAGCATTAAGAAAACTTGGCATGGACTTGGAACCTATCTTCTGTGGAGGTGACGACGAATATAATATGGTTCGTGAACAATGGCATAGCGGTTCCAACTTCTTCACCTTCGCTCCAGGAAAGATTTTAGGTTACGAGAGAAACTACAATACCATAGAAAACTTAAACAAACACGGTTTTGAAGTGTTAACAGCTGCTGACGTAGCATCTGGCAAAGTTTGTGTAGACGACTATAAAAACTGCGTCGTTGCATTTAAAGGCAACGAACTGTCTCGTGGCGGTGGTGGCGCAAGATGCATGACAATGCCGTTACATAGAGATCCTGTTTTATGGTGATATGAAAATTAGATATGATATAAAAACAGCGACCAATTGGTCGCTGTTCTATTATATGCTATCAATAATCAACTTGGCAAAACGTTCTGCTTCCGCTTCAGATTTTCCTTCAGAATATATCCTGATGATAGGTTCCGTATTCGACTTGCGCAGATGCACCCAGCCTTCTTCAAAGTCAATCTTGACACCATCGATAGTTGTGACTTTCTCATCTTTGAACTTGTCGGCCATCTTTGCCAATATTGCATCAACATCAGTTGTAGGTTCGAGTTCAATCTTGTTCTTCGACATATAATAGAGAGGGAATTTGTCTTTCAACTCAGAGCAAGTACATTTTTCCTCGCAAAGATAAGTCAAAAATAAACCGACACCTACGAGAGCATCACGACCATAATGCAATTCAGGATAGATGATACCGCCATTACCTTCGCCACCAATTACGGCATTAACTTCTTTCATCTTTTCAACGACATTGACTTCGCCAACGGCCGCGGCGAAATATTCAGAACCGAAACCTTGTGTCACGTCACGCAAAGCACGTGTTGATGATAGATTTGAAACCGTGTTACCTTTTTTATGTTGCAAGATATATGAAGCAACTGTTACGAGAGTATATTCTTCGCCATACATCTCACCTTTTTCATTGATGAATGCCAGACGGTCAACGTCAGGGTCGACGACGATAGCGAGGTCTGCGCCGACTTCTTTAACCTTAGCGCAGGTATCTACCAAATGAGCTGCAAGTGGTTCAGGATTATGAGCGAACTCGCCTGTCACTTCACAGTTAAGCTCGATAATATCTGTAACGCCTAATTTTCTTAGTAACATTGGGATTGCTATGCCACCCGTTGAGTTGACGGCATCGACAACGACTTTAAGGTTTGCTTTGGCTATGAGTTCTTTATTTACGAGAGGAAGCTTGCATACCATATCGACATGGCGTTCAATCCAGTCGTGTTCCTGTGTGTAAGTACCTATCTCGTCGATATAAGCAAATTCGTAATCGTCGGCTGCGGCTTTTTCTAACAACCACTCACCTTCTGCCTTTGAGATAAACTCACCTTTATTATTTAACAACTTCAGTGCGTTCCATTGTTTTGGGTTATGACTTGCCGTGAGGATAACACCGCCGTCGGCTTTCATTTCTGTGACGGCGACTTCAACTGTAGGAGTAGTGCTTAAACCAATGTCGATGACATCGGCGCCCATACCTTGCAAAGTACCGCATACCAACTGGTTCACCATTGTTCCTGAGAGACGTCCGTCGCGACCGACAACGATACGAGGACGATTTACGCCAGAACGACGAATTAAACATATAAATGATGATGTAAGTTTTACAATATCAATAGGAGTGAGACCTTCATCTGGTTTTCCACCTATAGTTCCGCGGAATCCCGAAATTGATTTTATTAATGTCATAATGTCTGTATTTTTTTGCAAATATAACATAGTTTTTCTTAAATTTGCAAAAAAAAGATATGGCTTTTGACGATGATAATTTTTTAGATGATTATGAGATTCAAGAATTGATTGAGAGGTTTGAAAGTCAATTAGAAAACGACAGATTGTCTTTTTTTGATGCCGACGAATTGAACATTCTCATCGATTATTGTATTCAACATGATGACCTAAATAAGATTAATATCATTGCTGATATGGCTGAAAGATACCATTCAGAAAGTCCATTATACAATGCAATTATGGCTAAGAAGTATCTCGCTGTACAAGATGCGGATAATGCCATGAAATATCTCCAGAGTGACAATAACAATTTCGAAGATCCTGATTATTATGTAAATCTCGGTTATGCTCATTCATTACTATATGAACACGAAAAATCTATTGTCGCTTACAAGAAAGCCTTGGAATATCTAGAAAAAGACACATGTGACGACATTTACAGTTCCATCGGCGTTGAATATATGCTGTTACGTAAATATGAACCTGCAATTAAATATCTGATAAAAGGTTTGAAAGGATGTCCCGATGTTAACGAACAATATATAGAGATTACTAATTGTTTTTTCTTTTTAGACAGAACTGACGAAGCTATTGAATTCTTTCAGAAGGAAATCGATAACAATCCATATAGTGTAGCGGCGTGGATGGCATTAGGAAATTGTTACTTACGACTTCATCTTTTAGAAAAAGCAGTCGAACAATATGAATATGCGCTCGCCATTGACCAACATTATGAAAAAGCTTATACAAATATCGCAACGATTTACAATGAGTTGGACCGTTATCAAGACAGCATAGACTTCATAGAAGAAGCTTTCAGAAACAAGGTCGAAAAACCTATTTTATACTGTCTTTATGGCGAAGCGATGGCAAAGACTGGAAATAAACTGGATGCCATCAATAATTTCAAGAAAGCAATCGACTTGGATGAATACATCGCAGAGGCATACGCCGGATTAGGATTTATTTTCTGTGAAGAAGAAGAACATGAATCGGCAATAAAATTCTTGAAACGAGCACATAAATTATCACCTTACAACACCGATTATTTGTTTGTCCTCGTAGAACAACACAATAAGATTGAGAAATATAAGACTTCACTCAAATACCTGAAAGAAATTGAAGAACTTGCTCCTTACGAGATTAATCTTTATATAGCATATATGGAAGTATATATCCTCCTCGATGATATTGATAAGGCTATCAAATCTATCGAAAGAGGTATAAAGTTTCTAGGTAAAAAAGCACCTTTGTTATACAGACTTGCATTCATCAATTTCGTACAAGAAGATTTCGAGTTAGGGATGTATAATTTGGAAGAAGCCCTAGGTATAGACTATGAGGGTGTGCAGGAGTTCATCGACTTCGACCCTAACTTCGTTTTAAACAATGAGAATATCTTAAATTTAATTAATGAATATAAAAACAAAAACAACAAACAATTTTAAAATGAATCAGTATATCGCAAACTTTTTTAAAGGAATGGGCGTAGGCTCAGCAAACGTAATCCCTGGCGTATCAGGCGGAACAATAGCTTTAATCACAGGTATCTTTGAACGCTTGATAGATGCATTAAAATCATTCAACTTAACAGCCTTTAAATTATTCTTCACCGGCAAGTTTAAGGAGTTTATCAAACATACCGACTTATGGTTTTTAGTTTCTGTAGGATGTGGCGTTTTAGTGTCAATACTTACTATTGCTCGTCTCTTCGAATATTTATTCGCCAACTATCCAATATACTTATGGTCATTCTTCTTCGGAATGATATTGGTTTCAATCTATTATGTCGGAATCACAATAGAAAAGTTCAATTTAAAGGTTGTTGTTTCATTCATCATCGGAACCGCAATCGCATTGTTCATAGCATTCGGAACACCAGCCAAAGAAAACAGTAATTTCATATATCTGATAATATGTGGCGCCGTCGCAACATGCAGCATGATTCTACCAGGTTTGTCAGGTTCTTTCGTGTTGGTATTGATGGGCAACTATCAACTCATTATGATTGAAGCCGTCAACGACTTAAACTTAAAGATATTGCTTCCTGTAGTATTGGGCGGCGTTGTCGGTCTTTTGGCATTCTCTCATCTCCTATCTTGGATTTTTAAAAACTATAGAGACATAACCATCGCCGTTCTGACAGGTTTCATCTTAGGAAGTATGCCAATAATCTGGCCATGGAAAAATGACGTGATAACCTATTTCGGCAGCGAAGCTAAAGTTACAGGCTACGAATATTACTTCCCTGAATTCAACATGGAATTTGCAATAGCATTAGTGATAATATTGATTGGTGCTGGAATAATCGTCCTTACTGAAAAAATGGCGAAAAACAAATAATAAAATCTGAAAACCTGAGAATCTGAGAATCTGAAAAATTTTCTCAGGTTTTCAGGTTTTCAATTTCTCAGATTCTTTGATTCAACAAAATGTACGGTTTACTTGGAAAGTCGCTCGGTCATTCTTTTTCGAAGGATTATTTCACGGAGAAATTTTCCAAATTAAATATTAATGATACATATCAAAATATCGAACTCGATGATATAAGCAAAATTTCAGAGTTCATCCATAATCACAAAAACTTAAAAGGTTTTAACGTAACAGTTCCTTACAAAGAAAGTATCATTCCTTATCTTAACGACCTTGACGAAACAGCAAGAGAAGTCGGTGCAGTTAATACCGTAAAAGTATATAATGACGGCAAACTGAAAGGATTCAACACCGATGTTGTTGGGTTTAAAGCTATCATCAGTCAGCTATCAGTCATCAGCAAAAGAGGAACAGCATTGATATTAGGTAGCGGCGGCGCATCGAAGGCGGTACAATATGTCTTAAGAAAGGAAAACATCGCATTTAAAATAGCAAGTCGTAATTCTAATAAATCAGGAGTTATTGGTTATAATGACATTAATAGTTCTGGATTTGCTCCATATTCCATAATAATAAATACTACGCCCGTCGGGATGTTTCCTAATGTTGATGAATGTCTGGCACTTCCCTACTCCACTATTGAACCGTATCATGTTTTCATCGATTTGATTTATAATCCTGAGGAGACGTTGTTTTTGAAGAACGCCACTCTGAATGGAGCAGTTACATTTAACGGCATGAAGATGCTTCACGAGCAAGCCGAAGCGGCATGGGAAATTTGGAGAAAACTCTAAAATCTGAGAAACTGAAAGTTTTGGCCTTCGGCTGTCAACAGACAACAGTCAACAGACAACAGACTTTGTCCACAGTTTTTATGTCAACAGACAACAGACTTTGTCCACGGTTTTTATGCTATGAGCATTGAGCTGACTGCTGATGGCTGACAGCCAATTTTCAATTTAAAAGTCACACGTCCGTGTGCCTCTACGAGAGATTGTGCTTCTTCAAATCTCTCTGACGTTTCATGCATCGACAGTCTTTCGCATGAGTCAGACAAAATCATAAAACCTGATATAAAAGCAACAAATGATATTATGACGAATAATTATCTCATGTATGTAATAATCTCGTTAGTTTTCACTTCAACAAATCGTATGTCACATAGTCGGCGTCTTTCAACAATTCGAAAATCTCCTGCGCGTTGATCTTTCCTTTTTCGGGATGTAACGAACATGTCATATCGTTTTCTCTATCAACGAATCTTAACGAATATGGTTGATTGCCTTTGTTTTTCTTTATTATATTAATGAACTCCTGTGCTTTGTCCTTATCGAGTTTGTCGGTGAAGACAGTGAATCTCACTTCTCTGTTAGTCTTTTCCATTATTGTCTCTAACATCTCCACTTTAGTAATTCTCAATTCTTTAGGTTTAGGAGCGTTAGGATCTTCACTTGTGACGTAACGTTCTTTCACTATTCCGGTGACGAGCACCTGCGTTCCAGGAACGAGCAGCGGATTCATCTTAAGATAATTCTCCTTGAAAAGCGGGAACTCGAAACTTCCGCTCTGGTCTTCAATTCTATATCTGCCATATTCTGAGCCTGTCTTTGACGTAAATCTCTCTGCTGATGTCACCAATCCCGCCATCACAAATGTTGTATCGGGACGGCTCATCTCGATAGCGTTCTTGACATTCTCTAATTTTATATTAGCGAAATATTTTATCGTATCTCTGAACATATCAAGAGGATGCGAACTCATGTAGAAACCGACGAGTTCTCTTTCCATCTCTAATTCTTTCAATTTAGACCATCGTTCACATTCAGGGAGCGGTATTGTAAATGTCTCTTCTTCGCCGCCTTCGCTATCCGCAAACAAGTCGAATTGAGCGTTATTCTTTCTGTCGAGATATGCTGATACCGATTTAATCGACTTTTCCACAAATGTCGTCTTGTCACCTTCTGCGATATGATAGAACATTGCTCTGTGCATTCCATCAAAGCTATCGAAAACGCCCGCTCCGGCAAGTGCCTCTATCGATTTTCTGTTAACACCTTTACCATTCATTCTAATTAAGAAGTCGGCGAAGTCTTTGAATTTACCGTTGGCATTTCGTTCATCGGTAATAGCTTGGATAACCACCTCACCTACCGATTTCACTGCTCCCATTCCAAAAGAGATTTGTCCTTTGTCGTTAACGGTAAATTTATATTCCGACTCATTGACGTTAGGTACCACCACATCGATTTTCATGCGTTTACATTCTTCTATCATGAAGACGACTTCCTTACTGTCTCTGATGGAACTATTTAACACAGCCGCCATGAACTCAGCAGGATAATGCGCTTTGAGATAAGCGGTCTGATAAGCGACCCATGAATAACATGTAGCGTGCGATTTGTTGAAAGCGTAAGAAGCGAATTTCTCCCAGTCTTTCCAGATGTTCTCCAGGATTTCAGGATCATGACCGTTTTCCTGACCTTGCTTCATGAACTTGCCTTTCAGTTCGTTCATCTTATCGATGAGTTTCTTACCCATAGCCTTACGCAAGGTGTCGGACTCACCACGAGTGAAACTTGCCAACTGTCGCGACAGAAGCATCACCTGTTCTTGATAAACAGTGACGCCGTATGTATCTTTGAGATACTTCTCCATCTCCGGGATAGGATAAGTGATAGGTTCCTTACCTGACTTACGGGCGATGAATGTAGGTATGTAATCCATCGGTCCCGGACGATATAAGGCGTTCATAGCGATAAGATCTTCAAAGACAGTAGGCTTCAACTCGCGCAGATATTTCTGCATACCAGGAGATTCGAACTGGAACGTACCGATAGTATTTCCGGAACTATACAATTCGTAAGTCTTTTTATCATCAATAGGAATATTGTCGATGTCAATGTCGATGCCGTGAGTCTTCTTGATGTTAGCCAGAGCATCTTTAATCTGTGTCAAGGTTTTAAGTCCCAAGAAGTCCATCTTGATAAGTCCCACGTTTTCAACCACGTGACCGTCATATTGAGTTACGAGCACGTCTTCTTTTGTTTCCTTATCTTTGATGGTACAAAGAGGGGCGTAATTCGTCAGGTCGGAAGCACCGATGATAACGCCGCAGGCATGGATACCAATTTGACGGTTCGTTTCTTCAAGTTGTTGTGCGTAAGTCAACATTGAAGAGATGTTTTCATCATCGCCATCCAACAATGTCTTTATCTGAGGTACATATTTAAAACAGTTCTTCAGATTAACCTTCGGCACCTTTCCTTTTTCATCTTTAACAGAATCCGGGAATTTATCTGGTATAAGAGCCTTGATCTCATTGACCTTTGGAATAGGGATCTTTTGTACGCGGCTCACGTCGGCAATGGAAGATTTCGTTGCCATCGTTCCATAAGTGATGATATGAGCCACTTTTTCCTTACCGTATTTCTCGGTAATCCAATCGAGAACCTTACCGCGACCATCATCGTCGAAATCGACGTCGATATCGGGCAATGAGATACGGTCAGGATTAAGGAAACGCTCGAACAGCAAGTCATATTTCAGCGGGTCGACGTCAGTGATTTTCAAGCAATATGCCACCACGGAACCAGCGGCCGAACCACGACCCGGACCGACGGAAACGCCGAGTTCTTCACGAGCACCGCGTATATAATCCTGAACGATGAGGAAGTAGCCTGGGAAACCCATGGTCTTCATAATGTGTAGTTCAAAGACTATGCGTTCACGTTGTTCGTCAGTGAGTTCCTTGCCGTAACGACGTTCCGCGCCTTCCCATGCGAGTTTAGCGAGATAGTCTGCTTCCAGTTTTATACGATAAAGTTTATCATAACCACCCAACTTCTTGATTTTCTTTTCTCCCTCTTCCCTACTCATCACCACTTCACCGAGTTCGTTACGAGTAAATTCTTCAAATAAATCCTCTTGTGTATATTTATTACGATATTCTTCTTCAGTACCGAAATCGGCAGGAATATCGAATATAGGCATGATAGGGTCAGAATCGATGGAATAAGATTCAACCTTATCGACGATTTCTTTTGTATTTTCAAGAGCTTCCGGAATATCAGAGAACGCCGTTCCCATCTCTTTTGGCGACTTAAGCCACTCTTGTTTGGTATAATGCATTCTGTTAGGATCGTCAAAATCCTTTCCTGTGCTGAGGCAAACTAGTCTGTCGTGAGCCTCGCTATGTTCTTCTTCTACAAAGTGTACGTCGTTAGTGGCAATGATTTTTGTATTAGTCTTTCTCGCCAGTTGTATTAGTATCTCATTAACCTGCTGCTGACGTTCGAAAGTAGAAGTATCTGCATTAGGTTTATCTGTTTTATGTCGTTGTATTTCGATGTAGAAATCATCGCCAAAGATATTCTTGAACCAGAGCAGAGATTTCTCAGCGCCTTCGATATCGCCATTCATAATCTTCTGAGGAAGCTCACCGCCGAGACAAGCCGAACAAACGATAAGACCTTCGTGATATTGTTCAAGAAGCGAATGGTCGATACGCGGATTATAATAGAAGCCATCGATATATGCGATGGAACTCAACTTACAGAGAGACTTGTAACCTTGTTTGTTTTTTGCCAATAATATAAGGTGATAGCCTCTGTCGGCACGACCATCTTGTTTATCAATGCTCACAGGAGCGCAATAAGTCTCAATGCCGAAGATAGGCTTAAAAATCTTTTTCTTAAGCATATCTATTTCAACGGAAGCATCATCTTTCTGAGAATCGGTAGACTCCTCATTATTAAGAATCTTCTCTTGTTCTTTTATCTTATCCTTTATCTTACCGTTATATTTATTTGCAGAATCGGCGAATTCTTTGATGCCAAACATATTACCATGATCGGTAAGAGCCATCGAGAACATATTGTTTTTTACACATTTATCGATGAGGTCAGGCACCTTCGACATTCCGTCGAGGATTGAGAAGTGCGAGTGGACATGAAGATGCGTGAAATGATTTGGAGTGTATGAAGAGTCGCAAGGTCGCAAGGTCGCAGAGTCACTGATTTTTGGATCTTGCTGTTGTTGTTCTTCTTCCTTATTAGAGACGACTTTAATTCCTGCGGGTTGCATCACATCAGGATTGGCTTCCTTAAAAATTTTAAAGAACTCCTCGCCTTCTTTTATCTCCTCGTCATTGATAACATTAATACGAACAAGTTCTAAAAATACACGTGCTGTAGCTTCAACGTCGGCGGAAGCGTTATGCGCCATATCGAAACCCTCATTAAACAACAGCTGATGAATCTCCGCGAGTTTCGGTTTCTTGAACTTACGACCCAGACCGCCAGGAAGTTTACAGAATTCGGCAGTCTTTTCAGTACAGGTGTCGATGATATTCATTCCTCTGAAAGGATTGATATTCTTCACTCTCAGATACTCACATGCCGTCACATTCAAGTCGAAAGCCACATTATGACCAACGACATATTTCACCTCTTTGAGAGCGTTGAGGAAAATATCGAGAACATCGTTAAGATTCTCCCCTACATTAAGAGCACGTTCCGTACTGATACCGTGTACCATAGAAGCGTTGATAGGAATGATAAAACCTTCTGGCTTGATGATATGATTCTCAGCCTTAACGAATTTTCCTTTCTCATCATGAATCTGCCATGCAATCTGCACCACGCGAGGCCAATTGTCGAAATTAGTCAACGGGGCATTCTTATCTAAAGGCAGACCTGTGGTCTCGGTATCGAATATCAAAAACATAAAAACTTATTTTTAGTATGAAAAAGACTCTGCTAATATTGATTTTCAAAGATGTATGAAAAACAAATCTTCTTTCCAAAACTAAGAATTTTTTCGGAGATATTCACGTATTTTTTGATAAATATTTTTTTGGCATTAATCATTTATTTAAAAAATAACAACTGATATTTTTGTTATATTTGCAGATATAAAGAATGATTCTTATGAATATTACATTATATCACGGATCGCATATAGAAGTAAAAGAACCATTGACCAACGTCGGAAGAAAGAATCTCGATTTCGGACAAGGATTTTACTTAACGAATATTAAGGAACAAGCGGAATCATGGTCGGAAATAATCGCGACTCGTAAAGGCAGAAATGTGCAGGCAATTGTGAGCGTATATAATTTTGATTATTTCAAGGCTAAAAACATAGGATACCGTTTCAATGAATTCGAGACATATAATATAGAATGGTTGAAATTTGTTGTCGATTGCCGCAATGGCAAAGATGTCTTTTCAGAATATGATATAGTGATTGGTGGTGCCGTAAATCACGAAGTAATTGATACCGTTGAAGATTACGAGAAAGGAATCATCACTGCAGAACAGGCTCTATGTCAGTTAAGATATAAAGATGTTAATCATCAGATTTGTATTTTAAATCAAGAAATAATCGATTATTGCTTAGAGTTTGTTGAAAGTTATACATTTAACAGATAAAGCCTATGAGAGAAAATGTATTATGGCGCAAACAAAGCAGTATCGTGATGATTCTTGCGGATGTACTTGGAATTGACACCGAAAAAGCATTAGATATTTTTTATTCATCAAACGCATATTTACAGTTATCTGACGACAGATATAGACTTAATTTGATGAGTGACAAATATATTGTCGAAGACATAATTAAAGAAATTGAGAACAAATAAAATAAATTGATATGGATAACGCAAGACTAATAACTGAATACGGTCTTCCACTAGAAGTGGATCTCAGCACACAGATTTACAACGCTTTGCAAGGCAACATTGTTGAAGAGATTATCAAATTAGCAAAGATACCTTTCTCCGATAATTATTATCGCAGCATGCTCGAAGGCCATAGTTTTAAAGTAGAAGAAAACACCCTCACTCGTTACTATGTGATTTTTAATGAAATAAAGGAAGCGTTGCAGTTTAACGAACCAATAGACTTTTATATCACCGGCGACCCATCCGTCAATGCCTTTGCCATTGCAGCACAGGAAGAAGGCGAACCTAACATCATAAACATCAATTCATCTCTCATTCAACTGATGACCGATGATGAGTTACGTTTCGTTGTAGGACATGAAATGGGACATCTCATAAACAAAAATGCATCGTTGGTGAGATTGATTAATTTTGTTTTCCCTAACGGAGCAACATTGCCAATAACATTACAATATAAAATAAGGTTATGGCAACAGCTTTCAGAACTCGTTGCCGACCGTTTCGGTTTCATTGCAATGCCAAACTTAAGCGTATGCATCTCGGCATTCTTTAAGATGTCATCGGGATTGGATTTCAAAAAGATGGATATGAAAGTTGATGCTTTCCTCGAAGACAACAAAAAACGTCTTGAATATTTCCGCAACGACAAAGGCATTAATTTCGCCACACATCCTATCAATCCTATCAGAGTTGAAGCGTTAAACCAATTTGCGAAAAGTTTGTTCTTCAACGATAAAGGCACCAGCAAAGAGGAATTACAACAAGGAATGGACGAACTCATTGAAATATTGTTGAAAGTGAGAAGCACAGAACTCGATTCCACTATGGCAAAATTCATCGCCACAGCAGGTTTGATAATCGCAAACTGCGATGAAGAGATAAGCGAAAATGAAATCGACTTAATATTTAGCGAACTATCTGTTTTGGAAATCTTCCCTAAGTCATATTTAGAAGATATAGCAGAAAGCAATGTCGTTGAAACTTTTAAAGACGCCGTCAAAAAACTTCTTGAACTCAACCCGGAATCAAGAGAAGCAATGTTGAGATATTTGATTTCTATTGCATTGTCCGACAAAGACATCAACATCAAAGAAGTTGAATTAATATTCAGCATAGCTGCTTCAGAATTAGGTTATTCTAGTGTTGAAACAGCACGAGTATTCTCACAAATGATTCAGATAGACTTCGTTCCAAGTATGAACTCTTTATGTTAATAAAAATGCAGAGACGCCATGAATGACGTCTCTGCCTAATTATATGATATCAGTTCAAAGTTCAGATTAAAATATGATTGATTTTAAAGATATAACCATAGCGGACAAAGAAGTAATAACATCGTATATCTTCCCAAACGAATGTTGCAATTGCGAATTCTCTTTTTCAAATCTTGTTTCATGGCGATTTTTATATAACACAAAATATGCTATTGTTGACGACTTACTGATACTTCGTTATCATAATCATGATGCCGACATTTTTATGATGCCAATAGGCAATGGCAACGCAGACGGCGTAGTAAACAAATTAATCGAAGAAGCACATTCTCAAGGAATGCCTTTCAAGATGTTTGCCGCATGTCACTTCGTGGAAAATCAGATAAGCGACGAGATGAAAGAAAGATTCATCCTGGAACCGAACCGAGACAACTTTGACTATGTGTATTATAGAGAAGAACTCGCTACATTAAAAGGAAAGAAGTTCCAACAAAAACGCAATCATGTCAACCGTTTTATGAACACTTACCCCAACTGGGAATATAAGTCGACGACACCTGAACTTATAAAATTATGCATCGAAAAAGAGAATGAATGGTATAACAGCAATGACGACTACAAACACCAAGACATCGACAATGAAAGACAAGCCTTGTTATATGCCATGAATCATGCCGAGGAAATCGGGATCAAAGGAGGTGTATTGTTTGTCGACGGAAATATAGTTGCTTTCACTTTCGGTTTTCCTATCAATCATAAAACTTTCGGAATACATTTCGAAAAAGCCGACATCAATTATACGGGTGCATTTACTGTTATTAATCAGATGTTTGCGAGAGATATTCCTGCAGAATTTGAATATATAAATCGTGAAGAAGACTTAGGAATTGAAGGGTTGAGAAAAGCAAAGACCTCATACAATCCTGCGTTTTTGATTACAAAAGGGTTAATAACTTTGAAACCTTAAAAGGAGTTCTATAAAATATCCGTTTGGATAATTTGGCAATCATATAATAAAATCCAGAATTCTAAAGTTCTAGAATTTCTAGAAATCTTAGAACACCGGTCTTATACTCAATCCGTAATCTCTATTGTTCCAGTGTATGCTGATGCTGTTACTATTGAAATGGAGGTCGCTTGCGCTATCGCCGTGTTCGCCATACGACTCAGAACACCAATAACATCCATTCTGATTTGCAGACGACAAGGAAGTACCTCTTTTATAACCGGCAGCAGGCAAGAAGATTATATTGTCGTTAGGACCAGTTATCTTATATCCTTTCTTTCCACGTAGCGACACCCATTCCCAAACACAATATTCCCTGAGTTCTTGAAAATCGTCTTTTGTAGGCATTCTCCATGGTGCGCCCCAACTCGACCTTGCCGCATCATAACGAGGTTTACCACTGATATCAGTCACATTCTTGCCTTTTGTTATGCTGCCGTTTCCATAATTCGACTTCGACTTCGTCTCGCCCCAAGCATAATAATTTCCATAGTCATCAGGTGTTTCCGCCCCGACATTACAACTCGCCCACTTCAGTCCGCTAGGAAGTCCAAGGTCGACGAAAACATAACCATTAACATCTTCAATTTCATAGACTTCTTCAGCAGATTGTTCTTCTTGTTCTTCATTAGTAATCTGATTATTCTCTTCTTCCGTGACTATTTTTTCTAATGTTTCATTTATTCTAACATCATCTTTGCCGACAACAAAAGTCTTTGTCAAAGAATTATATCCCTCTTTCTCTAGTTTCAGTTCGTGTTCACCTTCTTCAATCTCAGTAATCATATTAGGAGTTTGTCCGTATGACTTTCCGTCTATATATATTTCTGCGTTGCTAGGATCTGAGTTGACGGCGACAAAAACGGTTTTCTGATTGCCGACTAGATTCTGCAAGACAAGTTCATAACACTGATTCGCTTCTATTTCCATCGGAGGACAATATTCGGTGACGCCGAAGTCGGGATGTTTTATTCTCAAGAAAGTTACAGCTCTTGCCGTGACGTAAACCCAAGTCTCTCCATCATGTTGTTCCACTTCAATATCGGTGGCCAGATTACCTTCAAATTTAAGACGCATTCTCTGTTGCTCATTGATATTCTCTGGAATAATCTTTATTACGCCCATCGGCAGGTCGTTCACATCGGTACGCGCCGGTATCGTCACGCAACCTTTAACATGATGAAACGAACCCTCTTTAACCATAAATGTATCAGATTGTGCAAAGATATTTAACGAAATAAAAACGAAAAGAATTGACAATATTTTTTTCATAATCATTTTTCAATTATTAATAGAGCAAGTCATGGTTTATCTTCGCAAAGATAAAAAATGTTGACTATGTTCTTAACATTGTAACCTATAATTTTTTTATATTTTCAGATTCTATCATTCTCATATTTTTATTACCTTTGCTGTTCACGAAAATTTGAGGAAAGCGATATGGAAAACAACGAGTTGGATTTTGTAAACATACCTGTATCAGAAGATTACAGCGAAGAAAATATCAAACACTTAGAGTGGAACGAGCATATCAGGACGCGTCCCGGAATGTATATCGGTAAAGCCGGCGACGGCTCAGCTCACGACGATGGTATCTATATCCTTCTCAAAGAGATAATCGACAACTGTATCGACGAATACGTCATGGGGTTCGGAAAGTCGATTGAGATTAGCATCTCCGACGGCACGGTGAAAGTCCGCGACTATGGTCGTGGCATCCCGCTTGGAAGTCTCAGAAACTGTGTCGGTCAGATGAACACAGGCGGCAAATACGACTCCAAGGCTTTCAAGAAATCTGTAGGTCTCAACGGCGTAGGTACAAAAGCCGTCAACGCTACTTCCTCACATTTCAAGGCTCAGGCTTACCGCGATGGTAAGACAAAATACGTGGAATACTCAAAAGGCGTGCTTCTGACAGAATCAGACATCATCGACACCGACCAAAAAAACGGCACAGAGATAACTTTCACTCCCGACAAGGAAGTCTTCGGCAACTACCATTATATTATGGAATATGTCGAGGAGATGATATGGAACTACGCCTTCCTCAACAGCGGTCTCGCACTCTATGTCAATGGTCAGAAATATCAGGCTAAGAACGGACTCTACGACTTGCTCATGCGTAAGATAGGCGGCAAGGAGGAAACATGCGCCTACCCTATCATACATATCAAAGAAGGAGACTTCGAATGCGCATTCACTCATTCCAACCTAACATCCAACGAAGAATATTTCTCATTTGCCAACGGTCAGTACAACCCGCTCGGCGGCACGCACCTCAACGTGTTCCGCGAAGCGATAGCAAAGACCATCAGAGAGTTCTATAACAAAGACTATGAGATTTCAGACATCCGCTCTTCATTGGTAGCAGCGATAAGTATCAAGGTGATGAATCCTGAATACGAAGGACAGACCAAGACCAAGTTCAGTTCCACTTTGATGGAACCCGACGGCATGACGATACGCGCTTATATCACCGACATCATCAAACGTCATTTCGATAAGTTCTTACATATCAACTCGGAAGTCGCTGAAGCTCTTATGCGTAAGATTCTCCAGAACGAGAAAGAACGTAAGGGTATGGCGAACATCAAGAAACTCGCTAAAGAAAGTGCGAAGAAAGTAAGCCTCAACAACAAGAAGTTGCGCGAATGTCGCATTCACTATAACACAAATCATGAGAAGAGATTAGAGACGACATTATTCATCACTGAGGGCGACTCAGCATCTGGAAGCATCACCAAGAGCCGCGACGCTCAGACACAGGCTGTATTCAGTCTTAGAGGTAAACCGTTGAACTGCTCAGGTCTTAGCAAGAAAGTCGTCTATGAAAACGAAGAGTTCAACCTTTTACAGGCAGCACTCAACATAGACGAGTCGATAGAAAACCTAAGATATAACAACATCGTCATCGCTACCGATGCCGATGTCGATGGCATGCACATCAGACTCTTGATGCTCATCTTCTTCTTGCAGTTCTACCCTGACGTGGTTCGCGACGGACACCTTTATATATTACAGACGCCGCTGTTCCGCGTGAGAAACAAGAAGAAAACGATATATTGTTATTCCGACGAAGAGAGAATCGAGGCTATCAAGAGCTTAGGTACGAATCCTGAGATAACACGATTCAAAGGTCTCGGTGAGATTTCCCCTGACGAGTTCAGTCATTTCATCGGACCTCAAATGAGATTGGAGCCAATCATCTTGCGCCACGACTCAAGCATCTTGAAATTATTGAAATTCTATATGGGAGGTAAAAATCCGCCGGAGAGACAGAAGTACATCATCGACAATCTGAGAATTGAAGACGATACCAACATAGATTCTTTGGAGTTGATCTTATAGAAAAACAAGGGGATTTATATATTATATAAGTCCTCTCAAATATTTTTATAATATGTCTTTCAATTCAGAAAGTCTGTCTATGATTCTGAGATTTTTTGTTTCGAGACGTTGACGCGAAACGTGACCTCCTGTATAAAGTATGCAGTTAAAACCACAATGTTCCGACACTTCTGCGTCATGTAAAGTATCGCCGACCATCAAACATTCCGAAGGATTAAGATTAAGATCGCTGACGAGTTGTTTTCCTAATGATATTTTCTCTCTGGCGTAATTATCTTTTATTCCGAATATTCCATCGAAGAAATGAGCGATGCCTGCATATTCTATCATTAGTTTAAGGTTATCGTCGCGCATGGCAGACAAGACAATCAACCGATAACCTTGTTCCTTAAGATAAGTCAGAGTATCGACAACATCAGGGAACAGTCTTACACTGCTGACGCCTTCTCTGTAAATTCTTACATATTGTTTTGCCGGAACTTCAAAAGGTTCCTTTTCGAAGTCGAAACCTGCATCTTTGTAATATTCTATTACAGGAAATCTAAAAATATCCTTATATCTTTCAACAGACAAAATTGGCAGGTTTCTTTCTTCCAATAATATGTTAACGGAATTTAAGGATAGATCGAGGTCATCCAACAAGGTTCCGTTCCAATCCCAAATGATAGTCTTAAACATTAGCGGCAATGTTTTGTATAATCTTCCATATTTGGTCTTCCCTTAGCTTCTGCTATCTTGAAATAATAACATGCCATATCATAGTCGTTGATGCTTCTGTAGTAAAGACCTAAGTTAAAATATGCTTGAAGATAATCCGGATTCAACTCAATGGCTTTGAGATAATCTTGCAAGGCTTCTTCTTTTTGGTAGTTGTTATATTTGGCACATCCGCGATGGAAATAAGCTTCATAATTGTTTGACTGATATTCTATTGCTTTGTCAAAATAATCTATCGCTTCTTCATATTGTGAGTGATATAAGTAATCTACACCTTTATCCAGATACAATCTTGACTTCTCAGGATTATCGCCACAACTTGTTAATAAAAATAAAGAAAATGAAAATAAAGCTATTGTCTTAAAAAATCTTTTCATAAAAATATAATTTATCATCTGCAAATATATAAAAAAAAACAACGTAAAAATCACCTCTTTCCATTCCCGCTCCCATTCCTATTCACGAACCCAGTCCTCCGCTCATAGTTCATAGTTCATAGCTCATAGTTCATAAACATCAACCGAAACCACATTCTCTTCCATATCGTATGTCTTCCATTCTCCTATTTTAATTCCGTCTTTAAACATACCTTCTTCTTTTGGAACGCCATTAGGATAATAGGATACATAATTACCATCTAGTTTATCATTTTTATATGACGCCTTAACCATCGGACGTCCGTTGTCGTAATATTTATTATACAAACCATTCTTAATTCCATTTAAGTATTCAGTTTCTTCAATGACATTTTGCGTCAGCGGAGAATATGCGATAGCTGTTCCTATCAAAACTCCATTGTCATAATTTTCTTTAAGAATCAACACACCTCCGTTTTCACTATAATATTCCCATTGCTCATGTTTTTTCTTATCAAGATATTTACCTTTAGCCATTATAGTTCCACCAGGAGAATACATTTCGCAAGTCGAAATTTGAGGCGACAAATCCTTATTTTTTCTCTTTTCATAATTAATTTTTGCAGTAAGTTCACCATTTTCAGAATAATAAAGGAATTCTCCTATTGGTTCGTTGTTCTTAAACTCTCCCGTATACCTTATCTGCCCATTCTGATGATAGTCTATCCACTTACCTTGACGTCGACCTAAATCATCAGTCTTATTTACATCATTCTGAGCAAACAATGAAACGTTAAATAATATTAATAATGAGAATAATGCTAATATTTTTTTCATGATTTTAAATTTGTACAAAGTTAAAAATAATTAAGCATTGCGCCTGATATTTAACGTATATTTGTAACGAAAAATTATGCATTATAAAATCGAATTATGCATTATGAATTATGAATTAAATTAATATGGCAGAATATTCTTCAATATTATTAGAAAAAGCTGTTGACGAATTGTCGAAGTTACCAGGGATTGGAAAGAAAACCGCCTTGCGACTTGCATTACATCTTTTAGGCGAAGACAAAATCAGGACAGAACAATTATGCAAGTCGTTGAGCGATATGAGAAACAATATTGTTTTATGTAAACGCTGCTACAATATCAGTGACGAACCGGTATGTTCAATTTGTTCAAATCCGAAACGTGACGAATCTTTATTATGCGTAGTTGCCGATATGCGTGACGTTCTTGCCATTGAACGCACTTGTTCTTTCAACGGATTATATCACGTTCTTGGCGGTATCATAAATCCCATCGAAGGTGTCTCTCCAAACGATTTGAGAATAAACGAACTTTTAGGAAGGACACTTAACGAAGACATCAAAGAGATAATTCTCGCATTGCCTGCAACCATCGAAGGCGACACCACAAATTATTACCTCTCCCGAATCTTAAAAGATTTTAAGGGAACCATCAGCACCATCGCGAAAGGCATCTCTGTAGGTGACGCCTTGGAATATGCCGATGAAGTAACTCTCGGACGATCTATAGCGAACAGAATACCATATAATAAATAATTGAAAATTATGGTAGAGACGTCACCCCCCGTGGCGTCTTTGAATTGAAAATTATGGTAGAGACGTCACCCCCGTGGCGTCTTTGAATTGAAAATTAAGGTAGAGACGTCACCCCTGTGGTGTCTTTGAAAATCTGAAAATTATGGTAGAGACGTCACCCCTGTGGCGTCTTTGAATTGATAGTTGAAAATTGAAAACGGGGAACATTTTGATGTGTTCCCCGTTTTTTAGTTATCAGTCGATTTTTATTTCGTCAAGCATAAACCATGCTTTCTCCCCTGCATAATCATGCCATTCCGGTAAGACTTTATATCCTTCAACACTTACCTTAATATATTTGATGTTACTCGCATTCAAGATGACCCTTGCTTCCTCTCTGCGTCTGACATCCATAGAATTGGAATTATAGACTGGAGATTCGGCATACTTGGCTTCTGTATATGTCTTTCCATCTGTCGAGACTGATACCATAATATTTTTTGGCTTCAAAACCCAATCGTTAGGACAAATACCATAACCTATATATAATTTGTTGATATCCTTGGCTTGGGAAAGTTCAACTATAAACTCTGTATCAACGCCATAGAAACCTAACCAATCTTCACCCCAATTACCTGCAATACCTATTTTATTATCCATCAAAGCAATCTCACTATTTTTTGCATAATTACGATTTGGAACCTCAGTAAATGTTGTTCCTGCTATTATTATTCTTTCAAACTTCTTCACAGAGGTGAAAGAAGGCAACTTACCGTCGGCGTATGCTTTGGCTTTCACGACGACGCTCTCGTTGATATTAAATGGTTTTGTATATAATCTAGATTTTCTAGTAGGTTCACTGCCGTCTAATGTATAATAAATCTTAGCATTATCATCAGTACTGCTGAGTGTCACCTGCATTTCCTTATCAAAACGCTCCATATTTGTTGTTATAGTTGGTGTTGAAGTCATGGAGAAATCGCCGATTACATCTTCTTTATACAACTTATCTTCTTTCGCATCTTTATTGCAGAAAGGACGGAGTCTGATTGTATATTCATAAACGTCATTTTTAATTATATATTTGTCGAGCACGCCAGGACCACATGTCGCTGTTCCTATAGGAGCTTGTTTGTAGTCGATGTTAATAGTCCAATAATCAGCGGTTTCCATCTGATTGATTCTTTCAGCGATAGAAAGGTTCTTGTCAGGATATTGATAAATACTGAAGTTAAACGGTTCGTCGCTTGTAACGAACATTCCTAACTTCTGATCATTCACAGCATTCATAAAAGCGACCCAACGTGTGTCGGAATGATTACCATTATCTTGTGGTTCTTCATGAAGTTCGAAGAATTCCGATGCGTTCTTTTCATAAACATTAATCTTACCTGAGGCATTTCTGTCAGGATAGTTTTCTGTATCTTTACCGAAATATTTGACCTTATTGTAGTTTATTGGCATAAGGAACTGCGTACCAATCTTAGGGAATGTAGTAACCATATGGTTTGCTTGAACGTTTGTTGAAATTACTACATCAGCATTACCATTGATTTCATAAACCTGTTCCGTTGTAATTATTGTTTCACCGGCAGAATTCTTATGGTCGAGGACAACTGTAATAACAGCCTTATCAACGCCATTAGCCGACTTCATAGTCTTGGAATTAATTGACTTAGGAACGATATTCAATTCGTTAAGATTTGCGTTCAACCATTTAGGGAGGGCATTACGGTCAACGTCATCGTTAAGTGTTGGCGCGCGCCAGAAGTTAGGTCTGATAGGACCAGCCAACATTTCTTCTCCAATGTAGACGAATGAAGTTGGAACACCTTGTTGTTTGTCGATGACAAATCTGAACTTATCATTTAAAACAACCACTTCCTTGTCATTATCAGCGAGTTTGATTTTTGGAAGATCTTTAGGTTTATCGCCACGTGGAGAATCGATATTGAGGTTAAACACGTCGTATGCTATTTCTGTTCCGGCAGGTCTCATCGAATTACCGTTTTTCTCTTTAAATGAAAATTCAATGAAATATTCCAATTTGGCGAATTTAGCCTCATCACCTTCTTTAATTATTGGTTTTGGAATAGAAATCGTTATGGTCTTCGAACTTTGAGGAGCTATTTGCAAATCATCAAGAACCTTTGTCTGTAATCTGTTTCTTTCGTTACTATATATTGTATATGAACATTCAAATTCATTCATTCTTCTGAAGAAAAAGTCATTATGAATTTCGAAGATACCTTTTTCAACATCTATTGCCTCGACATTGATATTCTGATAAAGTTTCTTTACTTCAGCGATGTGATGATGAGGGATTCTGTCGCTTGTCACCAATCCGTTACAGCAGAAACTGTCGTCATTGCCAACGTCTTCCAATTCACCGAGGTCGCCACCAGCGGCATACCATTTCTTACCAGTTTCCGGATCTCTTTGAATTATGCTCTGGTCGCACCAGTCCCATATACAGCCGCCTTGTAACTGGTCATATTTGTTGATGACATCCCAATAGTCTTGCAAGCCGCCGCAGCTGTTACCCATTGCATGAGAATATTCAACCATGATGAAAGGACGATTCAATGAATCAAGTTTTTCTTCAGCGAATTTTTCCAAATAACTTTGACTTGCGTACATTATGCCGATGAAGTCGGTGTTATATTCATAAAGAGAACGTTCGTTAATTACAGGACGAGTGTTGTCGTAATCTTTAACCATCTTGTATGCTTCTTCCATACAGATACCATTGCCGCATTCATTGCCGAGCGACCAGACAATAATTGAAGGATGATTCTTATCTCTGCCTATCATATTGTTACATCTGTATTTGAAAGCAGTAATCCAGCGTTCATCTTTTGCCAAACTTGCGTCGCCATAACCTTGAGCGTGAGACTCGTTGTTAGCTTCGTCAATTACATATAAGCCATATTTATCGCATAATTCATAAAAGTAGATGTCGACAGGATAGTGTGACGTACGAACTGTGTTGATGTTATGTTGAAGCATAAGTTGGATGTCGCGTTCCATAGTTTGACGTGTTACACATTGACCTGTCATTCCATCGTGTTCATGACGGTTAACACCTTTTATCACGATAGGTTTGCCATTAACTTTCAATTGTCCGTCTTTTACTTCTGTGGTTCTGAATCCTATCTTTGCACCGACAACTTCAATCACATTACCTTTCTTGTCTTTCAATCTTATTGTCAGATTATAAAGATTAGGTTTCTCTGCCGACCATGCTTCCACTCGACCAATGAGTTTATTCTTGATACGCAAAATAGAATGACCTTCAGATTTCTGTAATGCTATGATTTCTTTTTTCTTAAGTTCCATCGTATAAGATTTGTTGAGAGCATATTTTGCGCCTTCAAGACTATTTATCTCAACATCGACTATTAATTTTGAAGGGATTTTCTTTCCATAATTAAGGTCTATTGCCAAATCAAAAATACCATTGGAGTATTTTGAGTCGAGAGTTGCTTTTACGAAGAAGTCGAAGATGTTTGTTTCTGGTTTTGAATAGATAAATACATCGCGAGTGATGCCGCTCATACGCCAATAGTCTTGACATTCAAGATATGAACCATCTGAGAAACGATAAGCCTCAACAGCCAATGTGTTTTCACCTTCTTTGTTAAGATATTCTGTGATATCGAATTCAGCAGGTGTCTTACCGTCCTCCGAATAACCTACGAAATTACCATTAATCCACAGATAGAAAGCCGACTTCACAGCACCGAAGTTGATGTAAACCTTTCTCCCCTCCCACTCTGCCGGCACGCTGAAATTATGTACATAACATCCAACCGGGTTATATTCTGTTGGAGCGTATGGTTGATTTGAAGGAAACTCATTCTGTTGGTTGATATAAACAGGAATACCATAACCGTTCAATTCCCAGTTAGCAGGAACAGGTATCGTTCCCCATTGAGATACATCATAACCAACTTCATAGAAACCTTGTGGTTTATCGGCAGGTTTCTCAACCCAATTGAATTTCCAGATGCCATTGATACATTGGTAATAAGGCGACTGTCTGTACTCAAGTTTGTTAATACCATTTTCATCTTGATAAGGAATCACGTTGGTACGAGGTTCCACTTTATTAACCTCACAGACCGACACGTCGTTCCACCAGTCTGCGATTTCCTGTGCCATGACATTTGTAGTTAACGCCATGACAATTAACAAAATAATCGATTTAATTCTCATAATTTATTAGATTAAGTTTATAATTTTTCATGATAAAAATAACCTTGCGAAGATAATGAAAATTTCTTTGTTTTAAAAGGATAAGCAAGGACTTTTAAGATATTTTTTGTTATTTTTGCAATGACAAAAAACGATAACAAGACGCACATCCGTGTGTCTCTACATAAAATTTTAAACAATGGAAAATTACGGAGATAAATTAAAATCGATATTATTACAATACCTCAGACAGGAAAACGTCGTTGGAGAACGTTTCCCGATATGTCCCGACGTTGAAGAAAAATGGGACGCGATATTACATGCTTACCTCCCCGACGGCGTAAGAGAATTCAACGAATATCCTATGGTTTCATTAGGATGGACTATGTTCCTAGGCATGGCACTTGCCAAATTCTGGGACGAGGATTGGGAAATATACGGCGCCTTAAACACCTTATCTTTATATGAAGGCATCCGCGACAAACGAGGATACGACGAGATGGACGAATATATTTTAGAAGACGTCCTGAAACTTGACGAGGAAGGATGTAAAAAAATGACCGACATAGTTGCAGAATGTGCTTCAATAACAAACACCGTATTACGCAAGGAAGACGTTGAACCGGGCACCAAAGAAGCATTGGAAGCATATATGGAAAGTCTGCATCAGATGTATCTCATGGGAATGGCCGTACAGCTTAACGCTATGGGATATAAGATGCTGGGGTTAAATTAGAATTGAAAGTTTAAGGTCGCAAGGTCGCAAAGCGACGGAATCGATTGAATCGATTGAATCAGACGGAATAGTTGTTCGGTATCAGCGACATCCGTCAGTCGCATCTTACCGTCAGCTGCTTGCAGTTTGAACTGGTTACAATTTGTAACCGTTTCGTTTCCCTCGTTTTTCAAGCGGTTTTTCAGAACTTTCCAATAATTCCTCGATAATTGATAATCATCTTGTTCTGTCAGTACGGCAACGACATCGACTATTGCGAAATACCACTTCTCTTGTTCTTCGTCCCAGAAATATAGGATATAACCAAATAAATTTGCATATTTTTTTAAAAATATTTCTTAACAAAGAAAATCAGGTTTCCTTACGAAAGGTGTTCCGCGCTTGATGACAGCAAACATTCGTAACAGGAGCTTGAATTTAATAGCGTTCGCCACCACTCCATAGGCTTTTCCTTCTGCAATCTTTCTATCATAGTATCTCCTGATTTC
>JAZUST010000047.1:0-6614 GCA_045606865.1 Bacteroidales bacterium
ATATCGACGTTTTTATGCGCATTTTGGTATGTTCTGACGAAATCTCAGAATCCACACGGAAAAATCTTCAAATATGTTAATAATCCAGAGTTTTGCTCATAAAAAAAGAAACTGCCTAACTTTTTGTTGTTAGACAGCCTCCTTGTTGTATTATTAATATTGCGATTATGAAATCTAAACTTGATTTTAAAAAAAAAATTCAACTATCAGAGACTTCTCCGTATAAATCGAAATAATCGGCTTTGACAAGTTTCACATTGACAAAATCACCAACATTCAATTCTGCCTCATCTGTGGAGATGAGAATCTCATCGTCAACTTCTGGTGAATCGTATTGTGTTCTGCCTATATAATAATCGCCTTCTATTCTGTCGATCAGAACTTTCTCTATAGTACCGACTCTATTTTCATTTGTTTCTAATGAAATATTCTGTTGTATCGCCATGATTGTATCGACGCGTTCTTGTTTCACTTCTTCAGGGACATCGTCTTCCATCTCGTAAGCCGGAGTTCCTTCTTCAGGTGAGTAAGCGAATACGCCTGCACGTTCAAACTTCATTTCCTTAACAAAGTCGCATAACTCTTCAAACTGCTCTTCCGTCTCGCCGGGAAAACCTACGATGAAAGTAGTTCTGAATGCGATGCCCGGCACTCTGTTACGAGCGTTTTTAACGAAGTTGATGGTCTGTTCTTTATCGACGCCACGTCTCATATTTTTCAAAATCGGCGTACTGATATGTTGTAAAGGAAGGTCGATGTAATTACAGATTCTTGGTTCGTTGTTCATCATATCGAAGAGTTCGTCAGGGAAACCTTGCGGATAGCCGTAATGCAGTCTTATCCATTCAAACTTTTTTATTTCGAGAAGTCGCTTCACAAGTTCAACGATATGATATTGTCCATCAATGTCGCGACCGTAATATGTCAAATCTTGAGCGATGAGGATAAGTTCCTTAACGCCTTTGTCAGCCAATAATCTTGCTTCTTTAAGGAGGTCGTCCATCGGGACTGAGACATGTTCGCCACGAATCAGAGGTATTGCACAGAAAGCACAGCGACGGTTGCAACCTTCAGATATTTTCAGATAAGCGTAATGAGAAGGTGTTGAGAGAAGTCTCTCGTGATTATAAGAATCTGAGAATCTGAGAATCTGAGAATCTGAGAATCTGAGAATCTGAGAATCTGAGAATTTGAGAATTTGAGAAGCAATAAGTTGAACTGATTCGACGCCGAAGAATCCGTCTACTTCGTGGATTTCTTCTTGCAGGTCATTGCGATAGCGTTGCGAGAGGCAGCCCATCACGTAAAGTTTCTTAATCTTATTGTTTTTTCTTAGTTCTGCGTATTCTAATATAGTGTCTATCGATTCTTCTTTAGCGTCGCCAATGAATCCGCATGTGTTAATTATAACAATGTCGGACTTTTTATCGGAGTCGTGAACTATATCATATTTTTCGTTTAATATCGCGGCAAGTCTTTCTGAATCGACTTTGTTTTTCGAACATCCGAGCGTAACAATATTGACTTTAGACTTTCTCATTCTTATCAATTTCTACCTTCAAAAAGACTGTTAACGAAATCTGTTCTGTCAAAGACCTGAAGATGATCCATACCCTCTCCCACTCCGATATATTTTACAGGAATCTTGAATTGGTCGGAAATACCTATTACAACTCCACCTTTCGCTGTTCCATCGAGTTTAGTAAGAGCAAGAGCATTAACTTCTGTTGCTGCCATGAACTGACGTGCTTGTTCGATGGCATTTTGTCCTGTTGAGGCATCGAGTACGAGAAGCACTTCGTGAGGAGCATCTGGAATAACTTTCTGACAAACTCTCTTTATCTTTGAAAGTTCGTTCATAAGGTTGACTTTATTATGGAGACGACCTGCAGTGTCTATTATCACCACATCAATATTCTGTTGAACAGCGGTATTTACAGCATCATAGGCCACAGCGGCTGGGTCCGCGTTCATTCCGTGAGAGACTATAGGCACGCCGACGCGTTCCGACCAGATTGTCAGTTGGTCGACGGCTGCAGCCCTGAAAGTGTCGGAAGCACCGAGCAAGACACTCTTGCCGGCCTTCTTGAAGTTATGAGCCAACTTACCGATTGTGGTAGTCTTGCCGACGCCATTAACACCGACGACTAAGATAACGTAAGGTTTCTTTCCTTCAGGAATATCGAAAGTGGTGCCGTCACCTGAATTGTTTTCTTGAAGTAAGGCAACTATTTCTTCTTTTAAGATACGGTTCAGTTCATTTGTTCCAAGATATTTGTCACGAGCAACACGTTCCTGAATACGACTTATGATTTTCAAAGTGGTATCTACACCTACATCGGAAGTGACCAAGATTTCTTCAAGATTATCGAGGACTTCGTCGTCAACTTTCGACTTGCCCATAATAGCCTTGGAGATTCTGTCAAACACGCTGGTACGTGTTTTTTCCAGACCTTTGTCGAGTTCTTGCTTCTGTTCTTTCTCGACTTCTTTGTTTCTCTTGAAAAATGAAAATAAACCCATGATTTTATGCTTTTTGCAAAGATAAGAAAAAGTCTAAAGAGTAAAGACAAAAGATGAAAGTTTTTTTGCAGGAAACTTATTTAAAGGAGGTTGCCATAGACGCATTTACAATAATGGCGTCATATAAAGCGGCAAGTACAATATTCCATTATCTTCTTTTAAGTCACCGCTATGCAGCACATAACATATATCAAGATATTGATTGAATTTATTACGAAATTTTATCAATGACGAAGTCTTGTAATTGTTAGAAGATTTCACCTCAACAGGACATATATTGTGTCGTGTTGTTACCACCGGTTTTCTTATCAGAAAGTCAATTTCCATATTCTCCTCACTATTATCTCTATTCGATTGTGCATAATAATACAAACGTTTACCGGAAGCCTTAAACATTTGAGATACAAGATTCTCTACAAGCATACCCTTATTTATTTCAATCTTATCCAGCAATAATTTCGCATATAACTTCTCCGACAATATTTCGTTTTCATCAAAAGAATGCGATATCAAGAGTCCGGTATCTGCAAAATACAACTTATATCTTGCATCGTCACGATTCAACTTCAGTCCTATACTCGGTTCTGTAGCTGCATAGCATGTGTTAATAATCCTAGATTCATCCAACCAAAAGAAAGCGTTTTGGTAATCTCTCGTACGTGCCCCTTTTTGCAAATCGCCAATTCTAAATCTTTTCTCATGACGCTGCAATTGTCCCGGAACAGAATCGAAGATTCTTACGACCTTAGAGGCATCATTAGACGCATAATTATAAATATCGTTTCGATATAGATTTAGGATATTACGTTTTATATGGTCAACATTATTAAACTCCCTGCTTTCAACATACTCGTTCACAGCCTGTGGCATTCCTCCAACAATCATATATAACCTTAAGTAATCCATCAGTTTGCGATGTAATGCTGCTCCCACCGCTTGTTTTTTCACGAAGCAATCTTCCACAAACTGCATTAATGAATCCTCACCCAAAGCCCATAGAAACTCCTCAAAATCCATCGGATGCATATCAAGATGACACTCCTCCGATGGAACAATTATTCCCTTAGTGTTTTTACGGATGCTAACCAACGACCCTGTCTCTATATAGTCATATCTATTATCTGCCACGAACCATTTTATCGCTTCTCTTGCTTTCGGATACAGTTGTACTTCATCAAATATTATAAGTGTCTCATGCTCGTACAGTTTCACGCCTGACCAAAGAGATAGTCTGGTAAAGAAAGAATCCAAATCATTAAGATAATTATCAAATATCTCTCTCAACTCCTTTGTTATATTAGCAAAATTCACCAATATATAAGAAGTATATTCGTTCTTAGCAAATTCTTCAACGATATAACTTTTACCTACACGACGAGCACCATCTATTAGTAAAGCCTCTTTTCTTGCCCTATTGTCTTTCCAATCCTTCAACTTATTGTATATCTTTCTTTTCATAATCTTTTTTACACCAAAACAATAATTTCAATATACTAAAACTTACACTAAAACAATAATTTTAATATATTAAATTTTACACCAAAACAATAATTTTAATACACAAAGATAAGAAAAAGTCTAAAGAGTAAAGACAAAAGATGAAAGTTTTTTTGCAATTCCTTTTGCCTTTAGACTTTAGTCAAAGCAGAAACACAAAAAGCTCCCCCGATTTCTCGGAGAAGCTATTGTATTGTGTTCAAAAAATAACCTATATTATTTCTTTGCTATAAATTCTTGTACTTGATCGATTGGAACGATTGTTTCCTCGAAATAATAAGCGTTGGTTTTTTCTGATCTCTTCATTCTGATAACCTTTGAATACTCTTTACCAAGAGTACGCAATGTTGCAACAACTTTCTTTGCCATGGCTTAATCTTATTTAATTTCTTTGTGAACAGTCATTTTCTTTAAGATTGGGTTGTATTTCTTAAGTTCCAATCTTTCCGGTGTGTTTTTCTTATTCTTCGTTGTAATGTAACGAGATGTGCCAGGCATACCGCTTGCCTTGTGCTCTGTACATTCCAATATTACTTGTACACGTGCGTCTTTTGTCTTCTTTGCCATTTTTCTTTTCCTTTCAGATTTTGGATTGCAAAAATACACATTTATTCTTTAAATGCCAATACTTTTTTTTAAAATTTTATTAATATTATTCAACAATCCAAAAATATGATTTTCAATTATTTAATTATTCCTTGTTGATAATTTTGTTAACTTTTGCCAAGAGTTCTGCTTCTTTTTGAATTGCCTTAGCTTCTATTTCTGCGCCAGCTTGTACCATTTTTTCTGCAAACTCTCTGTCTTTAATACCAGCAGCATTAATCTTGACATTTAAGTAAGCTCCCATAACAGCGCTTCTACAACACATTGCTCCAACGCCGGCATCTGACACCGATGCTGGGTTACCATCGTTAACCATTGCTTCAACGACTTCAAATGCTGAGAAGGCTACTTCCATTGTTCTGAATGGAACTTCTATAGCGTATTTTGAAGCGTCTTCTAAAGCTTGTTTACGGATTTCTTTTTCTTCGTCTGTCTTCTTAGGCAATCCGAGTGCATCCATAATCTTGTTGAAAGCATTGGTATCTTCGTCAACTAAATAGATGAGTTGGTTCTTTATAGACTGACCTTTTTCTGCCCATTGTGAGAAGTATTCCCATCTGTCGTCCCAACCTGGTTTGTGTGATGACAAGTTTGCTACCATTGTTGCCAATGATGCGCCGAGTGCTCCCATATATGCTGAGATTGAACCGCCGCCTGGAGCTGGACTTTCACTTGCTGTCTCATCTGCGAAAGCTGCACATGTCATGTCGACTAACTTCTTCTGTGAGTGGTCTTCAATCATGAACTCAATGACTTTCTCTTGTGGGTTGAAAGGTTTCAAATCATCCAAGCCCATCGACTTGATAGCGATCTTCATGATTTCGTCTTCGCTGACGCCTAAAGAACGTTCTTGTTTTGCGAGGTAGAAACGACCTGCGTCGATGAGGACGCTCTTAGGAACGAGACCTACTATCTCACATCCTGTCACGCGGACGCCACGTGCTGCTGCCTTAGCGCATACTTCTTCAAAACAGACGTGAACTGGAGTCTTAGCGATATTGGTGATATTCATCGAAACCTGAGCGATGCCATATTCTTCGATGAACCAACCGATAGCTTTTGTTCCTGGCAATGAGCCTGGAATCATGACTGTGTTGCCGTTTTCGTCTTTAACAGGTTTGTCTGTCACTTTAGGACCTTGACGCATTGGGCGACCTTTCTCACGAACGTCGAAAGCGATAGCATTAGCGCGACGTGTTGATGTAGTGTTTAAGTTGTAGTTGATAGCTACTAAGAAGTCGCGTGCTCCGACTGCTGTTGCGCCAGTGGTAGCGACGCGCTCATTGAAGCAAGCTGGACCGAAGTCAGGTTTGCAGTTACCTGAGTTCAATCTCTCTGAAAGAGCTTCATATTCACCAGCGCGGCATACTGCGAGGTTACGTCTTTCTGAGCAGAAAGCAGCGTTTTCGTAGCAGAACACTGGGATTTCCAATTCGTTGCCGATTCTTTCACCAAGTTGGCGTGCGTATTCCACAACCTCTTCCATTGTGATGCCTGATACTGGAACCAAAGGACAAACGTCGGTAGCACCGAAACGAGGATGGTCACCGTGATGGTTACGCATGTCGATGAGTTCTGCGGCTTTCTTCACTACGCGGAATGCTGCCTCACAAACGTTCTTAGGCTCGCCAACAAAAGTGATAACTGTTCTGTTTGTCGTTGCACCTGGATCGACGTCTAATAATTTCACGCCTTCTACTTTTTCAATCTCGGCTGTTACCTGATTGATGATGTTCATATCGCGACCTTCGCTGATATTAGGAACACATTCAATAATCTGTTTCATATCTATCTTATTTATAATTATTTCTGTCTGTAAAAAAGAAAAACAAGGACAGAGTCACCATCCTTATTTTTCGTATGCAAAATTATAAAATTAATTATAAGTATTTTATAAAAATATGGAATTAATTATTTCTATTATCAGATGTACTTTTCTTATACATACATATCATTGATTAATTTTTTGTAAGATTCTATCTACCTCT
>JAZUST010000048.1:0-34484 GCA_045606865.1 Bacteroidales bacterium
TATTTGTGATAATTGTTTTGCTGTTTGGAAGCACTACAGCGAAAGCTCAGAATGACGGCATTGCTTTGACATTGTTACCGCACCTTTCTTATAACAACTTCTATAATCCTTCGGTGCCATTAGAATCGAATGTTGTTTTCGGTGTCGGTATTTCAAATGTTGGATTTTCGGTCTATAACTCAAGTATAAAGTACAAGAATCTTTATGGTTTTGAAGGCGAAACTCCAGTGTCGTTAGATGCAAATAAGTTTATCAACAGTCTTGATGAACATGACAACTTTATCAATACCAACTTCTCTTTAGACATTATACGTGTTGGTGCTAGATTCGGTAAGTTCTTCGTCGACTTGGACTGGCGACTACGTTACAACGGAGAGATTCATTACTCCAGAGATTTCCTGGGATTCTTCGTCAATGGTAATGGCCATTATCTAGGGCATGACAACCCGGCCGACTTCAGCATTGGCGCTGACATCAATATGTTTACAGAACTCGGTGTTGGACTTCAATATGCAATAAATGATAAATTGTCGGTAGGTGTCAGACCAAAATTATTGTTCGGTCTTGCCAACCTTTCAGTCAATGACGACCAGACTTACATCTATACAGACGAAAATACTTATGAGATGACAGCAGATGTCAATATTAATATGCAGGCTGCTACAGCATTTGATACTGATATATACAGAATGAGCGAGTTCAGAGATTTTATTGACACAGTTAGATTCGATGAAATTTTAAATATAAAGGAAAATATCGGTTTTGGCATCGACTTCGGAGCAACATATATCTTCAATGAAAATATAGGAGTCTCAGCAGGTGTGTACGATCTCGGCTTCATCAAATGGACAGAGGCAAAAGAAAAACATAATCATAAAGATAATGTCGTAGTGAACGACGCTTTGGTAGACGACTTCAACGATGTGCTGAATATGAACCTTGACTTGACAAGTTTGTATGAAGGTCTCATCGAAGATATTTGGGACGACGACTCTCTCTATCATGGTGAAGACTATAAGACATCACTCAAGACAAGGATTATGTTACAAGGTTATTATGAACTGATGCCAATGGCGAGATTCACAGCTATAGGACAGATGTATTATGTGAAAGATAAGTTCCGCCCTGCATTGACACTCGCATATAGCGGCTCGTTCTTTAAATTCCTTAACTTCACTGCAAGTTATACGGCATCTAAATATGTAGGTAACTCCATAGGCGCTGGCATCAGCCTTAATTTCGGACCTCTTAATATCTACGCCGTGACAGACAATATCATGATAGTGTCTAAGATTGGTGCTTCAACAACAAAATTGTTAACAAGCTACGACTCGGCAAACGTGCGTTTTGGTCTGGTGTTTACCTTAGGAAAGATTAAGAAATAATTTTATAGATAATACGAGAGAGCGGCATTTGAAATGTCGCTCTTTTTTTTTATATTTGCAGAAAAAATTATTTAAATATGAGAAAACTATTTTTATCAATCGCATGTTTGTTTATTATACAAATTTTATGTTCCCAAGAGTGGCATTCTATCAATTCTAAATCAAATGAAAGCTATTCTACAAAACTTATCAAATCTACTAACGAATCAGTTGTTATTGATTTATCCCTAAACGGTTTTTACACAAATCAGACTTCATTGCCAAATTCCGTTATCATCACTAATGAAGATATGGCTCCTCTCTCGGAAGCCGGACAACCCAACATCCCATCACTTTCCATACCTATTATAATTAATGACATGGGCAAGATGGATGTCAGAGTCTCCAAGGTAGAATATCTCGAATATAACGATATTGAGATAGCTCCATCAAAAGGGGAATTTCCTCGCAGCATAAATCCTGACGATGTCCCTTATACTTACGGAGACGTCTACCAACAAAATGAATTCTTCCCTGCAACAAACGTAAAATTAGATTCACCATATATTTTACGTGACTTCCGCGCACAGAATATCATCGTCACGCCTTTCGCATATAACCCTGTCACAAAGACATTGAGAGTCTTACATAAAATGACAATAGAAGTTGTCTCGAAAAAAGAAGAAGGCGAAAACGAATTGGCAAGACGTTCCAACACAATTAACATGAGCTCCGAGTTTCATAAAATGTATTCGAGCCGTTTCATCAACTATAAGGAATCTAATGCGAAATATGACATTATTGAAGAAGAAGGTGACCTCCTCATTATCTGCCACGACGCTTTCATGAGTGCCATGCAACCTTTCGTAGAATGGAAAAGAGCTACCGGACGTAACACCACAATGGTAGGTACAAGCGTAGCCGGAACTTCAGCCGACAATATCAAGAATTATATCTCATCACAATATGAAGACAATCCTAATCTCACACACGTTTTGTTAGTAGGCGACAAAGAACAGTTGTCCGGCAAGTATCTCAGCATGGGAGAATATTCCGGTTATTCAGACTGGTGGTTCGGACAATTGGAAGGTAACGATCGTTATAACGAACTCATCATCGGTCGTTTCTCAGCCGAATCTACATCCGACGTGACAACACAAGTCAACAAGGTCATTCATTATGAGAAAGACATCGACACAGACGCTTCTTGGATTAATGTAGCTCAAGGCGTAGCAAAGAAAGAAAATCAATACGGTCATAATGGAGAAGACGATTATCAGCACATGGACAAGATAAGGGATGATTTGTTAGCTTATCATTATGAAACTGTTCATCGCGACTATCAGAATGTGAGCGGCGTCACTTCATCGGCAGCTATCATAAGCGAACATATCAATGCTGGTGTCAGTATCATCAATTACTGCAACCACGGTTCTCCAACAGGATGGGGCGTGTTCAATTATAGCAATAGTCATGTCAACGCCTTGACTAACGACAATATGCTTCCTTTCGTTATTTCCGTAGCTTGCAACAATGGCGAATATACATACTATCAACCTTGTTTCGCAGAGACATGGATGCGTGCCACAAACGTAAACACCGGCAATCCGACAGGTGCTATCGGAGGTATGTTCTCTTATATCTCACAACCATGGACACCACCAATGTACGGTCAGGACGAGATGATAGATATTTTCGTGGAATCATATAATAACAACATCAAACGTACTATGGGCGGCGTGTCACTCAATGGTAATATGAAGATTTTAGACCTTGGTCATAACAACACCACATATTACGCAACATACAATACATGGACACTCTTCGGTGATCCAACTCTTACATTACGCAATGACATACCTACCGAGATGTCTGTTGTACATAATCCAGAAATGTCTAAACAAGCAACGGCGTTTGTGGTAACTGCCGCCAATGCTGAAGGTGCAAAAGCAACACTCACAAGAAACGGAGAGATGATGGGAACAGCGACAATAGAAAACGGTTCCGCATTAATCACCTTCGAAGCTCCGATGACGTTAGGTGAAGCAACACTCACAGTGTTCGGCTACAATAAAGTGACTTATCAGACAACTATCGATATCGTTGAGAACGCTGACGAACCTCTGATGGTTAACGTTACCGCAAATAACTATGTTGTGATGCCAGGATCGGCGGTGATATTTAATGCAATGGCATTCGGTGGTTCTTATAATTACACATATTCATGGTCGCCATCAGCAGGTATGACAGGAGCTAATACATCCAATCCTATCGCTACTGTTACGCAGACAACAACATATACATGTACAGTCAATGATGGAGAAGAAACAGCATCGGCCTCTATGACAATCACGGCAGTATGCCCTCCTTCAAATATTGAAGCAGAAGTTAATGGAAACAACGTAACCCTCACATGGAACGAAACGACACCAGACGCAGTTTATAACATCTATCGCGACAACAGCAAAATAGCGTCAAACATAAACGCCACTTCTTATACTGATGAAGATCTCGCACAAAACAGTTATATCTACAAAATAACTTCAGTTTATGAAAACCTCGAATCACCTAAGAGTGAAGGCGTAGAAGCTGTAGTGTACGAGTTGTCAGTGTCAACATTCGCTAACCCTGGATTTATAGTGAAGGGCGAATCGACAGAGATTTTCGCCTACGTCAATGGTGCGAGCGGTGATGTATCTTACTCATGGACTCCTGCCGAATCGCTTGAAAACCCTTACGCCTCATCAACAGTAGCAACTCCTTTGGAAACTACCGTATATACAGTTACAGTCACTTGCGGAAATCAATCGGCTACAGCATCCCAAGAAGTCAGAGTGTTGGTTGAACCAGAAAACGTAACGGCAACAGTAGAAGGAAATATCGTTACTCTCGAATGGGACGAAGTTGAATTAGCAGATTATTACACAGTATCACGCGACGGCTACATATATGAAACATACGTCCCGACAACGACATATATAGACGACGAAGCCGCATTCGGTTATCATTGCTATACGGTACAAACTGTTTACGACGGTTACGTCTCACCTCACACTGAAGAAGCATGTGTCGAACTCGAAGGTTGCGAATCTGCCAAGAACCTCAAAGCTGCGTTTTATGAAGATGCCGGAGACTTTGGTGCTGTAGTACAATGGGATAGAATTCAATCGTCGCTCAATCTCACAGAATATAGAGTCTATAGAAGTACTGATAATGAGACATACAAACAAGTTCAGACTTTGGTCAATGTTCCAAGTTTGAATCATTATGAGTATTCTGATATGATGTGCGAAGACGGAACTTATTACTATAAGGTGACAGCTTACTACGCCGACATCGACTGTGAATCTGAATATGCTTTGGCTGAAGATTCAACAGATGACTTCGTAATGGTTGAAGTAGTCTCAATAGATGAATATCCAAACGCTGATATTAAGATATATCCAAATCCTGCTAAAGATAATATCAAAATCGAAGCTGAGCAGATCACTTCATTAAGCATCATCAATATGACTGGACAAGTCGTATTGAAACAAGATGTGTGTTCTGATGAGGTTACACTCGACCTTAGCACTTTTGAATCAGGAATGTATCTGTTGAGAGTAGATACAGAATCTGGAATTATCACAAGACAAATTAACGTTATTAAATAATTTTAAGGGGACACTATGAAGTCCCTTTTTTTTCTTTAAAATAAATTAATAATATGGAAATAAAATTTATAGGAGCAGCAAGAGAGGTGACGGGCAGTAAACATCTCATCACCACACGACATGGAAAGAAGATACTTCTCGATTGCGGAATGTTTCAAGGTAAAGGTTTGGAAACAGATTCGTTGAACCGTAACACTATGGTCGATCCTGCAGGGATTGACCACATCATTCTTACACATGCTCATGTCGATCATTCAGGATTGATACCTTATTTCTATAAGAGGGGTTTCCGCGGATCGGTGATTTGTACGCAGGCAACAAGCAATCTTTGTTCTATCATGTTGCCAGATAGCGGTTTTATCCAAGAGAACGATACTCACTGGTTCAACAAGAAAAGAGCACGTCAAGGTTTGAAACCTGTTGATCCGATATATACAGAGAAAGACGCAAGAGATTGTATGGAACTTTTTATCAGTGTGCCGTTAAATAGACAGTTTCATATCGACAATAATATAAAAGTAAAATTCACCAACACCGGACATTTGCTTGGAAGTGCTGCAGCTACAATCGAAATCGATGAGTTCGGTGAAGTGACGAGAATAGGTTATACCGGCGATATAGGTCGCAGTAACAATTATCTGCTTCGCGCTCCTGACGCTTTTCCGCAATGCGATTATCTTATCGTGGAAAGCACTTACGGCGACAGACTTCATCAGAACAAACAGCTTTCGGAAGATGAATTGTTAAGAATCATTAAGCATACTTGCGTGGAAAAGAAAGGAAAACTTATTATTCCTTCATTCGCGATTGGACGTACGCAGGAGATTGTATATATCCTGAATAACTTCTATAACGAAGGAAAACTTCCTATAATTCCTATATATGTCGATAGTCCTTTGGCTGTCAATGCTACTAATATATTCAGACTTCATCTCGACTTGTTTAATAAAAACGTTGCCGAAGTTCTAGAACATGACGATGACCCGTTCGGTTTCGGCACCTTGAAATACATCACCAACGTAAATCATTCCAAGGCTTTGAATAGCCGACAAGAACCATGTATCATCATTTCCGCTTCAGGCATGATGGAAGCGGGCAGGGTAAAGCACCATATCGCAAATAATATCGATAATCCAAAGAACTCAATTTTGGCGATTGGCTATTGCGCGCCAACGACATTAGGAGCTCGTATCTTAAGAGGCGAGAAAGAAATCTCTATCTTTGGAATGCCGCATCAAGTCAATGCGGAAATTTTCAGTATTGATGCTTTCAGCGGTCATGCCGACTATAAGGAAATGGAAGAATATCTGCGTTGCCAGAATCCGGAAAAAGTCAAGAAAGTATTCATCGTTCATGGCGATTACGAAGCACAAGTGCCATATAGCAAGGTCTTGGAAAAAGCAGGATTCAAGAACATCGTGATACCGGAACCGGGAGAGGTTTTTCGAATTGAAAATTGAAAATTGAAAGTTATGGTAGAGACGTCACCCCTGTGGCGTCTTCGAATTGAAAATTGAAAATTAAGGTAGAGACGTCACCCCTGTGGCGTCTTTGGAATTGAAAATTGAAAATTGAAAGTTGAGGAATCTGTGAAGATTAGTGAGATTTGTGGTGGAATAAGTTAAGTCCCACGAATTGGCACGGATTAACACAGAAAGAATCCGTGAAGATTAGTGAGAGTTGTGGGACTTTGACACGTCTCATGCTAAGTCCCGTCAGGGACGACAGAAAATAGGCAGGTATGAAGAGCGGAGCTCGTAATGCCTGCCTAAAAATACAGACCGCGTTATCATCATATTTATCGTGTACACATTCAATAAGTCCGTACAAATTTTATTATATCATTCTCCCGATGCGTTAGGGATTGGAGCGGCATCCTTTTGGAGCGTCAGCGGAGAAAGATATAGCGGAAAGCCCGACGGCGATAGCCGGAACGCCCAAATCTGAAAATCTGAGAAACTGAGAATCTGAAAAATTGAAAATTGAAAATTGAAAGTTATGGTAGAGACGTCACCCCTGTGGCGTCTTTGAATTGAAAATTGAAAGTTATGGTAGAGACGTCACCCCTGTGGCGTCTTTGAATTGAAAGTTGAAAATTAAGGTAGAGAGGTTAGTTTTCTCACGAAGATTAGCAGAGTATCGCAAAGTTGTTCTGCGACCTTTGCGTATCTGCGAGAATATATCATTGAAACGTCTCAAATAATATCAATGTTCTTCCGAGACGCATGAATGTGTTTTATTTCTATAGATGCCATTCATACGTTTATCTTTTTTTTAAATAATAAGTTCATCTCTCATTGCTCGTAGTTCATGGTTTTTCTTAAATTTGCCAAATGAAAATAACGTGGACAAAGTCTGTTGACATAAAGTAAAGATTATGAAAAAAATATTACTAATTCTATTGACATTTATCTCATTGAATGTATTAGCGCAATCTGATTCGTTCAAGGTTAAAGAAGGTTCTTTTCATCATGTTCAAGGATGCGTGACGATACCGGCTCGTACCGACATTAACGACCTTCCGATGGGTGTGATAAAGATAATTCCTGATAATATAAATGAACAGCAAAGGATGCGTCTTACCTTTGAAGGTAATCTCGCCACTGATATCGAAGTGGAACAACATGAAGGCGAGACGTGGGTTTATGTTACAGCACGTGCCGTTACTTTCATAAGGATAAAACATCCAGACTTCGGTGTGACAGAATTCTATCCTCCGATGGAGATAGAGATGAACCAATGCTATGAGATGGTGTTGCAATATATCCCGATTGCATCACAAACACCTGAGGAGACTAAACCGCAGAATAATTATCTTACCATAGTTGCTGACCAACCTGACGCCTTCATATTCATTGACGGCCAACCTGTTGGACAGAAAGAGACGGCGAAGCTGTTTCCTATAGGTTCGACGCATACATGGAGGGTCGATTGCGACCTCTATCACTCAGAAAGCGGCAGCGTCACAATAACGTCGGAAGAGAATAAAGTAGATGTCATGCTACGTCCAGCATATGGTTATCTTAACGTGACATCATCTCCTGAAAATGGAGCATTCGTATTTATCAACAACAAACAAGTAGGAACTACGCCTTATACTTCCGACAAACTCGCCAGCGGCACGTATAATGTCCGCGTGATGAAAGAGATGTATAATATGGTAGAGAAGAACGTTGTTGTGACCGACGGCAATACCACTAAAGAGAATCTCAATATGTCGGCGACTTTCGTCGATGTGACGATAAAGACCGATGCAAATTCCGACATATATGTCGATGATGATCTGAAAGGTAAAGGAAGCTGGACTGGCAGACTTTCCAACGGAGCGCATCTCATTGAGGCGAAGAAGGCTGCGCATAAGACGACCCGCAAGGAGATAAACCTCTCACTCGGAGCGGCGCAGACTATAACGATAGACGCGCCGAAACCAATGTACGGATTCTTGGAGATAAGCAGCAGCCCGTTGTCGGCAGATATTTACATCGATGGCAAGAACGTAGGTAAGACACCTAAAGTCATAAGCGACATTCTGGAAGGCACACATGAACTGAGACTTGAGAAACAAGGTTGCGCTTCTTTAACAAAGACCATTACGATAAAACAAGGCGAAACCTTAACTTTGGACGAAAGTCTTCAAACCGGAAAAGAGATAACAATCACGACAGATAAAGCGGGAGATAAAATATATGTCGATGGAAATTATGTAGGAGAGAGTCCGGTGAAGACTAATTTGTCTTATGGGAGTCATGAACTGAAAGCGGAGAGAGATAAGCAGGTTGCCACAAAGAAGATAACAGTCAGCGTATATGGTACGGAAACATACCATAAACTGGCATTCGGGAAGTTGATAACGATAACATCAAATAACAAAGGTGATAATGTTTATATAGAAGGAAAAAAAGTGGGTAGTACACCATACACTGCTGATATTCCATTAGGTTCATATAAAATAGAAGTTAAAAGAGGTCATGCGGAGGAGTCTAAAGAAGTTACTGTAACGAAAGATAGTCCTTCACATTATTATTTCAATCCTAAGAAAGAGTCGTTGTGGAGTTATATTTATGATGAAGGGATCCACTTTATAACAGTAGATGGAGCATTGACAGCACCATCTACAAAGTCATTTGGATTAACTTACGGCAATACAGGTGAATATGATTGTGGATGGTATGTGAGCGCAATGACTAACCTTAATTATAAATCTGTTAACAAAGAAAATGATGGATTTGTAACACTTAATGGTAATAGTTCTTTGGCTCGTTTGTCTATAATGGGTGGTGTTATTGTTAATTTTGGAGGTGGTCCATCTATATTTAATTTGAGATTTGGAGGTGGTTACGGAATGCGAATCTTGTACTATGAAGATACCAATGGTAATTGGTATAAGGGAGCTTATAACACACATTATGGAATAGATTTATCAACAGGTGTGCAGTTGAATCTTAGACATGTTACCATAAGTGCAGATTTCGTTACCACAAACTTTAAGACGGCTGAACTTAAGTTGGGAGTGGGTGTAAATATGAAAAGGTAGGTGTTTAATTATTTTTTTTGATGAAGTATGAAAAGAACATTATTAATATTATCAGTGATAGCACTTTTTATTTCAAGTTGTAGAAAAATTGAAATTATAGAATATGGAACTCAAGTTATTGTTGAAGATGGTAAGATATTAGCTCGTAGTGTGGATTTGGGTTTGCCAAGCGGATTGAAATGGGCGGACTGTAATCTCGGAACATCATCCATTAAGTCTAATGGTAAATATTATGATTATGAGGAGTATGATGTCGTGGAAAATGAATGGGGAAACGGATGGAGAACCCCAACAAAAACGGATTTTGAAGAGCTGATAGAAGAGTGTGAATGGGAATGGATAGACAATGGTGACGGAGTCGCAAAGTATAAAGTGAAAGGTCCTAATGGTAATTATATCTACCTGCCCGCAGCGGGATATCGTAATAATAATATTTTATTTGAAAAAGGAGAGTATGGTTATTATGCGACCTCTACATTAAACGGTAGTTCTATCTATGTACTTCAATTTAGTTCGACTTATTACGATATGTCAACTTCAAATATTGGATATCAAACGGGTGGTGATAATTTTACAAGAACAATACGCCCTGTCATAGAATAAAAGATGTAGAGACGGTTCTCACGTAGAGTCACACGGACGTGTGACTCTCTTTTTTTCAAAAAACACCTTTCCCCTCTTGTCTTTTCTGAAGATGTTTATCATCTTTGCGAGACATACAAAAATCATAAGTTATGAAACAAAACAAATACATCAGATTCGACTGACTATCTTTTCAAAATCTTTCTATATTGATTATTATCATTAAGAATATCTACTGCTTTCTTAATAACCTTATCTTCACTCAGCACAACCCTATAATATTCCGCCTGACTCCATTCATTGCGTGCTATCAATGCTTTCAATTGTAATTTTATCATTGGTTCTGAACGCAAGAATTGTTCTTCATTCCATTCTACACCTTCTTCTTCTGCAAGTTTTCTAAAGTCAGAAATCATAGAATCGTTTATTTCAAAATAATTATAGAAATTATCGAAGTTGTCATATTCTTTTGAAATTGTCTCTCTATTATCCATAACATAATCAACGGTATAACGATTGAATATTCCCTTTCTAATCAAATCCGAATACAATTGCGTAGCGAAGGTTGTATCAACAGGCATAAAGATATCTGGCATAATACCACCGCCTCCATAAACAGTTCTTTTACTCAACAATGTTGAATATTTCAAGGAATCTGGGAATTGAATACTATCAGAATGATAAAATTCACCATGTTTCATTCTTTTTGTCATCTCGTTAAAATAATCTTCAGAACCTTTGTCGTAGGAACGTTGAATACATCTACCTGTTGGAGTGTAATATCTTGCGGTTGTAAGACGAACCTGTGATCCGTCATGGAGATTGAAAGGTCTTTGTACCAAGCCTTTACCGAAAGAACGTCGTCCAATCAAGACACCTCTGTCCCAGTCTTGTACCGCACCCGAAACGATTTCGCTCGCAGAAGCAGAACCCTCGTCAATTAATACAATGAGTTTTCCATCGGTAAACTTGCCATTTTTGTCAGTATTGAAGATCTGTTTAGGACTTTTATCACCTTCGGTATATACTATAGTCATATCTTTCTTTAAGAATTGGTTGCTCAACTCAGCAGCAATATTAAGATAACCGCCAGTGTTACCTCTCAAATCAAGAATTAAAGACTTCATTTTCTGCGCTTTAAGTTTTGCCAATGCTTCTTCAAATTCGTCATTAGAAGATTGTGCGAACCTATCCAACTTAATGTAACCCACGTTTTTATCAACCATAAAAGCAGCTTCAATACTATTTAAAGGTATCTTATCTCTTATAACTTCATAATCTATCAACTCATCACTTTTGCCACGTTTGATACCTAGTGTTACCTTAGTTCCTTTTTTACCTCTAAGATGCTCTGCCACATATTCATTATTAACTTTCTTACCAAAGGCATCTTCACCATCTATCGTGACAATTTTATCACCAGCCAAAATCCCTACCCTATCAGACGGACCGCCTGGCACAGGTGAAATCACTAATATTGTATCTTGAAAAATCTGGAATGTTACGCCAATGCCCTCAAAACTTCCAACCAAGGGTTCGTTTGCCTTCTCTACATCTTTTTTTGAAATATAAGCAGAATGCGGGTCTAACTCTTTGAGTATAGCAACTATAGCCTCTTCAGTTAAAGATTCTATATCAGCGGTATCGACATAGAAATTATTTATTAGATAATACATCGTTGATAACTTCTGCAAAGACTGTTGCATTTCTTTATTATCGCGCGACTGATTTTGTGCATTAAGCGAAATTTGCAAGCCAACTAAAATTAAAATCGAAAATAATCTTAAAAATCTCATATCTTTTTATTATTTAACAAGTAGTATTTTAAATTGTTCAAAATTTTCCAATAATCATTTATTGCCTAATGATATCAAAATGATTATCCTCGTATAACCTAATAATTGTAGACGCTTTAGGTTTGGTAAGGACATCATGGTAAAGTTCCACGACATAATCCACCGATGATTTGATCTTTTCTGAAATTTCCATATAAATTGACGGCGACTTCTCTCCAGCTAGATTAGCAGAAGTAGATGTTATTGGTCGTCCCAATTTATTAATCAAAGTCTTACAAAAGTCATTATCCACGACTCTGATGCATATTGTTCCATCGGAAGACACATTATCTGCCAAACCTTTCGATTCTGAATAAATAATGCTCAATGGATTCTTTGCGGCTTTGATGATATCTGGAGCGATAGGAGGAAAATTTTTAACATATTCCTTTAACATCTCTATGCCGTCCACCAACACTATCAGACCTTTACCCTTAGAACGTTCCTTCACTTTATAAATTTTCTCAACGGCATCATAATTTGTAGCATCACAACCAATTCCCCATATAGTATCTGTCGGATATATAATAACTTTACCTTTATTTAACAGGTCGTAACATTTATTAACTTCAATCTCAAATTCATTCATAGTAGTTTTGTTTTAGAAACAACAAAAATAACTCTTTCATGTAAATTATCATATAGTTTTGTCAAGTTTTTTTTTAGTTTTCACAGTTATATAATCCTCAGATTTTTATTAAATTTGCATCTTATTTTTTAATGTATGAATCCTTCATGTGGATATTTGTAATTGCAATATTAACAGGACTATGCTATGCATCGCTTCTGTATCTTTTCAACAAGAAGCAACACTATAGCAAACCTTTGACAATGATACTTTTCTTATTAAGAAGTGTCGTTACAGGTTTGTTGATATTGTTATTATTTAATCCACATCTAAAAATTAAAACCAACAAAGTCGAACCTGCAACCATAATCATCGCACAAGATAATTCAAACTCTCTTGTTTTAACCAAAGATTCAACGTTTTATAAAAACGAATATTCACATTCATTAGATACATTAATAAACAACCTTGAAAATAGATTTATTGTCGACAAATATCTTTTTGGAAACAACACGAGAGAACTAGACAATATTGATTTTCAAGATTATTATACAGATTTTAATGACATCTTAAATTACATTAATAAAAATTATTACAAAAAAAATGTAGGTGCCGTTATCCTTCTTTCGGATGGTATTTGCAACAGATCATATTTACCAGAACAAAACATCGAATCTTATCCATTCCCGATTTACACGGTAACACTCGGCGACACGATAAACTATCCTGATTTTTATATTAAAGATGTCTTTTACAACAAGATTTCACCATCAAATACTGTGTTTCCTATACGGTTAGTAGCTAATGCTCATAACAGCAGCAACAATAATATGGAGATAAAAGTTAAAGTCAACAACGAGGTGGTAGAAGAAATCGTAATTCCTGTAAATTCAAATCGATTCTCACAGACTATTGATTTCAACATCGATTCAGAAGATGAAGGTGTAAAACAAATTGATATTCAGATTGCTTCTATTAAAGGTGAAATGATTACCAACAATAACAATAAGCGTTTTTTTATTGAAGTCGTCGACAAACAATATAAAGTCTTATTCTATGCTAAATCGCCGCATCCCGATTTGGGAAGTTTGAAGAATATGCTTGGCGACCATTTCGAAACAGATATGATTTTCGGCGATGAAGAAATTCCAAATCTAAATGATTATGATATTATCTTCTTACATCAGATTCCATTTTCGGGAATGCACAATTATAATATGTTGAAATCAAAACTAGATGAGAATGAGGACATCCCTATCTTTTATATTGTTGGAGAAGGCACTGATTTTGACAATTTCAACAATATTCAGAACTCAATGAAAATAAACAAGGGAGCTGTAAATACACTTCTTGACATTAAACCTCATTATAATCCAAATTTCGGACTCTTTAATATTGACAATGAAGTTGTTGAAGTTATAAACACATTTCCTCCATTATCTCTGCCACATCTGGAGTTTTCGTTGAATTCAAATCACGATATGTTATTGCAGATGGAAATAAGAGATGTTCTGATGCAAGCACCTTTATTAAGTTTTACTACAGATGTTGACGGAAGGAAGAACGCTTTTCTTTTAGGTACAGGCATCTGGAGATGGAAGTTAAACGATTATTATAGACAGAAAAACAACGATAATTTTGAAGAGTTGTTTACCAAATCCATAAAATATCTTTTGACGGAAAAAGATAAGGAACTGATTATCTATCATGAAGAAAGTTTTTTAAACAATGAACCTATAATTTTCACTGCCGATTTAAAGAATCCAAGTCAGGAATTGACTACGGAACCAGATTTGGGAATTCGTATAGTCAATAAACATTCGAAAGATATTTATGAATACGATTTTACAAAAAGAGATAAATCATATTATCTAAATATCAACAACTTACCAGAAGGAATTTATACTTTCACAGCACAAGCTGAATATGGTGGTAAGAGTTATATAGATAATGGCAATTTTTCTGTTGTCAGTGTTGGTGCAGAAGCACAAGACTTACGCGCCGATTCACAAAGAATGGAGTTGTTGGCATCACTCACCGGAGGAAAGAATTATAAAGTTAATGAAATTAAACAATTAGCGGATGATATTGAGAATGATGAAAGAATAACATCAATATTGAGAGAAGAGACAAATTATAAGGATTTAATAAATTTGAAATCGATATTTTTTGTAATTTTAACGCTCGTTTCAATCGAGTGGATTTTACGGAAAATGTTTGGAAACTATTAATTCGAATCTCTCGTAGAGACACACGGACGTGTGCCTTGAATAAAAAAATGAAGATTTATATTTATTAACAAATTTTAAAATAATAAGAAATGAAAGTAGCAAAAAACACTGTAGTCACAATGACATACGTTTTGCATCGCGAGACAGCTGATGGAGAAGTTATTCAAGAAACAACGAAGGAACAACCATTCCAAGCTATATTTGGTCAAGGAATGTTGTTGCCAAAGTTTGAAGAAAACTTAGACGGTTTAGAGCCAGGTGCAACATTTGGTTTCGCTTTGACACCACAAGAAGGTTACGGCGAACACAAAGCTGAAAACGTTTTAGATGTTAACAAAGACATCTTCGTACAAGACGGCGTTTTCAACGAGACAATCTGTCAAGTCGGAGCACAGGTATGGTTTACAGACAACAACAATCAACCATTTCCTGGTAAGATTTTAGAAATCGGCGAGACAACAGTAAAAGTCGACTTCAACCCTGAATTAGCAGGCGTGCCATTATATTTCACAGGCGAGATTTTAGATGTCCGCGAATTGACAGAAACCGACTTCGGCGGCGGTTGCGGCGGCGGTCATTGCCACAATCAAAGTTGCTGCGACAGCTGCGGCGGCGGATGCGGTGAATGATAATAAAAATTAAAAAAGCGACTTTCAAGGTCGCTTTTTTTATTAGAACAAATACACAAAACCGAACGATGCGATAGTTCTGTTATTAGCTCCAATTGTAAAGTCGTCATCTATTTTAACATCATTGTTGGCTTTGGTATTTCTTGTATGTAAATAGCTCACACTCAGCAACCCGATTTCAGTTGTAAAAAGAATATGACTGTTAAATTTATAAGTTAGGCCAGGAATCAGACGAGCTCCTATGACAAAACCGTTATCTAATTCACTTATTTTATCATCAAAATCTTCCTTAGTGTTAGAAAATCCAACAGGAATTTTCAAATCTGCATATAATGTTATCTTTTCAAACTTAGCATATGCATAGCGGAAGAAAGGTGCTATATCGAAAGCGTTTGTGTATTTATTTCTGTATGCCTCAACCATAACATCTCCGTTATGTTCCTGATGGTAATCATTATCAGTTGTTGAAGTGTATGCGTAACCCAAACTTAATCCGAAGCCATAACTCTTTCCAGGAATCATATAACCAACCGCTGGTGTTATTACAAACCCTTTTTCTGTCGGATCGTTATCTATGGTCGTAAAAGGCTTATCATATCGTGTTTCACCAGACGAGTATTTAGCGGAAACACTTCCTGCCACAAACAATTGAGCACTTGAAACAAAAGACATAGTGACAAAAACTAAAACAAGTAATAATTTCTTCATTTTAATCATTTTTAATTAATATCGTATTTACAAAACATCTGACAATCAATTTATATATATAACAGATTATCGATTACAAAAATAGAAATATTTTCAATTAATTGTGAAGGAGACTTCTATAAATTCCAGGTTTTAATAAACTTTGACAATCATGACTTGAACTATTGCAAAGAAGTTTATAGAAATCCCCTAAACCATTTTCCAAATGACAACTCATACCAACTTATCGACAGTCATATCTCCTACAGTAAATTTTTATCATTACCTCCTGTACACCCGAACAGAGCGGCAGTTTAACCATCTACGTGCAATTTAATGAAAGTGAACAATATTATAGTTGCATCGGATATGATGTCAAATGATATGATATCATATCGCATCCCTTTTCGACAAGAAACAATAAATCCTGCATTCTAAACATCGCCGTCTACGGCAATAATGCTTATACATATACATAGCAGCTTGTGTTTGAAAAGCATTTTCCAATTTTATTCCTCGATTACTAAATTCACGAATAAGCACGTTATTCTCTGGCGCAGTCTGTTCCAGATAATTCATAGCCTTCTCTTTATAACTCTCAGCAGAGTGATAATGTCCGTAATAAAACAACATTGGAGTCACTGCGTTTATCATTATTGAATCAACAGCTGTTTTACCCAATACTTTTTTCATCTCCATATTTGAAATTTTATCAAATTGGAAATGATTATCCCAATAATGATTTGTTTCAATATCAAACAATTCAGTAATTTCTTCTATCTTTTCAGAATCTCTTATCCTAGAGAACATTGTTCCGTTTTTTACAATAATCTTTGCCAACTGAGCGATTCTGATTGTAGGAAAATTTGACGGTCGCATTCTCAAAAACTTCCAATTTGAATAAGGCATAATCCTTAAACAGAATTTCGATCTAAGCACATTAAACTCACGTTTAAGGAGTAATGGATATTCATCATTGAAATTAGAATGTAAAAAACCTGCACAACCAAACATCATCGACTCCACGTAAGTCTCGTTATCACGATGTTTCAAAAGTAAATTCAGAGGCAATATTCTCGATAGATATTCAAATGAGTCGTTGTTGACTTTCAACCCGAAATAACGCATCAACCTTTGATAGAAAGTCTGCTCCCAATCATTATTATTTACTGTCAGTCTAAGGTCCAAATCATTACATTCTTGTTCAAGATGTTCTACAAGCATTCTGTCCAACCATGAAATTATTGTATGTCGCTGTATACCTCCAATCAATTCGCCACATGGAATCCAATTTTTAGAATTCACGAAACTATTGTAATTGTCATATAATGATATATCAAACTTATCCTTAATTTCCAAAGTCGGAATTTTGAGCATATCAGTATCGTTCTCATAAACAACATGAAGAATCACATTATCATAACTTTCATCATACTGATGCTGATGCCGAAACCAGTCGGAAGCACGCACATGAATCTCGACCTGACCTGCCCATAAAGTTCCTCCTATTTTAATTCGAGCATTATTATAATCCGCGCCAGAATCATGATTGCGTGTTCCAACGGATAAGATTGTTAATTCTTCATCTTCAGTAGTCTTTAAATTCGGGGATAGGAGACGATTCTCCCAAAGGTAATAGATAAAATCTTCTTTCATAACGGCTCATAAATTTTGTTGTGCAAAAATAAGAAACCGAAATGATATTTGTCAAGCTTTTTTTGAAGAAATTTTAGTGTTTTAACACTTTTTAACTTTTTGAAACACAATAATTAATTTTATTCTTAAATTAAATTAAGAATACGTTATGGGAAACATTATTCAAACCATGTTTGAGGCATTTTCTTCAAATCTTCAAGTTTATAAACGAAGACATATTTCGCAGTTCTACCGCAACGTTCAATATTAATTGTGTCGAGAGGTATTATCTTTTTAAAATATGGCTTCAAATATTTATCAGGTTCATAATAGTCGAAACTTTCTGTCAAGAACCAATAGTCTTCACCTAATTGTAAATCACCTCTTTCTTTATTAATCCAGGCATATTTATGAATCTCCGAAGGATCTCTAAATCCGTACATATCAATACCCAATGGATATGCGACGTAATAATCTAAATTTGCCAAAGGATACCATTTCAAAGCGACCATGTCGTCTGTCTCTTTCATGACACCATCAGTTATTGACTTCGATCTAATCTTCTCGAATTCAGGCTTGATCATACGCCATCCATACATATCCAAAGTAAAATCGCCCTCACCATAGCGTTGAACCGTCTTTGATCTTTCCGAGAAATTCAACGGAATAAATCCTGTCTTAATTTCCGTAACACCCAATATTAATGTAAAACACAAAACAGAAAACGATGCTATAATTGACTTAGGAATGATAAAACTATTATCCCTAATAGGATATTTATCGGCTAGTTGTGCTGCCACAAAAACCAACAACAAAACAAAAGAAGGAGCAGTCCAATGAGGCAGAATCTGTCTTGTCAAAGAGAAAAACCAAAACAACAATATCATCGGAACGCTTAAAAGTAAAATCAGTCGTTTTGGCAAAACATCAATAAATTTTGCGCCTTTCATCAAAGCAACCAAAGCAATGATTGTCAACACATAATTCACTGGGTTATTATAACCAAATTCACCGACTAACTCTGCCAGGAAGTATTCAGGATGGAATTCGCCGAAAAACCCCACCCTATTTCCATGAAATGTAAAACTTATAAATTCATTATTAATATTCCATATTAAAACTGGGAGCAAACAAACTGCTGATATTATGACTGACAGATACATACACGGATTTTTAAATTCCTTTCTAGAATATAAAATCACATATAATCCTACGCCAACCCATATAAACGCGCCAGAATATTTCGACAACATTGCTAATCCGGAAAACAATCCTGCTAAAAGCAAATGCTTATTATTTTCAAGTTGAAAATACTTAATAAAAAATAACACAGCAAGAAATGTAAATATTGACAATGGAGTATCCGGCAAAATAAAAATACCAGTTATTACAAAAGCATAAACTGAAGCCGTATAAAGCGACGCTGCATAAAAACCAGTCTGTTCGTTCTTAACCTGCTTTCCTATCAAATACATCAGATAAGTATTGATAGTCATGCAAACGACAGATGATAAACGAATGAAAAACTCACTCGTAAAAAAAAGATTCCCGCTAAACAATTGAATAAACCAACCAACCATAGGAGGATGATCAAAATGACTCCAGTCGGGATACATCGCATAAGTCCAATAATAAACTTCATCATTTCCAAATTCAATAAAATACGCCAAAAAAACTCTTATCAAGGCACTTATACTCAATAAAACTATCAGATACTTCTTTATTTCATTTTCTTTTATTCTCATCGAAGCTACCTTTTCTTAATAAAAATTAATATTATTATACTATAAATTCTGAACTTACAGACTATGGTTTTTGTTACGTCATTGTTACAATTAACGACTCACTCCAAAGTGCAAATATATACTAAAAATGGGCATTTCAATATCATTATTTTTCGTATCTTTGTAAAAAAATAAACATAACTTAATTATTATTAAAACTCAAAATTACAATATGGATTCAAATCCTAATGAAAATATAATTGAACAGGTAACCAATAAAGAATACGAGTTTGGCTTCGTGACTGATATTGAGACAGATTTCGCGCCTAAAGGTCTCAATGAAGATATTATCAGACTCATATCCGCAAAAAAAGAAGAACCGGAATGGTTGCTTGAGTTTCGCTTGAAAGCGTACAGAAAATGGTTGACGATGAAACAACCTGAATGGGCGCACCTTAACATACCTCCAATTGACTATCAAGACATTATTTATTATGCGGCTCCTAAGAAAAGAAAGGAACTGCAAAGTCTTGACGAAGTTGACCCAGAATTGTTAGATACTTTTAATAAATTAGGAATTTCTTTAGATGAACAGAAACGTCTCACCGGTGTCGCCGTTGACGCTGTTATGGATAGCACTTCCGTAAAGACGACATTTCAAGATACTTTGTCGAAATATGGAATCATCTTCATGTCGTTCAGCGAGGCAGTCAAACAACATCCTGATTTAGTTAAAAAATATTTAGGAACTGTCGTGCCTCATACCGACAACTTCTTCGCAGCATTGAATTCCGCTGTATTTAGCGATGGTTCATTCTGTTACATTCCTAAAGGCGTACGTTGTCCTTTGGAATTATCGACATATTTCCGCATTAATGCCGCAAATACAGGACAGTTTGAACGTACTTTGATAGTCGCTGACGAAGGTGCTTACGTAAGTTATATGGAAGGTTGCACCGCACCTCAACGTGATGAAAATCAGCTTCACGCAGCTATCGTTGAGATTATAGCAGAGACTGACGCCGAAGTAAAATATTCTACTGTACAAAATTGGTATCCAGGAGATAAAGACGGCAAAGGCGGTATTTATAATTTCGTAACAAAACGTGGTATCTGTCGTGGCAAAAACTCAAAGATTTCATGGACGCAAGTCGAGACGGGTTCCGCAATCACTTGGAAATACCCAAGTTGCATCTTGAAAGGAGACAACTCATCAGCAGAATTTTATTCGGTGGCAGTGACAAACAACTATCAACAAGCTGACACAGGAACCAAGATGATTCATCTCGGAAAGAATAGTAAAAGCACTATCATTTCAAAAGGTATTTCCGCAGGTCACAGTCAGAACGGTTATCGTGGTTTGGTGAGGATAGCTCCTAACGCGAGCAACTGCCGCAACTTCTCACAGTGTGATTCTCTGTTGCTTGGCGACAAATGCGGCGCACATACTTGGCCTTACATTGAATGCAGCAACGACACCGCTATTCTCGAGCACGAGGCTACGACATCTAAGATTTCAGAAGATCAATTGTTCTATTGTAACCAAAGAGGCATCGATACTGAGAAAGCAATAGGTTTGATTGTCAATGGTTACGCAAAAGATGTCTTGAATAAACTCCCGATGGAATTTGCCGTTGAAGCACAGAAGTTATTGTCAATCACTTTGGAAGGCAGCGTCGGTTAATTATTTTTAACTTAAAGAAAATTTATAACTATGTTATTTGAAATAAAAAACTTACATGTCTCAGTAGGAGGCAAAGAAATATTAAAAGGTTTTAACTTAAGCGTAAACGAAGGCGAGATTCACGCCATCATGGGACCTAACGGAACAGGCAAAAGTACGTTGGCGGCTGCCATAACCGGTAGAGAAGGTTATGAGATTACAGAAGGTGAGATTTGGTTTAAAGGAAAGAATATCATGGAGATGAGTCCGGCAGACCGCGCCAACGAAGGTATCTTCCTCAGCTTCCAATATCCTGTTGAAATCCCAGGCGTAAGTATTCAGAATTTCATGCGTACTGCCGTAAATGCAAAACGTGAATATCAAGGACTTCCAAATATGCCTATGCCGGAATTTGTCAAGATGATGAAGGAGAAACAAGCTATGGTTGAGATAACAGCGAAATTACAAAACCGTTATGTCAACGTTGGTTTTTCCGGAGGCGAGAAAAAGAAAAACGAGATTTTCCAAATGGCGATGCTTGAACCACAATTAGCGATTCTCGACGAGACTGACTCAGGTCTCGACATCGACGCTTTGAGAATAGTGGCAAACGGCGTAAACCAACTTCATAGAGACGACAACGCATTCATCGTCATCACTCACTATCAACGACTTTTAGATTATATCGTTCCGGATTTCGTTCATGTGATGTACGACGGTCGTATAGTGAAATCAGGTGATAAGTCACTCGCTTTAGAACTTGAAGAAAAAGGTTACGAATGGATTAAAGATACTTTACTTTAATTTTTAAAAATGTAACTTATGGAAAATCAAGAAATAATATTACAAAATCAATTCATCGAATATGCAAACAATTCGATGGAGAATATTTCCGCCAACGACACTCCAAGAGTGAAACAACTTCGTCAGGAAGCACTCAGACGTTTCATCGACAAAGGCTTTCCTACAAAGAAGATGGAGAAATGGCGCAACTCACGCATGATAGAATGTGTTAATGAAAATTATAATTTAGATTCTATCGAGAATAAACATCATGACTTCTGTTGCGTGATACAAAACCTTGACACTGAAGTCGTGACACTCACAAACGGAATGTTCTCTGAAGATGAAAGCCTAAGAACATTGAAAGACGGAATCGTCATAGGAAGCACTCGTAAAGCGATGCAACAATATCCGGAATTGTTTGAAAAATATTTCGGCACTTGTAACGTCAACGATGCCAATGGTTTTTATGATATTAACACAGCACTTTGGCAAGACGGTTTTTTCATCTACGCACCAAAAAACGCTGTCGCAGAGAAACCAATCCAGATAATAAAAATCATCGATGACGACAAGAATCCGTTCATTCAGACAAGGAACCTTATCATCCTTGAAGCAAATTCACAGCTTCAAATCATCGACTGCGACGACTCAATAAAAGAGCAATCGAGTTTTGTTAATTCTTATTCAGAAATAATTATCGGAGAAAACGCTCAGTTAGATAATTATAAGTTGCAGAATCTCAACGACAATTCTTCATTGTTAAATACCAATACAGCAAAACAAATGTCGAACAGCCGTTTGCAGACACATACAATAAGTTTCAACGGCGGCAAGATTCGTAACAATATTTTTGTCGATATTGATGGCGAAGGAGCAGAATGCAATATCTACGGACTTTATTTGGTTGACAAGAAGCAACACGTTGACAATCAAATCAAAGTAAATCATAACGTTCCGAATTGCAACAGCAACGAGAAATTCAAGGGCATTCTCGACAATGAAGCGACAGCAGTTTTCAACGGGCATGTCTATGTCGCACCTAACGCTCAGAAAACCAATGCATATCAAAACAACAGCAATATCGTTTTGACAGACAGAGCGAAGATTAACACCATGCCTTTCCTTGAAATCTATGCCGACGACGTGAAATGTTCGCATGGATCTTCAATCGGTCAATTAGATCAGGAAGCGATGTTTTATATGCAGCAAAGAGGCATCAGCAAGGAAAACGCACGCATGCTTCTGATGTACGCTTTCGCTGCTGAGATAAGTAACAATATTGGAATTGAAGCACTTAGAGAACGTATCGATGATATGATAAAACGTCGTTTGAAAGGCGAATTGTCGTGTTGTGAAAATTGCGTCTTCCAATGCAGCACTCCTAAAGAATACGATTTCAAGATTGATTTAAGCAAGATATGATTTTCAATAATTTAGATATAAACGAGATACGCAAGCAGTTTCCAATCTTAGACAGAACAGTCTATGGAAAACCGCTTGTCTATTTCGACAATGCAGCCACGACGCAGAAGCCTATTTGCGTAATTGAAAGAGAACGTGACTATTATCTCAACGAGAACTGCAACATACATCGTGGCGTTCATTATCTCAGTCAGGAAGCGACAGAGGCTTACGAAAACGCTCGCAAGACAGTAGCGACTTTCGTCAACGCAAAAGACTCAAACGAGATTATCTTCACGAGAGGAACAACAGAATCATTGAATCTTCTTGCTACGAGTCTCGGAAAACTTCTTGTCGGTGAAGGAGATAAGGTTATGGTTTCTGCTATGGAACATCATTCCAATATGGTTCCTTGGCAGCAGATGATACAAGAAAAACATGGCGAGCTTCTCGTCATTCCGATGGATAAAAACGGCGTCTTGGATTTAGAAGCTTACGAAGAATTATTGAAGCAAAAGCCAAAGATTGTCAGCATTGCTCATATTTCCAATACATTGGCAACGATAAATCCTATCAAGGAGATGATTGCGATGGCGCATAAATACGACATTCCTGTCATCATCGACGGAGCACAATCGATGGCGCATCACGTTATTGACGTACAAGACCTCGACTGTGATTTCTTCGTTTTTTCAGGACATAAGATGTACGCCCCAATGGGAATCGGCGGACTTTACGGCAAGATGGAATGGTTGGAAAAGATGCCACCTTATCAATATGGAGGCGAGATGGTCGACAAGGTAAGTTTCGAGCAGACGACATTCAACAAAGTTCCTTTCAAGTTCGAGGCAGGAACTCCTAATGTAGGAGCAGCATTAGGATTGGAAACAGCAGTGAAATTCATTCAAAGCCTTGACAGAAAAGACGTTGAAGATTACGAAGAACATCTTCTCAATTATGCTGTCGAGAGACTTTCAAAGATTGAAGGAATAAGGTTTATAGGTCAAGCACCGAAGAGAAGCGGTTTGGTTTCATTCTTAATCGAAGGAATACATCCTTACGACTTAGGAACTATCGTTGACAAGATGGGCGTAGCTTTAAGGACGGGACATCATTGCGCAGAACCTGTGATGACATTCTTCGACATTCCTGGAACGGTAAGAGCTTCGTTTGCATTGTATAACACTACAGAAGAAATAGACATTTTCATCAAGGCTGTAGAAAGAGCAGCCAATATGTTAAGATAAAATATATTAAGAAATGACAATAAAAGAGATACAAGATTCTATCGTTGAAGAATTTTCAATGTTCGACGACTGGATGGACAGGTATGCGATGCTCATCGAGATGGGAAAAGATTGTCCGATGATTGACGCTCAATATCGTAACGACAACTATCTTATCAACGGATGTCAGTCGAGAGTTTGGTTACATGCCAAATTAGAAGACGGCAAAGTCTATTTCAGTGCCGACAGCGATGCCGTGATAACAAAAGGCATCATCAACTTATTAATAAAGGTATTATCAGGACAGACACCGAAAGACATCATCGGAGCCGACATGAGTTTCTTGGACGAGATAGGATTGAAAGAACACCTCTCTCCTACCCGTTCCAACGGATTGTTGAGCATGGTGAAACAGATGATGCTTTACGCGGAAGTGTTTTCGCAAGCGGGAAACTGAGAATCTGAGAACCTGAGAATCTGAAAATATTAACATATAAAAATTATGGACGAAGACTGTTGTCCGTTGACATAAGAAAAAAATGGGATTATTTAAAAAGAAAGAGCCAATGACAGCTGAAGAAAAAGATTTGTTAAAGGAAAGAATCATCGCGGTTTTGGGTAGTATTTATGACCCTGAGATTCCGGTTGACATATATAAATTAGGATTGATTTACAACATCGATATTGACGATGATGCCAATGTGACAATCCTCATGACAGTGACGGCACCTAATTGTCCTGTCGCCGATCAGCTTCCGACATTTGTGAAAGAGAAAGTTGGAAGTATGATGGGAGTTCGTAAGTGCAAGGTAGAATTGACATTTGAGCCGGCATGGAATCCATCGATGATGAGCGAGGAAGCGCGTGCTGAGTTAGGATTTGACGACGGTTTCGGATTAGGAGACTTGATGTATTAGAATATTTAGGGACGTGGCTTGTTGCGTCCAAATATAACAAAATAGGACGTGGCAATTGCCACGTCATTCCATCTGGCAGTTTTCATCTGCCATCATTCTTGAGAAAAGGCGTGCAGCATAACATTCAGGTATAAATATTTTCTTAATATTCATCGCTTTCAAAATAGATTTGTGAGTGTTATCTAATGCGCGTGCGTAAATATTCTTTACAGAAAGTTCTTTCAATGCCGCCACCGTTCTGAGTGAGTGCTCCATACTTTGTCCGATGGCTATGATAGCGCAGTCAATCTCATCTAAGGGCAAGGCTCTCAATGCGTAAGTCTCGGTGGCATCCATGATATAAGCAAGCGATATCCTATCCTTAATCTCTTCTACTACACGCTCGTCATTATCAATGCCAATAACTTCATTGCCGTTATCTGTAAGTTCTTCGGCTAAAGTCCTGCCAAAATTTCCAAGTCCTATTATCAAATATTTCATATCTCGATTTAATTTATTATAACATTATCTTTTGGTAATCTGTATTTCGGTGTTTCAGTGTGTTTTATAAAACTCATTATGAATGTAATCAGGCCGACTCTTCCTATAAACATCAAGAATGTAAGCCATATTTTACTGCCGTCGGATAAAAGAGGAGTCACATTCAAGCTTGCGCCCACCGTACTGAAAGCTGATATTGTCTCAAACAAAAGTCCTTTCACTGAGATTTCAGGTTCCATCATCACGAGTCCGACGAAGAAAATCAAGATTATAAGAATAGAACCGAATATTATTGAAGAAGCTCTTCTTATTGAGTTACTTTCTATTTCTCTGTTAAAAAGTCGCACATTATTTTGTCCTTTTATCACTGAGATGAAATTAGCCATTGCCACTGCGAAAGTATTTACTTTAATACCACCTGCAGTAGATTGAGAACCACCGCCGATCCACATCAGAAGTGAATAGAATATTATGGTTATCAACGAGAATTGTGTAAGATCGACACTATTGAAGCCAGCTGTTCTAGGGACAATAGCATTGAATAAGGATTGTACTATCTTGTCGATAAAACTCATGCCTGCAAAAGCACCATTCCATTCATTTATGGCGATTATCATTGTTCCGGAAAATATCAGTATAGATGTCATACTTAAAACAATCTTAGTATTGATATTAGTGACATGAGAGTAGAAAGGTCTATGTTTTTCCCTTTTAAAGATTCTGTCGAAGACCTTTCCTATCTTATAAGAAAAAATCTTTTTGAAATTCATAAGGATAGGAAAACCAAGTCCACCGAGAACTATCAATACAGATATTATGATGTAGAATGCGTTATGTCCGTTCATTATCATTGGATTACCCAGATTGCCGCTCAAGGTAGAGAAACCAGCGTTACAGAAAGCCGAGATGGAATGAAATATCGAGAAGAAAATCTCTTGGTGCAGACTCATGTTCATGGTAGAATGAATGCTGAGCCAGATGAAGAACGCGCCAGCAGCTTCGATGGCGAATGTGAAACCCAATATATATAATAAGGTAGAGATAAGCGAGCTGAAAGTCTCGCTACCTATCATGTCGCGTAAGGCGAATTGATTATAGAGACCTGTTCCGCCCATGAAGAAAATAGCGAAGAAACTCGTTATCGTCATGATTCCCAAACCACCTATTTGTATGAGTAATGCGATGATAATCTGTCCTTCGTAAGTGAAAGTCTGGGCGATATCCACCGTTGAAAGCCCTGTGACGCAGACAGCACTCGTAGAGATGAAAATCGCGTCCGCCACAGGTAAGACTATATTCTCCTGAGTGGAACGAGGAAGTAAAAGCAACAAAGCTCCGAACAATATAATGATGGCGAAACACACTGTCATCAGCATGGCAGGATTTGTCTTTTTGTTGATAAAGTTAATGATGCCAGACGACACCTCCAAAATGGCAAAAAACAATAATGTCGCTATCAAGAGATGCTTGTTCTCTAATAACATCCATAGTTGATATAGATTATGAGAGACATCTGTTATAGGATACAATCTCGGTAAGGCCGTCAGCAAGAAAAGTATCCCTGTTATTGAAGTGAGAAAGATAGTCTTACGATTAATCTTTTTCCATTGGAAGATGAGACGAATGAAAAAAGTCAAGCAATAACACCACCATGCGGTATTGTAAATGTTGAAGATGACATTCTGCTCTTTCTCTGTCAGGACGAAGCCATAGTCTATCACGCAAGCGGCTATATTGACGGCAGAGATAAGAAATATAATCAACTTAAACCAGAAAGCGATTCTATTTCTTAGCGGTATAGTTATAATATCATCCAACGATTTTATTTTCATAAGTCATAAAAGAATAAGATGTTTTGTAAGCACATTTCTTGATTAAAAGAAATCTGTTTTTAATTTGTTTCCAAAAGTAGTAAAAAATTTTATAACAGTCTCTACATTAGTTTTGCCACGTCCTATTTTGTTGATTCTTTCAAGTAATTCAAAAAATCTTCGTCTAAAGATTTTCCTTTGTCGCGTAATGTCAAATCATACAATCTATAGAATTCGTATGGATTATGAAATCCTTTTACCATCTCGTCTTTCAATCCTGCCTTGACAATCTGATTTGACATATAGAACCCCATAACATGACCGTTGTATTTATATACCGAGAGAAGTTTATCGACACACTCCTCAAAATCAATCTCTCTTTTCAAATACTGCACCACAATGGTTTGAAGATATTCGATGTCATCTTCGGCTTTGTCATATAATGCTGTAAATTCCGCTGCAAGTTCTTGTGAGTTAATGATAGAACTATAGTATTGATTGTAATCCATATTATATTTGTCAATTTGATCAGCAACACCTTCGTTAGCAATCATATCGAGTGCGAAGTTAATGTCATTCGCATAATTGAAATCATGATTTTCAAAATGTCTTCTATATGCATGAAAGAATTCATGAGCGATAAGGTTGACTCTGGCATCTTCATCCATTCTATAAATGAAATTCAAATCAACAACAATGGCTTCATCTCTATCCTGAGCGTCTGCGTAAAGAAATAGAAAAAATACAGGTTTCAATTTAGCGGAAGAATCCAACATTTCACATCCTAAGAAGGATTGTAATCTGAATTTGGCTTTAGTGACCAGTGTTTCAAAATCATAGTTATCCCTAAAAACTTTAATATCAGAATAATTATTGTTTACTTCTTTGTAATTCTCAACAAAAAGTCTCTCAAGCATATTGGTATTTTCTAGATTCATCATACTTTCAGAATCACCAAAGACATAATTTATGGAAGTCTTTACAATATCAATTATACGGCTATCCATTATTGAATATGCTGTAGAACTCTCAAATTGAGACCATTGTTCCTCGTCGATTTCCTTTCCATTTTTGAGTTTGTCTGTTATTTTAAAGAACTCATCAACAGAAGTAAGATCAACATTCTGAGCAAATGTCAATGATGAATTTATCAGAAACAAAAGGAGCAATATTCTTTTCATCACGAAACAATATTCTGAACCAATCCGGCAATAATAATTATTATGAATGCCACAATAGTGATACCTATCCATACGACTTTACATGCTAATACCGTTATTCCGACATAAGTCAAAATCACTGATAGCGCTCCCAAATATATAGATATGCCTATTCCTGTGACGAAACCTCTGATGAAACGTCTTAAAGGCGATGCCACTCTGTAAGCGAATCCTGGGAGATCTCTTTTGCAATACCTCATGCTGTAATACATCACAAAGACTACTGACAGCAACATCATTCCCAAAACGCCAATGTCGAGTTTATCCATCAGCCATGATGTCCATGGAGCATAAAATCCTGATTCGTAAAGCGTATGCAATAGAGGCGCTATGAGCAAGGCGCACAACACTATCGCGAGGTTACCGCCCAAACGAGACATCAACGCCATTCGTTCTTCCAAGCGTTCCTGCATATAAGCCTCTTTGGAACCTGCCTGCGGGAACTTATTAACTTTCTGCAATACGCTCCATGCCTTGCCGAAACGACGCATCGAACAATAATGATTCACCTTGTCTTTGAGGTCGTCCATGTGATCCGACACAGGCGATGTCACCGTTATCAACTCCCAATCAGAACCTAGCAACAGACATGAATATCTCTTTCTATCAACTTCATAAACGACAGTCTTTGCCTCACATTCGCATGCTTCGAGAATATTGAAACATACCGCTGTATGTTGAAGATGCTCTATCTTGTTTGGCATTCGCGACAACATGTTTCCTACTATAGGACGAGATGCTAAGTCGTTTTTGTCAAAATTTTCCTTGTCGATATTCAGTTTCTCCATTACTCGCCAAGGAGTGCTATTGTTAAAAAGTTTTATGATTTTAGGTACTTCGTCAAGCGGAACCTGAGAAGGGAAACGATAATCGACATAGACCTTATAATATAGACTCTGGCGTAACTCCCAATAACGAACTAAATGCGCATCACCCACGCAGGTATGACAAGTGACTCTACCACTTCCTTTGCAGGTAGGACAAGTCTCTTCTCTAAAAGAAGGAACTTCGATATATCCTTTGCCACTACAAGCAGAACAAGTGTGAAATTCTTGTTTATCCACATAATGAGATTTCAGACCTTCACTTGTATAGTAATACTCAAGTTTTCTATGTGTAACATAATCACCTCCTCTGCCTCCGCATTTAGTACAAACCTGCTTTTCTTTACAGGAGACCAGGATTGTTCCGCTGCCGCTACATTTCCCGCAAGTCACCTTGCCTGTAGCATGACAAGTGTGACATCCATCGATATATTGAGACCCTTTTATACAGAACTTGTTCTCATTATTAGTGAACGTTGTCGGATAAGAAGCCGAAGCCCAACGGTCTATCTGCGATGCTGAAGTTATTGTCCTTGGAGGGAACGACCTGCCTCTGATGCGTTCGTATGTGTTTTCAAGAGTACGGTTGTCATATTGCGTCTTAAGCAATCCTCTGTAGATAGGAGTATCCCATACTTCGACAATCTTCAGCTGATCGCCTAATCTGTTGCGGTTGTAGCCTTTTATCGACTTTGCCCAGTCGTTGAACAACTGACGGAAACGATTTTCCTCCGATTTGGAGAAACTGATTTTTTGTGAATCTCTATAATTTGCCATAACCAATCCTCCTTAAAATGATGTTGCGTCGTTATCAAAGTCGAGTTTACGTATTGCGCTTAATCCTAATCGTATCGACACTATTACGGCGATGATTATCAGTATCGCCAATATAAGAGGTAAGAACAATGCCAATTCTTTCTGGAGGTTGAGTTCTTCATCATATTCGTCTAAAGCCTTCCAGCAATATTCAGCCACCGTGAGACCTTCGAACTCTTTGTCGGTCTCGCCTTCGGCAATATCTTTTTGATATAATTGTTCTGCATATTGCATCATCTTGTCTTTTGCCGCTTCAAATTTTGATAATGAATAAGCGTCGTAAGATGACACGATGGTCTCTTTTATATTGACAGGTTCCGTTTTTTCTGAAGATTTATTTACATAGAAACTGTGAAACAATATTATCGCCGTTAATGCTATCAGCAAAATGATAAGCTGCTTAATTGCGTTTCCCATAACTTTATAATTTAAGCTTATTATTATTTAAACGCATTCTCTTTCAAGCCGTCGCCATTCAATGTCAGACGGTCGAAGTATGAAGGCACTTCTCTTCCGAGATATTTATCGACATACATCTTCGCCATATATTGTCCGAGCATGAAACCGTGACCGCGCATACCGGCAATCAGGTTGTTATCAGGGTCGACGATGTAGCGCGGTTCAGTATAATATCCCGACCAGAAAGCCTGGAAGCTGACAGCACCCAACTGAGGAATCCATTCGCGGAACACCTCAGCACATATCTCCAAGAAAGCTTTTGAGTTATATCTCAAGTCCTTCACGACTTCCGAAGCATCGGTGGCAGGAGAAGCGCAACCTATTATCTGTCCCGTATGAGCAAACTGCTGACCATAAACAGCGGAGAATCCTTTATAATGACGGCGGTCGATAATCATATCCAAAGCATCGCCGTCCTTACCCATAAGCGGCAGTCTTCCTGTGATGAACGCCTGATGCTTAACAGGATAGAATCCAGTATCAACGCCGAGTTGTTTTGCGAACTCGCCGGCATTAGAGCCAAGAGCGTTGACGAAATGTTCGCAATGAAATTCGATAAACTCCTGATTATGATTATAGACCAAAGCCATAAAACCTTTGTCGGTACGTTGTACTTCGAGCAGACGAGCGTCTTCCATAAAGACACCACCGTTATGAGTTGCTACTTTTCTGATATAATCGATGACGCGTCCAGGTGTGGCTTGCCAGCAATTCAGTGTAATCAAGGCAGCTTGATAAGTGTCGAGATTCGGGTTGAAGAAAGGAGAAATCTCTTTGGTGAAATCTTTCTTATCGACCATATAACCTTCCGACCAAGCGAGGGACGCTTCTAACGCCTCGTATTCTTTTTCATCGTGAGCGAGACCAACATAACGTATCGGTTTATAATGAATATTCGTGACTTTCTGTATCTCCTTGAAAATCTCCTGATTCTGATTAGCTATCTCCGCAATCTCAGGTACAGAGAACGCAGGACGACCTCCGCCAATGTTACGCCACGAAGAACCGTGTTCATAATTAATAAGGTATGTCTTCTTACCAGCTTCTGAGAAATAACGGAACGCAGCACTACCTGTGATGCCGCCACCGGCGATGAGTACGTCGCAATCGATGCGTCGACTTGTCTTGTTCGCTGGAATTATGATATTGGTGTTTGTCTTAGGCGGTTGCAGTTCATTAAGCGTCACCTGATTTGAAAGCGGTCCGCGTGGCGTTGACTCGCCTTGAAGCTCGATTCCGTACGAACGTAACAGCTGACGCGCTCTCGGAACGCAACGTTTGCCTCTACATGTTCCCATGCCGAGACGTGTGGTATGTTTCAATTCATCGACAGAGATTGACTTCCTGTCACCGACGATTTCCAAAATCTTTTCAATAGTAACATCTTCGCAATGACAAACGAACTTCGGACCTTTCTCATAATCGGCGAGAGGTTTCATAACAAGAGGTTCCGGATAATTTTCTTTTACGATGAAACCTGTCACTTCCGTTAAAGTCTCGTCCTTAATATCAAGAGCTTTCACGCGTGCTACATTGGTCTTGTTAGGTTTCTTCATTATCTTCTCGATGACGCCTTCACCGACTTTCTCGCCTTTATCATTAATAAGGTAAACCTCAGAGTTTTCTTCCACGTCATATTCGAAAGGAAGGAAGAGACGATTCTGTTTGAGGTCGTAACCGAATATTGCGAGACCAGGACAATGCGAGACGCACTCCATACAACCGATACATTTGTCGTAATCAATCATCGGGACGCTGCTGGTCGTAGGTTTTACTATTGCCTTCTGAGGGCATGAGAAAGTACAAGGATTACATGCGAAGCCATAAACACAATCTGCAATGACGAAATTCTTCTCGTGCATTCTTTCCAAAGAAGGTTTGTTAGGTTTCTCCAAACGACGTAACGGCTTCTGTTGAGAGTCGATATATTCTTTTGAGAGAGCGAGATATTCTTCATATTTAACTGGTTTTCTCATCTCCATTGCTATCTCCATCGCCACTTGCTTACCGCGAAGAACGGCGCATGTTCCCTCTCCTACCCTTACGGTATCGCCAGCACCGTATACCTTCAAACCAAAAATCTGTTTTCCTTTTTCAAGAATCTGATTGTCCGGCATCAGACCAGTACATATATTAATAATATCGATATTATCTATTACTTTTTCAGTTCCAGGAATTGGTTTGAAGTTCTCGCATTCTGCCACTACCGCCGCTTTTATTCCCGTATGGTCGTCATTAGGAATTGCGCGAAGCAAGACATGAGAAGTATAGATTGGAACTCCGAGGCGGCGCAGACGATTAGCCTGTACGGGGAAACCACCTTCGTGATCCATACCTTCGATGATAGCGACAACATTAGCGCCAGCTTGTATCGCCTGATAAGAAGTGAGATAACCAATGTTACCTGCGCCGACCGACAATATTCTCTTTCCTAATAAAGTATGTTCTACGTTCATCATCTTCTGAACGACGGCGGCAGTATAAACACCAGGAAGGTCATCGTTTTCAAAGACAGGCATGAAAGGAACAGCACCTGTAGCGACGACGAGATATTCAGAATCTACGTAGAAGATATAATCATCTTTGACATTTTTGACAGCTATACGTTTTCCTTCGAGAAGATCCCAGACTGTAGAGTTAAGGAATATGTTTGAGAGGTCATCGCCAGCGAGAGTTTTGGCAATTTCGAAACCGCGTTGTCCGCCGTATTTCTGTTCTTTCTCAAAAAAGAAAAATTGGTGAGTCTGCATATTAAACTGACCACCAATCATAGCGTTATTATCAATAACGATATTATCTATTCCTAATTCATTAAGATATTGGCGGCAAGCCAAACCTGCAGGACCTGCTCCGACGATGGCTACTTGAGTATAATAAACCTTCTGAGGTTCATGTTTCGGTTCTTCTAATTCTGGGAGATAGTCGTGAGGGATTTCCTGTACTTTCTTCACGCCATCGACGGGAGTGATACAGATACGTTTTATCTTTCCATCGACGAGCATCTCGCATGCGCCACACTTACCGATACCGCATTCTAAACTACGTTCACGACCATCGAGACTATGACTATGTACGGTAAATCCAGCCTGATGTAAAGCTGCAGCGATGGTATAACCTTTATAACCTTTTACCTTATGTCCGTTGTATTCAAATACGACTTCTTCTGATTTTTGGATGTCTAAGATAGGATGTTGTTCTATTTTGTTCATGATATATTAATTTAAGTTAATACTATTCTGCTAAGCAAAGAGAGAAAGTTAGCAGAAACAACACCGCTAAGTTATAAACTTTTTTTCAAAAATCAAAACAAAAAAAGAGGAGACCGAAGTCTCCCCTTTTCAATATTCAGAATCTTATGTTCTAAAATTCTTATTTGATAACTGTGATGCGTTCTACTGCTACACCAGTTTCAGTTGTGATACGTACCATGTAAACACCT
>JAZUST010000049.1:0-50887 GCA_045606865.1 Bacteroidales bacterium
TTTATACCAGACGCCACAGGGGTGACGTTTATACCAGACGCCACAGGGGTGACGTTTATACCAGACGCCACAGGGGTGACGTTTATACCAGACGCCACAGGGGTGACGTTTATACCAGACGCCACAGGGGTGACGTCTCTACTTTTTTGGGCGAAGATTGCTGTTGTAAGCAATAATGCTAATGTTAAAAGTAATGTTTTTTTCATAGGCTTTTAATTTCAAATCTGAAAAACTGAAAACTTGAAAACCTGAGAAATTCTCAGAAAATTTTCAACTTTCAATTTTCAATTCAAAGACGCCACAGGGGTGATGTCTTTGAGACGCCACAGGGGTGACGTCTCTACCTTAATATTCAATTTTCAACTTTCAATTTTCAATTTAAAAGACGCCACAGGGGTGACGTCTCTACCTTGATTTCTCAGGTTTTAAGATTCTCAATTTTTAATAAATTTCTTAATTAAATTTCCGTTTTCTGTTTGTATGCTGATGAAATAAATTCCAGAATTATATTCAGAAACATTGATCTCAACTTCATCGGAATTGATTTCAATTTCTTCAATCAAAATCCCTAAGTAATTATAAACTCTAATTGCTGACAGCTGACAGCTAATAGCTGATAGCTTAACAAAGTCTCTCGCTGGATTTGGATAAATCTCAACATCTTCAGATAATGATTCTTCAACAGAAACTCCAATCAACTCAAAACCGAATGTCTCGCTTTGTTCAGATTCGCCGTTTTCACATACGGAGGTCACAGTGAAATAATGTTCGCCTTCTTCATCGAAACCTTTCACGAATGTGTTGTCTGTGAGAGTTTCTAATAATTCTCCATCCAAATAGAGTCTGTATTGCTGAGCAGCATTGACTTCAATCCAGCTCATTGTTACTTTGAAGTTATAATCGAAACCTTCGACATTTTGTTCGATGGTGGCGTTGAGGTTCGTAGGTGAGTCGCATGAAGGTGAGGTAAGACTTGTTGAACCAATTGAAGTTGTTTCGTCATAAAGAGCGAAGACTTCTGCAAAACGAATCGTCGTTCCATTTGCTTCGTAAGATAAGTTCGTCACATTCTCAGCAACCAACTCATTATTAATATATACATTATATCCTGAAGGATTGCCGTTCTCAGGAGTGTCCCAACTGATTACGCTGTTTTCTATTGTCACGTTTCTTGCTGGATATGGATGTTCTGTATATTCATTCAAGAAACAACTATTGTAGATGTCTTTGCTTTCATAATCTTGTATCCAGACTGCTACTTCTAAATCTTCCATTTCTTCGACATTGGTTTCCGACATATCGACAGAGAACTCGAAACGTTGCGATTGTCCTGCCAAAAAATCAGTGGCGATACCAGTGTTGCTACCTAACATCTTCATTATCACATGATGAAATTCATCCAACCCGTTAGTGCTTGCATTGTCGTGTGTAGTTTTTTCGTTTATCGTGATGAATACTTTTACGTTATATAAGTCGATGTATGACATGATGTCGGCAGTGAGGTTCATTATGTTACCGTTTGTCTGGAATGCGCCAGCGATATCTACGTATGAAGTGACGTTTAATCTCTCATCTAATTGTGTTTGACTGATGCTTGCCGATTGAGTTGATCCGTCTAATGCTATGCGAGGCACGCCTTCAATGCCGTAATAATCAGCTCTTACAAGGCATTCGTCTATGAAATAAGGATCTCCCATATAAGGCATGTTCATAGGATACTTCGTGTAAGTGTATTTGCCAGGATTGTTCTCTGTTAAAGTTGCCATTTCATTGTCGACATTGACACAAGGCTGGCATGTTGAACTGGAGAAGTGTTCTATCATAGGAGTTCTCTGCACTGTTTTCATATATACCTTGAAATCCTTGAATGATGTGGCAAACTGGCTGCTATATTCTTCACCATTAATGGCAGTGACCGACATCATGATGGTATAGGAACCGGGCAACAATTCTATAGGTTCGCTGAATGTAAACTGTTGCATTCCGGTATTGACATAAATCGTTTCATTGAAAGTCTCGCTCAATGTAACAATGCTGTCACCATGTATGTAGTATGACATCTCGAATGATGTTATATCGACGTTTCCGCTATTACTTACGCCGAATCCTATCTCAACGGGTTCTGATGGTATTCTGCTGTCAATGTCGATGTTAAACAATGAAAGTTCGGTTTCATTTCCTCCCTGACTGAAAATAATGATGTCGTCGAAATACCAATGGTCGATGTTATAAGTGTTGCCTTCGAAGAACAGGCAGAACAAGACATTGGTCTTTCCCATGTCGGCAGAAGTGATTGTTTCATTGATGGTATATTGTCCCGACTGGCTATATGTTTGCGACCATGCTGTGTTCCACGTGATTCCATTGTCGGAAGATGTCGCTATGCCGATGGTGCTGCTTTGTTGGTAGTTACTGAGATAATGTTTGAATGAGAGTTCGACGCTCTCAATACCGTCCAAGTCAGCCCATGCCATGATTAAGTGGATGCCGCTCGTGATGAACGGACTGCTCTTGAGATGAAGTTCGTTAGGGTCGCCTCCGGCATTGTTCGTCGTTTTGATGTCGAAGTTGTCAGCTCCCTCACCGGCGACTTCCCATCCGTAAGGCAAAGTTGCAGAATCGAAAGATTCGTTCACAATGTAGGTTCTGTCTTGCGCAAAAATTGCTGTCGTAAGCAATAATGCTAATGTTAAAAGTAATGTTTTTTTCATGATTTCTTGTTTAATGTTTAAGGTTTAAAGTTTAATGTAAAGATCCTCTGACCTTAAACCTTAAGCATTAAACCTTAAACAAATTTAAGGTCTGCAAAGATATGATTTTTTCTCTATTTATTATAGGTATATCGATAATTGTTTTATGATAAAATTGCATTTTAAGAGTGCAAAATTTGCGTTTATTTGCATTTTGCGAGTGCAAAATTTATTATCTTTGCATCAACAAATTAATCATGATATGGAAAATCTAACTCGTGTATATAAAAAGTTATTAAAAGAAACTGCCACAGACTTCCATCGTTATCTTTATGACAAGATTAATTGGGATAATCGTATTGTCGGTATTCGTGGTCCGAGAGGTGTTGGTAAAACGACTATGATGTTGCAGCATATCAAGGAGAACTTGGCAGTTGATGATGTGCTTTATGTTAATGCTGATGATATTTATTTCAGTGATAATCGTCTGCTTGATTTGGCAGAGCGTTTAGTGCAACGAGGAATACATCATCTTTATATAGACGAGATTCATAAATACAAAGACTGGTCAAAAGAACTGAAACTGATCTACGATTATTATAGCGAGTTGAAGGTTGTATTTTCTGGTTCATCTGTTCTTGACATCAACAAAGGAGTATCAGACCTTAGCCGAAGAGCCGTGATGTATCATTTGTATGGTCTATCGTTCAGAGAGTATTTGCATCTCTTCAAAGGTATAGAAGTTCCCGAATATTCTTTGGATGAAATTGTAGATGGCAAACCTGACGAGTTATCGATAAAAACGCCATTATTATGGTTTGACGAATATTTGAAAAAGGGTTATTATCCTTTTGCTAAAGAAGATGGTTTTGATGAAAAATTACGACAGATTATAAATCTTACTTTAGAGACGGATATTCCTATATATGCGGATATGTCTGCTGCGATGGGACGTAAGTTCAAACAGCTGATGATGATAATATCCAAGAGCGTACCTTTTAAACCTAATATGAGCAAACTTGCTGAGATGGTAGGCATAAGCCGTAATCTGATGCATGATTATCTCCATTATATTGAAGAGGCTGGCATGATAGCTCAACTGCGTGATGATACGGCTGGCATTCGTGGATTAGGTAAGGTGGAAAAGGTTTATTTAGACAATCCTAATCTTATTTATTCATTGGCGGATAAAGAAATAAATATAGGAAATTTGCGTGAGACTTTCTTTCTTAATCAGATGCGTGTCAACAATCATATTGTATCGTCTGCTGCAACTGATTTTATGATAGATAATCGTTATTTCGAGATAGGAGGTCGTTCAAAGGGAAATCGTCAGATACAAAATCTCGAGAAAGCATACGTCGTTAAAGACGATATTGAATTGTCATCAGATAATATTCTTCCATTATGGTGGTTCGGACTTAATTATTGATACCGACTGTACTTCTTCCGAGAATAAAAATAAAAAATCACTTTATAATTAGTAAACCGTTTTACTTTTTCCCTATCTTTGCAAGTCACGACTCAATGCTTTGTGTCTTTGCGACATTGTGACTATGAGTCTCATAAATTTTAACAATCAAAAAAAGAATTATGTTCAATCCTACAAAATATCAGATCAAATCGGTGGCGACAAATAACGTCTGCGAAGATTGCGGATGGACGCTCGATTTCAAAGGCGAAGAAAAACCAAGTCTCATCAGAGCGGTTTATGAAAAGAAACAACTTGAAGTGAAAGACCACGACGGACTTTATTGTTACGCCGACTGGCTTCCTATAAAAAGAACCTTGAAATGTGATTCAAAACCTGTCACTTATAAAAGCAAGGCTCTTGCAGAGAAGTTAGGATTGACAAATCTTTATATCACTTTCAACGGATATTTCCCGGAGATAGGTGCTAAAATGCGCACATGTTCTTTCAAAGAAACTGAGGCTTATTCCATCTGCGCACGTCTCGGCGAGGACAAAAAAGACGAGGTGATTGTGGTTTCTTCTGCCGGCAACACAGCTCGCGCTTTCGCTCAGGTTTGTTCCGATAACAACATCAATCTTTTACTTACCATACCTGAAGATAACTTGGATGCTCTTTGGTTCGAGAAGCCTTTGAATCCTTGTGTTAAAGTGTTGGCTACTAAATCGGGCAGCGACTATTTCGATGCCATCAATCTCGGAAACATTGCCTGCGAGGTGGAAGGTTTCTTTGCTGAAGGCGGCGCGAAAAACATTGCTCGCCGCGACGGAATGGCAACGACAATGTTATCGGCAACTACATTCATAGGCAGAATCCCTGACTATTATTTCCAGGCTGTTGGTAGCGGAACCGGTGCCATCGCCGCATGGGAAGCAAACCTCCGTTTCATCGAAGATGGTCGCTTCGGAAGTCATAAGGCAAAGATATACGTCTCGCAAAACAGACCTTTCGTTCCAATGTACGACGCTTGGAAACAAGATTCACGCGATATGCTTCCTTACGACACCGACCAGGCTCGCATCGACGCTAACTCCGTGGTGGCTAAAGTCCTCACAAACAGAAAACCTCCTTATTCAATAGTCGGCGGTCTCTACGACGCGATGAAAGATTCTGACGGTGACTTCTTCGCCGTTACTAACGAAGAGGCGGAACAAGCAGGAAAATTATTCGAAGAGTTAGAAGGCATCGACATCAATCCGGCAGCTGCAGTGGCGACAGCCTCATTGATACAGGCAATAGAAAACAATCAAGTTGAACGCGACGCTGTCATCATGCTCAACATCACTGGCGGCGGCGAGAAACGCTTCAAGGAAAACAAGGAGATTTTTTATTTGCAGCCGACAAGAGTCTTCGACGTAAACGCAGATAAAGAAGAGATTAAGGAGTTCGTGAAGTCAATTTTCAATTAACAATTATAAAGACCTCATCGATGTACATCAAAAGAGACGTCGATGAGGTCTTTCAAATTACAATATCTCTCTTACTATTTTCTCAATGCTTATACCTTCTGCTTCGGCGGTGTAGTTTCTTACCAGACGATGGCGTAGGATGGGGGTCGCCACTTCTTGTACGTCTTCGATGTCGGGCGAGAATTTTCCTTTCAACAAGGCATTTGCTTTTGCACCTATAATCAGATATTGTGAGGCGCGAGGTCCGGCTCCCCAACTGAGATATTTGTTGCTCCACTGGTGAGCGCGCTCTGTGTTAGGTCGTGTGCGAGACACTAACCCCACTGCATACTCATATACGTTGTCCGATACTGGAACGCGACGTACCAGGTTTTGGAAATATATTATTTCTTCTGCTGACATCACCGGATTTACATCGGTGACTTTCGCTGATGTAGTGTTTCTCACAACTTCTATTTCTTCCTCGTAAGTTGGATAGTCTAACATAAGGTTGAACATAAAGCGGTCGAGTTGTGCCTCCGGAAGCGGATATGTTCCTTCTTGTTCTATTGGGTTTTGTGTTGCGAGGACGAAAAATGGTTCTTGTAATTTATATGTCTTTCCAGATATGGTGACGTGTTTTTCTTGCATTGCCTCGAGGAGAGCTGCCTGTGTCTTAGGCGGCGTTCTGTTAATCTCGTCGGCGAGGATGATGTTGGAGAACACAGGTCCTTTCACGAATTTGAATTGTCGTGAGTCGTCTAATATCTCTGTTCCTAGGATATCCGACGGCATGAGGTCGGGTGTGAATTGAATGCGGTTGAATGAGAGTCCGAGGGCACGACCGATGGTGCTTACCAATAATGTCTTGGCGAGACCCGGCACTCCGACCAGCAAGACGTGACCTTGACAGAATACCGACAATATGGTGTTATGAATGATTTCGTTTTGACCTATAATAACCTTAGAAATTTCTTTCTTCAGTTGTTCATATTTTTGCACGAGTGCCTTGGCACCTTCAACATCAGAGTTATACATTTTCAATCTCAGAATTTTAATTTTTATTCAGCGAATTTCCAGTTGAACATAAAGTCACAATCTTTGTAATCGTCGATGATTTTGATATATGCTTTTTGTGACTTATTCTCAATCCATTTGTTGATAATCTCTTCTCGTTTCTGTTGTAACGCCCATTCGCGGATGAGTGTGTAGTCATCTTTGAGGTTCGCTTTGTGAGGTGTTGTCTTTCTCTTGAGATAGAGTAGACGATATGCGTCCTTGTTGTCGTCTGTTTTCATTGGAACAGGTGCGCTCAGTTCACCGACTTGCATTCTGTTGATGGTGAACGATACTTGTTGGTCGAGTTCCGAAGCGTCGAAGAGAGTTCCACCCGACATTTGATTGACGAGTATTCCTCCGTTGGTCTTGTCTTTTTCGTCGCTGAACTTACGTACTGCCTCGTCGAATGAGATGCTGTCGTTATGAATGAGTTGTGCTATTGAATCTAGTTCGTCGTAAGCTTCTTGTAATGCTTCAGGAGATACTTTCACTGTTAGCAAGATATGACGTACGTTGACAAACTCGCCGCGACGTTCTATCATCTGTATGATATGGAACCCGAATTCTGTTTCAACAACTTCCGATATCTCGCCATCGCGAAGATTGAAAGCGGCAGCCTCGAATTCAGGAGCGAACTCGCCTCTGCCATGGAAACCTAACTCTCCACCTTTCTTGGCAGAACCCGGATCTTCTGAATATAGAAGAGCCAATGTTGAGAAACGTTCACCGTCGAGGATACGTTTACGCATCTTATATAACCTGTCTTTAACTTCTAGTTTCTGTTCTAATGTGATGGCAGGTTTCTTTACCAAATGTGCAATTTCATATTTTGAGTTCACCATCGGGATACTGTCGTGAGGAAGATTGTAATAACATCTTTTTACTTCTGCCGGTGTAACCTCAACATTTGCTAACATCGTCTGTTGAACCTGTTCTTCCAGCATCTGGTCTTTTCTCATCCTGAACAATTCTTCCTTAATTTCCGGCATTGTCTTGTTGTAATACTTCTCAAGGTTTTCTTGTGAACCTAGTTGTGAAATGAAATAACGTACAAGACGGTCAACTTCGCTATTTACCTGTTCGTCGGTCACGGTGATACTATCCATTTCTGCTTGGTTGAGCATAAGTTTTCTGAACATGAGGTCTTCAAGGATCTCGCATCGGATAGAACTGGCGCTGCCTTTTATTCCACCTTGCAGACGCATCTGAATATATTGAGCCTCAATATCCGACTGAAGTATGACATTCTGTCCTACCACAGCAACTACTCTGTCAATGACTTGTGGTTCCTGAGCTTTTAATGAAACCGTAAACAAAACAAAAGATAATATCAAAAAAAATCTTTTCATTATTTCTATATTATTATAATTCCTAATCTTCAGACGCTTAAAATATTCATTAATATGATACGTCTCTATATTAATTGTCAATTGTCAACTTTCAACTTCAAGTTATACATCTCAAACGCGTTATCTTGTAGTGCTTTTGAGTATAAATCGTCATATAGTTTTTCCAACAATTCTTTCTTTCTATTGTTGAGTATGATATACTTTATTCTTTCGGTCTCCAACTCACATGGAGTTAAATCGGCGATGAACCTGCATTCGCAGAAACGAATATAGGTTGTGTGCAAATCATCATAAAGTACCATAAACTTGTTTTTGCCCAAGAAAGACTTGTTATCTTTTACTTTCAAATTATATTGTTCTACAACATCATTAAGGTTACGCCATTCTTCAATATTCATATCGTAAGCAACGGCATATTTTTCTGCCATAGAAATGATGGAGTCGACCATAATGGAATCATGATCACGGAGCATATTATGGAAAGTCCATTTTTTTTTGCTGTCTTTCGCCACTGTTACGGAAACCACTCTGGCAATATCGCGATTTAATCTGAATTCATCGCTATTGTTGTTGTAGTATTCATATATTTGATTCTCGGTGACTTCTTCGTCAAGGTTTTGGTTTATAAGTTCCGTCTCATACTTATTAATTATTAATGAAGTACGATATTCTTCTATTCTCTTTGAAAAGTCGAGTTGGGTTGGGTCCAAGTTATTTTCTGCCTGACGTACGAGCAACTGGTTACGAACCCATCTGTCGATATATACTTTCGACCTCAACACACTGTCGTTATAACTGATGCCTTCGTAGAAGATGTCGCCCAAGTCGGTCTTATACAGATTCTTTCCATAGACGGAGACTATAATTTCACCCTTGTCTGTCTTTGTCTCCTGACAGGATGAAAAGAACAATACTAGTATAAGACCGACCCAGAACAAACGCATCTTGATTATTTATTATAATTATCTTTTACCTTATTTAAAAGTTTTTCATTGACTGTCACGTCAAATTTTTCTCTTAAGCCTTGAATCCATTCTTGTTCCAATTGTGCTTGATATGCTGATGTTACGAGACCCTTAGCTTCTCTGAATGTCTTAGGCTCTGGTTGACGCACTTCCAATATCTTGACAATTTGTGTTGTGTTGTCAACAGATGAAGAATATTCTGCTATAGTACCTTCCATCCATTGTGTTGCATCAACATTGACGTTATCGCCTTTTTGGTAGAACGAAACTCTGGCTGATGCTTGTGATTTGTTTTCTTTGATGAAAGTTCTTAAAGAATCCAATTCAATGCCGTCTCTTATCAAGCCTTTGATTTTTTCGACGTTATCCTTGCGGTGACATGTAACAACCATTGCCTTGACACGGTCGTTCCACATATATGAATCTTTGTTTTCTTCATAATAGTTTTGTAAACCGAGTGTATCTTCAACGGCTTTATTCCATACTTCGTTTTCCATCAAGGAGAATAATAAAATACCGTCGTGATATTCTTGTACCAAAGCCTTGAAGTCAGGATATTTTTCCTCTAACTTAGAATCTTCGTAGGCGAACACTTCTTGTTGCAAGAAGTTATCATAAAGTTGATAAGAATAAGCAGCAGGTGTCATAAAACCTTGTTTCTTTTGATTCTTATAGATGAAATCGATAAAATCTTGTACAGTCCACGATTTGTCTTTTGTTGAGAAAAGGACTTTTGTTGCATCTATCTCTTTTCCTGCTTCGTATTGAGCTGCTATAATAGAACTATCGATAGTTGCGATGAATTCGTCTTTAACTTTATGATTTTCTTTAAAGCTGTTGTCTTTCATGATACGACGCATTGCAATCTCTTCACTGAGTTGGCCGCGCATATCTCTTCCCACTCTTTCTTTGATTCTGTTTTCTTCTGATTCGAAATTTTCAGGAGGTGTGTTAGCAACTAACTTAATGATATGATATCCGAAGCTGCTTTTAACAGGTTTTGATATTTCATTAGGTTGAAGTTCTTTAAGTGCTGTGATGAATTCCGGCACTATCTGATTAACTCTAAAAGGAGTGAGCACTCCGTTATTTGCTATAGTACCTTTATCATCGGAATATCTTCTTACGCAGTCGGTCCAGTTTTCTGGATTATTAACAACTTCATTATAAATGTTGTTTGCTTTTGCACAAAGTACAGAGTCGGTTTTGTTAGGATCATTAGGGTCGGCAGCGATGAAGATGTGTGCTGCTCTGATAAGACCTAAAGCAGGAGTCTTACTGTTGACTTTTATGATATGATAACCGAAAGAAGAACGTATTGGCATTGAGACACTGCCGACTTCTGTGTCATAAACTCCTGATTCGAAAGGATAAACCATATCGAAAGCTGAGAAGTAACCGAGTTCACCTTTGTTACCGACGTATGCTCTTCTCACCCCGGGAATCTCTTCCATGTCGCGTGCTGATGGGTCTTCTGAGAATTCAACAGCCATAGCGCCGAAGTCTTCACCTTTTAATATACGTTCGCGAACTTCCATTGCCTTGTTATAGACGGCGAGTGTGTCGGCAGGAACAGCATTGACATCGCATCTGAAAAGGATGTGAGCTGCATTCATGTCGTACTGCATTCTGTCGTAGGCTTCTTTCACTAATTCATCGGTGATGTCATCATTAGAGAAATAAGGCTTTGCAAGTTGTTGACGATATTTGGCGAGTTCTTTCTGGAAAGATGCTGCGGTGTCCATCTTAAGATATTCTGCTTCTGCAACTTTAAGCTTGAAGTCGATGTATAACTTGAGATATTCGTCAACATTTTTCTTGTCTATGACATCGGTGTTGACATTGTTTTTCTCATAAGTGTCCATAAATTCCTTGGCGGAAATTTCCTTATCACCTATAGTGATGAGCGTCTTTTTAGTATAAGACTGTGCAGATAGTAATGATGGCATCATCAGTAAACACAAAGCGATGAGCCATGCCATGCGTGTTTGTTTTCTTGTCATAAATAATTATTTTTCAAAAATAACGTATGAATCTTAACTATATTGTTTTTAACTATGAACCTTGACTATTGAATCAACCCAAAAGTTCATAGTTCATAGTCATAGTTCATAGTTCAGTATTATCAAGCTTTTGTGCTATAGTTAGGAGATTCTTGTGTAATGGTAATGTCGTGTGGGTGACTTTCGCGCATACCTGAAGCTGTAATCTTGATGAACTGTGCTTGTTGTAAGTCGCTGATAGTTCTTGAACCAGTGTAACCCATACCTGCACGGAGACCGCCGACTAATTGATAGACGACTTCAGAGAGGCTGCCTTTGTATGGAACTCGACCTACGATGCCTTCCGGAACGAGTTTCTTGATGTCGTCTTCCATATCTTGGAAGTAACGGTCTTTAGATCCGCATTGCATTGCTTCGAGAGAGCCCATGCCACGATATGTCTTGTATTTTCTGCCTTCGAAGAGGACTGTGTCGCCTGGTGATTCGTCGACACCGGCGAACAATGAACCTGCCATGATTGAAGATGCTCCTGCTGCGATGGCTTTTACGATGTCGCCTGTGTAACGGATGCCGCCGTCAGCGATGACAGGGATGCCTGTGCCTTGAAGTGCTTGTGAAACATTGTAAACTGCTGTGAGTTGTGGAACACCGATACCGGCGATGATACGTGTCGTACAGATAGAACCTGGTCCGATACCGACTTTGATAGCATCGATGCCTGTCTTTGCCAACTCGCGTGCAGCGTCTGCTGTTGCGATGTTACCTACAACGATGTCGATGTTAGGGAATCTCTGACGTAATTCTTTGGCGACGTTAATGACGTTTTGTGAGTGACCGTGTGCTGTGTCGATATTGATAGCGTCGACGCCTTCTGCTACTAATGCTTCTGCTCTTTCAATAGTGTTGGCAGCGATACCTACTGAAGCGGCAACGCGCAAACGACCGTGTGAGTCTTTACTTGCGTTAGGACGTGCCTTGATCTTAATGATGTCTTTGTATGTGATAAGTCCAACGAGGTGGAAGTCTTTGTCAACAACCGGTAATTTCTCGATGCGATGTTCTTGGAGAATCTCCGCTGCCTTGGCGAAGTCGGTGAACTCTGTTGTCGTGACGAGATTTTCTTTTGTCATTACTTCACAGATAGGACGTTTCATGTCGTTGACGAAACGGATGTCACGGTTTGTTATGATACCGACTAAGACGTTGTTTTCGTTTACTACAGGGATACCACCGATACGGTTTTCGTTCATCATGCGAAGAGCTTCGCCAACCAATGCTGTCTCTCTAATGGTGACAGGGTCGATGATCATACCGTTTTCGGCACGTTTAACTTTGCGAACCTCAGCAGCCTGACGTTCGATTGTCATATTTTTGTGAAGAACACCGATACCGCCTTCTTGTGCGATGGCGATTGCCATAGCAGCTTCTGTAACGGTATCCATACCTGCTGTTACGATAGGTATGTTCAACTTGATGTTACGTGAAAAATTGGTACTCAGATTGGTATCTCTTGGAATGATATTGCTGTAAGCTGGAACTAACAAAACGTCGTCGTAAGTGAGACCGCCTTCGATGAATTTAACTTTGTCTGACATAGGGATACTTTTTTAGTTTTTAAAAAAAAATATTAATTCGCAAAGATAAAAAAAAACTATGAACCATGAACTATGACAATGAACTTTTTTAAAAACAGGTAAACCTCTAAAAGATTGGAAGTACGAGAAAATTATGACGAAAGATCTTTGGATTCGTCAACAAGTTCTTTCACTTTCTCAACGAAGTCAATCTCGTTTTTCTCGAACTCTTCTCTGTATTCTTTTATTGACTTGATATTATCAGATTTATTTTTTTTAGCAGGAATCATGATGCCTATTTCATGGAGATAACAATTCTTGCCGTTGTCAATCTTATAACTGTTAACTAATATACTTTCTGAATTATTTTCTTGCGCTTCAACAGGATGAAACAAGAATCCAAGGTCGGTATGAAATCTGTACATATACATTATCGTTTTGTAATATACCGTCAGAACTCGTTCTTCGTTCAATTTCTTATATTTGTGCAACGGAATGTATTTGGCATCTGCGATAATATATTTCCTCTTCTCATCATTTTCAGCTTTATAAAGATAGTCGGGCACAACTGCATAACGATAGTCGGGCACAACTGCTTGAAGACTTTTATTTTCTTTCTGGAAAAGATGAAATTCTCTTCTGCTGGTACAATGCCTGAATTTTGTTTCAGCGAGCAATTTTGCCAAATACTCTTCCCATAACCATGCGATGTCGATGAGCAATCCATAAATCTTATCCTTCTCTGCACCATGACTTACCTTATCGCCACGCAGCAGTGCAAGACATAGTTTTTGTAACGATTTATAACGGGTGAAATAAGGATGATTTACCGGACGACTATTGTTGATCATCACTTTACGTCGTTCACTCTTGTTATATGTTGGCGTATATTGTTTTATTATCCTGACACATTCCGCAACATCTTTGTCGGCAGCTAGTATTACTTTCCCTATTTTGTTACGTTCTACATGTTCTATGGTATGACGTATGAGTTGCGTGATGTCGTTGTCGTAACTATATTCTCGCGTGTTATATGCAATATGACCATTAGGTGGATAGTTATAGCGAATATGTCGCGTAATGTCGATGGTCCCGCGCAAGTTGGTGTCGTTGTATTTTTTTCTGACGTATTGTTTAAACACGCCTTGACGCATCGAATCTTTTAATAAACCGCTGAACATGAAGATGAGCAGATCTATTCCGTCTAATTCGCCTTTCCCATGTTTCATATCAACGATATTGACATCGAACACCTTCGACAGCAGATAGTAGAGAAATGGATCTGACGAATTATCTTCAGATGAGAACCTAGAACGAATCTCTAACTGAACTTTCTTGCTTCCTATATAACCGATAAGATTTCCGGTACGTAAAGTCTCGATATCTTTACCATTAAAAGTACAGTCGAGGATATGCTTATCTTTCAATTCGTCTTTACAATCCTGGAACGAATGAGGCCAAACGAGAAGACTTTCGTTCTCTTTCTCATTTTCTTTACAAAGATCATACAAACTCTTACCGCTTAAAGCAGTGAGAAAGTCTTTTTTTTCTTTACTTTTAATTTCAAGATTTTTATAGTCTTTTATTGAATCATCTTTTTCGTTATCAGCTGATTCATTTTTCTTACGATAAAGAGTGTTATCCAGAAATCTCATCTCTTATTCGTTTGATCCACTTTATTTGTATCGTTCTTTATTCCGTATTTCTTCTCTAATTCTTTTATATACTTCTCAGCATCAGGTTCGCCGCGGAAATATTCATATAAAGTGCCTCTGAGATGATATTTCCAAAGTTTTACCCATTTGTCAACAGAATCTCCATATAATTTAACCTTACTGAAATATGCAGCACCTATACAATAATCATCTGAGAGATTGCAATCATTTTTTATACATTTGTTAATATTACCCATTTTTTCTTTTGCTATCTTTTTATCCTCTTCAGGAAGTTCTTGCAAGATAACATCTTGGGTATCTTCTACCTTTACTTCATAGAATGCGAATCGGCGACGGAATGCGAAGTCCATGCTTTCAACACTGCGGTCGATATCGTTCATGGTACCGATGATATATACATTTTCAGGAACGAAGAAATGTCCGTTTGAACCATTTTTTATTTCATCATCGAAGTCATTGGGACCAATATTCATATTGGCATATTGAGTACGAACTTTGCCATCCATGCCACGATAACCGGGATCTATCGAGAAGAACAATTCTCCGAAAATCTTGGAAATCTCTCCACGATTTATCTCATCGATGATGAATACATATTTGTTGTCGGAATCTTTTAGGGCTATGCTGCAAAATTCCTTGAAAACACCATCTCTACGGTCAAAACCATTGTTGGTATTAGGACGTAATCCTTCAACAAAATCGCTATAGTCGTATGAAGGGTGGAACTGGACAAATCCTATGTTTTCACATGATTCGATATTATTTTCAGAATCATTATCAATAGCATCTCTGTTAATTAATGCTTGTGCCAGTTGTTTTGCGAGATACGTCTTTCCAGTGCCAGGAGCACCTGTGAGAATAAGATTCTTGTTGTTCTCTAATAATGTTTTTATATTATCAAAATCCTTACATTTGTTAGGATTCCATAAGTATTTTTGTCTATATATTAATGAGGAATAAACCGCAGTACGATTATTCTCACCTATATCTTGCACTTCATTTTTTAGAATGCCATCGAACAAGTTAATTATATCTTTATCAAAGTCTTTTTCATTCTTTAAATCTTCACCTTTATAATATTTATAAATCAATTTGATATGATTATTACTTAATATGTCAAGACGTTCAGTAGGGTGAAGTAAATAATCTATCGCTCTTTTTACTCCGGGAGAAACATCTTTCTTAGTATTATCATTATCAATATACTTCAGAACATTTGATCTCCATGGATCTTGACGGATTCCAGCTTTGGCTATAACTCTTTTATTACCATCTTTGTAATGGCTTTTATTATCGTATGTTCTGTTGCCTTTTGCATTAACGTCGCAATATGCAATAAATCCATCTAAGGTATCTATGTATTCTCCTATTTCATCTGGAATTCTAGTTGGATCATCATCCTTTTCATTTACAGCTTTCTCTGCGACAAAATATCCTTCTAATTTTTTTTGTTTTTCTATAAAATCCGCCCAATTACCTTTATCAGATAATCTTAACTTTTCTAAAAGAGAGTCAATATCACTAACTTTATAATCTCTTTTTAATCTTTCAATACGTGTTGCGATGTCTGAAATAGTTCTATATCCATAAACGTATTTTTTTAATCCATCAAAATCTTTGAAACTATTTTTTAATTTTTTAAATCTATCAACAGCTTCTTTGAAATAAAACTCTTCTTCTTTATATTCATTAGGCACAAGATTATCCTTTATCTTTTCCCATGTATCTTTGATTAATTCATCAGATGTCATAGATGTCATAACAAATTTTTTTCTTTTTGCTTATTCAACAACGATTTTTTTAACAAGATTTCCGTTTTCTGTCTCAACTTCAACGAAATAAATTCCTGCATTATAACCAGAAATGTTGATTTCAACATTATTGGAATTGACTTCAATTTCTTCAACCAACATACCTAAAGTATTATAAACCTTGACTGTTGACTGTTGACTGTTGACTGTTGACACTATAACAAAGTCTCTCGCAGGATTAGGATAAACAGAGATGTTTTCGCACGTCGTTTCTTCAACATTCGTATCGCGAACAATAATCATAGCTACACCAACCGATGTCTTTCCGTCTTCATAAACAGCTACAACTTCAGCTGTTTTAGCATTGTAACAAATATCCTCATCTTCATTTGAATAATAAGTATCGTTCAAGTTATCTGCCATGAGTTCACCATCAACATAGATGTCATATCCGACAGGTGTTCCATTTTCGGGTTTATTCCAACTTAAATAAAGCGTAGGAGGAGCATCACCATCAACCATAGCTAATAGGTCCTTCACTGGATGACAGTGCTCTGAGTTCTCGTATGCGTAATGACTGTTATAGATTTCTTTCGTATCATAATTTTGCAACCATAAAGCCACTTCCAAATCTTCCATCTCCTCTACGAAAGTAGAACTCATATCGTAAGAAAACTCCAATCTTTGATATTCACCAGCGTTGATGTTCATCACATTACCTTCCGCGTTTTCTAACATCTTCATCATTACGTGATGAAATTCGGTCTCGCCATTAGAACTTGCGTTTTCTGTTGTTGTCTTCTCGTTCACAGTGACGAATGCTCTTATGTTTTCCATATCGAAATACGACATGAAGTCGGCTGTGATGTTTATCGTGTTACCGTCTATTGTATAAGAACCTCTTACGTTTGCGTAAGCTGGAGTTTCATAAGCATTTGTGAAATTATCTTCGGTGACAGCAGCATTGCCTTGGTCGGAACCGTTAAGAAAAGTCTGAGGCACTCCCATCACATTATAATATGTCATTCTTGTGCCGCCTTCCGCTGTATAGTATGGGTCACCGAGTTGAGGACCGTTAGTAGTATATTTTGTGTAAGTGTATTGACCTTCATGATTAGCGGTAAGTTCCTCCATTTTGATGTTTACCGATACGCAAGGTCCGCATGTTGAACTTGAGAAATGTTCAATCATCGGAGTCATTTGTGTTGAACTTAAAGCTGAGACGATTTTCTTGCTTAGGTTGTTGTCTGATTCATCATCGTAACCTCCGTTAACAGTCATTATCTTGACTTCAAGATTATAGCTGTCGTTAGGGAGCAATGTGTATTTGTCGTCGAATGTAAGTTGTTCATATTCCATCGATGGGATGTCGGTGTTGAAAGTCTGTTCGTATGTTTCTCCATCGATGATATATCTTACTTTAAGAGATTCTATTTTGGAACTTCCTGTGTTTCTTACCGTGAAACTTATTCCGTGTTCGCCATGACTCACGATGGCAGGAACATCGATGCTTGTGAGTTCAACGCCGAGACTTTCAACGGTATAGACTTCAAAGTCGTCGAAGTACCAGTCGCTGATGGCTGATGAGTTGCCTTCGAAGTAGATGCAGAACATCACGTTGTTTTTCCCCATGTCGGGACCTTCTATGGTTTCTAAAATCGTGAATTGTCCGTTGACGTTATATTGTTCTGACCAGACGGAATTCCAGGTCGTTCCGTTGTCGGAAGATGTCGCCACGCCTACAATGGCTTGGTTGCTGCCGAAGAATGACGGATAATGTTTCAATGTCATGACTGCAGAACTTACGTCGGTTAAATCGACAGCGGGTGAGACAAGACGTGATATTCCGTTGAAAGGAGGAGTCCATTTGAGATGAGCCTCGTTAGGTTTGCCACCGGCGATATTGCTGGTAGAAATGTACCAGTTGTTCATGCCGTTACCCATTGTAACCCAACCCGAAGGCAATGTCGTCTCATCGAAATTCTCTTGTAAGAGATATACGTTGTTCTGTGCAAATACCGAACTTGCAAACAAAAATGCTAAAGCGAAGAGTAAAGATTTTTTCATTGAAATAAATTTATTAAATGAGAAAGCAAAGATAGCAAAATTGACAAATGACTTATGACAAAAGACAAAAGTTTTTTTTGAAATGAGAGGTATGATTTTTTGAATTATTTTTTAGTTAAAATAGAGCAAAATATGTTAAAGATTTTTATGATTTTTTTTCTTGACAAAAGATTATTATTGTTATATTTTTGCAAAGAACTAAAAATTGATATTTATGAGAAAACATACTGGTAAACTAGGGTATAAAGAGGCTTTCCTCACAACAGTCTTTACGTTTGGCGGAATATATATTACCTTCATTATTATGTCATTTATAGATGGCGGTAATGCTGTAGATAATTTATTTCAATACGAATCATCTATTGGTGGATTATATGTGAATTTGTTTGCGATGATTAGCGTTTCTTATTCTAAATTCGCAAATGAAGAATTTGTCCATAAGGTGGTGTATTGGTTGTGTTTGATTTCTTTTGTTGTAATAATAACAATATACTCGCAAGCAAGATGCATGACAGAAAATACAATATCATTAGTAGTTAGATGGTTGGAACATCCTATTTTGTCTGTAGTTTTGCAACTGATCTTTGTAATATTGATATTTTTAATATCTATGCAAAAGGAATATATAGTTCGTATAACATATAGAAAGAAAGGAAAATAGTATGACAACATTGTTATTGATATTAATTTCTACTTTTATTTTCTTGCCTTATATAATATTTAATACAAAGAAGAAAGTCAGTAGAATTAAATCTGAGAATATTGTGCAGTTATATGTAGCAGAGGCCGGACCAACAAAGTATTTCTTTAGGAAAAAGACAGATATGATGTCATTGGTGGATGTTGATAGTGAAAGTATTTCAATGAATCCTGACCTTCAATATTTTGTTGTAGAAAATAATTGTATGGAATATAAAGGAGTATATGATGGTGACATTGTAGGTGTTAAAATGTTTGATGAGAAAGATAAAGATTCGTTATTATGTAAACCTGGTGACATGTTGTTGATATTCATTGATGATGAGCATTTTAGAGGATATAAGATCAGAGAATTAGGATATGCAACAGAATCTAATACCGAATATTACACCTATCATTATAAAAACGGTATCAAGACCCATTCTTCAAGACCTCATTCGATTGATTCCATTAAAGGTGTTGTGATGGAAATTCATCAAGCGAGTGCATACGCAATTGAGGCGCATCATTGATAAAAAATATCATTGACGCGCCTCAAAACCTTGTGGATCTGCAACCTTACGACCGTTATTCCACAATCATCTTCTTCGTCACGCTGCCGCTTTCTGTTTCAATGTTGATGAAATAAATACCTGTATTATATACTGAAGTATTAATTTCAACTTCATTAGCGTTGACCTCAATTTCTTCAATCAACATACCTAAATGATTATAAACTCTAACTGCTGACAGCTGACAGCTGATGGCTGATAGCTTAACAAAGTCCTTCGCCGGATTTGGATAGATGCTGCAATTGACAACGCTCTCAATTTCTTCAACGTCATCCCAGTTCTCGTCGATTAATTTAATCGTTCCTACTGATGTAATTCCGTCTTCATAAACAGCAACCACTTCAGCGGTGTGACCTTGATAGTCGAGTGGTATTATGCTTTCAACGATCTCTTCATTAGAATAGAAAGTGTCTAAGTTATAATTCTCTTCAATCAATTCGCCATTGACATAGATGTTATATGCTACTGGTTCTCTTTCTTCCGGTGCGTCCCAGTTGAGATATAATTTCTGGACATCGTCGCCACCGATTGACGCGGTGAGGTTTCTTGCAGGATAGCAATGTTCGGTATAACCGTATGCGAAATTACTGTTGAAGACTTCTTTGGTGTCGTAATTTTGCAACCACATCACTACTTCCAAATCGTTCATATCTTCAACAAAAGTCGATGACATATCGCATGATAATTCAAGTCTGTGATATTCTCCTGCATTGATGGAAGTTATTTCGTTGCCATCGGCGTCTTCCATCATCTTCATCATTACGTGATGATATTGTGTCTCTTCATCGTTGCCGAGATTGTTTGTCGTTGTCTTCTCACTTACAGCCACTAATGCTCTCACGTTTTCGATATTTGCGTAAGCCATGAAATCGGCGATGACGTTGATGGTGTTGCCTTCAACGGTGAAGCTGCCTTTGATGTCGAAGTAGGCAGGATTTTGCAATGCCAAGTCGATGTCTTCTGCTGTTGCTGCTGCATAACCTTGTGATACCGCATCGACGAATGTCTCAGGCACGCCCATCACTGCGTAATAATTTTTTCTCAGGATGCTTTCTTCTGTCCAGTAAGGGTCGCCGCCTGGTGTGCCGTCTTCAAGAAGCGGAAGGTCGATAGGATATTTTATGTAAGAACATTTTCCTGCGTAAGTGTTGACATGTCCGTCCATGATTGTATTTATCGGAATACAAGGGTAGTCGCATGTAGAACTTGTGAAATGCTCCAAGAGAACGACTTTCTGACTCTCTCTCATTGCGACTTGAACTTCTTTCAACATCCCTCCATTATTAATAGAAGTTCCATTGACTTTGTGTATATACATCTCAATTACACTTGGTTCATCATAGAATGGACTTGGGAAAGAACCGCAATCTGTTTCTGATATTGTGAATTGTGCTGTCTCGAAAGGAGCAAGATTAGTGTTGAAACTGAAAGTATCGAAACAATCTGCATAATTGAGGGAGATGTCCACGTCGAAACTTGTTACCGTTGTTGAACCGACATTTCTCACGGTGAAAGGAATTCCTTCGTCATAATCTGTACCAACGATATTCGGGACGTCGATGCTTACGAGTTCGAGGTCGAGTTCTTCTTGTTGGAATACTTCTATATCGTCGAAGAACCAGTTGTTGATTAAGTATGAATTGCCCGTGAAATAGATGCACATCAGCACGTTAGGTTTTCCCATATCTGGAGTTGATATTGTGTGGCTTTCAACGTAAGATGTTATCTCTATGTAAGTCTCTTCCCATCCGCTGTTCCATGTTGTGCCGCCGTCTGATGATGTCGCGATGCCGATTGTGTTCTCGCCTATGTAGTTGTCGTGATAATGTTTGAAAGAAACGACAACGCTTGTGGCGTCGCTGAAATCAAATTCCGGCATTACGAGGCGTGTGGTTCCGTTGAACTCAGGTGCCCAGTTCATGCAGATCTCGTTAGGAAGTCCGCCCGATTTCGCGCTTGTCGATATTGACCAGTTGTCGGCATGTTCGTCAATGTACCAGTCTTCAGGCATTTCCGTTGAGTCGAAAGTCTCTTTCAACAAAAGACCTCTGTTCTGCGCAAACATCGCTGTTGAAAGCAATAATGCGATTGCTAAGAATAAAGTTTTCTTCATGATGATATTTGTTTAGAGGATTTATATAAATTGTTCAGTATTTTTAGTCATACCAACGTGTGACATTAAATGAGGACAAAGTTAAAAATTATTCTCTTGATAAAATTGATTTCAAATAAATAATGTTTGAAAAATTTCTTTTTAGATGATGAAATTAAAGTTTCCCGGTTTTTAAAAAAAGTTCATTGTAGATGGTTCATCGCACATAGTTTATTTTTATCTTTGCACCTCATTAAAATTTGCAAATCAGATGAAAAGAATTTTATTTTTAACTTTTGCATTATTGCTTTCTGTAGCGATATATGCACAGAGCAAAGTATCGTATATCAGAGAGACTTTCGACTCTGAAGAAATTCCTGAAGGTTGGATCACAACAGGCGAAGGCGCTGAGAACTGGTCGATATGGCCTACTTATCAAGCCGGCGGCGACCCAGGCGAAATCAAACTATACTGGCGTCCTTCTTTTGTAGGAACGTCACGCCTCGTAAGTCCTGCCGTAAATCTTACAGGTATCGACGAAGTTGTATTCTCTTTCAAAGGTTTCTTGGATAATTACATGGATGTACCTCATCAAATAGGTATAGCTACAACATCCGACGATGGAACGACATGGAATGTGGCATGGCAGGATTCGTTCTCGACAGGCAACCAAGGTCAACATAGTTTCATCCATAACGTCAACACTCCTGACGTCGGAAAAGACAACGTGAAGTTCTGTATCTTCTACACCGGCGACTCACAAAATATGAACGGATGGTATTTCGACGACATCGAAGTATATACCCTCGACGAACTCAACCTCAGTATGCTCGACATCAACTTCCCTAACATCGTGGGAACTGAAGGCAACGAGGTGACATTCAAAGTTCAAAATACCGGCGTCAATACAATAGAATCTTTCGAGGCTCAATATCAGATAGAAGGCAAATCTCCAGTTGTCGAGACTTTCGTCACAAACCTCGAATCGACAATAAAAGCAGACTTCACATTTGAGAAAGAACTCTCCTTAACTCCTGGAACATATTCGATGACAGTCACGATATTGAAAGTCAACGGCAGCGATGACATAGCATCTGACAACATGAAATCAATGAGCATCAATGCCGCGATAGGAACAACACAACGTATTCCTATGATCGAACACTTCTCAAACTCAAACTGCGGTCCTTGCGTTTATGTAAACCAGTCGATGAATATCCTAACAGAAAATAATCCGGGAAAATATACCTACACAAAATATCCGATACGCTTGTTCTTTGACGGCGACGACTATTATACCGAGGAAAGTATGGCAAAATATACATATTATAATGTTGTCGGTCTTCCGCAAGTTTTCTTCGATGGCGTCGACTACGGAGCAGCAGCAGTGCCTACCAACGACTTTAACGCAGAATACAACAGACCTGCATACGTCGACATCAAAGGTTCTTTCAATATGCAAGACAGCGTAATCAATGTAATCGTCGACATAACAGCACTCGTCAATATTCCTGAATTCAAACTGTTGGCATCTGTCAACGAGAAAACCACGACTGGTAACGTAGGTGCTAACGGCGAGACAGAATTCCATCACATCATGATGAAGATGTTAGACGACGAAGAAGGTACGACAACATCGCTCAACGTTGGCGAAGTCAAAAGATTCGAGTTTACATGCAATCTTTCGGGAACTTTCGTAGAAGAGTTAAGCGATTTGGAAGTAGCGGTATGGGCACAAGACTATTACACCAAAGAAGTTTATAACAGTCATTATATGTATGAGTATACTGACATCCATCCTTATCCTGCACAGAACCTACAACTTAACGGTAACGAAGATGAAGAAACCATCGACATTAGCTGGAATGCTCCTGAAGCAGGCGAACCTGTCGGATATAACTTATATGTAAATAATGAATTGGTTTTGGAAAACACAACAGAGATGTCGTATCATATCGACAACGCCGCCGGAATATATACCATCATTGTGACTGCTCTTTATGAGGACAACAAAACATCTGTAGGGTTGGCGGAATATATACAATTAGGTGAGGTGATATATCCTTGCGACGCACCGACAAACCTCAACGCTACAATTGAACAAGACGCAGAAGGTTACGACCATAACTTCAAAGTAACCATGAGTTGGGACGCTACAGAATATGCGTACCAATATAATATTTATTTAGATGGCGAATTGTTAGACAGCACAACAGAGACTTCATACGTGAAAGGTTTCGATGAAGAAGGCGAACATTATTTCACAGTGACAGCAGTTTGCGATAGCGGAGAGTCGGAACAATCAGAAGCATTTGAGTTTGAACTCATCGGAGTTTCTGTTGAAGAAATGGAAAGCGATATTGAGATTTATCCAAATCCGGCGAGAGACTTTGTTAAGCTATCAGCTAATAACTATCAGTTGTCAGCAATTAGAATTTATAATTATTTAGGAATATTGATTGAAGAAACTGAAATGAATTCAGACGAAGTTGAGATCAATGTTTCTGAATATAATTCTGGAATTTATTTCATCAGCATACAAACAGAAAACGGAAATTTAATTAAGAAATTTATTATTGAATAATTAATGGTTTAAGGTTTAATGCTTAAGGATTAAGGTCAGATGATCTTTACCTTAAACTTTAAACCTTAAACATTAAACAAGAAATTATGAAGAAATCATTACTTTTAGTATTAGCATTATTGCTTACAACAGCAATCTTCGCACAAGAGAAATCCATTCTCATCAGAGAGACATTCGACACTACAGAATTGCCTGAAGGATGGAGCACATCAGACACAGGTTCCGAAAACTGGATTATCTCGGAAACCAACAAAGCAGGCGGCGAAGCCAACGAATTAAAACTCAACCCGACGCCTCAGTCAGTAGGATTGGTTCGCATCATCACTGATGCCGTCGACTTGACAGGATACAGCAGCGTCGTCGTTTCTTTCAAGCATTATTTCGCCAAGAAGTCGATAGGTTCACTCATAGGAATCGCTACATCATCGAACAACGGAAACAGCTGGAGTTCAGCATGGACAAAAACATATACCGAAGAAAATCAATATTCAGTTGTTGAAGAGATAAGCACTCCCGACATGGGCAAGAACAACGTGAAGTTCTGCATCTATTTCCAAGGCAACACCAATAATATCGTCGGTTGGTATTTCGATGATTTAGAAATCTCCGTCATGGAAGACAATGACGCCAAGATGGAAAGCATAGATATTCCTAATTGCATAGCAGCAGGAAATATTGATGTCGCTTTCACAATACAAAACACCGGATTGCAAAACATAACTACCTTCGAAGCTACATACAGAGTCGATGACATGACAGTAAACGAGACTTTCACAACAGATCTCGCTCAGTTTGAGAAACAGCAGTTCACATTCGCAGAACCGATGAATCTATATCCTGGCAACTATAACGTTGAAATAGAAGTCACCTCTGTTAATGGAACCGAAGACCAGAACACAGCCAACAGCATCATGAGGAAAGACCTCACCGCAGCCTTGGGTGGAACGACGAAGATTGCCATGATAGAACATTTCTCCAGTGCGACCTGCGCTTCATGTATGCCTCTCAACGGAACAATGAAACAACTCACCGATAATAATCCAGGCAAATTCACATACACAAAATACGTCATGAACTTCCCTTCTTACGGCGACGACTATTATACCGCAGAAGGCGGCGTAAGAAAAAGCTACTACAACGTATCAGGTGTCCCTACTATGGTTCTTAACGGCAAAGACCATACATATCTCGCAGTGACACAAGAAGAACTTGATGAATGCTACAACTCGCCTGCTTTCGTCAACATAAAAGGAGCTTTCAACATCGACGGAACAACAATAAACATCAAAGTCGATGTGATGTCGTACATCAACTTGGAAAACAAGCGACTCTTCGTGACCGTCAATGAAAAGACAACGGTAGAAAACGTGGAACCTATCAACGGATCCGACTCGGAATTCCATCATATCATGATGAAAATGTTACCTGGAGCACAAGGCGAAACAATAAGTCTCACAGAAGGTTCATCTCAACATTTCGAATACAGCTACGATATGTCGCAGACTCACGTCGAGGAGATGAGCGACCTCGAAGTATCCGTCTGGGTTCAAGATTACGAAACAAAAGAAATCTACAACAGCCATTTCATGTATGAATACACCGACCATCCTTATCCTGTACAAAATCTTCAGCTAAATAAAGATGGTGACATCGTAAACGTGACATGGAATGCTCCAGAAAGCGGAACTCCAACAGGATATAATATTTATGTCAACAATGAACTCGTTGATGAAGATGCCGACGTGACATCATATACCATTAATAATATAGGTGAATATTGCAGTGTTGAAGTAGTGGCATTATATGCCGACGACAAAGAATCTGTAGGAGTCATCGCTACGCACGGAATGTCGGTGACAGAAAACGAAGATTGTAACATCGCAATATATCCTAATCCGGCGAGAGACTTTGTTAAGCTATCAGCTATCAGCGGTCAGCTGTCAACAGTTAGAGTTTACAATTGTTTAGGAATGTTGGTTGAAGAGATAGAAGTTAATTCTTCTGAAGTTGAAATCAACACTTCAGGTTATAATGCTGGAATTTATTTCATCAATATACAGACAACAGAAGGAAACGTAACGAAAAAAATTATTAAAAACTGAGAATCTGAAAACCTGAAAATCTGAGAAGAAATTCTCAGGTTCTCAGGTTTTCAAGTTTTCAGATTTAAACTATAGAATCCATGAAAAAAACATTATTCCTCACCATTGCATTATTATTCTGCGCCAGCATCATGGCACAGGACGAACAAGAAGTCATTTATATCATCGACGAGCATTTCGATTCAGCGTCGATGCCTGAAGGCTGGACTACCATGGGACCCGACGACTATCCATCAGACAACTGGTCGATAAGCAACACCAACTATGCGGGCGGCGAAGCTAACGAAGCCAAGATAAGCTGGAGTCCTCAGTTCGCAGGGACAAACAGATTGGTGTCGGCTCCCGTCGATCTCACTGGAATACAAAACGCCGTTGTCTCCATGAATCATTATTTCGAGAATTATAACTCGGCATACAGCACCATAGGCATCGCCACATCCTCAGACATGGGATACACATGGAACAAAGTATGGGAAAAATCATATTCTGAGACAGGACAATACCGCATTGAAGAAAGAATCATGACGAGCGACTTAGGATATGAAGATGTTCTTTTCTGCATCTACTTCAACGGATCTTCCATCAACTTCAAAAATTGGTATTTCGACGATTTTGTCGTTAAGGTACAAGAAGACCTCGCCATAAACCTTAACAGCATCAATATCAACGAGCGTCTCGGTTCCGGACCGCTCAACGTAAGTTTCAACGTACAAAACATGGGCAGCACAGCCATCACCGATATAGAAGCAACCTACCAAATCGATGACCAAGAACCGGTGACAGAAACATTCTCCGTATATATGACCACTTTTGAAAGCAACAATATCTCTTTCAGCAAAACCGAGACATTACTTCCAGGTACATACAACATCACACTCAACATCACAAAGGTAAATGGTTGGGACATAGACGGTGAACATACATATTCACTCAGCAAACAGTTCAGCGTGGCAATAGCCGACACACAACGCATCCCGATGATAGAACACTTCTCAAGTTCTACATGCCTACCTTGTGTACTCATCAATATGCTTATGCATAACCTCACTGAAAACAATCCGGGCAAATTCACATACGTGAAATATGCAGTCAACTGGCCTGGTACCGGCGACCCATATTACATCCCGGAAAGCTACGACAGAGTGTTATATTACGGAGTATCGACAGCACCTCTCGTATTCTTGGATTCTGAAGCTCAAGTCTCAAACCAAACAGCGCAGCCTGTCACCAACTCAACCTTAATGGCGAGATACAATACACCGGCTTTCGCCGACATCAGAGGCGCTTTCAATGTTGATGGAAACACCATAAACCTAAGCGCAGACGTGATGTCGTTTATCGACCTTAACAACGTGAAGACTTATATCTCTATAAATGAAAAGACAACAACAGGCAACGTAGGTTCTAACGGCGAGACAGAGTTCCATCATGTCATAATGAAGATGTTGGATGAAGGCGAAGGTCTCGACACCGACATAACAGCAGGAGAATACAAACGCTTCGAATATTCTTTCGATATGTCGGAAACCAATGTCGAGGAAATGAATGACCTTGAAGTGGCGGTATGGCTTCAAGATCCGGAGACAAAAGAAATCTTCAACAGTCATTTCTTATATGAATATACCGACCATCCTTATCCAGTTGAAGACCTGAAATTCACCTTAGGCAACAGATTAAAAATATCTTGGCAAGCACCTGAAAACGCAACACCGACAGGTTACGACTTATACGTCAACAATTCTTTGATGTTGAGCAATACAACAGAGACATCATTCAGCGTTGATGCAGCAGACTTCTGTCTTGCCGAAGTCGTCGCACATTATGGAGACAAGACATCTGTCAGCGCAGTGAAGATCTATTCATCACAATTCGCGATACCGGAAAATTTAGTCGCCGCATCAAATGTAGGAAACATCTCGACATCGTGGAACGCAGCAGAAGGCGCGACATCATATCGCTTATATCGTGACGGAAAACTCATTGCAGAGACAGAATCGACAGAATATATTGACAATGAAATTGAAGAAGGTGCTGAATATTGTTATCAGGTGAGCGCAGTTTATGATAACTATGAATCGGCAGCGTCAGAAGAAGTATGCGTCACTTACGTAAGTGTCGAGGAATTAGAAAGCAGAATCTCAATTTCTCCAAATCCTGCGAGAGACTACATAAAGCTATCAGCTAATAGCTATCAGCTGTCAGCAGTCAGGGTATACAATTACTTAGGAATTTTAGTTGAAGAGATTGAAGTGAATTCGAGCGATATTGAAATCAATGTTTCAGATTATAGCAACGGAGTTTATTTCATCGAAGTTCAGACAGAAAACGGAAACATCGTTAAGAAGATTATTAAAAATTGAGAATCTGAAAATCTGAGAATCTGAGAGTTTTCTTTCAAGTTCAGGTTTTCAGGTTTTCAATTTTTCAGATTTAGACAAGAGAATCCATGAAAAAAACATTACTTACACTCATAGCATTATTATTCGTCACAGTTTCTTTCGCTCAAGAAAGATCTGTATTATTAAACGAGACTTTCGACTCTCCTACTATGCCGGAAGACTGGTCGATAATCGGCGACGGACAGGAGAACTGGTTTATGTCGGAGACCAACAAAGCCGGTGGCGATCCCGGTGAGATTTATCTATATTATCATCCGATATTCTATCTCGGAATATCACGTCTCGCCACACCAGCAATCGACCTGACAGGAATTTCAAGCGTGACATTCTCTTTCAAACATTATTTCGACAACTTCTCGAACTGGGTTTCAACATTAGGCATCGCAACATCATCGGATAACGGCAACACATGGAACACTGCTTGGAGTCAGGAATATTCCACTGACGGTCAGTACGTCATCAACCAAGTCGTCAGCACCGAAGATATGGGAAAAGACAACGTCATGTTCTGCATCTACTTCGACGGCAGCACTTCCAACATCGACTATTGGTATTTCGACGATATCACCATCTCAACAGAAACCGAACTCGACCTTCAGTTGGTTAGCAACGATATGCCGACAGATTTGTCAGCCGGAGAAAAAGAAGTCGTGTTCACGGTACAGAATTTAGGTGTTGAAAAGATCTCTTCTTTTGAAGCGAGATATGAAATCGGTGACATCGTCGTAAGTGAAACCTTCACTGTTGATATGGAGCAGTTCGATTCACAACAACTTATCTTTGAAAATAAAGCGAACTTGTCACCAGACAATTATAACACCAAGATTGAGATTGTGGGCGTCAATGGCGGAGAAGACGGAAACACTTCCAACAACATCGTTGAGAAAGAAATCAATGTGGAACTCGGAACAACACAGAGAATCCCGATGATTGAACATTTCTCCAGTTCTACTTGCGTGCCTTGCGTCAACATCAACTATGCGATGCATCAGCTTACCGAGAGCAATCCAGGCAAGTTCTGCTACACAAAATATCCTACCGATATTCCAAGTCCCGGCGACCCATATTATACTGCTGAAGTCGGAATAAGAAAAGGATTCTACGGAATAAACAGCGTGCCGCAGGTAATACTTAACGGAACGAATTTAGGTTCTTCATCGATATCACAATATCAGCTCGAGGAGAGTTATAACACAAACGCTTACGTCAACATAAAAGGAGCCTTCAACATGGAAGGAAACACCATCAATGTTACAGCCGACGTGATGTCGTATATCGATATTGAAAATGCGAAAGTTTTTATTTCCGTCAACGAGAAACATACCACAGGCAACGCTAGTTACAACGGCGAGACCGACTTCTATCATATCATGATGAAGATGTTGGAAAATGCCAACGGCAACGACATCACATTGAAAGCCGGCGAATATCAACGTTTTGAATTTTCTTACGACATGTCGCAGACCAATGCGGAAGAAATGAACGACCTTGAAGTCGCTGTCTGGATTCAAGACATTAACACAAAAGAAGTGTTCAACAGCAGTTTCTTGTATGAATACACCGGACATAGATATCCTGCAAGAAATATGGAGATGACAGAAAACGCAGACACATATATCGTCACTTGGGAAGCACCAGAACAAGGAACTCCAACAGGTTATAATGTATATTTCAACAACGAACTCGTTTTGGAAAACACCTCCGACTTATCATATAGTTTCGCTAAAGATGAAGAATTCTATATCGTGGAAGTCGTGGCTTTATATGAAGAAGGAACATCTGTAGGCGTCATCGCGAGTGACCTCGACGGTGTTTCAATTCAAGAGACGATGAGCGAAGACGGAAACGTGGAAGTCTATCCTAATCCAGCGAGAGACTACATAAAACTATCAGCTAATAACTGTCAGCTGTCAGCAGTCAGGGTTTACAATTACTTAGGAATTTTAGTTGAAGAGATTGAAGTGAATTCGAGCGATATTGAAATCAATGTTTCAGATTATAGCAACGGAGTTTATTTCATCGAGGTTCAGACAGAAAACGGAAACTTTGTTAAGAAGATTATTAAAAATTGAGAATCTGAAAATCTGAGAAATTTCTTTCAAGTTTTCAGATTCTCAGGTTTTCAATTTTTCAGATTTTTTTCGTATCTTTGCAAGACTAATCAAATCATTTAAAATCAATACATCTATGAAGAAAACATTACAATTTTTATTAGCATTAATTTTCACGACTACATTAACATTTAAAGGTTTGGCATGCGATCCGCCGACAAACTTAAGATCATTGGTTGAACAAGATGTTCCTGGTTACGGATATACTTTCAGAGTGACGTTGAACTGGGATGCCGTTGAAGGAGCCGACTTCTATTCAATCTACTTCTATTCGGACAACTATCCAGACGGAATGTGGTTGGGCGACACCGACGGACTATATTACGTTGCAGGAGCTAACACAGAATCCATCTTCTATTTCGCGGTGAAGACACACTGCAGCGACGGCTCGACATCTGAAGAATCTGAACAATGCGCAGTAGTAATTCAAAATGACGCTACTCCATGTAGAATGCCTGAGAACCTCTCAGTAACAGTAGAGGAAGACCTTCCTAACGCAGAGTTCAAATATACCATCACACTCAACTGGGACGCTGTTGAAAATGCAGAAAAATATGAACTTTACGTCAATGGCGATATGTTTACATACACAACAGAAACAACATACGTCACTGGAACCGATGTCCCACAAGAACTTTATTTCGCTGTGGCGACAATATGTGAAGACGGAAGCGAATCTATAGTATCGCCAAACGTATATGTCAACATCGACCCTTGTATGCCTCCTACCAATCTTCAGGCTAATGTAGAACAAGACGTTCCTGGCTTCGGATATAAGTATAAAGTCACTTTGACATGGGACGAGAATCCTGATGCAACATCATATACCATCTATGAAAACGGCACATGGAAATCATACGCAACAACAAATTCTCTTGAACTCGGTTACGACAGTCCGACAACAGTATTCTACAACGTCACATCATCATGCGAAAACGGCGAGTCTGAAATGTCAGAACCATTGACAGTGGTCGTTGGCGGCAACGACGGTCCTTGTCTCGCTCCTACCAACTTAGGCGCAACAATAGAACAAGACGTTGAAGGTTACGATTATAAATTCAAAGTAACCATGACATGGGATGCCGTCGATGGCGCAGAAGCTTATATCGTTTATGTCAACGGACAAGAATTCGGAGCAACAAGCACCAACTTCTACATCGCAGGTTCAGACGCTGAAGGAACATTCGACTATACAGTAGCTTCAGTATGTGCAAACGGCGAATCAGAAGAATCAGAACCTTACACAGTAGTCGTTGAAGAAGTCTCATTGGAAGAATACGCAAACAGATTCGAGGTATATCCTAATCCGGCTAACGAGGTACTCTTCGTCAACACAACAGAAAACATCAATGAAGTAAATATCTTCAATATCGTCGGAGTATGTGTATATAGCGAAAGCAATTTCAACACAAACAATATCGACCTCAGCAATTTCAACAGCGGCGTTTACTTCATCAGAATCAACACAGGAAAAGGCGAAGTAGTTAAACGCTTCATCAAGCAATAATAATTATTGACTTGTCCTGAAAAGTTTACGTAAAAAGTAAAGTTATGTCAGGACAAGTCAGTTCTCTCGAATCTCTCGTAGAGGCATACGGACGTGTGTCTTTGAAATTGAAAATTGAAAGTTGAAAATTAAGGTAGAGACGTCACCCCTGTGGCGTCTTTGAAATTGAAAATTGAAAAATTAAAGGCGGTCTTTTAGGCTGCCTTCTTTTATGATTTTTTTCTATCGATAGTATCACATTTTTTCTTATCTTTGTAAGTTCGTAAAATATTTGAGAATTCTTAACAAAATCAAAGAAAATGAATCGTAAAAAAACTATCGTTTTGTTAGCTTTGGCATTTTTATTATCAATGCCGGCTCTCTTCGCACAAGAACGCGTTTATCAAATCACAGATGATGTCGTCGTCCCTCACACATCAGTAAAGAACCAAGCTCAATCGGGAACATGCTGGTGCTTCGCCGGCGTAGGTATGATAGAAGCAGAAATAATGAGAATACACGGAGTTGAACTCGACCTCTCTGAGATGTATCTCGTCCGCTGGGCTTACGCCAACAAATTCGAGAAATATGTCAGGATGCAAGGCGTATGCAACTTCAGCCCTGGCGGTGAAGTGTTCGACGCATTATACGCCATCAACGAAAACGGCATGATGACAGAAGACGCATACAACGGATTGGTGTTGGGCGACAACAACCACAACCACGGTGAGTTACACACTGTCCTCGCTGAATACGGAAAGATAGTCAACAAACAACATAACGGCAAGATCAGCAAGGCATGGAGTCCAATGGTTCAATCTGTATTGGATGTTTATCTCGGCGAAGTCCCTGCAACATTCAACTACGATGGAACAGAATACAACGCTAAATCATTCGCAGAAAAATATCCTCTCAACATCGAAGATTACGTACAGATCAGTGCGTTCACAAACCACGCAAACTACAAACCTTACATAATGCCAATCCAGGACAACTGGACAAATACAATGTCATACAATATGCCACTCGATGAGTTGATGAACGAGTTAGACAACGCATTGAACAACGGTTACACTGTAGGTTGGGCTCAAGACGTAAGCGACAAAGGCTTCAGCCGTAAGGCAGGCGTCGGCGTAGTATTGGAAGACGACATCGAGAAGATAAGACAATCAGACGAGAAGAAATACAAGAAAATGAGCGACGACGAAATCAAAGCTTCTTTATATAAGTTCGAATCTGTAATGCCAGAAAAAGTCGTCACAGAAGAGATGCATCAGGAAGCATACGAAAACGGTCAGACAACCGACGACCACAGCATGCTCATCGTTGGTATCGCTCACGACCAGAACGGAACAAAATATTACAAAGTGAAAAACTCATGGAGCGAAAGACACGGCATTGAAGGTTATTGGTACTGCTCAGAAGCATTCGTACGTCTTCACACCATGTTCTTCACACTTCACAAAGACGGTTTGACATCAGATATGAAATCTAAATTAGAAATAAAATAATATTAACTTAAATTAAATTAAAAACTATGAACTTTAAAAAATTCTTAGCGGCAACAGCAGTAGCATTCGTAATGCCATGCTTAGCTAACGCACAAGAAGCTGAACAAGCTCCTGAAAAAAAAGGTTGGGAATTCTCAAATGAGGTAAGACTCCCTATCACATCAATGAAAGACCAAAACGCAGCAGGTACATGCTGGTGCTATTCAACATTATCATTCGTTGAAGCAGAATTGTTACGTACAACAGGCAAGACATACGACTTCTCAGAAATGTTCATCGTATGGAACACTTACATGGACCGCGCTCAAGCAACAGTACGTACACACGGCGACATCTCCTTCTCACAAGGTGGTTCATTCTACGACGTGCTTTACGGTATCAAGAATTATGGTTTGGTGCCAGACGCTGAAATGCCAGCTGGTTACAAACACGGCGATACATTGTCAGACTTCTCAGAATTCTCAAGCGTATGCGACCCATTCGTAGAAGGTATCGTCAAGAACAGAAAATTACAAATGAGTCCAGAAGGCACTCCACTTTGGAAAGAAGCTTTGGCAGGTATCCTCAACGCTTACATCGGCGAACGTCCAGAGACATTCGTTTATGAAGGTAAAGAATACACTCCACAATCATTCGCAGAAGCAACAGGTTTCAATCCAGATGATTATGTAAACTTGGCTTCATTCTCACACCACCCATTCTATGAACCATTCATCATCGAAGTACAAGACAACTGGCGTTGGAGCACAGCTTACAACCTTCCTATCGACGAACTTATGGAAGTTATGAACTACGCCATCGACAATGGTTACACATTCGCATGGGGTTCAGACGTAAGTGAAAAAGGTTTCTTAAGAGGCGAAAACTTCGGTATCATGGTTCTTCCTGACCTCGAAGCAAGAGATAACAACGACGCTGGTACAGACAAAGCACGTTGGGCAGGTCTCAGCGCAGCAGAAAGAGCAAAAGAAGGTTATTCACAACCATCTCCACAACGTTGGGTTTCACAAGAAGACCGTCAACAAGCATACGACAACTATGAAACAGGCGACGACCACGGCATGATCATCTATGGTAAAGCACAAGACCAACTCGGCAACAACTACTTCATCGTAAAGAACTCATGGGGTGTTACTGGTAACTACGACGGTACATTCTACGCTTCAGAAGCATTCGTACGTTACAAGACTATGAACATCGTCCTTCACAAAGACGCTCTTCCAAAACACATCAAGAAATCTCTTGGAATCAAATAAGAAATTCAGAGTCTGAAAAATTGAAAACCTGAGAATCTGGGAATGGTTCTCAGGTTTTTTGTTTTATGTTGACGGACAATAATTAACTCGAGAGGAGACCTCCGTAAAATTATAGATGTCACCTATAGTCTTACGATATTATGAACTACGTTTCCGTTATTTGTTTCAATATTGATGAAATAAACTCCGCTGTTGAGGTCGCTGATAGTATATCTGTTGACGTTGACGTGAGTGTTCATAATCATTATTCAATAACAAATTTCTCAACAAAAGATCCGTTTTCAGTATCGACATACACGAAGTAGATGCCGCTTCTATAATCTGAAGTGTTGATTTCTATTTCATTAGAATTGACTTCTATTTCTTCAATCAAGATTCCGAATGAGTTATAAACCCAGACCACTGACAGCTGACATCTGATAGCTGATAGCTTTACAAAGTCTCTTGCCGGATTAGGATAAACCGTCACATTTGTCACATCGTTTTCTACAACAGAAACATGATTGTAGTTGACAGTAACGTTTTGGAACAATCCCATACACTCGTCAGAAACCATTCTTACACTATAGATATAATCTCCCGATTCGGTGAGAGTGTTGTCGATGAAAGTCGTTTCCTCAGTTGTTCCTAAGAATCTCGTTCCACGATAAATCTCGTAAAAGTCTGTTGTCTGTTGATTGTTGTCAGTCGACCAACTCAGTTCAATTTCGTTTTCGCTTTGTATTCCGCTTAGATTTTCTACGGCATCGCACATGACATAATATGGATTTTCGCATGAACAGTCGTTGATCCAGGAGAACAAGAATTCGTTTCTGCTGTTCGGGAATTCGGGACTTGTAAAGATTATCTCGCCGTCTTCGTTATAAACCACGAAACTGCATTCGGCATCCCATTCACCTGCTTGCCATTCAAGTGTGACTTCAACGTTAGAGTTGATGGTAAGGGTGTACTCTGCATATTCGCCGTCTTCTATCGTCAATACGTCGTCAGGAGTTCCGTTGTCGTATTTTACAATCAGAGCAGCTCCGTCCCAACCGTCTTTGTAATAGTCGTTGAGTTCAAAACGATAGTCGCAGGCATTGTCGTAATTAAATGAGAAATGATATTTGTTATCGAAGGCATCTGTCGTTGTGAGTTCAAAAGGAACGTCTAATGTTGATATGTCTTCGTCGACAGTCACGTTAAAGAAAGCTACCGCTGATGACTCTCCGCCTATGGAATTGAAATCCGACACATTATTATTAATGGTGATTGGTCCGTCGCACGACAAGCTGCCGCTTACTTTAAGAGCTAATTCGTTACCGGCATTATTTAATACGACACCTAAATCTGCTGTCTCACCTGATTCGAGGATGCCGTTATTGTTGTCGTCGTTCTTAACGATAAACGACGCGAACTCCAAGTTGTTGTCGCTAACATAAAGCAAGAAACTGAATGCAGAAACTAAATCATCACCGTCATAAAAATCTACATCGAATAGGAGAGGAGTCTTGCAAACTGCATTTTCATCAACTTGAAATTCGAATTCATCGATAAGGGTGATTTCCTCATTGGCGGAAATATTGGCAATTACAGATTCATTGTCAGTGATGTTTACTATGTCGTTATCGCATGATATAGTTGCTTTAATATTGTTTAACGCCTCGTTTGAATTGTTATGGAAACTTAGCGACATTTTAACATTTTCGCCGGCATTAAGATTTCCGTTGTTGTTATAATCTTCATCATTGATGATATAATTATTGAACGACAACGATCCTTTTTGAAGATTTGTTATCGCTTCGAAAGCATCGATGAGACCAGAACCTGTTACGTTGCTTTTGGTGTCTTCAAACTTTTTTGCTGTCATTTCCAGAGTCATGCAGATGTCGGCAGGGGAGAGGTCGTTTTGTTTTTCGAGGAGAAGTGCCATCACACCGGCTACGCAAGGTGTCGCCATTGAGGTGCCGCTCTTCACGCTATAACCGCTGTTGCTGCTATGACTTAACGACTGAATCATCACGCCTGGAGCGCATACGTCAGGACGTATCAAACCGATGTTAGGATTATATGGATAGTCGTTGAATTGTGTGTCGGTCCATGTGACAGGTCCTATTGAGCCTTCGGAATAAGGAGTTTCGTTGATGTCGATGGCACCTACAGCAACAACGCACGATAAGTCACCTGGGTTGACCTGTTGGTCGGGATGCAACCATGGAGGAGGGCAGTTGCCCGGTGTTCTTACGTTGTTAGGAACAGGAACCATATACATATTTTTGTCGTTGCCGACAGCGACGGAAGCGACCACCCCGAGTTGCAATGCGTTGACGCAAGTGTTGCGCATCAAGGTCTTGTCGGTGACGCTGGCATTCATCACGCCGAGCGACATGCTTATGATGTCTGCCTGATGTTCGATGGCGAATTCCATTCCTGTATTGAAACCGCTGGTGGAACCGTAACCATAATCGTCGAGAGCTTTGATGCACATCAATGTTGCGTCGGGTGCCATTCCGGTGGCGAGACCTGAAGTGCCGTCGCCGCAGATTGTTCCGGCACAATGTGTACCATGACCGAAATTATCCATCGGGTCGTTGTTGTCGTCGATGACGTTATATCCATGATTAGGATATTGTGCGCCGCCGTTCCAGAGATGATCCGCCAAGTCGACGTGATTATAGTTTACTCCTGAATCGATTATGGCAACGAGAACGCCTTTGCCGGTGTAACCTAAATCCCAGACCTTGTCAGCATTAACCATCGAAATGTTGTCTGTTAGTTGCACATCGTCAATTGTTAATTGTAGATTATCTGCTGTACATTGCGTCACTCCGTCGATGCCGATTATCTCGATATCTGGATGATTTGCTAGGAGATAAATCACGTCGCGCATTGTTGTACAGGTGATGGCATTTGAAAGCCAATGACATTTGATGTCGGTAACCTGATTGTTTCTTTGCTCAGATGTGAGAATTGACATCACGTCTTTTTGTTTCTCTTCTGAGAAGTTTTTGAGTTCTTCGACGAGGACAGAACGACGTAGTTGTTTGTCGTTAATGTTGGATCCTCTGTCGTTCAACATCTCGATGTCGATTTGTGATTTTAAGATGATATTGATTCTTATCATCTCGTCGTTTCTTTCATTTAAAACATTATGCAGCACCGGGTCGATAATGTCATGTGAGAAACCGATGCTGCATAAAACTGAAAGTATTATTGTAAGTAATAATCTTTTCATAGTGTGTTTTTTGGTTTAAAGTTTAAGGTTTAAAGATTAAGGCAAATATCTTCAGACCTTAAACCTTAAGCATTAAACCTTAAGCAAAGTTTGTTGACTTATAATTTAACAACTTTACGAACTACGTTTCCGTTGTTAGTTTCAATATTGATGAAATATACACCAGATTCTAAGTCGCTGATTGTATATCTACTGTCATTTACCTGAGCATCTGTAATCACTGATCCCATTACATTATAGACTGTGACTCTTGTCATATTGTCGCAAACGATATTGAAGTCGTTTTGAGATGGGTTAGGGTAGATGGCGGCTTTTATAGTATTATTTTCGTAAACATTGTCGACATTTTCAACGGTTATGCTGCTCATCAATCCGTTGCAGTCTTCATATATTGGACGGACGCTGTAGACATATATGAAAGTTCCTATAGTTGTTTCGTCGGTATAAGCAAGATCTTCGGTAGTTCCCATGAATCTTGAGTCGCGGTAGATTTCGTAATGAAGGACCTCGCTGTCAGCTGGTGCTTCCCATGTGAGACTTGCAGGGTATTCTGGATTAGGAGGAGACACGAGTTGAAGGTTTTGTACGCTTTCGCACATCTCGTAGTTAGGACTTTGTGCCGAGCAGTCGTTGACCCATGAGAATAGGAAGCCTTGTTCTATGAATCTTCCGCCGTCGCTGTATATGACAGTTCCGTTATCGCTTTTTACCACGAAGCTGCATTCCAAGTCCCATGTTCCTTTGTTCCATTCCAATGTCACTTCAACGCCTGAAGATATTTCTTTTGTATAAGTCTTCTCATGTCCATTAGCGATGGTAAGTGCGTCGTCTGGTGTTCCGTCGCTGAATTTTAATATCAGGGCTGCGCCTCCCCATCCATCGCCATAGTCGTCTTTAAGTTCGAAGATGACGTTGCAGGTGTTGGAATAGTTGAACGAATATGTCTCCGGATTACCTGAATATTCTGTCAATTCTATCTCGAAAGGAATGCTGAATATGTCGCTGATATTGTCGGCTAACGTGATGTTAAAGAAAGCCACACTTGACGATTCGGCTCCTATCGAATTAAAAGATGCTTCATTGGTATTGATGGTAACTTTGCTGTTTTCGCACGATAGTAAGGCATCGACAGCAACAGCTATCTCATTGCCTTTGTTGTTGAACACCACTCCAAAATCGGCAGTCTCACCTGCTTCGAGGATGCCGTTGCCGTTGTCGTCGTTCTTTATTATGACAGAAGAATATTCCAACTGTTTACCATAGACTTCTACTGGAACTCTGAACAAACCTATCGACTCGTTGTTTTCGTCATAGAAATATACGTCGAAGCCTAATGACGATCCGATTTGTACTGTCTCGTCTACGATAAATTCAAATTCGTCAACGATGTTTATTGTTTCATTTGCGCCTATGCTGTTGATTTGTGCTATGGAGTCTTCTATTCCGACCATGACATTGTTTATTCTTAAGACAGCTGTCACGTTGTTGTAGGCGATATCTGAATCATTTTTAAAGGTGACATCCAACATCACTTGTTCCAATGGATTCAGGTTCGCGTTAGCATTACCGGTTTCTTCGTTATTGTCATTGATGGTATAGCTGACAAAATCGAAGTCTCCGCTGCTGATGGCGTCTATTGCTGCTAAGGCGTCGATACGACCGGAACCTGTGACATTACTTTTGTTAGGAGTGAGTTGTTGAGCTGTCGTTTCCAATATCATACATATCTCTGCTGGGGTGAGGTCGGGTTTTTTCTCTAACATGAGAGCCATTGTTCCTGCTACGGCAGGACATGCCATTGACGTTCCGCTCATGGTGGCGAATCCGTCGTTGCTTGCGAAGTCGAGTGATACGATGTTGACGCCAGGAGCGCATACGTCAGGACGAATCAGACCTATGCCTGGTTGGTAGGCGTAGTCAGCGTAGTCTGTAGACTGCCACGTGACAGGACCATGTGATGTGAAGTCGGCTGCCGCATCGTAATAGTTGACTGCACCTACTGAGACGACGCATGACAATCCGCCAGGATTAACGTCGGCTTGGTTGGGATGAAGCCATGGCGGAGGGCAACTTCCAGGGACTCTAACATTATTTGGAATAGGGTTCATCCATTGCATATTGCCTTCGTTGCCGCAAGCTACTGATGCTACTATTCCGAGTTCCATGGCGGTGACGCATGTGTTACGTAAGAGTGTCTTTTCGCTAATCGTCGCAGTTGGGATACCTAACGACAGACTCAACACGTCGGCGTTATGTTCTATCGCCCATTCCATACCAGCCTGTATTGTGTAGGCCGATCCTGTACCTTCGTCGCTGAGAGCTTTCACGCACATTAAGGTGGCATCTGGCGCAATACCAGTGCTTGTGCCTGATGTTCCATCGCCACAGACCGTGCCGGCGCAGTGTGTGCCATGACTGAAGTGATCCATCGGATCATTATTGTTACCGTATGTGTTGTATCCATGGTTTGGAAATTCAGCACCTCCGTCCCAGAGATGGTCTGCGAGATCGATGTGGTTGTAGTTGACACCAGTATCGATGACGGCGACGATGACACCATTGCCTGTGTATCCTATCTCCCAAACATCATCAGCATTGATCTTGGTGATGTTCTCCGTCAAAGTGCCTTTACTTTGTTCTGCTTTTTCTACTTTCTCGTTCCAGAGCATGTTCTTCTCTTGGTCAAGACCAATCAACATTACATCAGGGTGTTGCGATAAAAGATAGATCACATCTCTGCTTGCCTTGCAATTAATGTAGTTGGTCATCCATTGTGATCTGATGTCGGCGACATTCATGCTTTTTGCTTCAGCGTTGAGTATTGACATTACTTCCGCCTGTTCTTTCTCAGCGAAAAGTTTTAACTCATCGACGAGCGCGTCACGTCTTACCTTCTTGTCGGTAATGTTTTTAGCGACATTTCTTAAGATGTCATAATCGATTTGTGACTTGAAGATGATGTTGACTCCAATCATCTTGTCACCTTTTTGATTCAATACATTTTGTAGTTCCGGTTCTATTGTTTTTTGTGCGAATCCTAAACCGCAGAATGACAGGATAATTAAAAGTGTTAAAGTAAATTTTCTCATATAAATTTTGAATGATAATTAAGGTCACAAAGATAACAAAAAAAGTCTACCGTAGCAGACCTATTTTAACTATGAGCGATAAACAATAAGCGATAAACAAATATAACAAAAAATGTAATTACAATTTTCGTTTAACACTTTTTGTAATTACATTTTTTGTAAAGACGCCACAGGGGTGACGCCTCTACCTTAATTCCCAGATTCTAAGATTTTACTTCTTCAAAGTCGCAATCTGTTGTTCAAGAACTTTGATCTTCGCTTCAGCGTCTGACTTTTTCTTTCTTTCCTTATCGACGACTGCCGCTGGCGCGCCATTGACGAATTTTTCGTTCGACAATTTCGCTTCGACCGATCTTAAGAATCCTTGTGCGTATTTCAACTCTTCTTCCAACTTCTTGATCTCAGCTTCAGTGTCGATATTGTCTGTTACAGGAATGAAAAATTCCACTGCCTTCACCAAGAAACCGAATGCGTCTTGTGGATTTTCAGTAACGTAATTTATTGAACTTACATTACATAACTTCATGATAACAGAATCGAAGTCTTTGTTCACGCTGCCGCCTTTGTCAACAACTATAAGTTCTATTGCTTCTTTCATCGAGATATTCTTCTCGGCACGGATCTTACGTATGTTGTTGATAACGTCTTGTGTGAATATGAATTGATTTAAGATGTCATTGTCAACGACTTGTTGTTTTGGCTGTTGAGCTATGATGATGTCGTCGCCATCTTGACGTTCTTTCAAAAGATGCCATATATCTTCTGTGATGAAAGGCATGAACGGATGTAAAATCTTCATCAAGTTCTCGAAGAATGTCACGGTAGCGTTGAATGTCACAGCGTCGATTGGCTGATTCATCGGGGCTTTTACCATTTCGAGATACCATGAGCAGAAGTCGTCCCATACTAATTTATAGATTCCCATCAAGGCATCGGAGAGACGATATTTGTCGAGGTTGTCGTTTGTTTCTTGAAGCACTTGATAGAATCTCTGTTCGAACCATTTCATCGCCATCTTGGCAGTCTCAGGTTGCGGAATGTTTTCATCTACTTTCCAGCCTTTCACGAGACGGAGGGCGTTCCACATCTTGTTGCAGAAGTTACGTCCTTGTTCGCATAATGCTTCGTCAAAAGGAAGGTCGTTACCAGCAGGTGCTGTGAGCATCATACCCACTCTCACGCCATCGGCTCCGTATTTGTCGATGAGTTCGATAGGGTCTGGCGAGTTGCCGAGCGACTTACTCATCTTACGACCTAATTTGTCGCGGACGATACCTGTGAAATACACTTTCTTGAAAGGAACTTCTTGTTTGTATTCTTCGCCTGCCATAATCATACGGGCGACCCAGAAGAAGATGATGTCTGGACCGGTGATGAGGTCGTTGGTAGGATAATAATACTTGAATTCTTCGTTGTCAGGATTCAAGATGCCGTCGAATAAAGAGAGAGGCCACAACCATGATGAGAACCATGTGTCTAAGCAGTCGCTCTCTTGACGTAAGTCTTCCATTGTGATATTGTCGCCGGTTTTTTCCTTAGCGAGTCTGAGTGCTTCTTCAGGAGTCTCAGCAACTACATAACCGCCTTCTGGCAAGTAATATGCAGGAATCTGATGACCCCACCAGAGCTGACGGCTGATACACCAGTCTTTTATGTTTTCCAACCAGTGACGATAGAGGTTCACATATTTTGAAGGATAGAACTGAATCTCGCCGTCGAGAACAGGTTTGAGAGCTATCTCTGCGAGATGTTCCATTTTAAGGAACCATTGCATCGAGAGTTTTGGTTCGATGGCGACGTGAGTACGTTCTGAATAACCCACCTTATTATTATAGTCTTCAACTTTTTCTAAGAGACCTGCAGCGTCGAGATCTTTCACGATTTGTTTACGGACAGCGTCGCGGTCCATGCCGACGTACATTCCGGCAGCCTCGCTGATAGTAGCGTCGTCGTTGAAGATATTGATGCTTTGAAGATTATATTTCTCACCGAGCATATAGTCGTGCACGTCGTGAGCCGGAGTGACTTTCAAGCAACCCGTACCAAATTCGATGTCAACATATTCATCTTCGATGACCGGAATAGCGCGGTTTACGAGAGGTACTATGACTTTCTTGCCTTTAAGATGTTCGTTCTTCGGGTCATTAGGGTTGATACACATAGCGGTGTCGCCCATGATAGTCTCAGGACGTGTTGTCGCCACTATAGCGTAGCCGTCTTCGCCTTCTATTTTATAACGTAAGTAGAAAAGTTTGCTATGTTCTTCCTTGTAGACTACTTCTTCGTCGCTGAGAGCTGTGAGAGCGGCAGGATCCCAGTTGACCATGCGGACGCCGCGGTAGATGAGACCTTTATTATATAAGTCGCAGAAGACATGAATGACGCTCTTGCTGCGAGTCTCGTCCATTGTGAAGGAAGTACGTTCCCAGTCGCAGGAAGCACCGAGGCGACGGAGCTGTTTCAAGATAATTCCGCCGTGTTCGTGAGTCCAGTCCCAAGCGTGTTTGAGGAATTCCTCGCGAGTAAGGTCAGTCTTCTTGATACCTTGTTGAGCGAGTTTGTTAACAACCTTAGCTTCAGTAGCGATAGAAGCGTGGTCGGTGCCTGGAACCCAGCAGGCGTTTTTTCCTTGCATACGAGCGCGACGAACGAGAACGTCTTGGATGGTGTTATTCATCATATGACCCATGTGAAGCACGCCTGTCACATTCGGCGGTGGGATTACTATTGTATAAGGTTCACGCTCATCGGGTGTTGAGTGGAAATAATTCTTGTCTAACCAATGTTGATACCATTTTACTTCGGTATCTTGAGGACTGTATTTACTGCTGATTTCCATTTTTCTAAAAATATTTAAGGTGCAAAGATAAGAAAAGGCAAAAGACGAAAGACAAAAGACAAAAGATTTTTTTTGTTGATGATTTATCTTTTATTAAAAATGAAATATTAACTTTGCACTACCGAAAACCTGATAGAGATAATTTGTGAGACAGAAAACATCAATCCAATTGATTAATATCTCTGTATTTATGTGTTTTGGGAATTTTAAATGAATTGAAATAAATACGGATATTTATATGAATAGAGAAAATAAAAAAGCCAATCATCTGAACTCTATAAGAGGAACTCAAAGGTTCACTAAGCCTTCTCAGATAAATGGCGATGCAAATATAGTAATAAATAATGAGACTGCAATACCAAAATTAAGAAAACTTGCACAAGATTATGTTGGTGTTACAAATCCATACGGTTTCTTAACTAATTTAAGAAATGCTTTAGAAATTCCAAATCTCGAAGGATCCAGTAAATATGGAGTTATTATTATACAAAAAGAAGATGGAAAGAAATTGGAAGCTTCATTAAGAATTACAAATCATAATAGTAATGCTGAAACGTATATTACTCATAATGCAAACTACGAGTATAATTTAAGTATTCTCGTAAGAAAAAATTTTAAGATAAATACATTTAAACCTCATGAGAATGTTAAACTTGATGAGTATGTGTATTATGGTAAAAAGATGGCAAAAGTAAACAATCCGCTAACTCAGATTATCAATAGTATAATCGGATATTTACAGACTGGTATCTATGAAGATACAACTGGTATAGCTTTTAAGAATAGTTCACCATAGTGGGGTTTAAGCAATAGAGGAAAGTTGTTACTGATTTAAAACATGGTTTAAAAGGACTTTATATCGTAAATTTAAAAAAATATCATTCTCTTAATTTAACGTTATCATTATAAAATTCCTTTTTGATATTACAGAAATTTTATTATCTTTGCCCTGCTTTTTTTCAAGGATTGAAAACGAATTAATCTATTGTATAATTAAAAAAACTTTAAAACATTATGACAGGCTTTCAAAATCTGTGGGCAAACAACAGACCTTTGGTAATCCTCTTTGCCATCCTTATTGTTGTTATCCCATTCTTAATCTTTTACGTAAGAAAAGCTAAGGCAGAACATCCAAAAGGACTTATCGCTGCAGCTATCAGTAACATGGGTGAACGTTTCGGTTACTACATTATGAACGCTGTATTGCTCCTTTTCATCTGTTCAAAATTCGGTATCAGCGACGCAGCAGCAGGCTGGATCTACGCTGTGTTCTATTTCTTAATCTACGTCCTCGGTTTGCCGGGCGGTATGATCGCTGACCGTATCCAAAACTACAAAGGCACTATCATGGCAGGTCTCCTCGTGATGGCTATAGGTTATGGTTTACTTTCTATTCCTATCTTCAGTTCACAACCTGGCGTTAACATGGTGTTGGTATTCACATGCTTCGCATTGTTCCTCATCGCCTTCGGTAACGGTTTGTTCAAAGGCAATTTGCAAGCTATCGTAGGTCAGATGTACGACAACTTCGAAGCTGAAGAAGCTAAGAAGGGTCCAGAAGCTCTTAAGATTGCTAAAGACAAGAGAGACTCAGGATTCCAAATTTTCTACGTATTCATCAATATCGGTGGCGTTATCGCACCATTCGTAGCTCCTTTGTTAAGAAGCTGGTGGTTAAAGACAAAAGGTCTCGTTTACAATTCCGACCTTCCACGTTTGTGCCACAACTTCTTGGAAAACAAAGCTTCAGAAGCTGATATGGCTAACTTGACAAAATTAGTTCAAGATGTTCAAATCGACCCAACAGCAGTTCCAGCTGAACAATTAGGCGACTTCTGCAGCAATTACCTCAACATCTTCAACACTGGTGTTCACTTCTCATTCATCGCATCAGTAGCAGCTATGTTGTTGTCATTGACAATCTTCATCATCTCAAGAAATAAATTCCCAAATCCTGCTAAGAAAGAAAAGAAACAAGCAGTAGAATATACACAAGAAGAACTCGCAGCAAACGCAAAAGAAATCAGACAAAGATTATACGCTCTCTTCGCAGTGTTAGGTATCGCAGCATTCTTCTGGTTCGCATTCCACCAAAACGGTCAGTCACTCTCAGTGTTCGCACGTGACTTCGTTTTGACAAACGCTATTCCACCAGAGATCTGGCAATGTATCAACCCATTCTTCGTCATCACCTTGACTCCAATCATCATGTGGGCTTTCGCAGCTTTGGCAAGAAAAGGCAGAGAAGTTTCAACACCTCGCAAGATTGCTATCGGTATGTTGATCACAGCAACAGCTTACATCTTCTTGGCTGGCGTAGCAATGGCTAACAACTATCCTTCAGGCGTAGAATTCAGAGGTTTGGCTGACGCTGTTAAAGAATCAATGAAGGCAAGTCCTTACGTATTGATCTTGACTTACTTCTTCTTGACAGTAGCTGAATTGTTCATCTCACCTCTCGGATTATCATTCGTATCAAAGGTAGCTCCAAAACACTTACAAGGTATCTGCCAAGGTTTGTGGCTCACAGCAACAGCTATCGGCAACTTGTTCATCGCTATTGGTGTTACAATGCTTAACACATTCCCACATCAATGGATGTGCTGGGCAGTATTCGCAGGAATCTGCTTAGTATCAATGGGTATCATGTTCGGCATGGTAAGATGGCTCGAAGAAGCAACAAAATAAGAAATTAGAATTAAATTTAGAGACGTCATAATATAACGTCTCTACATAAAGAAAAAAGGTTCTCGAAGTTCGGGAACCTTTTTTTGAATCTGAGAATCTGAGAAATTGAGAATCTGAAAAATTTCTCAGGTTTTCAGTTTCTCAGATTTTCAGATTTTTATTCTAAAATATTCCAATAACAGTTTGTAATTATCTTGTGCACTTAGACAAGTATCACGAAGATAACCTCTCACCGATTGCCACTCGCTGAGACCTCGATAATAATAATATTTCAACTCATCGCTTATTATGAACGGAACTATATTATTGGCAAGACATTCCTTAAATAAAATCAAGCGACCAACACGACCATTACCATCTTGAAAAGGGTGTATTCTCTCAAAATGATAATGAAAATCAAGTAAGTCATCGATGTTTTTTTCTTTTTTTGAATTATATGATTTAAGAAGTTTCCTTATATCAGTCTGAACATTCTCCGGCAATGTAGTCTCATTTCCACCGACTTCATTAGGAAATTTCTTATAGTCACCCACAACAAACCATTTCTTTGAAGAATCCTGCGTTCCTGACTTTAACATACGATGCAAGTCTTTGATGATCTTCTCGCTAAGAGTCTCATCAACACAATCAATAACATAATCGACACATCTAAAATGATTCAGTGTCTCTATAATGTCATCAACCGGTATAGATTCTTTTTCAATGCCGATGGTGTTTGTCTCGAATATATATCGAGTCTGATCATGCGATAACTTGCTTCCCTCAATATGATTAGAGTTATAAGTCAGATCTATCTGCGTTCTATGATATATACCACCTTTGATATGATTATCTTTTTCAAAACGCAATGCTTGAAGTAGTGGCGATGCTTTCTTATGACGCTTCCCTTTTTCAGGCAATGTAGTATCTTCCGGAATGTTCCATGTCTTGCCCGTTAAAAAAGCACCTTCAATCTTTCCTGAAGCACAATAATTACGTACAGTTCGTTCCGACACAGAATGTAATGACGCAAATTCAGCTACTGACAAATATTTCATATCGGCAAAGTTTTATTAAAATATCATTGCAAATATAGCAAAATTTTCCGTTATCGGCAAAGTTTATTAAAAACTGAGAATCTGAAAAATTGAGAATCTGAGAATTAATGTCTAAAGTCTAAAGACTAAAGACAAAAGGCTAATAACTAATGGCTAAATCTTTTCAGGTTTTCAAGTTCTGAGATTTTCAGATAAAAAAAAGTTCATCGTCATAGACAAAAGTCATAGTTACTTTTCAAGTTCTCAGATTTTCAGTTTCAAAAAAATATGGACAAAGTCCGTTGACTTTTCTTATCTTTGCAACTTTAAAAATTAAAACAATTCATATTATGTTTAAAGGTCATCCTAAAGGGCTTTACGCCTTAGCATTAGCCAATACCGGAGAACGTTTTGGCTATTACACCATGCTTGCTATCTTCGTGCTTTTCCTGCAAGCTAAATTCGGTTTCAATGAAGCACAGTCAGGTCAAATCTACGGTATCTTCCTCGGTTGCGTCTATTTCATGCCTCTCATCGGCGGTATCTTAGCCGACCGTTTCGGTTACGGTAAAATGGTAAGAGCCGGCATCGTAGTCATGTTCCTCGGTTATCTTCTCCTCGCTGTCCCTATGATGGGCGCGACGGCAAAAGTCACCATGTTCTCGGCACTCGCACTCATCGCGATAGGAACAGGTCTCTTCAAAGGTAATCTTCAAGTCATGGTCGGAAACCTCTACGACGAGGCAAAATACAGCCCGTTCCGCGACAACGGTTTCAGCCTTTTCTATATGGCTATCAACATCGGCTCCATGTTCGCTCCTATGACAGCGACAAAAGTCACCGACCTCTTCCTCGGCAAAGCTGGATTCACCTACGTGCCGCAGATTCCATCTCTCGCTCATCAATATTTGGATGGAAGCATCAGCGCCGACGCTCTCAAGTCATTCGAGACTTTAGCAGCACAACAAGGCAACACCGGCGACCTCGCAACATTCGCACAGAATTACATCGACTCATTGTCAACAGCATATAACTACGGATTCGGCGTCGCTTGTATCTCATTGGTACTTTCAATGGCTATCTATCTCAGCTGTCGCAACTGGTTCAAACACGCTGACGTCAACAGCAAGCAAGCCAAAGAAATGGGCAACACTACAGTCAAGGTTGAAGAACTTTCACCAGAACAGACACGTTCACGTATGACAGCCTTGTTCTTAGTCTTCGCCGTCGTCATCTTCTTCTGGATGTCGTTCCAACAAAGCGGATTATGCCTCACTTTCTTCGCCCGCGACTACACAGCAAGCACAGCAACAGGTATCTCACGCATCGGATTTAACATCTGGGCTTTGACATTGATAGCAATTTCAGTCTATACCTTATTCTCTACATTCCAGGCAGAGACAAAGAAAAACAAAATTATCAGCGGTATCGTCACCTTATTATTATGGGGCGGGGCAGCAGCCTTATATCTCGGAATGCCAGAGACCATCGACACATTGCCACAACAATTCCAACAGTTCAACCCATTCTTCGTCGTCGCCTTGACACCAGTCTCAATGGCAGTCTTCGGAGCACTCGCAAAGAAAGGCAAAGAACCTTCATCACCAAAGAAAATCGGTATGGGTATGGTAGTGGCAGGTTTAGGTTTCGCTATCATGGCGATGGCATCAGTACATTTGTTAAGTCCAGCTGAGTTGAAAGCCACAGGCGGCGTAAGCAGCACATTGGTATCACCAAACTGGCTCATCAGCACATATTTAGTCTTGACATTCGCTGAGTTGTTGTTAAGTCCTATCGGAATCTCATTCGTGACGAAAGTAGCTCCTCCAAAATATAAAGGCATGATGATGGGATGCTGGTTCTGCGTCACAGCGATAGGCAATTATCTGACAAGCGTCATCGCTAAGATCTGGGGAACAGGAATGCCATTATGGATGGTATGGGGTGTCCTCGTAGTATTATGCTTGTTATCAGCAATCTTCATCTTCTCCATCATGAAGAAGTTGGAAGCTGCAACAAAAGAATGCTGAATAGCTATCAGCTGTTAGCGTTTAGCAATCAGTAGAGACGTCACCCCTGTGGCGTCTTTGAAAATCTGATAATCTGATAATTTGAGGAATCAGATTTATAATAAACAAAGAGGTTCATTCCAATTGTGAAGTGAACCTCTTTTTATGTATAATTAATTACAAACTTAGAAAGGAATAACTATCGTCTGTGTCTGGCGAACAGTTTTTCCTTTGTGTTGGGCAGGCTGCCATTTAGGCATCATTTTAATGATTCTTACGATTTCTTCATCGAGACCGTAGCCAAGTCCTTTTTTTACTGTTATGTTGCTGAGCGAACCGTCTTTTTCAACGACAACACTGAGCATCAACTTACCATGGACATTGTTTTCTTTTGCTTCTGCCGGGAATTTGATGTTTTCCTGGACAAACTTTATTATTGAATTATATCCATCTTGAAATTTCGCTGACTGATCTACCATATTATAGACATCATTGTCAGCATCATCCGATTGCGAGTAGGCATTGACAGATACGAATGCCAAAAGCATAATTAAGAATAACTTTTTCATAGCTGTAATTTTTTATTGGTTTGACATTACAAAACTATTTATTTTTTTCTTTAAAAACAAAGCGATTATGATTTTTTTTAATTTTGCGAACCGGTTTTTAATTAGGAATGAGGAATGATGTAGAGACGCGTCAATGATACCTACTAAAATAAAAAAAACATTGACACGTCTTAGGAATTGTAAATTGTCAATTGTAAGAAATGGTAAGTCTGTGGCAGATATTTTGGATATTCGCAAAAATAGGAGCTTTCACTATTGGTGGCGGCATCCCGATGATTGCGGCTATAAAATCGGAACTCGTCAGCCGTAAGTGGCTCAACGACGAGGATTTTGTCGATATCATCACCTTAGCGCAGACCGCACCCGGATTGTTCGCTGTAAACATCTCCATCTTGACAGGTCACAAGCTGCGCGGGACTAAAGGCAGCGTCGTGGCGACCATAGCTAGTTGCCTGCCACCATTCCTTATTATATTATTTGTCGCGATGTTCTTCACCAACTTCAAAGACAACGAATACGTGATAAAAGCGTTCAAAGGCATCAGACCTGTTGTTGTCGCGCTCATCGGAGTTCCTGTCATCGACATGATAAAAGCCACGAAGATGAAATGGTGGTCGTGGACAGTCGTCGTTTTGTCGATGTTTTTAGTCTGTTTTCTGAAAGTCTCACCAATATACAT
>JAZUST010000050.1:0-9789 GCA_045606865.1 Bacteroidales bacterium
ACGACATGGCTACGATCCGACTTGCTTCGTGCTTTTGTTAAGTTTAGCTCAAGCAGTGTTGTTCAAGATTAACGCTTCAACGGGCGGTCTCGACATCTTGGCGAAAATAGTTAACAAATATTTACATTTCGATATAGGAACTTCTGTATCAGTTGCTGGCTGGTGCATCTGCGCAACAGCTTTCATGATCAACGACGCACGTTTGGTTATCATCGGTTTAATCGGTACATGGATCAACGGTTTGGTTGTCGATTACTTCACAGCAAGTTTGAACAAGAGAAAAAGAGTCTGTATCATCTCTCCAGAACACGAAAGAATCAGACAATATATCATCAACGATTTGTCACGTGGCGTTACACTTTATGATGTTACAGGCGGTTATAGCGGTGAGAAAAAAGTTGAAGTCGTTGCACTTTTGAGCACTGATGAGTTCTCAGACTTGATGAGATATATCAACGAAAACGAAGTCAATGCTTTTATCACAGCAGGTAACGTCAGCGAAGTTTACGGTCTCTGGGGTGATAGAAACAGAAGAAAAATTGCTCAATAAGAATATCCGATTATAACGTAAAAATTAAGGGCGCGATTTTTTGATAAGTCGTGCCCTTTTTGTTACTTGTCGTCAGTTGTCTAAAGTCATTGCCTTCGACAGACTCAGTTACCCCACTGGTCACTGAACTTGTCGAAGTGCCGTTGTTTAAGCATGATGTTCTTATGTTATTTTATGTTTCCGACAACGATTTGGTATGTACTTCTGCTTCTCTGTTCCACGTAGATATATTTGTCCTTGACGAAATCTTTCTCTAAACCTTCCTGATAATGTCGGATGGTGAAAAGTTGTAATCCATCATTATATTTTATTTTGAATGCTTGAGAGAGAGTCTCTGTCAATTGTATTCGTTTCTTTTCATTTTCGTCAAAGCAAATTGAAAGTACAAGGGCGGATACCTGTGTCATGTTGGCATGGATGTTCAGTTCGTCCATAATGTTAAAGATGAGCGCACGGTTATGTTCGTTCATGAAAGAATAGTCGTTTGGCGTGATGCTCATCAGCGTCTGTTTCTCTTTTATGATAAAAGAAGGAACATATTCGATATATTCTTTTGTCCCATCGATTATGGAAGGTCTGAGACTAGTATCTAAAAATGAACGTACTTTAAGAGGAATATTCTTGTTTTGTAAAGGTTTGAGAGTTTTTGGATGTATTACCGATGCTCCGTAGAAAGCAAGTTCTATCGCTTCGAAATACGATAGATGTTCTATTTTTTTTGTATCAGGAAAACGTTTAGGGTCGGCGTTACGTAATCCGTCGACGTCTTTCCAAATAGTGAGTTCTTCTGCCTCTAAGCAGTTGGCAAAGATGGCGGCACTGAAGTCGGATCCTTCTCTACCTAATGTCGTCGTTGTCTTTGGCGAGACGGAGCTGGCGATAAAACCTTGTGTTATATACATGGTTCCGTCATGATTGTCATTTAGTTTCTGTATTCTAAGGCGGCAGTCGTCCCATTCAGGATTGGCGGCACGGAAATTATGGTCGGTGATGATATATTCGCGAGCGTCTAACAACTCATTCTTGATACCACATTCGTTGAGGTAAGCGGAGATAAGAGTCGTGGAAAGCATCTCACCAAAACTCACGGTGTTGTCATATTGATAGTCGTAGTCGTATCCTGTTTCTTTAAGGCAGAGATATAAATCTAAGAAGAGATTTGTCATCGTCTCAAAGACTGGATGCGAGGTATTGCCTTCGAAGAGTTCCGTCATGATGTTCTCATGATATTCTATTATTTCGCTGAGAGCGTTTATCTCGAGATGACCGTTGTTTTTACGGAACTCGGCGAGAGTCTTCTCTATGGCGTTTGTCGTCTTCCCCATGGCGGAGATGACGAGCATTATCTCGTTTCTGTTTTCCTTTTCGAGAATGTCTTTGAGGTTTCTCACGGCATTGGCGTCTTTCACTGATGCGCCGCCGAATTTATATACTTTGCGAATCATAGTCTTAGTAGTAATTATTTCACAAAAATAATAAAAATCTCACGCAGAGACGCAGAGTGACGCGGAGTTTTTTATTACGTTTTCTGCGATCTTTGCGGCTCTGCGTGAATACATATATATAAAAAATATCTTTTCATTTCCAAAGTTGGCGGTTTTTCAATATGATAGTTGGCGACTTTTTAATATGAAAGTTGGCGGTTTTTCTTAATTAGGATTTTTTAAAATTCCTAATTTTACACAAAAAAAGACGTGACAAACATTTCTTCGCCACGTCTTCCATTATTTATTAATTTAATTGTAAATTATCAGAACCTAAAGTCTCTCTGTCCTTCATCAATAGCTTTGAGATATTTGTCGGCTGTAGTTCGTGCCTTCTCATTAGGAATGGTCTGCAACAATCGTTGTATCATAGCCTCAGCCTTGACTTTAACCTCTGGTGACGCATAATCTTTCACATATTCCTTCAAGGTAAGCAAAGCGTTAGGCAAGCAACAGTTGGCAATCTGTCCGCTCTTGAGCAACGACATGAATCTGTCGCCGGTACGTCCTTCTCTGTAACATGCAGTGCAGAAACTTGGTATGTGGTCGAGGTCAAGGAGCCATCCCACCACTTCGTCCAATGTACGATGGTCGGCGACGTCGAACTGTGCTGAGTTCTCGCTTTCATCTTCCGGTTTCACATACCCGCCGACGCTGGTACGTGAGCCGCCGCTGATTTGTGAGATGCCGAGTTCCAAAAGTCTGGCGCGGCTCTTCTCGCTTTCACGTGTCGAGATAATCATACCCGTATAAGGAACAGCGATTCTGATGATTGCCACTATTCTGTAGAAGATGTCGTCTGGAACAGCATTTTTAAAGTCTGCTGTATCAATATCGTCTGCCATACATAATCTCGGCACGCTGATGGTGTGAGGTCCTACGCCGAATGTAGCTTCAAGATGTTCTGCATGCATGAGCAAACCGACGAAGTCGTAACGATAAGTCTCCAATCCGAACAATACGCCGATACCCACATCGTCGATGCCGCCTTCCATGGCGCGGTCCATAGCTTCGGTATGATAAGCGTAGTTGCTCTTCGGTCCTGTTGGATGCAACGCTTCGTAGTTTTCTTTGTTGTATGTCTCTTGGAAAAGGATGTAAGTGCCGATACCAGCGTCGCGTAACTTACGGTAGTTCTCTACTGTTGTGGCGGCGATGTTCACATTGACACGACGTATTGCGCCGTTCTTATGCTTGATGCTGTAGATGGTCTTGATACTTTCCAAGATATATTCGATAGGATTTTCTACCGGATGTTCGCCGGCTTCGAGAGCGAGACGCTTGTGACCCATATCCTGCAAGGCGATAACTTCCTGACGAATCTCTTCCTGAGTTAATTTCTTACGGCGGATAGTTTTGTTCTTAAGATGATAAGGACAATATACGCATCCGTTTACGCAATAGTTGGAGAGATATAACGGAGCGAACATCACTATTCTGTTTCCGTAAAACTTGTGTTTTATCTCGCGGGCGATGTCGTATATTTCGTTGATGATGTCAGCGTCGTTGCATTCCAACAACAATGCTGCTTCTCTGTGAGTAAGTCCTTTACATTCGCGGGCTTTCTGCAAGATGGATTTTATGAGTTCTATGTTGTTACTGTTCTCGCGGGCGTATGCCATCGTTTCGCGAATCTCACCATCGTTAATGAATTCCTCTGCTATTTGTGATTTGACGTTATACATGATTATGTTGTTTTGTTAATTATTCATTGTTAATTCTTAAAGTCTCCACGGGAGTAATCGATATGATAACCTATGGCGTTAAGTCTGTTTTCTAATTGTTGCATCTGTTGTGCCGATTCGGCTCCCGTACTTTTCTTGTTGTCGTAAATGGAATATTTCTTACGTTGTTCAACGGGCGACACATTAGGCATCACAACGTTGGCACCTGCCAATATAGCGCGTTCCATTCCGTCGGGACATAAAGTCGCAAGTGCGGTCGTCGCAGGCAATAATACTTTTGGGAAACGTAATCTCAATAATGAAAGCATCAATATAGTTTTGTCGGCGCTACCTGGATTCTGGTTCTCGAAGGGAGTGTCTGTCGCCGGCAAGAACGGACCGATGCCTATCATCTGCGGTTGCAGTTCTTCCAAGAATCGTATGTCTTCATATAGATGTTCATCGGTCTGACCTGGACTTCCTATCATCATTCCGCTGCCGGTCTGGAATCCGAGGCGTTTCAATGTCATAAGGCAATGTCTTCTGTTTTCGGAACTCATCATCGAAGGATGCAGATGAGCATAATGTTCGTCGTTGCGAGTCTCGTGACGTAACAAGAAACGGTTGGCGCCAGCCTCTTTGAATGCGGCGTATGCCTCGTCGCTGCGTTCCCCGACTGACAACGTTATCGCCTTATCGGGATAAGCGGCGCGTATCGACTTCACCACATCGACCACCCAAGCGTCGTTTTGCATCGGGTCTTCTCCGCCTTGCATGACGAAAGTGTTGAAACCAAGAGCGTCGGCTTCTTTGCAACATTCGAGGATCTCTTCTTTGGTGAGACGATAACGCTGGGCGTTTCTGTTTGAAGCGCGGATGCCGCAGTAATAACAGTTGTTGCGACAATATGAACTTATTTCGAGAAGAGCTCTTACAAAAACGCCATGACCATAATTAGATGTCGCCACCTCTTGTGCCTTGGCGCGGAGATATTCGCGTTCTTCGACATCGAGAGTAGAGAGCAAAACCATCCATTCATCATGTGTTAACAACTCTCCTTCAGCAAGTTGATTGATAATATCTATATGAGATTTTTTCATATTTTAATTAATGCAAAAATACGAAAATTGTTGGAAATTGTTTTAAAATAATGGCGATTTCTTTATGGTGATTTCTATAAATCACTTTTCAAAAGATTTATGAATTTTTATCTGAGAAGATCTTTGTTTTTCTTGAAAGAGCATAGCAAGTTGACTGTTGAGTTTCTAGAAAAAAAAAATAGCGAGCAGAAATTTGATCTACTCGCTATTTAAGGGGATTTCTATAAATTGCTTTGCAAATGATTTATCAATTTTTAATTATCGATTGTCTTCGCTACTTCTTCCGCTCTGGCAAGTGCCTTATGGATGTGATCAAGAACGTTTTCTTCACCGACCATATCGACGATGCCTGCTTGTTTTATCGAAGTGTGTACACTTTGGTTAACGCCCGACAAGATGATAATATGTCCTTCTTCTTGTGCTGATTTGATGAAAATCTCAAGATTGTGAATACCGGTAGCATCAATGAAACTTACCTTACGCATTCTGATGATACGGATGATATTGTTGGAATTGCGGTATGACAATTCTTCAAATTTGTTGGCGATACCGAAGAAGAAAGGTCCTTCAATTTCATATACTTCAGTCTTGGCAGGGATGATAAGTCTCTCGTCTTGTTCGCCATCGTGATGTACATCCAATTCGTTTTGAATGACTGAAATATTTGTGCTTTCCATAACACGTTTGATGAATAATATTACAGCCATAATCAAACCAATCTCGATAGCGATGGTCAAGTCGAAGATGACTGTTAATAACAATGTTGTGAAAAGAACTGCGATGTCGCTTCTCGATTGACGGCACATTGACACGATTGTTCTCCAACCGCTCATATTGTATGACACTACGATAAGAACACCTGCGAGACATGACATCGGGATAAGACCGACGAGACTGCCCAAGAACAACAACACTAATAATAACACCAAAGTATGAACTATACCAGCAACCGGAGTGCGACCGCCATTGTTGATGTTTGCCATTGTACGTGCTATTGCACCTGTTGCAGGAATGCCGCCGAAGAAAGGAACGACAACATTAGCGATACCGTTACCTATTAATTCTGTGTTTGAGTTATGTCTATCACTGATAACACCGTCGGCAACCATAGCTGAAAGCAATGACTCGATGGCACCTAACATAGCGATGGTGAATGCAGCAGGAAGAACGGCTTGTGCTGTTGAGAAGAATGTTTCACCTTCTGCCAATGCCGGCATTCTGAATGAAGGAAGTCCTGAAGGTAATTCATATAAGTCGCCGATGGTTTTGATTGAGTCAATGCCTGCATATTTCTTCAAGACCCAAGTAAGTACTGTCATTACAATGATTGCCAATAATGAACCTGGAATCTTCTTTGAGAATTTTGGTGTAACGACGATTACCAAGATGCTGAGCACACCTATTAATAATGCCCACCAGTTGACATTAGATATGTTTTGGAAATAGCATCCCCATTTGTCGATGAAGTTGGCAGGTACATTTTGTATTCCGAGACCGAAGAGGTCGTTCATCTGTGTTGAGAATATTGTTATTGCTATACCTCCAGTGAAACCAACGATGATAGGATAAGGCATAAATTTGATTATGCTGCCGAGTTTAAACACCCCCATGAGTATCTGCATAATACCTGCCAAGACTGTGGCTATTGCCAGACCTGTCAATCCATATTGCTGGATGATGCCATAAATGATTACGATAAAAGCACCTGTTGGACCGCCAATCTGTACTTTGGAACCGCCCAATGCGGAGATGATGAAACCAGCCATGATAGCTGTGACGAGACCTTCGGTGGGACCTACGCCAGAGGCGATACCGAAAGCGATAGCCAAAGGAATAGCGACGATACCAACAATAACACCGGCCATTGCGTCTTTAGCGAACATTTGTTTGTTGTAATTCTTTAATGTTGAGAACAAACGTGGTTTGAAATCAACGGAAAATTTACGGCTTTTCTTAGCCTTTGCGTTAACAGTATTTGTTTCTGCCATGACAAATAACTTTGAGTGATAATACTTTATAAATGTTTTTAATGAAATTTCTGCTAATATCTTCAGGGGTGCAAAGATAATAAAAGGCAAAAGACAAAAGACAAAAGGCAAAAGATTTTTTTGTTTAAGGTTGGGGGGATAAAAGTCGCAGAGTCGGAAAGATAACTGCTTTGTGACCTTGCGACTTTAGTGATAGTTAGTTATTAGTCTTCTTCATTGTTTTGGATAATGTAAATCACTTCGTTGTCGCGTTTCATCATATATTTTTCGCGTGCGATACGTTCCATAAGAGATGAATCTTTATGCAAGTTATCCAAGACCTGCTGCTTGTTTTCTATCTCTTTTTCATAAAACTCCACCCTCTCTCTTGCCGCATCACGCTTCCTAAAATTCTTTATCTGAAAGAATAAGTTATATTGGTCAACGAAAATTATTACTACTGCAAATATCAGTGTCGCAATTAAATACTTATTGCTGAGTTTCTTTAATATCTCTTTAAATTTCATGGTAATAGATTTATTGCAAAAATAACATTTTTTGTTTTCAAATCATTAATCATTAACTGTTAATTATTAACAAACTATTGCACCTTCTCCAACGACAAACGATAGAACACCATCTCGTAACTTGTGGTGTCGACTTCTCTTTCTTCTACGTAGAATCCTATCGATTTGTCGGGAAGTACGCACATCGAAGAATAAGCGGAGAAGCGAGGGACTATGATTTTCCCATCGTTCCAAGTCTTGCCTTCGTCTTTTGAAATATAGATAGCGACGTCGCGACGTGAGTTGCCGGTTGGAAGACTATGCAACAATGTGTTCTCATCATATCTTATCAAGTCGCCGTTACAAGCCGGACCGACAAGGTCGTCCCATTCTGATGTCGTCTCGTTCCATGTCACGCCTCCGTCATGTGAGATGTTGTACCATCTTTTCCCTGAGGTACGGATGCTCATCAAGATGTCGCCATTATTAAGTTCAACCACTTTCGCTTCATCACCGCCAACGGAAGCGCGTCCCGATACGTTCCACGTCATGCCGTTGTCGTCGGAATAAACCACGTAATTATTGATAGAATAAGAAGAATTTTCCCTTATACAAGCCACGAACATGATTCTTCCTTTGCTTGTAAGAAGTCCGTTGCCGGAAGCGCAGAATGAAGCGCGCCATTTGCTTCTTATGCTGTCGTTACAATCTTTTCCAAATATGAAATGAGTTATGTCTTCTGGCTCAGTCCATGTGCGACCGTTGTCATAACTCATAGATTTATAAGTTCTGTTAGGGTTGGCAGGCGACGATTGCCAGAATCCTTGTCCTCCGACGAAGACTGCTATTAAACCGTTTTCGTCATTAGAATGTGCCACGGCGCAATCGCCGAATCCTTCCATATAACCGAATCCTTTTGCTATAGTATAAGGTTCGCTCCATGTCAATCCGTTGTCGGTGCTGTAATTGCACAAGATATCAATATCTTCAGGGAGGTCGGTTTCATTCTCTTTTCTCTTGTCGGTAAAGATTACAAGACTGCCGTCTTTCGCTGTAATGACGGTTGGTATTCTATAATATTTAGAATCATAATCGCCGGGACGATAAACGACGGTACGAGTGTAACCGTCGAATTCTTCTTTCTTTTCGCAAGAAGTAAATACAGCAACTATTAACAACAATAGGAAAAGTACTTTTTTCATAATTATAAGTTATTCAATAATTTTTCTTAATGGCGTTAGTCTTAATAATTTCGTTGTATATAAACTGAATATAAAAACGATGACAATTACTGCAGGAATGGTGACAATATGATTACAGATGTTTCTGAACATATCGTGATTAAAAATCAATATATAAACCGGATGTATGAGATATATCCCGAACAAATCATGTCTTATGTAGTTGATGAATTTATTTTTTTCAGTGGATTTATTCGTGAATTTTTCTTTGATAAATACGAACAATGCCATTGAAGTTAAGATGACATTCGGACTTAATGGTTCGAAGAATCTGAGATCTGTTCGACCCATATACACAGAAGAAAATACACATCCTGAAATCGTCATTAATAATCCCAAGATTCCTAAAACGTAAATTATCCTTGATTGTTTTTTCGAAACCGAATGTGTCGAGATGAAGTAACCCAAGAGGAAATATCCGGAATATCCGACAACAGAACTAAGCTGGAAAAGCTGACTTATCTGAATGTCGTCGTTTAAGAAAAGAAAACTTCCTGAAATATAAAAAAACCAGATTAACAAAGAATAAGAAAGAATCTTTTTGTCGGGAGATATTTTTCTCAGGCAAGGAATAAACAGATACACTCCCATCAACATCGGCAGAAACCAGAGATGATAATGCGGTTCCAGCGAGAAGACAAAGACATCGTCAAAGACATAATGCCATGCCATGACCAATGCGGAATAGAAAATCCACCAGAACAGATATGCCATCAACAATCTGGCGATTTTTTTCGTGATGATGTCTTTGGTTGATATTTCTTTAGCAGGATTGAGGAATAAGGTGCCGCTTATCATGACGAAAATTGGGACCGACCAACGTACCAGTCCATCGAAGAAAACAGAAAGATACCAATTGTATGATGCTAAAGCGGAGACGATTTCCTTGCTAGAGACATGAATACAAATAACGCCCAGAGTAGCGATGAATCGCAATACATCAAGATAGTGAAGTCTCTGTGCTTTCATAATATGCCTCTATATTAATTTCAATTTTCCATTCGAAGACGCCACAGGGGTGACGTCTCTACCATAATTTTCAACTTTCAATTCTCCATTCGAAGACGCCACAGGGGTGACGTCTCTACCATAATTTTCAACTTTCAATTCTCCATTCGAAGACGCCACAGGGGTGACGTCTCTACCATAATTTTCAACTTTCAACTTTCCATTCGAAGACGCCACAGGGGTGACGTCTCTACCATAATTTTCAACTTTCAATTCTCCATTCGAAGACGCCACAGGGGTGACGTCTCTACCATAATTTTCAACTTTCA
>JAZUST010000051.1:0-2493 GCA_045606865.1 Bacteroidales bacterium
GTAAATTCATTATAAGGAGGTCACGATTATGACCTAGTACAAAGAAATCATTCGCTTTACGGGAATGGGCTTTTCTCAACGCGATATCATGGCAAGCTGTAGTGTCGCTCAAAAAACTGTCGTAAAGGTTCAAAAGCGTGCCAGAGAATTAAAACTCACCTGAACGCATGATGACATTCTAACAGACACTGGGTTCCAAAAGCTCCTGAGTTTTGAAGTGAATATTGAAAAATAATCCAGCTATCCCTTGTGATTGCTGGTAATTTTTTGTCAACATTTTGTATTTTGGGTATGGCTTTATATGGCTTGTTGTGTTATAATATACATAAAAAGGGGGACTGATTTATGTATTTGCATAAACTGAAAAAAGCTAATGGCGACATTTATCTATCAATAAAAGAAAAATACCACGTTCCCAAAAAAGGGGCTCGTGAAAAAACAATCGAAAGTCTAGGTTATTTAAGTGCATTAAAAAAAGAATATGATGATCCCATTGCTCACTTTACACAGTATGCAAAGGAACTCACTGAGCAGAAAAAAGAAGAAAAATCTGTCAGCATCACAATTGATACCACATCAAAAATGTCTACTTGTACCGATGATTCCAAAAATGTAGGATATGGAATTCTGAAAGAACTCTACAAGCAACTTGAACTAGATAAATTTTGGAACTGGAAAACACGAAATCTTTCCGTAGAATTCAGTGTTGATAAGATTTTCAGACTTCTTGTCTTTTCACGCATTCTGTATCCCGCTTCCAAAAAAGCTACCTTCGAACATCTGAATTCCTATTTTGAGAATTTTGGAGATTTTTCACTTGATGATGTGTACCACGCGTTAGATATTATCTGTGACAATAACGAAGCACTGCAGCAATGGATATTCGAACATTCTGGTTCAATCTGCACACGCGACCTATCAGTTTCTTACTTTGATTGCACGAATTACTATTTTGATATCGGACGTTCTGACATAGACATCCTTGATGATGATGGAAAACCGATAGACCAAAAAGGAAATGCAGTCGCTCCTAAATACAGAAAACGTGGCCCTGAAAAGAACCACCGTCCCGATCCCATTGTGGAAATGGGACTTCTTATGGACAGAAATGGTATCCCGCTTGCATTTGACCTTTTCCCCGGAAATGAATCAGAAAAAGTACACATGCGCCCGATTATTAACCGTATAAAAAATGACTTTTCTGATACTAGAATCATTTTTGTTGCTGACAGAGGACTGAACACTTCCGACAACATTTATTATCTTAACGGAGACAACAAAAGTGATAATAATCAACGTGATGGATATGTATATGGACAATCTGTGAGAGGTGCTGATGCAGAATTCAAAAGTTGGGTATTAAGTGGAGGATATACTACAGAAAAAATAAAAGATGAAAATGGAAACGAGATCTCGTTTCATCACAAGAGCCGCATCTATCCCAAAGAACTTCATGTGAATGTCACAAAGCCGGGACAAAAGAAAAAATCAAAGAAAACCGTCAAAGTCGACCAAAAGCAGATGGTCTATTATTCGGAAAAATATGCAAAGAAGCAGCGCGCCGATAGAGAAGTCATGATACAGCGTGCAAAGGACCTTATAAAGCATCCTAAAAAATACGACAAGGTTACCGCAGCCGGCTCCGCCTCTTACGTACAAAACATTGCTTTTGACAAAAACACCGGAGAGATTGTGGAAGGGAAGGTTTTAAGCCTTAATGAAGAAAAAATAGAAGAAGAAAAGAAATACGATGGCTACTATTCCATCGTAACAAGCGAGCTAAATCTAACAGACCACGAAATGCGTGATATTTACAGAGGGCTTGCAAGAATCGAAGATACATTTAAGATATCAAAATCAGAATTTGATTCAAGACCAGTTTTTGTACGTACCAATGACCATATAGATGCACATTTCACAACATGCTTCACAGCACTTGTTTTAATAAGACTTCTACAAGCAAAACTTGATAATAAATTTCCGGTTAGAAAGATTATTCATGCACTAAAAAACTACTGCTGTATTCCAGTCGATACAAACACTTACCAATTCACTTATTATGATGATGTTCTGAAAACTATAGGAAAAGTCTTTGATATGGAACTGGATAATAAGTACCGAACACGTCAGCAAATACAAAGATTCCTGCGTTATTAATTTTTTTCTACTTTCTGAAAATATTTTCCATTACGCTATACATAGAAATCGCCACAACCCTCTATTTATAAGGGCTGTGGCTTTTTTGCTTCAAAACTTGAGATTATATTCATTTAGTAGGAATTTGTCAATCGGTTTTTCTGTTCCTTTTTCTTTTTTATAGTTTCATAGTTAATTGAATGCGCTTCTTTTGCAAATCCACACTCATAACTTTTACTTCCACAACATCACCAACACTAACTGCTTCTAACGGATGCTTTATAAATTTTTCACATATTTGAGAGATATGAACCAGACCATCCTGATGCACACCAATATCTTCAAACACACCGAAAT
>JAZUST010000052.1:0-50136 GCA_045606865.1 Bacteroidales bacterium
CAGGACATCATACGGACGCATCGACCTGCTCATTGCGACAGACAAGTACGTCTATGTGATAGAGATAAAGATAGACAGCACACCGGAAGAAGCGTTGAGGCAGATAAACGACAAGGAATATTCATTGCCGTTCACCGCAGGCGAGAGAGAAGTCATAAAGATAGGAGCCAACGTCTCGCGAGAAAAGAGAAACTTGGAAAGCTGGATAGTGGAGAGAATTGAAAATTGAAAGCTGAAAATTAAGGTAGAGACGTCACCCCTGTGGCGTCTATGAAATGGAAAATTGGAAATTGAAAATTGAAAATTAAGGTAGAGACGTCACCCTTGTGGCGTCTTCGAATTGAAAATTGAAAATTTATAGAATCTTCACCTTAATCCTCAAACTTTAAACCTTAAACCAAATAAACTATAAAACTTCAAAACTCTCAACTTAAAACTACTCTAAACTATTAACTTTGAACTCTAAACTTTAAAAAATCATATATCATGAAAGGTATCGTTTTAGCAGGCGGCTCTGGAACTCGCCTTTATCCTATCACAAAAGGTGTCAGTAAACAATTGCTTCCTATTTTCGATAAACCTATGGTATATTATCCTATCTCTGTCTTAATGATGGCAGGAATCCGTGATATATTGATAATATCTACACCACAAGATTTACCAGGATTTCAAAGACTCCTCGGCGATGGCTCTGATTACGGCGTAAACTTCAGTTATGCAGAACAACCGTCACCAGATGGTCTCGCACAGGCTTTTATCATCGGAGAAGAATTTATAGGTGACGATTGCGCTTGTCTTGTCTTGGGTGATAATATCTTCCAAGGCGCTGGAATATCCTCTTTGTTGAAAAATGCTGTAGTCGATGCTGAACAGAATAACAAGGCTACGGTATTCGGCTATTGGGTTAATGATCCGGAACGTTATGGCGTGGCGGAATTTGACAAGGACGGCAATTGTGTGTCGATAGAAGAGAAACCTAAGAATCCTAAGTCTAACTATGCTGTGGTAGGACTTTACTTCTATCCAAATAAAGTTGTTGAAATAGCAAAGAACGTAAAACCTTCAGCAAGAGGTGAGTTAGAAATAACATCAGTTAATCAAGCATTCCTAAATAGTGGAGAACTCAAAGTGCAAGTCTTCGACCGTGGATTTGCTTGGCTTGACACTGGAACACACGATTCCCTCGCCGAAGCATCAACATATATAGAAGTCTTAGAAAAACGTACAGGACTTAAAGTCGCTTGCTTGGAAGAAATAGCATATACACAAGGCTGGATTACAAAAGAGAAAATGCAAGAATTGGCACAGCCGATGGCGAAGAACCAGTATGGACAGTATTTGTTAAGAATGATAGAAAAGTAAATTTTAGTGGGGTTTAAGGTTTAATGCTTAAGGTTTAATGTCATGTTTTCTTTTAGGAAATTGATTGTGTATAACGAGGCGAGGACGCTAGTGAAAGAAGTTTATATTTTGATGAATTTGTTTCCAAAGGAAGAGAAATATGCATTATGTGATCAACTTAGAAGATCTTCGATTTCAGTTCCTGCAAATATTGCTGAAGGAATGGGAAGACGTTCAAAGAGAGAACAAATACATTTTTTAGAGATTGCTTTTGGTTCTTTGATGGAGACGTTTTGTCATATTGAAATTGCAAGAGATCTTGGTTATATAACTGAAGAACAGTTTAATGAGAAAGAAAGACAGATTGAACTTATTTCCAAAAAACTTTCTAAGCTAACGTCTTCTATAGAAAAAAGTATTACATAATATTTTTATTTCCTAACCTTAAACTTTAAACCTTAAGCCTTAAACCAGATAAGTCATGTCAAAAAGAAATATTGTTATAACAGGCGGCGCAGGTTTCATAGGAAATCATGTCGTTCGTTTATTCGTTAATAAATATCCAGAATATAATATCATCAACTTAGACAAACTCACTTACGCTGGTAATTTGGCTAATCTTAAAGACATAGAGGATAAACCTAATTACAAGTTCGTGAAAATGGATATCTGTGATTTTGAGAATTTCTATCAATTGATGCAAGATGAAAAAGTTGATGGAATTATCCACCTTGCGGCAGAGTCACATGTCGATAGAAGCATCAAAGACCCATTCACTTTTGCTAAGACAAACGTCATGGGAACTTTATCGCTTCTTCAAGCAGCAAAACTTTATTGGGAGAGCCAACCTGAACCATATAAAATTGCATACCCAAGGTCTGTTGACTGTTGTCCGTTGTCTGTTGACTGTAGATTCTATCACATCTCTACCGACGAAGTCTATGGTGCTCTCGCAATGAACCATCCAGAAGGAATACCAGCTCCACATCAGACCATAACAAGTGCTCACATCTCACAGCTCACAGCTCACAACTCACTCGCATACGGTGATGAGTTCTTCTATGAGACAACAAAATACAATCCTCACTCACCATATTCGGCGTCTAAAGCAAGTTCCGACCATTTAGTGAGAGCTTATCACGACACTTACGGAATGCCGACAATCGTGACAAATTGCTCTAACAACTACGGACCTTATCAGTTTCCAGAAAAGTTGATACCTTTATTTATTAATAATATACGTCATCGCAAACCACTTCCTGTTTATGGTAAAGGTGAAAACGTCCGTGACTGGTTATATGTTGAAGACCACGCAAGAGCGATAGATTTGATTTTCCATGAAGGAAAAGTGGCGGAGACATACAATATCGGCGGTTTCAACGAATGGAAAAACATAGACTTGATTAAGGTGATGATAAAAACCGTTGACAGAATCCTCGGTAACCCGGAAGGCGCATCATTGGATCTTATCACATACGTCACCGACAGATTAGGTCACGATGCACGTTACGCCATCGACTCAACTAAGTTACAGAAGGAACTCGGTTGGGAACCATCACTTCAATTTGAAGAAGGAATCGAAAAGACAGTGCGCTGGTACTTAGACAACCAAGAATGGATGGATAACATCACATCTGGCGAGTATGAGAAGTATTACGAGGAGATGTATAAAGGAAGGTAGTTGAAAATCAGAGAAACATAAAAATAACAATAAATATGAAGACAAAATATTATCCGATACAATTGTTGCAAAATGACTCAATCGAACTGAACGAGTTAGTAGAACAATTGTTATTTGGGGATTGGTCTTCTGCTGAGATTGATAAGGTTAAAGAAAATTTAAAATACTTTTTCTGTACATTCCGTAGTGATTTACATCTTATTGTTGAAAGTAATTATGTAGACTCAGTCTATAGAGATAGTTATTACAATTACTACTCAACTAAAAGAAAAAATTATAGTAGATATTGTTTGAAAATATCATTTTTTGATACGGATTTCAATTATAATATTGATTTTAATGATGTAGATAATATTCAAAAGAACTACCTAGGGTATTTAATTGTCAGACCTCTACTGAAATGTATCGGGAAAAACATAATAAAACCAGAAGCAAAAGTAAATTATTGCAAGGATATAAAAATATGTAGAGTCAATTTGGAGACATCATGTTTTGGCGTTAAGTTAAAAGCAGAAGGGTTTCCTCATGCATCACAGGATAGTGAAACAATGACATGTGCCGAAACTACATTATGGTCATTGCTTGAATATTACGGCAATAAATATAATTTGTATAAACCGATAAATCATTCTGAAATCAGAAGAGCCATTGAACCTTTTTCATATGAAAGAATGTTACCTTCCAAAGGACTGACTTATAATCAAATATCTGTAGCATTACGTGAATTTGGATTTGGTCCAAAGATATATCTGAAGAATAATTATAGCAATAAAAATAAGTTTTTCGAATTGATAGCTTGTTATATTGAAAGCGGAATACCGTTAGCATTGGCATTAACCAATAGCAAATTAGGACATGCTGTGGTATGTATTGGTAGAAAAGATGTGAATAAGCAGGATGTTACCAATTATTCCTTCAATACAGAAATTAATAATAAGAAATTATACAATTGGAATCTTGCAGTTGCTCACGGTGAAATTGTGTTTAATGATGATAATTATCCCAACTATCAACTTACGACATTAACTAAACCGTGCTCATATTACACTTCTAATGAGTGGGATACCATGGAAGTAACTCAGTTTATAGCTCCACTGTACAATAAAGTGTATATGGAAGCTGATTCTGCCATCGAATTATCTAAATCAATTGTTGATATGATAATACCTAGTGGCAATAATAATATTATTAAAACATTTCTTACTTCATGTCGTTCTTATAGGGAGTATATCACCAAATCAAAATCGTTATCAAACGACGAAAAAGCGGCACTACTACAAATTGAAATGCCGAAATTTGTATGGATAACAGAATTGAGTACAATAGATGAACTTAATGAAAATAAAATAAATACACTTTTAATATTAGATGCAACAGGAAGTAAATCATCAAATATATATGCCAATATTATATTATTAGTTTCCGAGGGTATCTTTTACAAATACGATTATATTGATAAGGTATTAAAAGGGTATAAGACGTCATTCCCAAAAACATTTGATGCATTTAAAGGTAATTTAAAATAATTGATATGTACACAACAATTGATGAATTAATTACAGATAATAAAAATATGGTTGAAATAGATAACAGTGTGGAAAAGAGATTATTACAACACATGGAAAAATATATGGCAGATGTGGAACATAATGAAACACAAGCATACAATTACGCCACACAAATTATTTTAAATTGTTAGTTGATATTCTGAAGACCTTGTTTGGGAGAAACTCTCGCTTCAATTTGAAGAAGGAATAGAAAAGACAGTTCGCTGGTACTTAGACAACCAAGAATGGATGGATAACATCACATCTGGCGAGTATGAGAAGTATTACGAGGAGATGTACCATTCAAATGGAAAATTGAAAGTTGAAAACTGAAAGACTTTCAACACAGAATAATAAACATACAACTCAAAACTCCCAACTTTAAACTACTCTAAACTATAAACTTTGAACTCTAAACTTTAAAAATGAAATACCCTATCGGCATACAACAATTCGAGAAGCTACGGGAAGAGGACTGGATCTATATAGATAAGACAGCTCATATCCATCGGCTTGCCTCGAGGGGGACATATTTCTTCCTCAGCCGACCAAGACGTTTCGGCAAGAGTTTGTTGATGTCGACGATAGAAGCATATTTCAAAGGAAAGAGACATCTCTTTGAAGGCTTGGCGATAGAGAAGCTGGAAAAAGACTGGATTGAATATCCCGTGTTGCATTTTGATCTCAATGCCAAGAAATTTGATCAGGCTAAAGACCTGGACGAGATTCTTAATGCTCAGCTCAGCGAGTATGAACAAATATATAACAGTGTAGCTGTCGATAAAAGTATTGAGGGAAGATTCAAGCAACTTATCAAATCCGCCAAAGAGAAGACCGGACGTAACGTTGTTGTTCTCATCGACGAATACGACAAGCCTATGCTTCAAGCCATAGGCAACGAAGATCTCCAGATACAGTTCCGCAACATGCTCAAGGCGTTCTACGGCACATTGAAGAGCGCCGACGGATATCTGAGGTTCGTGCTTCTCACTGGTGTCACCAAGTTCAGCAAACTCAGCATCTTCAGTGACCTTAACAATATCGAGGACATCTCGATGGAGAAACAATATTGCGATATTTGCGGTATCACTGAAGAAGAACTGCACAACGTCTTTGACAATGAAGTGGCGTTGTTGGCGGAAAATAACGAGCAGACAAAGGAGGAAGCATACAAGGAATTGAAGAAACGTTACGACGGTTATCATTTCAGTGAAAACTCTGTGGGGATATACAATCCTTTCAGCATACTGCTCGCCCTTAAAAACTCGAATTACGGCAGCTATTGGTTCAGTACGGGAACACCGACGTATTTAGTTGAACTCCTGAAACGTTTCGACTACAGTCTTGAGAACCTTTCGGGATACGAAGCCTCGGCAACGACTTTAGACAGCATACAACTTAATGTAGACAATCCGATACCTGTTCTGTATCAGAGCGGTTATCTCACGATAAAAGGCTATGACAGGGAACTGAGGCTTTACACCTTGGATTTCCCTAACGAGGAAGTTGAAGAAGGATTCGTGAACTTCCTCATCCCGATGTACACCTCGGTGTCGGAAATGGATTCGCCCTCGTTCATCGGCAAGTTCGTCAGGGAGGTGAGAGCAGGCAAGGTGGATGATTTCATGCGCCGACTTCAGAGCATGATGGCAGACACTCCTTACGAGATAATAAAAGACTTGGAGAACCATTATCAGAACGTTATGTTCATCCTCACGAAACTGATGGGACTTTACGTTCAGGCGGAGTACAAGACCTCCCGTGGACGCATCGACCTTCTCATCGCGACGGACAAATACGTCTATGTCATAGAGATAAAATTAGACGGAAGCGCGGAGGACGCCCTGAGGCAGATCAACGACAAGGAATATTCACTGCCATTTGAAGCGGGCAGCCGCCAGGTCATCAAGATAGGAGCCAACGTCTCACGAGAAAAGAGAAACCTTGAGAATTGGATAGTTGAAATTGAAAGTTGAAAACTGAAAGACTTTCAACACAGAATAATAAACATACAACTCAAAACTCCCAACTTTAAACTACTCTAAACTATAAACTTTGAACTCTAAACTTTAAAAAATCTGTAATATTTGACTTAAATATATATAATCATGTCATATAAGCATTTACAATTCCCGAAGGATTCATTGTTCTTAGTAACAGGAGGAGCTGGATTTATCGGTTCCAACTTGTGTGAGGCTATTCTGAATCTTGGTTATAAAGTACGTTGCCTTGATGATTTATCAACAGGTAAACAGGCCAATGTGGATATGTTCCTCGACAATCCAAATTATGAATTTATCAAAGGCGATATCAAAGACCTTGAAACATGTATGATGGCTTGTAAGGGTGTAGATTACGTCCTTAACCAAGCTGCATGGGGAAGCGTGCCTCGTAGTATCGAGATGCCGCTTTTTTATTGCGCCAACAACATCCAAGGAACATTGAATATGATGGAAGCTGCAAGACAATGCGGAGTGAAAAAGTTTGTCTATGCTTCAAGTTCTTCAGTATATGGCGATGAACCTAATCTTCCAAAAAAAGAAGGTAGGGTAGGTAATTTGCTTTCTCCATACGCCTTAACAAAACGCTGCGATGAAGAATGGGCTAAACAATATACAAAACATTATGGTCTCGACACTTACGGAATGCGTTACTTTAACGTCTTCGGTCGTCGTCAGGATCCTCATGGAGCATACGCTGCTGTAATACCAAAGTTTATAAAACAATTGTTGGATGATGAACGTCCAACGATAAACGGTGATGGAAAACAAAGCCGCGACTTTACATATATTGAAAACGTAATTGAAGCTAACCTTAAAGCATGTCTCGCGCCTTCTGAATATGCAGGCGAAGCTTTTAATATCGCATACGGCGGAAGAGAATATCTCATTGACATTTATTATTCTCTCACAAAAGCTCTTGGCAAAGACATTGAACCTATATTCGGTCCAGACCGCAAAGGCGACATTAAACACTCTAACGCCGACATCAGCAAAGCTCAACAAATGCTCGGCTATGATCCAGAGTATGATTTTGCTCGCGGGTTGAATGAAGCTATTGAATGGTATAAAAACAATTTATAAAAATATAATTATGAACGAAATAAAGATTTGTGTTATTGGACTAGGTTATGTAGGTCTTCCTTTAGCACGTTTGTTTTCAACAAAATATAAAACTGTCGGTTTCGACATGAACGCAAAACGCTGTGAAGCTCTCATGGCTGGTCACGATGCTACATTAGAAGTATCAGACGAATTATTACAAGACGCTATAAACAATCACGGTTTCAAATGTACTTCTGACATTGAAGAAATCCGTGATTGTAATTTTTATGTGGTAGCTGTTCCAACTCCTGTTGATGAACACAACAATCCGGATTTGACTCCATTATATGGCGCATCTACTACTGTTGGTAAAGTTATCAACAAAGGCGATATAGTAGTTTATGAATCTACAGTATATCCAGGCGTTACAGAAGATGAATGTATACCTGTTGTTGAGAAAGTCTCTGGGCTTAAATTTAATGTTGATTTCTTTGCTGGTTATTCCCCAGAACGTATCAATCCAGGCGACAAACTTCATACTGTTGAAAAGATCAAGAAAGTAACTTCAGGTTCAACACCAGAGATTGGTAAGATTGTGAATGATGTTTATGCGTCTGTCATTACAGCGGGAACACATCTCGCTCCAACAATGAAAGTAGCTGAAGCTGCAAAGGTTATCGAAAATTCACAAAGAGACATCAATATTGCTTTTGTTAACGAACTTTCAAAGATATTCACAAAGATGGGTATTGACACAAACGATGTCTTGGAAGCAGCTTCAACAAAATGGAACTTCTTGCCATTCAAGCCAGGTCTCGTCGGTGGACACTGCATTGGTGTTGACCCATATTATTTAGCACAATGTGCGATGACATACGGATATAATCCAGAAATCATTCTCGCTGGCAGAAGAATGAACGACAGTATGGGTGCATACGTGGCTGACCAGACTATAAAGTTGATGCTTAAAAAAGGCATTCAGGTATTGAATTCAAATATATTAATCTTAGGATTCACGTTCAAAGAAAATTGTCCTGACTGCCGTAACACAAAAGTTGCAGACATTATAAAGGCATTGAACGAATACAACTTGAACATTACCATCTACGATCCATGGGCAAGTCCTGCAATAGCAAAACACGAATACAATATTGACATCACAAACGAAATTCCTACAGACAAATACGATGCAGTGATTCTTGCTGTCTCACACAAAGAATTTGCAGAATTAGATGTCAAAGCATTCGGTAAAGAAAATCATGTCATTTTTGACGTGAAAGGATTTTTAGATAACAAATTGGTGGACGGAAGATTATAAAAGAAAAAGCTCCTAATGTTAAATAAATCTAAAAGTAATTTCAATCAGGCTCTATGGTTATCTATAAGCTATACTTGTAGTATGCTTGTAGGTATTGTCAGTTCTATGATTTTATCAAGATACTTTGATAAAGTCGAGTATGGATCATATAGACAAATCATATTTATTTATAATACATTATTGACCATATTTCAAGCTGGATTACCATCAGTATTTACATACTTCCTACCGAGATATAGCAAAGAAGAAGGAAAGTATATTGTTAAGAAATTACAAAGAATTCTATTTGCATTAGGTGCATGTTTTTCTATAACCTTATTTTTTGGTGCAGATATAATTGCAACTATGTTCAAAAATCCTACTTTGGCTGATGGACTAAGAATTTTTTCAATATTTCCATTGTTCACTCTGCCAACATTAGGTATTGAGGGTATTTATATCGTAAACAAAAAGACACAAAATATAGCAATTTACCAAACTATTACTAGATTATTAATGTTAGTATGCATAGTCGTGCCAGTTATTTTCATAAAAAATGATTACCGCTATGCATTAATTGGATGGGGCGTTGCATCATTTATTGCTTTTGTAATTGCTATAATAGCAAAACATAATGAATATAAAGACTTTAACACACAAAAAATAGATTATATTAGTAAAGATATTATCAAATATTCTTTGCCATTGATGGGATCGGCCATAATAATGATGCTATTTAATTCATGCACACAATTTTTTATAAGCAGATATTATGGAACAGAAGCTTTTGCAGAATTCTCAAATGGATATTTAACTTTACCATTCGTTCCTATGTTTATCGCTCCTGTACGTTCTCTATTAACTCCCATTTTTTCAAAAGCAAGTAAAGAAGGTATATATGATAGTGCTTTAAATACATTATACAATGGTACAAAACAGATAATGACCATTATGATACCTATAATTGTTTTCGCCTTTATTTTTTCAAAAGAAATTATGGTGGTTTTATATGGTAAAACATATGAAATATCATCTACTTATTTTAGAATGATGCTTTGCTATAACTTCTTGGAAATGTTTGCTTTTAGCGGAGTTATAAATGCTATAGGAAAAACAAAATTACATCTATACATAAATATAATTTGTACTGTCTTATTATTTTTAACAAGTTATATTACCGTTAAAATAAATATAGGTAATCCTTTCATAATTGCAGCATTATTTGCATTATGTAATGGTATATTACATTATTTCATACCAGGTTTTTATCTACATGTAACGGAGAATATCAATGTTGTTAACAAAGATATTTTCCGTTATATGTTTAAACTATTACTACACGCTATTATAAGTATAACAAGTGTAGCTGTAATTGTATCTTATTTATCAATATCATCAATTATAGTAGAGATTATAATAGCTTTATTTACATATATGATAATAATGTTGGGGTCCTCTAGCTTTTTTAAAATAAACTATCTAAGTGTCATAAAACGAATACTAAAGAAATAATGAAAACTAATAATACCAATTGGATAATAAGTTTATTTTTACCAATAACAAATTTCATTACGCTCTTATTAAATCCTAAAAGAAAGGATTTTAATGTGGTTTTCATCATATTCTTTATTTTTTTAGGATTAAGCTTGTATGTAACTTACGAAAATGGTGGCAGTGATCTCACAAGATATGTGGAAGAGTTCAAAAAGGCTCATTCTATAAACTCCATGAACTTTAAGGATTATCTAAATAGTTATATTGCGGAAGCTAATCAAATTGATCAATTTGCAAATATGACTCGATGGTATATTTCAAGAGTAACTGGCAATTATAAAGTCTATCTGTGTTTCAATGTGTTTGTATTGGCATTTTTCTTTTCAATGAATGTTAAATACATAATAGATAGGACTAACATAAATAATATAACTAAATTGTTGATTGCAGTTCTAATATTTACACCTAATATAGTATTAATTACACATAGATGGTGGATAGCATTACAAGTGTTTGTATATGGTCTTTTGCCAATAATCTTTGAAAAAAAATATATTAGATTCATCTGGTGCATAATATCATTCTCTTTTATACATTTCAGTTTTCTATACCCTTGTTTATTAATAATTATATTGATTATTTTACCTAAAAGAAATGTGCTACCTTATTTAATCGTATTTATAATATTCTCATTCATTACAAAACTTGATTTTGAATTCATAAATACTATAATAAATTATATTTCAACAGAAGAGATATCAGAAAGAACTACCAATTATTTGTATGGTATTGAATTAGAGCAAAATATATTTGCAAAATCAAGATTACTTTTCTCAAAAGCAATAAATATAATATTGGCATGCGCTTTATATATTAAAACACGTAATGAAATAAACAACAATAAAACAATTAGAAATTTATATATAACAGCACTAGTATTCGGAACATTCTCTGCCATTACAAATACAACACAGTGGGGTTGGAGATTTTCTGATCTTAGTAATATGATATTCGTGATTTCATACATATATATGTTGTCAGATAATACAATCTACACTAAGATTAAGGATGTTTTCAAATTATTGTCTCCCTTATTCATATATCTAATTATATATCAAATAAGAAGCATTTTTGATATTATTGGTCCTATTTCATTTATAGCTGGCAATATTTTTACTGGCTGGTTTATTGAAGATGAAATGAGTCTATTAAATCTTATAAAGTTTATTTTTTAAAATGAATCTAAAACAAAAAATAACACATAATCTATTAAATATACCTGGATGGCGTACAAAGCGCCATATAGTAGTTATCGAAAGCGACGACTGGGGTGCAATCAGGATGCCATCAAAAGAAGTTTACGATAAACTTTTGTCTAAAGGATACAGAGTTGATTTAAATAAATATGAGAAAAATGATTCTATAGCAACAGAAAAAGATCTTACAGAACTATTTAATATCTTAAGTAAATATACAGATATTAATGGTAATCATCCTATGATAACAGCCAATTGCGCTGTAGCAAACCCAGACTTTGAAAAAATAAAAGAATCTGATTTCCAAAATTATTATTACGAACCATTTACCGAAACACTAAAAAGATATCAAGGTTGTGAAAATTCATTCGAATTATGGCAACAAGGTATGAAAGAAGGTTTGTTCAAGCCACAGTTCCACGCAAGAGAACACCTGAATGTCTCCAACTGGATTCATTCTTTACAAAATGATGAAGATACAAAATATGTATTTGATTACGGAATAATGGGACTATTCCCTAAAGGTAAGGAAAATGTTGGAAACAAATTCCAAGTCGCATTAGGCGATACAGAATTCCCAATACAATCACAAAATGAAATAATCAAGGAAGGGTTAGATTTATTTGAAAAAATATTTAATTATAAATCTAAGACATTCATTGCACCGTGCTATACATGGAATCCTCGCATCGAAAAAACATTATATGACAATGGTGTCATTGGGATTCAAGGTTTGGTTTACCAGAAAGTACCTTGTGGTAATTCAATAAGACACTGGATGGGTAGTAAAAACGCTTATGGACAGATATACACCATAAGAAATGCATTTTTCGAACCTACACTATCTCCTAATATTGATAATGTTGAAGATTGTTTATATAGAATAGAATGTGCTTTTAGGTGGAATAAACCTGCTATTATTTCTTCTCATAGAATTAATTATATAGGTGCAATAAATGAATGCAACAGAGATAATAATCTAAAACAATTAGATGGACTACTAACTAAAATCCAAAAGAAATGGGGCGATGTTGAATTCATAAGTTCTGATAAATTAGTAGATATTATTAGCAATACTTAATTAAATTCAATTATGAAAAATTTTATTAAAACAACTGTGGATATATTTATCATACATTATTGTAAAATTTTAGTAAGATTATTTTATAAAGATATTTGGGTTTTAAGAAAAAAAGCAAAACAAAATAAATCATATTTTAAGGTAAAATTATACCATTCATATTTAGATGCATACGGATGTTATATTGGGATAGATGCGACTTTTGAAGACATCCCTGTTTTTCCTCACGGCTTTCATGGAATATTCATATCAAATAAAGCTCATATAGGGGCAAATTGTGTTATATTTCATCAAGTGACAATTGGATCAAATAATTTAGCTGATTCAAAAAATAACGGATCTCCTATAATAGGTAATAATACATATATCGGCTGTGGTGCTAAAATTATAGGAAAGGTAAATGTTGGACAAAATTGTAGAATCGGAGCAAATTGCATTATCACAAAAGATGTACCTGCAAATAGTTTATGCGTAATGAGAGGTCTTGAAATCCTTCATAAGCAAAATATGAACAACACTTTTGTTCCTATTAACTAACTATAATAATAAATTGAATCAAAATGAAAATTGCTATTGTAAACAAGCCTGGTTCTTTCAGTGACCGATGGTTAGAATATTGTAAAAAAAACAATATTCCATATAAAGAAGTTAATCCTTATGCTTCGGATATTGTGGAACAAGTAAGAGATTGTGATGCTTTTATGTGGCATTTTCATCATTTTTCATATAAAGATGCATTATTTGCTAAACAATTATTATTTTCAATACAACAATCAGGCAAGAAGGTGTTCCCAGATTTTAGTTCTGCTTGGCATTTCGATGATAAAGTCGGTCAAAAATATTTGCTAGAATCTATAGATGCACCGTTTATTCATAGTTATGTTTTCTACACAAAACAAGAGGCATTAAAATGGATAGAGCAAACTACATTTCCAAAAGTATTCAAACTTAGAGGAGGTGCGGGCGCTTCCAATGTAAAATTGGTTCATACAAAAAGAGAAGCTAAGAAAATAATAAAAAAAGCATTTAGCAAAGGTTTTAAACAATCTGATTCAATTTCAAACTTTGAAGAAAGATTGAGAAAATATAAATCAGGTCAATCAAATTTAGTAGATGTACTGAAAGGTATTGTTAGAATATTCATAAAAAATGAATATTCTAAGATGCATTCACCAGAAAAAGGATATGTTTATTTTCAAGAATTTATACCAGACAATAAATTTGATATAAGGGTTGTGATTATTGGGGATAAAGCGTTTGCTTTAAAAAGAATGACCAGAAAAAATGATTTCAGAGCATCTGGCAGTGGGAACATAGTTTATGATAAGAATCAGATTGATGAAAGATGCATAAAAACTTCATTTGAAGTAAATGAGAAAATAAAAAGTCAAAGCATTGCATTCGACTATGTATTCGATAAAAATAATAATCCTTTGATAGTAGAAATAAGTTATGGATATAGTGCACCTGCTTATGATATATGTGAGGGGTATTGGACAAAAGATTTGCAATGGCACGAAGGAACTCATTTTGATTTTTGCGGTTGGATGGTAGAAAATTTAATTAATAACAAGTAATCTATGAATATAGCTTTTATTACACCATCATTACGTTTTGGCGGAAGAGAACGTGTGTTATCAAAATTAATTAACTTCTTTTCGCAAAAAGAAGATATAAATGTTCATGTAATTCTTTATGCTAAAAAAAGAGAAATAAATTTTGAAATAGACCAAAAAGCAATTATTCATACACCTGAATTTTCTGCTGACTGCAACGAGAAATTATATGCGTTAAAATCATTGCATTTTATAAGAAAAAAAGTAAAAGAAAATAAAATTGATACTATCGTTAGCTTCGAAGAAAAATGGAACAGATTTGCATTGCTCGCTGTTTCTGGTTTAAAACTAAAACGTATAATATCAAACAGAAACAATCCATATAGAGATTACGGTTTCATCGACAGAAAATTGGCACAATGGCTATATCCAAAAGTTGACGCTCTAATAGCACAGACTAATTTAGCTAAAGAAGTCTATGAAAAACGATATAAACTTAAAAAATGTGTTGTAATAGGAAACCCTATTGATCAATTAGATGTTGATTTTTCAAAGGTTGAAAGAGAAAATATAATAGTCTGTGTCAGTAGGTTAATGAAATCTAAAAATCATGACAGATTAGTAAAGATTTTCTATGAAACACAAAATGAGAACTGGAAACTTGTTTTAGTTGGAGGAGATCATGGCGACCAAAATATCAGTCAAAAATTGAAAGAATTGATAAAATCATTAAAGCTTGAAAACAAGGTCATTCTCGTTGGTTCATCAAAGAATGTCAACGAATATCTATTAAAAAGCAAAATTTTTGCGTTTACATCGGAAATGGAAGGATTCCCTAATGTCGTAGGTGAAGCAATGGCTGCCCAACTGCCTGTTGTATCATACGATTGTGTTGCAGGTCCAAGAGATATGATTGATGATGGTATAAATGGATATTTAGTCCCAGTATATGATGATAAACTATTTGTCGAAAGATTAAATTATCTTATGACAAACGACAAAGAAAGAAAAATAATGGGAGAAAAAGCCTCAGAAAAAATCAGTCAATTTGATTCAGAAACAATTTGCAAGAAATTTTATAATATTATTGTAAAATGAGAAATCAGTTATATCATAGGTTCAGAACTTTTTTCAGAATTGGAATTATAAAGACTATTATTATAAATTATAGGTTACTACCTTTTAAACACGCAATAAAATTGCCGATAGTAGTAACCAAGTCTATCGTTTTAGAGAATCTATCAGGAAATGTAAGTATATCAGAACCTGTAAGATTTGGATTAATTAAAATCGGCACATTCAATACCGATTTTTTTAGTTGGAATGGTTCTAGAATGATGTTTAATATCAAAGGAAAAATTAATTTTAAGGGACGTTCTCAAATAGGTTCTGGATGTTCTATAGTTGTTGATGAAGGAGCTGAACTACACATTGGTAATGATGTAAGTATTGGTAGTAACTGCAAAATTATATGCAGGAATTTAATCTATATAGGCTGTAACAGTAGAATTGCATGGGAATCCCAAATATTAGATACAAATTTTCATTTCATCAAAAATATTGAAGATGGCAGTGTTTCTCGTAGAGAAAACAAAGTGATAATTGGCAATAACAACTGGTTCGGAAATAGAAGTAGCATTATGCCAGGCACTATCACAAATGACTTCTTTATTGCCGCTTCTAATTCATTATGTAATAAGGACTATACCAATTTACCTAAATATTCATTGGTTGGAGGTAGTCCTGCAAAATTATTGAAAACAAATGTTGTCAGAGTATTGGATAGAGAAGAAAAGGAAATTTCAGAATTGTTCAAAAAATCAGATGATAGGGTAATCTATGTAAATCCAGAACCACGGGCAAGATAATACTATATTAAGTATAGACAATATTTTACATTCTTAAAAAAACAATAATTATGACATTTCAATCTGTTGAATACATCTTATTCTTTTCATTGGTCTTTATTCTTTATTGGACAATTTGTTCAAAAAATAAAAATCATCAAAATGGATTACTAGTTCTTTCAAGTCTATTTTTCTATGGATATTGGGATTGGAGATTCTTGGGACTACTGCTATTTACTGCTTTCACAACATATTATGCAGGAATATTATTAGAGAAAAATGATGATAAGAAGAAAAGAAAATTAATATCTACACTAAGTATTGTCATTAACTTATTGATATTATTTTATTACAAATACTATAACTTTTTTATACAATCATTTATAGATTCGTTTTCTACATTTGGTTTGGGAGAATTGAATTTTTCAACTTTAAAAATAATCCTTCCTGTAGGAATCAGTTTCTATACTTTTACTGCATTAAGCTATAGTATAGATATATATCAAAGAAAATCAAATGCGACAAAAGACATTTTAGCTTATCTAGCTTATGTAACATTTTTTCCATCAATACTCAGCGGTCCAATTAGCAGAGCACAAAAACAGTTACCCCAATATTACCAAAAAAGAATATTTGACTATGATAATGCAATTGAAGCCTGCAAGTATATTTTGATTGGAGCAATGATGAAACTATGCCTTGCTGATCGTATTGGAATATATGTAGATAGTGTTTATGCAAATATCATTCAACATAATGGTACCACTTTATTATTCACATCGGTCTTATATTCAGTACAGATTTATGCTGATTTTGCAGGATATTCATTAATGGCTATTGGTTCAGGTAAATTATTAGGCATCAACCTTCCAGAAAACTTTAATCGTCCATATTTTGCAAAAACTGTATCTGAATTCTGGCGCTAATGGCATATATCACTAACAACATGGTTTAGAGATTATATTTATTTTCCATTAGGAGGAAACAAAGTTAGTAATGCTCGTTGGATGATGAACACAATGATTGTCTTTGTCACTAGCGGATTATGGCACGGAGCTGCTTATACCTATATCATCTGGGGATTTATTCACGGAGTCTGTATGATAGTTGAAAGGCTGTTGTATGGTGAAAAAATTAAACAAATAAAAGATTCCTTATCTATAATGAATCTACTCAGAATGTTAATGACATTTATTATTGTAACGTTCGCATGGATATTCTTCAGAGCCGAAAGCCTACAAGATGCTATATTGATTATCCAGAAAATTTTCACAAGTACAGGAAATATTTTTATGGATAAAAGCACTCTATTATTAGCATTTGTATCTCTACTGTTAGTAGTTGCTTATGACATAACTAAGGAGTATAATATAAAATTACATTTACTTGATTCTAAGAATGTATTTGTACGATATATGACTGCAATATTTATGATTTGTTATATAATAGCATTTGGTGTTCTTAACGGAGGTTCATTCATTTATTTCCAATTCTAACAATTATGAAAAAAGAATTCAGAAAGTTTATCATATCATCGTTAATAGTATTAGCAATTGTTATTGCTACCGACTTTGTATTAGGTAAAACAATGAGAATATTATTAGCAAATACAAGTAATAAAGAAGATATCGGCAAAACATATTTTTCTCTAAATGAAGTGTCTACTCCTATAGTAATTGTAGGAAGTTCTAGAGCATCTCATCATTATGTATCAAATATAATAGAGGAAAAACTTAATCTTGAAACATATAATGTTGGAAGAGATGGTTGTTTCTTTAGTTACAATTGTTGTGTAGTAAATTCCATTCTAGATAGGTATTGTCCTAAATTTATAATTTGGGAAAATGATATCAATAGTTTGTATAAAGAAAGTAATGATCCTCTTGAAAGTATATACCCATACTATAAACAGAATGATTACATAACAAATCTTATTAAAGAAAGAAGTAAGTTTAGTGATATCTTAAAATTAAATAGTAATCTGTACAGATACAATTCTATCATTCATAAAATTGTGATGATTAATGTTTTAAATAAAAGTTTTGCTGATAAAACCATTAAAGGATATTCACCATTACCCCCCCCCCAAAAAATAAACACAGAACTAAGGTTAGAAGCAGATGATAACACATTCGATAAAGAAATAAGTGACTTAAAAGTAGAAGCATTAAGAAAGACTTTAGAAAAAGCGAAACAAAATGATGTAAAAATCATTATCGTAGATTCTCCCAAATACATACTACAGAATCCTAATAGTCAATCTGCTGAGATAATGAAAAAAATATGTAATGAGTATGGTATGACTTTTATCAATAATACGCAGTTATCACAATTCCTTGAAAATCTAGAGTATTTTAATGATAAAACACATTTAAATCATGAAGGTGCCATGGTTTATACATATATTTTTGTTGATCAAATAAATAACAATTAACTATAATGAAAAAACTTCTAATCATAAACGTAACTGCTAATAGTGGCAGTACAGGTCGTATAGCTGAAGAAATCGGTCAAACTGCTATCGACAATGGTTATGAAACATATCTTGCGTACGGCAGAACAGCAAACAAGTCAAAGAATAAACTGATTAGAATTGGCAATAACTTGAATGTTTATTTACATGGAATTGAATCAATGTTATTTGATAATCATGGTTTCTCATCAAGAATCGCCACAAAAAGATTTATTCGTAGAATTGAAGAAATAAAACCTGATATTATCAATATTCATAATATTCACGGGTATTATATAAACGTCAAAATATTATTCGAATATCTTTCAAAAATCAAAATTCCTGTTGTTTGGACATTTCACGACTGCTGGCCTTTCACAGGTCATTGCTCTCATTTCATTAAACATCATTGCAATAAATGGAAAAGTGAATGTTTCTCCTGTCCGAATATAAAAGGATACCCAAAATCATTATTGCTTGACAAATCAAGAACTAATTTCAAAAAGAAAAAGAAATTATTTACAAATATTGAAAATCTTACAATAGTATCACCTTCTATATGGTTAAGCGACTTGGTTAAAAAATCATTTTTTAAACATAAAAACATATTGACCATTAACAATGGCATTGATGTTAATATATTTAAGCCAACAGATAATAACACAGACATTAGATCCAAGTTAAATCTAAACGATGAAAAAATCATAATAGGTGTGGCCAGCGTGTGGACTTATTCTAAAGGGTTAGATGATTTTATAAAACTAGATGAGATGTTATCAAACAAATATAAAATAATTTTGGTTGGTCTCAGCAAAAAACAAATAAGCAGAATCCCTACAAATATTATCGGTATAGAAAGAACGGAAAGTGTTCAACAATTAGCAGAATTATACAATATAGCTGATGTTTTCGTAAATCCTACATACGCGGATAATTTTCCGACAACCAATATAGAATCTCTTGCATGCGGCACTCCTATTATAACCTATAAAACTGGTGGCAGTCCAGAATCTGTTGATAATAAAACAGGTATGGTGGTAGAACAAGGCAATCTAAATGATCTTAAAGTAGCAATAGAGAAAATAACAAGTAACAAATCAAAATATAGTGATCCCTGCAGAGCAAAAGCTGTAATGCTATATAACAAACAAGATAGATTCAACGATTACATTAATTTATTTAATTCTTTATTGAAATAATTATGTATAATGGTAATATTAAATCTGCATTAAAGACAAATATAAGTAATGTCTTTGGATGGAGAACAAAACGTCATATAGTTGTTATAGAAAGTGACGATTGGGGTAGTATCAGAATGTCCTCAAAAGAAGCTTTCGAAATAATGTTAAAAGCAGGAATGCCTGTCGATAGAAGTCACTACAATATCTTCGATTCTTTGGAATGTAATGATGACCTAGAACAAATGTTTGAAATTTTAAGTAAGTTCAAAGATATTACTGGACGCCATCCTGTAATTACTGGTGTAAATATCGTTGCTAATCCAAACTTTGAAAAAATAAGAGAAAATAATTATACAGAATACTTTTATGAACCATATACTGAAACATGTAAAAGATATTCAAAACATGATAGAGTACATGAGTTATGGAAACAAGGTATTGATAAGCGATTAATGGTGCCAATTTTTCACGGAAGAGAACATCTTAATGTTCAATTTTGGATACGAGCATTAAACGCTAAGAACAAATCAACATTAGTCGGTTTTAAAAATGGTGTCACAGGTATGCCTGGTATAAATGGAGAAATATTACCCAATTATCAAGCTGCATTTGATATAGAGACAACTGATGATTTAATATATCAAAAAGAAGTGTTAAAAACAGGATTGAATTTGTTTGAAGAATTATATGGATACAAGTCAAGAAATTTTGTACCAACAAACGCTCCTTTCAATAATTCACTTGAAAAAGAATTACATGAGTATGGTGTTAAATTCATTGCTAGTGGAAGAATACAAAAAGAACCTTTAGGTAATGGACAATATAAAACCAATATAAGATTCATCGGTAGTAAAAACCAATATAATCAAATTTATACCGTAAGGAATTGTTTTTTCGAGCCATCTAGTTCTGGATATGCTTATCCTAGCAATACTGACTGGATAAACAACTGCCTAAAAGAAATTGAAATTGCATTCCGCTGGAACAAACCTGCCATTATTAGTTCACATCGTGTAAACTATATCGGATATTTACATCCTGAGAATAGAGAGAAAAATTTGAAACAATTATCAGAGTTACTTTCACGCATGTTAAAAAAATGGCCAGATATAGAATTTATGACAAGTTCGGAATTAGGTGATTTAATAGCAAAATAAAATGAAAGATAAAATAGTATTTATAAACCAAAGTACAGGTTATCTTATGATTGACATTGTGAATGCTTTTGCATCGCAATGTAAAGAAACTGCACTCATTGCAGGTAGCATAAAAGAAAATGAAAGAAGTCTTAATCCTTCAACCAAAGTTGATAAAATTGTAGAATATAATAGGACATCTATTTTCAAAAGATTATTAACTTGGGTTTGGGGTACTATACAAATTTACTTTAAACTTTTATTCAAATATAGAGGATGGTATGTTGTATATGTAACAAATCCTCCATTAAGTTACCTATTATCTTTGTGTTTAAAAAATCCATTCTCTGTCATTGTATATGACATATATCCAGATGCATTGACGAATATAGGAATAAAAAAAACAAATTTCCTATATAGAAAATGGATAAAATGGAATAATAAATTATTTGATAAAGCAGATAAAATATTCACATTAAGCGATGGTATGAAGAAACAATTATCATCATATACTGATAATAATAAAATTGAGTCTATACCCAATTGGTCGGCATCAACTAAATTACATCCAATAAATAAAGAAGAAAATATATTTATTAAAATTCATAATTTAACAGATAAATTTATTGTACTATATTCTGGTAATATCGGTATTACACATAATGTTGAATATATAATTGAAGTTGCTAAAAAATTAAAAAATGATAATGATATTCAATTCCTAATCATTGGTGAAGGCGGTAAAAAGAAGATACTTGAAAATAATGTAACAAAATATGGATTGAATAACTGTAGATTTTTAACTTGGCAAAGCGTTGAAATGATGCCATATTCATTAGCTTCTGCAGACATAGCTGTAATTACATTAAATGATGATACTGCATCATTGAGCGTTCCAAGTAAAACTTACAATCTGCTAGCTGTAGGAGCTCCTTTGTTATGTATAGCTCCCAAAACATCTGAGCTTAACAATTTAGTTTCAGAATACAATAATGGTAGATGTTTTGATAAAGAAGCTATCAAAGAAATGACAGAATATATACTCGAAGTAAATAATAATCCTACCTTGAAAAAAGGATTAAGCAATAATTCATTAAAAGCTTCAAAACAATTTACATATAAAAATGCAGAACAATATGTACAAAAACTTCTTTAAACGCATAATAGATTTCACAATAGTCTTTATAGCATTATTAATCATATGGCCTATATTATTGTTGATAACAATATGGCTACATTTCGCAAATAAAGGTGCTGGCACTTTCTTCACACAAGAACGCCCAGGTAAAGATGGAAAAATCTTCAAAGTAATAAAATTCAAGACCATGACAGACGAGCGAGACGAAAATGGGAAATTACTTCCAGATGCTCAACGTTTGACAAAAGTTGGTAAATTTGTACGCTCAACATCAATAGACGAATTGCCTCAACTTATTAATGTTCTTAAAGGTGATATGGCATTAATTGGACCTCGTCCTCTATTAGTTAAATATTTACCTTTGTATTCTAAAGAGCAGGCTCGCCGTCATGAGGTTAGACCAGGAATGACAGGTTGGGCACAATGCAATGGAAGAAACGCTATCAGTTGGACAAAGAAATTCGAGTTAGATGTCTGGTATGTTGACCATTGTACATTATGGACAGATATTAAAATAATTTGGATAACAATAATGAAAGTACTCAAGAGAGCAGACATTTCACAAGAAGGTCAGGCTACAATGGAAGCTTTCAACGGAAATAACTAAGAATATGAAAGATTTAATAATAATAGGGGCATCTGGGTTCGGAAGAGAATTAGTACAATGGGTAGAAGACGTTAATGAGAAGTGTCCAGAATGGAATATTTTAGGATTTCTTGATGATAATCCGAATGCTCTTCTCAACATCAAATGCGACTATAAAATAATTGGTAGCATAAAGGATTATCAACCAAAAGATAATGAATATCTTGCTTGTGCTTTGGCATTCCCTAATGTAAAAAAACGAGTCGTAACAACCCTCAAAGAAAAAGGTTCCAAATTTGCCACAATAATTCACCCAACTGCATTGATTAATAAATTTGCTGAAATTGGCGAAGGCGTAATTATTACTCCTAGAAGTAACGTAAATGCAAATGCTAAAGTTAGTGATTTTGTATCAATATTAGGTTCTGGAATAGGTCATGATGCTGTCATTGGAAATTTTTCTACTTTAAGTGGAAGATGTAGTATAAACGGACACGTTCAAATAGGCGAAATGGTATATGTTGCATGTGGTGTTTCAATTGCTCCATCGAAAAAGATAGGGGATGGTGCAACTATAGGTATTGGTAGTGTTGTGATTTCTAATGTTAAACCAGGTGTAACTGTTTTTGGTAACCCCGCTAAAAAAATAGATATATAATATGGCATTCTTTAATTTCAAAAATATAAAGGTCGCTGGCGTTGCTTGTGCTGTACCTGCGAATGAGGTAAAAACAGAATCTTACAAACCGTTGTTTGGAGACGAAGAAGTTGAAAAATTTATGGAAATGACAGGTGTTCGCGCTTCTCATCGAACAACTGAATTTCAAACGTGTAGTGATTTAGGTTTTAGAGCCGCCAAAGAATTACTAGAAAAGAAAAATATCAATCCAGAAGAAATCGGTGCTTTAATATTTTCTTCTCATAGTCCAGATTATAGAAGACCTTCAACAGCATTCGTTCTTCAATATCGTTTAGGTATTCCTAAAGAAGCCGTCTGTTATGATATTAGTCTTGGTTGTTCATCATTAGTCGTCGGTATGCAAACGTTAGCATCCATAATGAGTACTAGCGATATGAGGTATGGACTTTTGTTTGTCGGTGACACTGCTGGTAAATCGGTATATCCTAACGATCGTAGTTCAGCAATGTTGTTTGGAGAAGCTGGTGCAGTTATGCTTCTTGAAAAGACAAATAACGAAAAAGACCAAATCAATGCCATGGTGAGAAGTGATGGTTCAGGATTTAAATATATGATTGTTCCAGGTGGCGGTTATCGTAATCTTCATGCAAGTGAGGATGTAGTGATGTGTGAAGATGGCAATCCAAGGACATTGATGAATTCTTTTATTCAAGGTACTTCCGTGTTTACTTTTACTATATTCGATGTGCCACGTTTAATAAAGGACTTCTTTGCTAAAACAGAAACAACTCCTGATAATTACGATTGTTTTGCTTTTCATCAAGCAAATTTATATATTCTGAAACAAATCGCAAAAAAAACAAAGATTGATTTCGAAAGAATGCCAATAACACTTGATAGGTATGGTAATACTTCTGGAGCTTCTGCTATCGTTTCATTATGTGATAAATATGGCAATAATGAAGAAAGCAAAACTATCAAAGTTATGAGTTGTGGTTTTGGAATAGGCATTTCTTTAGGTGCAACATCATTTGAGATTAATACTAATGATATTTTGCCTATCTTTGAAGACGATACAATTTTTGAAGAAGGTTTAATTACTAACCCAAATCAACTTTACGAGAAAAAATGATAACTAACATACTTTCATATCTAGAAAATTCCGCGAACAAATGGTCTGATAAAACAGCCATAGCTGACGATAAAAATTCTTTGACATTCTCCCAATGGAATCAGTTGTCAAGAAATATCGGCACTGCTATTATTCAGAAAACTTCTTCATCATTGAGAAAACCAGTATTGGTTTTTGTTGATAGAAGAATTGAAGGCCTTGTCGGATTTATGGGTGTTGTACAGAGTGGTAATTTTTATGTGCCAATCGATTGTAAGATGCCAGATCAAAGAGTAAAATTAATTTCCGACGTTCTGAATCCCATAGCAGCTATAACGGTAACAAGTGCCGACGAAAAAATTCTAGATTTGATTAATTTCTCTGGAGTCCATCTTAGATATGACGATGTTATCAATACATCTGAAGATAAACAATTATTGGCAGATATACGAGAACAGATGATAGATACAGATCCTGTCTATTCTATCTTTACAAGTGGTTCTACCGGAGTTCCTAAAGGTGTTGTTATTGCTCAAAGAGGTATGATAGACCTTGCCGAATGGCTGGTGAACACATTTAACTTCTCTGAAAACGATGCTTTAGGCAATCAAACTCCTTTCTATTTTGATGGTTCTGTAAAAGACATTTGTATCTGTCTTAAAAGTGGTGCAACTTTAAACATTATCGGTAAAAAATATTTCACTTTCCCTAAGTTAATCATCCCTTTCTTAAACGAAAGAAAAATTACCGCTATTTTATGGGCAACTTCAGCCATAGTGTTGATAGGGAATAGCGATATCCTATCTGTAAATTTACCACAACATTTAAGATTGATTACATTCGCAGGAGAAGCAATGCCTGCAAAACAACTGAAAGTTTGGATGAATAAACTTTCTAATGCAAAATATGTAAATCTATATGGACCAACAGAAATAACGGTAGACTGTACTTATTATGAAGTTGATCGAGATTTCGATGATGATGAATTTATTCCTATTGGTAAAGCTTGTCACAACAAAGGAATACTTGTATTCAATGATGATAATGAATTGGTAAAAGTTGGCGAAACTGGAGAACTTTGTGTTCGTGGTACAGGTGTTGCATTAGGATATTATAACAACAAAGAAAAAACACAAGAAGTATTTGTACAGAATCCTCTTCACGATTTGTACGAAGATAAAATTTATCGTACTGGCGATATCGTAAAATATAACGATTTAGGAGAAATTGAATTTGTTTCAAGAAAAGATTTTCAAATAAAACATAAAGGTAATCGTATCGAATTAGGAGAAATTGAAGTTGCTATCAACTCTATTTCAGATGTAACAAATGCCACATGTATATTTGATCAAGAAAATGATAAAATAGTTCTTTTCTATACTACTTTAAATAATGAAGAACTTGATATTATCAATTTAGTTAAGGACAAGATACCAGTATATATGTTCCCAGAAGTTATAAAGCATTTAAAAGTTATGCCTTATAATATGAATGGAAAAATTGATAGAATAGAATTGAAAAGAATGTATGAAGCTCAATAAAATTGATAAGATAGAAGATTATCAACAACTTACAGACACTTATCGTATCAATAAAATATTCTCAAACGACTATATACAAAACGAAGTTTCTGAATTGATAAGCAAAAGTTTGTTGTTTGAACACCATACCGAATCCAATCTATTTCTTTTTGTAAAAAAAGATTTTGGGATGCGTATGTATTACTATATTGGCAATTTAGAAGAAGTAGCAGATTTTTCATCTATAGATAATCTTGTGATAGAAATTTTATACAGAGGAGAAAAATTTTATCCACAAGAAGAAATTAACTATTTTTGTAGAAGTGGTTTTTCTGTCAATTTAATAAGAGATCAATATAGTGGAATGTATAAAGATTTAATAAAATCAAATACATCATCTAGTGTAAATATTGGTTTTGCAAAAACAATAAATGAAATATCTTGGTCTTGTTCTTTGTTTAATGATTCATTCGATCATCTGAGCGGAGATTATATTTCAGATGATAATTATAATGATTTATTATTAAACAAACAGATTATCGTTGCAAAAGATGATAATGGTGTTTTATTGGGTGCTTTGCATCAAACCATCGATAAAGGAGTTGCATTGATTTCTCATGTTGCAGTAACACCTAAAGCAAGAGGGAAACACGTTGGACAAGCATTATTAGATGAATTCATTGAGAAAAATTATACAACGGAGAAACAACGATATATGTTTTGGGTGCAAAAGCAAAACACAGTTGCTGTAAATATGTATGAGAAAAAAGGATTTAAATATTTAAACAAGTCAACAATATCATTAATTAAAAAATAAAGCCATGGAAAAATTATTAGAAATATTAGAAGGAATTCGTCCTGACGTAGATTTTAGAAATGAAACAGCTCTTATTGATGATGGTATTCTAGATTCTTTTGATGTTGTTTCAATTATATCAGAATTAGATGATGCTTTCAATGTTCAAATTCGTATAACAGAATTAGATCCTGAGAATTTTAATTCCGCCGAAAGTATTTGGAATTTGATAACAGAATTAAAAAAATAAAATTTTATTATTAAAATAAATGGATGTTATCAATCTATCTAATAAAAATATTATAATCACCGGAGCTGCATCTGGCATAGGTCGAGAAACAGCTATCATCTCAAGTCGACTAGGTGCTAATGTGATATTGTTAGACTTATCTGAAGAAGGTCTTAAAGAAACTATGCCCTTATTAGCTTATGGCAAGCATCATTATTATACTGTAGATTTAACAGATAGTTGTAGTATATTATCAATTATAAAAGATATATTCATTCATAATAATATAGTTCATGGTTTGGTACATTGTGCTGGTATAAGTTCAAGAAAACCGCTTAATGTACTTACAAAAGACGGTTTTAGCAAGGTAATGGATGTAAATTTCTACTCCTTTGTTGAACTCGTTCGTCATGTCTGCAAGAAGAAACATTTTGCAGAAGGAGGCAGTATTGTAGTGATGTCATCCATATCAAGTATAAGAGGATATAAAGCAAAGACAGAATACTGCGTTTCAAAAGCAGCTGTAGACGCCTTTGTTCGTTGTATGGCATTGGAACTAGCTAACCGAAAAATTAGAGTTAATTCAGTTATGGCAGCAGAAGTCTTAACACCTTTAGCTCTTAAGGCTAGAGAAATGAACCAAACTGTTGGTGCTTCTGACTTTAATGCTCCATTAGGACCATCTGAACCATACGAGGTAGCAAATACAATACTATTTTTACTGAGTGACGCAACAAAAACAATAACTGGCACAAGCATCTTGATAGATGGAGGAGCTTGTGTGTAAAGTAGATGGATTAAATTAAATATAAAAATTATGACTCAAGAACAAAAAATCGCATTATTAGAAGAAATGCTTGAGCTTGATAACGGCTCATTAAGTCCAGAAGCAGAATTATCATCAATTGATGAATACGATTCTATGGCAAAACTTTCGCTCATCGTTTTAATGGATGAAGAATGTAATAAAAAACTTACAGGTGAACAAATCCGTGAGTTTAAAACAATTGCAGACATATTAAACTTCATGGAATAGTTATGTTCCAAGTTGAAAAAATAGTTGGAAAGAATCTGTCATCAAATATGTTTATTCTATTTGAGACAGAGACTTCCAATTGTTGGGTATTTGATATAGGAGATTTCCATTCATTAAAACAAAGACTACCTTTGTCAATCAATGTGAAGGGACTTTTCATCACACATGGTCATTTTGATCATATTGCTGATATAAACCTTTTTCACAACACATATCCTAATAGTATTATTTATACTTCTGAATACGGAATAGAGCAGTTATTTTCTGATAAAAAGAATTTCTCTCTATATCATGAACAATCAACATTTTTCACTGGAAAAAAAGAAGACATTGTAATACTTAAAGATATGGATAGCATCCATTTATCTAATAATACATATTTGAATGTCATAGCAACTCCAGGTCATTGTACCAGTTGTCTAACATACTATACAGACAATTACATTTTTACGGGAGATTCATATATTCCTGGAGTTAAAGTTGTTACCAACTTACCAAAAGGAAACAAAATACAAGCACAAGAATCATTAGAGAAAATAAAAGAATTAGCAAAAAACAGAATTATATGTCCTGGACATGGGGAAATAACAACCCCACAACAATAAAAACATTGTACATAAAAACACCATTTCATGTACAAACAACCTAAATAAACCAGCTCAGAGCTCACAACCAAACCCCAAAACCAATGAAACCTGAAAACAAAAACACATTACCGACAATAGTCGAAAAATGTGAGATTGTTCTTTACCAGCCTGATGAAAGCATCCGCATGGAAGTGCGAATAGAAGATGAAACAGTTTGGCTGACGCAAGCTCAGATGGCTGAGTTGTTTAGCAAAGACATATCCGTTATCTCAAGACATATATCTCGAATATTCAAAGATGGTGAATTGGATAAAAATAGCAATTTGCAAAAAATGCAAATTCCTAATTCTGACAAACCTATCAGTATCTATTCTTTGGATATGATTCAAAGTTTAGCATCTGTTATAAAGATATGTCTGTTATTGCTGAAATATTTTCCATTACCAATAAATTTTAGATAATATTTGTTATCTTTGTAGGAAAGTAAACATATTTGTATATGAATGATCAGCATTTTATAAATAAAATAAAGAAGGTGGCCAAAGAAGTTATACCTTCTGGTGGTCAGTTGTTCATATATGGTTCAAGGGCAAGAGGCGATGCTAATGAGGGTTCGGATTGGGATTTGTTGATAATTCTTGATAAATCGAAGATTGAACAATCAGATTATGACAATGTGTCGTTCTCATTTACCATGTTAGGATGGGAAAATGGTCAGTCGGTAATTCCTGTATTATATACCAAGGAGGAATGGGAGAATAGTACCTTTCTGCCATTCTACAAGAATGTTGAGAAAGATAAAATATTATTGCAATGAGTCTCAATGAAGAAGAACGCAAGATAATAGTCGGCTTAGAGATAGAAAAAGCCGAGAATATTGTCTCCCAAATCAATGAATTAGAAAAATTATCCTATTGGGACAACATAGCAAACAGGCTGTATTATGCATTGTTCCATGCAGTATCAGCACTTCTAATATTTGATAAACATAATGTAAGTACACATAAAGGCAGTATTGTTTTATTTGGTCAATTCTACATCAAGACAGGTGTATTTAATATAAACGACGGTAGATTATTTTCGCAATTACAGACTATTCAAGAAAAGATTTTGAAAAAAGTCTGATAATTTTTCCTTGTAATTTGTTATCTTTGTAAAAAGACTTAGAACTGAAAATATGAAATATCCTATTGGCATACAAACATTCTCCGAGATCATCAACGATAATTATGTTTATGTTGATAAGACCGACATATTATATAAGTTGGTTAAAGGGAATAAGTATGTCTTTCTTGGTCGCCCTCGCCGTTTCGGAAAATCGCTGCTGTCGAGTACCTTGAAATCTTATTTTAAAGCCGAAAAGAATCTGTTCAAGGGCTTACTTATAGATAAGTTGGAAAACGAATGGAAAGAATATCCGGTATTATATTTTGACTTCAGTACAGCAAAAAACCAAGATATACAAGGAATAAAAAATGAATTATATCGTCAGCTGAATGACTATGAGGAGAAATATGGTTATTCAGATATGGAGATAAGTCCCGGACAGAAATTGGCCGGACTGATAAAACGTGCAAATGAGACGAAAGGCGAAAGGACAGTCGTAATTATTGATGAGTATGATGCCGCTATGTTAGACCATCTTCATAATGAGAAGAATCATAATCATGTACTCACTATGATGCAGGAGTTTTTCGCTCCACTGAAGTCTTGCGATGCACACCTGCGTTTTGTGTTTCTGACAGGTATAACAAAATTCGCTCAGATGAATATATTCAGTGTTGTAAACAATATTAACAATGTTAGTATGGATCCTGAATATGAAGCTATTTGCGGTATTACTGAAGATGAATTGCATTCTGTCTTTGCAAAAGATATAGAACGACTTGCAGAAGAATATAAGTGTTCTGTTGAGGATATGAAACTTATGCTAAAGCAATATTACGATGGCTATCGTTTTGGAAGAGGTAACAAAGAAATTTACAACCCATATAGTATATTAAACGCTTTTCAAAAATTACATATCGATTCTTATTGGTTCGCCTCTGGTACTCCGACTTATCTTATTCATCAACTGCAACGTTATAATACAGATGTCACAAGTATTGACAACGTGCAAACCGATGCAAGTTCGTTCGACAGACCAACAACAACGATGACCAACGCTCTGCCATTGTTATATCAAAGCGGGTATCTTACCATAAAAGACTATGATAGAGAAACAAACTCGTTCTGTTTAGGTATTCCTAATAAAGAAGTAAGAATAGGTCTGGCTGAGAATCTTCTTCCTGTTTATACAAAAACTACTGATTTAGAAGATAATGGTCTTATTTTAAATTTGTTCAATGCGTTGCGCAATGATGATATAGAAGACTTCTTCTCCATATTGAGATCTTATTTGGCAGGCATACCGTATAGTGACAAAGAAATAGTAAAACGAGAATCATATTATGAGACGATTCTATATCTGATATTCTCATTTATGAATCGTTATGTACAGACACAAGTCAGAAGTTGTAGAGGACGGGCTGATATTGTTATGCAATATATAGATACTATCTATGTGATAGAGATAAAGGTCGATAAATCAGCGGATGAGGCGTTGAAACAGATTGATGATAAGGGTTATATGATTCCTTACGAGAGTTCGGGAAAACGTCTGATAAAATGCGGAGTAAGTTTTAGTACTCTAACACGAACATTACAGGATTGGAAGGTAGAATAACAAATATAGACTAAATAATCGATAATTGATAATTATAGAGTAAATAATAGATTGAGATTATCTAAATGGAATATATCCGTGAAACTATAAAACTTTACGAATCATTAGATTTTTATAATAATTAAATCAACCATCGCTGACGGCTAACTGCTGACAGCTAAAAACTAAAAATCATGTCACAAAAACGCATTTACCTCTGTCTCGCTCACATGAGTGGTAACGAGCAGAAATTCATACAGGAGGCTTTTGACACCAATTGGGTGGTGCCTCTCGGTCCTAATGTCAACGGCTTTGAAGCTGACCTCGAATCTTTTGTTGGTGATAATAAGAAAGTCGTAGCACTTAGTGCTGGTACTGCCGCCATTCATCTCGCATTACTCGCATGTGGCGTCGGTCCTGGCGATGAAGTCATTGTGCAGTCATTCACTTTCTGTGCATCTTCACATCCTATAACTTATCTCGGTGCAACTCCAGTCTTCGTCGATTCAGAACGCGAGACATGGAATATGGATCCTCAGCTTCTCGAAGAAGCTATTAAAGACCGTATCGCCAAGACTGGCAAGAAACCTAAAGCGATAATTCCGGTCGCTCTTTATGGTATGCCATACAAAATCGAGGAGATAATGGGAATAGCAAACAGATACGAAATTCCTGTAATAGAAGACGCAGCTGAAGGATTTGGTTCCAAATATAAAGGTCAGGTTATTGGAACTTTCGGTAAGTTTGGTATTCTGTCTTTCAATGGTAATAAGATGATAACGACTTCTGGTGGCGGTGCGCTCATCTGTGAAAATGACGCTGCTAAACAGGAGATTATGTTCTATGCTACTCAGGCTCGCGAGAATTATCCTTATTATCAACACGAAAAGATTGGCTACAACTATCGTATGTCTAATATCTGTGCTGGTATAGGTCGTGGACAGATGACTGTGGCTGACGAGCATATCAAACATCATCAGAATGTTTGTCAGCTTTATAAAGAGTTACTTAAAGATATTGATGGAATTAAGCTACAAGAAAATCCTTCTTCAGACTACGACAGTAACTATTGGCTCAATACAGTTACCATCGAGCCTTGGGTTAAGGTAAAAGGCGAGGAAAACGCATACGCTCAGACTATTCAAGGTGCTGTGGGCGGAGCTGGTAGCGTGACTCATGCTGCTTCTTCTCTAATAACAGATTGTCAGCCTAACAACAATGTAGAGGCTATGCGTATCTTCTTAGATAAAGCTGGCATAGAAGCTCGTCCACTTTGGAAACCAATGCATAAACAACCTGTTTATAAGAACAGTCCTGCGTATCTTAATGGCGTAAGTGAAGAGTTATTCAAGAAAGGATTATGCCTTCCTTCAGGACCATGCGTAAGTGATGATGATGTGAAGTATATAGTGAAGTGTATAGTTGATAGTTTAGTTTAAAGTTCATAGTTTATAGTTAATAGAAGTTCGTTAGTTGAAAGTTGTTAAGTTTTAAAGTTTATCGTACTACTATCATATCAACTTTAAACTATAAACTATACAACTACTATAAACTATCAACTATGAACTATAAACTTTAAAAAAATAAAACATGAAAAAAGTCGCTTTAATAACAGGTATTACCGGTCAGGATGGTTCTTTCTTGGCTGAGTTTCTATTGGAGAAAGGTTATGAGGTTCACGGTATAATTCGTCGTTCTTCTTCTTTTAATACAGGTCGTATCGAACATCTTTATCTAGATGAATGGGTGCGCGATATGCATAACAAACGTTTGGTCAATCTTCACTACGGTGATATGACTGATTCAAGTTCTTTGATTAATATTCTACGTAAGACTAACCCTGACGAGATTTATAACTTAGCTGCTCAAAGTCACGTTAAAGTGAGTTTCGATGTTCCGGAATATACTGCTGACGCTGATGCTATCGGCGTATTGAGACTTTTAGAAGCTGTTCGTATTCTCGGTATGGAGAAAAAGACAAGGATATATCAGGCTTCTACTTCAGAACTTTATGGATTGGTACAGGAAGTCCCTCAAAAAGAGACAACTCCTTTCTATCCTCGTTCTCCATACGGAGTCGCTAAACAATATGGTTTCTGGATTACCAAGAACTATCGCGAAAGTTATGGAATGTTTGCCGTTAATGGAATTTTGTTTAACCACGAATCGGAACGTAGAGGTGAGACTTTCGTGACTCGTAAGATTACTTTGGCTGCTGCTCGTATCGCTCAGGGTTATCAGGATAAATTGTATCTCGGTAATTTGAATGCTCTTCGCGACTGGGGCTATGCAAAAGATTATGTGGAATGTATGTGGCTCATCTTGCAACATGAGACTCCAGAGGATTTCGTCATTGCGACAGGTGAATATCATACGGTTAGAGAGTTCACTACTCTTGCTTTTAAAGAAGTAGGTATCAATCTACGATGGGAAGGCGAAGACGTTGATGAAAAAGGTATCGACATCGCTACAGGTAAAGAACTCGTTGCCGTTGATCCACGTTTCTTCCGTCCTGCTGAAGTGGAGCAGCTTCTCGGTGATCCGACAAAAGCAAAACAACTTCTTGGTTGGAATCCTCGTAAGACTTCATTCGAAGAATTAGTTCGCATCATGGTGGAACATGATATGAGGTTCGTGAAGAAAATTCATCTTAAAACTCAGATATGAATAAAGATACGAAAATATATATCGCCGGTCATAAAGGTTTGGTGGGTTCTGCTATATGGAATAACCTGTTGTCAAGAGGTTATATAAATTTAATCGGCAGGACTCATCAGGAACTGGATCTGTTGGATGCTGCTGCTGTTAAAAAGTTCTTCGATGAGGAGAAACCTGAAGCGGTTGTTCTTGCTGCTGCTCATGTCGGCGGTATCATGGCAAATAATATTTATCGTGCAGACTTCATATATAATAACTTACAGATACAACAAAATGTCATAGGTGAAAGTTTTCGCCATAATGTTAAGAAGTTGTTATTTCTGGGTAGTACTTGTATCTATCCTCGTGAAGCTCCTCAGCCGATGAAAGAGGATTGTTTGTTGACAGATACTTTAGAATATACGAATGAACCTTATGCCATCGCTAAGATTGCAGGTCTTAAAATGTGTGAGAGTTTTAATATTCAATATGGAACGAACTATATCGCAGTGATGCCGACTAATTTGTACGGACCTAACGATAATTTCCATTTGGAGAAGAGTCATGTCCTTCCTGCCATGATTCGTAAGATACATCTCGCTAAATGCCTCAATGAAAATGACTGGGGAGCTGTGCGCAAAGACTTAAATCTTCGTCCTGTTGAAGGAATCGACGGTAATAATTCTGATGAAGAGATATTAGCTGTTCTTGCAAAATATGGAATATCTCCTGACGCAGTGACGTTGTGGGGAACAGGAACTCCGATGCGTGAATTCTTATGGAGTGAGGAGATGGCTGATGCCAGTGTACATGTTTTGCTCAACGTTGATTTCAAAGATACTTACGATGCTTCACAAAAAGAGATTCGTAATTGTCATATCAATGTAGGTACTGGTAAGGAAGTCTCAATTCGTCAGGCTGCTGAGATGATTGTAAAAGAGATTGATTTTAAAGGCGAGCTCCGCTGGGATTCGTCAAAACCAGATGGCACGATGAGAAAACTTACCGATGTAACCAAACTTCATAATTTAGGTTGGCATCATAAGATAGAAATTGATGAAGGAATTCATCGAATGTATGAGTGGTATTTGAATAATTAATATTATCTTTGTAGAATCAATTTAAAAAACTAAAAACTATGGCGAAACCTATTAAAGACACTCCAATATTATGGGGAAATGATGCTAGGGATTTTATCTCAAAAATAAATAATGCTCCGTCTCAATCAGATAGAGATAAGGAAAGACAGCGTATTGATGAAAGTTTATTGGAATTTAATAGATTAATTAAAACACTTAATATTCAATGATGCTTTCGTCAATACCGTTAAAAAGATTGACGACCGAACATAACATACTTCCTTTTGATTGTGGAGATAGTGATCTGAATGAATTTCTGCTAGAAAATGCTATTCAATATCAAAAAGAATTGTTAGCTGTTACTTATTATTTAGAAACAGACAATGAAACAGTTTTATTCTTCAGTCTGTCGAATGACAAAATAACTGCAATAGAACATCATAAATCATTTTGGAGGAAAATTAGAAATCTATTCCCTCACTCAAAACATAGAAAGGATTATCCGGCTGTTAAAATTGGTCGTCTGGCAGTTAACAAGAAATATCAAGGTACGGGTACTAAACTTGGTTCCCATATTCTTGATTGTATAAAGTATTGGATGATTACGGAGAATAAAACAGGTTGTCGTTTTATTACTGTTGATGCATATCGTAATTCAGTACCATTTTATCTAAAAAATGGATTTTCATTTATGGGTAAAGATGAAGAGAATAGATACAAGAATGAAAATGATGATACTATTGCTTTATATTTCGATTTAATGAAAATCAATTAAAGTTGTTATTAACTATAAACTTTATATGAAAAAAGTATTCGTTTCGGGTTGTTATGACCTTCTTCATAGCGGTCATGTCGAGTTTTTCCGTCAGGCTGCTCAATATGGTGAGTTATATGTCGGAATCGGTTCTGACAAGACTATCTTACATTATAAAAATCATAAGACTGTTTATTCTGAACAGGAGCGTCTCTTTATGGTGAAGAGCATCAAATATGTTAAGGACGCATACATAAATGCAGGCAGAGGTATCTTAGATTTTATTCCAACTTTAGATATTGTAAAACCAGATATTCTCGTTGTCAACAGCGACGGCGGTTCCGATTCAAAACGCAAGGTTTGTGAAGAGAGAGGAATTGAATATATCGTTTTGGAACGTGATCCGCATGAAGGTCTTGAAGCTCGTAGCAGCACCGAATTGAAAAAAAGTCCTTGTAAACTTCCAACAAGATTAGATTTGGCTGGCACATGGATCGATCAGCCATACGTCAGCTGCCATGCTCCAGGATGGGCTTTGACAATAAGTCTCGAACCTTCTTTTGAGATTCGTGACAGATGTGGATTGAGTACTTCAACACGTAATGTCATAAAACGTATATGGCCTTACCAACTTCCGAATATGGATCCTGAGACGTTGGCTCGCTTGGTTTTCTGCTTTGAAAATCATCCTGAAAGAGAAGACGGTATCATTAGCGGAGCTCAAGATGCAATAGGTATCTGTGTTCCTGGTTTGTGTCGTCACTATTATGATAATCACTTCTGGCCAGATAAAATCGAGACTTGTGAAGATGAAGATGTATTGTGTTGGTTAGAGAATCATCTTTGCATGATACCTATGGAACCTCGTCGTCCTGGTTGTTCTGTGATTGAAGGGATGGATATTACAAAGACAAAAGTTGAAACTCTTGCAAAAGCTGCCGATGATTGCTGGTACGCCATAATGAATACTGATTTAGAATTGTTTGCAAAGGCATATAAGGATTCTTTCAACGCACAAGTGGCTATGTTCCCCGCAATGATTCAAGGTTGTGTACAAGAATATATCAATAAATATTCTGCGATGGACGATGTACTTGCATGGAAGATGCCAGGTGCAGGTGGCGGCGGTTATTTGGCTTGCGTTGTGAAAGATACAGACGCTTTCTGTGAAAAACATAATGAGGCTATTAAATTAAAAATCAGAAGATCAGGATTTTAGGAAAAGTTCATAGTTAATAGTTTATAGTTAATAGAAGTTCGCAAGTTGAAAGTTGTTAAGTTTAAAAGTTTATCTTAGCAGCAACTTATCAACTATAAACTTTACAACTACTATAAACTATCAACTATACACTATAAACTTTAAAAATATGAAACGTTATTGTCAAACTCTTTCTCTCGTCAACGATGCTGAGTTGATAGAGAAGTATGTGGAAGTCCATTCTCATGTTTGGCCTGAGATTATTGAGGGACAACGCGAAGTGGGGATATTGGATATGCAGATTTTCATTAAAGGAAACCTGCTTTTTATGATTTGCGACACCATCGATGATTTCGATTGGGAACGTGATATGGCTCGACTCGCTACTCTTCCTCGTCAGGCTGAATGGGAAGCTTACGTGGCACAATTTCAGGGATGCCGTGCCGACGCGCGCTCCGATGAGAAATGGCAGATGATGGAAAGAATATTTTAGTGTAGAGTTTAAAGGTTGTTTAATTAACCTTTTTAATGTAAAAATTGTTTATTCGGATAAACTATAGTATATTTGCAAAGTTATTCGTCTTAGTTTATGGAAAGTCTCTACAAGAAACATAGAATGTTTATATCTAATGTTAGCATGAATATCGTTCGTGATATTATGAATGAGATTTCATGGGAGAAACATTTGGTGGCAATTCGTGGTTCGAGAGGTGTCGGGAAAACGACACTTATGAGACAATATATAAAACATAAATATGGAGTCAATGCTAATGAGGCTCTGTATTGTGTAATGGATAGTATGTATTTTACGAATCATACGTTGTTGGATTTAGCAGAGAGATTCCATCAATTAGGTGGCTTGCATTTATTTTTGGACGAGGTGCATAAGTATCCTAATTGGAGTAAAGAGATAAAAGAAATAAACGATTTATATCCAGATCTAAAAGTAACATTTACTGGTTCTTCATTGATACAGATACTTAATGCTGATGCTGATTTGTCGAGAAGAGTTCTGTCATATACAATGGAAGGATTGTCATTTAGAGAATATCTGCAATTTTATAAAAATATTAAATTGCCGATTTTTTCTTTAAGAGATATATTGGAAACTCCTGATGAAATATGTACTGCTGTTAATGATGTTTGTCGTCCTCAAAAATATTTCGAAGAATATTTGAAAGTTGGTTATTATCCGTTCTATGATGGAAACGAATTAGAATACTATAATAGAATTGAAAATGTCATTTCATTTATTATAGAACAAGAAATGACGCAATTTTGTAATATAGAACCTGCTTATACCCGAAAATTAAAGGCATTATTGATGTTTCTCTCGGAAAATGTCCCTTACGAGGTCAATATTGCGAAATTGTCATCATATCTTGAGATAAACAAATTAACTACTTTGAATTATTTGTCAAACCTACAACGTGCTGAATTATTACATCTTTTATATTCAGACAATAATTCTGTAACAAAGATGCAAAAACCAGATAAAATATACTTACACAATACAAATATACTTTATGCATTATGCCATCAAAGTAATATCGGAACTGTCAGGGAATGTTTTGTCGTAAATCAATTATCGGTTAATCACACTATAGAATACGGGAAACAAACAGGGGATTTTAAAATAGATGGCAGGATAATATTTGAAGTTGGAGGTCATGATAAAACATTTGACCAAATTGCAAATATTCCTAATTCATATATTCTTGCTGATAATATAGAATATCCAATAGGTCATAAATTGCCTTTATGGATAGTTGGATTGACTTATTAGAACGATATAAATAAAGAATCATCAATCATGAATAACAACAATCATATTATTATTATGGCTGGCGGCGTCGGCTCTCGTTTTTGGCCTATGAGCACGCCTGAAAAACCTAAACAGTTTATCGATGTTCTCGGTATCGGTAAATCTCTTATACAACTTACAGTTGAACGTTTTGATACTGTCATTCCTATTGAAAATGTATGGATTGTTACTTCAGAAAAATATAAATCTATAGTCAGAGAACAACTTCCTGGTGTTCCGGAAACTCAGATTTTGTTGGAGCCTTGCATGAGAAATACCGCTCCTTGTATCGAATATGTGAGTCGTAAGATTTATGCAAAATATCCAGAAGCAAATCTCGTTTTCTCTCCGGCAGACCATATCGTCCTTGATGTTAATAGATTCAGAGAAGTAATAAAAGATTCTTTGGAGTTTACAGAAAACCGTGATGCTATCTTGACATTGGGTATGATGCCTACAAGACCAGAAACTGGTTATGGATACATTAAATCCTGCGGATGTCAACAGTCAACAGAAACTCACGTAGAGGCACACGGACGTGTGTCTGATATCCATAAAGTTGAAGCATTCAAAGAGAAACCGAATTTAGAAACAGCAAAATCATATCTCGCAGATGGCGGTTATTATTGGAATGCTGGTATCTTCATTTGGAGTGCTAAGATGGTTGTCAATACAATAGCTTCTTTAGTCCCGGATTTGGCATCAGTTTTCGATAAGATTGAACCTTATTTCTACACGGAACAAGAACAGGAAATCATAAACCAATATTTCCCGACTTGTCCTAACATCTCCATCGATTATGCCGTAATGGAAAAATCTAAGGATGTGTTCGTTTATCCCGCTAACTTCGGATGGAGCGACCTCGGTACTTGGGGAAGTCTCTATACTCATCTCGAACAAGATGAAAACAATAACGCCGTTGTCGGTCAGAATGTGAATATGGTTGACTGTAAGAATTGCGTAGTTCACACTCCATCGGAACGAAAAGTCGTGGTACAAGGATTGGACAACTATATCATTGCGGAAAGCAATAATACTCTCCTTATTTGTAAGAAGGAAGAAGAACAACATATTAAAGATTGGCAAAAATAAATAGATCACTGTCGGAAGGTGTTTTTCATACAACCATAGACAGCAAATATTACTTGTAACTAATACAAAACAATATGAGAAGATTATTTAAGAACTTGGCGTTGGCATTATTTAGAGGCAGATATGCGTCTAAATCATTTTCAAAATGGTTAGTGTTGCTGTTTGACTGTATGTTATTTTTCGTATCGTTCTGGATTTATATATTCGTGAAATATATATATCATTTGAGCGACTTGAACATCGTTGCCGAAATACCTCATTGGGTGACTTTGTTCTTGGCATTCCTTATAAACTCGTTTATCTTCGACTCATACAAGGGACTTGTCCGCTATAGCGGATTTGGCGACATAAAAAAAATAGGATTTGTGTGTTTGGGAATGTTTGTCATGGTGTTTATGGCGAAATATATATGTGCCAGATTTACAGCTATCTCAATTAACTACTGGTTCGTGTCATACACGGAATCAATATTCGTGGCGATGCTTACTTTTATCTCGATGACATTTTCCCGTTTGATTGTCAGACGTATTTATAATGAGAATATTAGTCATAAGCAAGAGCCGATAAACACAATTATCTATGGTGCTGGAGATGCAGGTATTGTAACAAAGAAAGCCGTCGAACAAGATACTTCATGCTATTATAACATAATTGCTTTTGTTGATGATTCCAACAATAAAGTCGGTAAAATGATAAATGGAGTGCCTGTGTACAAACCGTATAAGGTTATTAATAAGGAATTTATTGATAAGTATGATATAAAGATGTTTATCTTTGCTATTCCGAGCCTCGATTATAAAAAAAGAAAAACAATCATTAATGAGATAGTCGATTTGGGCGTTGATGTGAAATCGGTTCCTTTCCTTAACAATTGGATAGATAATAACCTTACGGCGGATCAGATTGAAGAAATTAAAATAGAAGATTTGTTAGGAAGAGAACCTATAGTTCTTGGAAAGGAAAATATCACAGAAGGTCTTCATGATAAGGTGATTATGGTGACAGGTGCGGCTGGCTCTATCGGTAGTGAGATATGCCGCCAGGTTCTTCATTATAAACCAAGGAAACTTATTCTTTTAGACCAAGCTGAATCTCCATTATATGATATTCAGTTTGAGTTGAGAAACAACGAACCTTATCGTTCCTTTAATATTCCGATGGAGTTTGTTATTGGTAACGTGAAAGATGAGGTCAAAATGAGAGATGTGTTCAGGAAACATCAACCTCAGATTGTATATCATGCGGCTGCATACAAACATGTTCCTCTTATGGAAGAGTTTCCTTACGAAGCTGTGTTTGTCAATGTTTTGGGAACTAAGAACGTAGCTGATTTGGCAATAGAATTCGGTGTAGAAAAGTTCGTTATGGTTTCTACAGATAAAGCTGTTAACCCGACAAACGTAATGGGCGCAACAAAACGTATCGCTGAGATTTATACACAAAGCCGTAAAGCGGAAAAGACAGCATTTGTTACAACACGCTTCGGTAATGTGCTGGGTTCTAATGGTTCGGTTATCCCATTGTTTAAAAAGCAGTTGGCGAACGGTGGTCCTCTTACAGTTACTGACAGAAATATCATCCGCTATTTTATGACAATCCCTGAAGCTTGTAGTCTCGTTCTTGAAGCAGGTGTTATGGGTGAAAGAGAAGATATTTTCGTTTTCGACATGGGTGAACCTGTTAAGATTTACGATCTTGCTAAGAAAATGATTAAATTATCACATAAACAAAATATTGAAATTGAGATAACAGGTTTGAGACCTGGCGAGAAACTTTATGAAGAATTGCTTTCAACAAAAGAAAATACAATTCCAACAGAACATGCAAAGATCATGAGGGCAAAGGTTCGTCGCTATACTGAAGAGGAAGTAAATGAGAAAATTGAAACCCTCATTAACTTAATTCCAACAAGCGATGATTTCAAGATTGTGGCACAGATGAAAAACATCGTTCCAGAATTTATAAGTAATAACTCAATCTATTCACAATTAGATAAAAAATAAAATAATGAAGGTCAAGATATTTTTATTCGCTTTATTGATGAGTTTTTCAATTAGTGCGGTATTTGCTCAAGAACTTTTAATTCCACTCAACGATGATTATGAGATGGAAATACAAGCAGCGGCTTATAATTCAGATTATCGATTTCACACGGCAATGAAAGCATGGTCGGAATATCAGTTTAATGATATTCTTGACTTGGACAGCCTTAATAAATCGCAGTTTATAGTTAAGAATTATAATAAGAAGTGGAAAAACATAGTCTGGAATTCTATTTTTAATACAGATTTTATAGGAACAAAAACCGACGATTTCTATATCGGTATCAATCCTATCGTTGATTTTCAGGTCGGTAAAGACGGAAGTAAAAGCATTTGGGTAAATACACGCGGAGCTGAGGTGAAAGGAACAATAGGAAATAATTTCGCTTTTTACACAAATCTTAGAGAAAATCAAGCTGTATTCCCTGATTATATAACAGATTTTGCGAAAACTAACAGAGTTGTTCCAGGACAAGGTCATGCGAGAACATTTAAAGAAACAGGTTTCGATTATGCGAATGCTTCTGCTTATTTAGTGGCGCGTCCTGTCTATTGGTTACAAACTACATTAGGTTACGGAAAGAATTTCATTGGTGACGGTTATCGCTCTTTGATATTATCAGACAATGCTTTTGCTTATCCATACGTAAAACTCACTGCCGATATATGGAATATTCAATACACCTGCCTATATTCTCAGATGTCGGATAAAAACAGAGTCCTTGATGACGATACTTTTGCGAGAAAAAATATTGTGATACATTATTTGGATTGGGCTGTTACAAAACGTCTTAATATCGGCTTGTTTGATGCTATGGTTTGTAAAGGTCAGGATGAAAACGGCGTGAGAAGAGGTCTGGACTTCCAGTACATAAATCCGATTTTATTCTTAAGAACTACAGATTATTACGTTGGACAATCACCTGATAATGCTTTACTTGGTGCTTCAGGAAGTCTTATCTTGGGAAAACATACTACCTTGTATGCACAATTTGTTTTAGATGAAATGACATTTAAAGAATTTATCGGCGGTAATGGTTATTGGGCGAATAAGCAATCATATCAATTCGGCGTTAAGAGTTATAACTGCTTCAATGTGAAGAATCTTTTCTTTCAGGGAGAATTTAATATGGTGAGACCTTATATGTATTCTCATTATGATGGAGAAGATAATTATGCGCATCTCAACCAGCCGCTCGCTCATCCTTGGGGAGCTAACTTCTATGAAATAGTAGCAAGAGCGCAATACAACTACAAGCGTTTCTATTTCCAATATAAGATGAACTTCGGCCAATGGGGTGATGATATTACAACAGAAGATGGTGAGTTCCAATATTACGGTCATGACATTTATCATGATTATAGAGATTATTATCAAATTGAAGGATATGAAAAACCATATTACGGACATTATATGCTGACAGGAGAGTTGAATACTTTGATGATGAATAATTTTGTTGTCTCATGGTTGGTTAATCCTTCATATAATCTCAATGTATTTGCTGAGGTAACACATAGAAGTCAGAAGATTGAAGGACTTGATGATATAAACGACTTTATTATCAGTTTTGGAATCAGAACGACATTAGACAGAAAATATTACGATTTTTAAGAGATGTTATTGTCATTTAAAGGTTTGAAACCATTTCAACTAAGCGAATATATTTTTTTAGTATTATTCGCTTTTTTCGTTCCTATGTCATGGCGAATCGCGACATACGCTATGATAGGACTTTTTGTATGTACAATCTTAAAAGGAATTTTTGAAGAAGGCTTTAAGATAAATGAATTACAATACAGAAACAAGTTCGCATATTTTATCTTCATCGCATTTTGGATAGTCTATGCGATAAGTTTTTTATATTCAGAAAATACTGCCGAAGCAAGAGTACAGATAGGAAAGAAGCTGTCGTTCTTGCTTTTTCCATTATTCTTCATGACATCAAATTTATCATATCTGACAAAAGACAGAGTCAGAACCGTAATGTATTGTTTTGTCATAGGAATATTGACATTGTTCGTGATAAATCTATTTTGGGCTGGGTATGATATTTTGTTTAATGAGTCCGAAATAATCAGATTAACCTCTCCTCATAAATTTTTTAAAACCGATAATTTAGTATTTCCCCCAATGCATAGAGCGCATTTTTCGTTATATACATGTATGGGATTAGCGTTCTGTTTTGTTGAATTTATAAATAACAACTCATTAAAACTAAAAATATTTAATTTATTGATATCAATTCTTTTAATCATCTCACCATTTTACGTATATTCAAGAGCAGGCATCCTTTGTTCAATAGTAATTTTATTCACACTATGGATATGGATAACATTTGTATTAAAAAAAAGAAAGACTGGAATTATTTCTTGTGTCATTTTTTTGACATCATTAATTATCGGCTACTTCGCTTTTCCTAAAACTATTCAAAAATTTACTGATGCGATAGAAAATATTCAGAATGGTAAAGGAGATAGTAGGGTAACCATAAGGAATGCAAATAGATATGTAATAAGTGAAAATATATTGTTTGGTGTGGGATCTGGAGATAGGAATGATGAGACTATGAATTCGTATTATAGATATAAAGATGATTTAATATCAGAAATAAAATCAATAAACCCCTCTGATCTTACTGATAATGTAGTTGATGATTCAGATCCAACATTGTACAATGAGAAATATGTCGCAGAAGTGTATGAACACATAGATAGTATTATTCAAAAGAATGAATATGACAATTCTGATGTAAAGGAATATTTAAATGAATATAGAATAATAAAATATTGTATAAAGCATGAACTTAATGCCCACAACCAATTCTCTGACACAATAATAGCTGTCGGTGTTATAGGACTGATTCTGCTGCTTTCTTTCTTCATATATCCTATCTTTTTCTGGATTAAGAATAAAAACTTCGATATAGTATTTTTCTCATTATTGCTGATCATCGCTTTTAACTCGTTGTTTGAGTCGGTGCTTGAACGCCAGATGGGAATTATGTTCTTCGTGTTTTTCTACTTCTTGTTGTTCCATGGGAACTTTTGTCAACAGTCAACTGACAACAGTCAACAGACTTTGTCTAATTTAAAATAAAGTTTTTGAAATGAGCAAGGGTTCACTTTTCATTAAACATTTGTTTGATAAAATAACGGCATTGATCGGAATGATTATTCTATTTCCTTTTATGCTGATAATCTTTATCATTCATAAGATAGTCATGGGAAAAGGGAATTTTTTCTTCAAACAAGAAAGAATAGGTCAATATGGAAAGCCGTTTAAGATTTATAAAATAAGAACGATGAAATCGGATAGCGATGAAAACGATGTTTTCGTCACAACATCAAATGATGAAAGAATACTTCCTTTCGGTAAGTTTTTGAGAAGGACAAAATTAGACGAAATTGTAGAACTTGTAAATGTTCTTAAAGGTGAGATGAGTCTTGTTGGTCCTCGTCCTGATGTAAGCGGTTATGCTGATATGCTTCAAGGTGAAGATAGAAAAATCCTTGAACTACGTCCTGGAATAACAGGACCTGCTTCCTTAAAATATATTAATGAAGAAGAGTTGTTGGCAAAAGTAGATGACCCTAAAAAATATAACGACGAAATAATATATCCCGATAAAGTTAAAATTAATTTAGAATATTACTATAATAGATTTTTCTGGGGAGATATTAAGATAATTTTCAAGACAATATTTCGTTGAGAATTGACAACTTCTCAGTTTTTCAGTTTTTCAGATTTAACAATGAACCTCGTCTCAATAATAACTCCTGCATATAACAGCGAAAAATTCATTGCTGATACGATTATGTCTGTACTGAATCAGACGTATCAAAATTGGGAGATGATCGTTGTTGATGATTGCTCTACGGATAAAACTGCTGAGATTGTTCTTTCCTTCCAAAAAGAAGATTCGAGAATAAAATATATCAAAAACGAAAGTAACAGAGGTGCCGCATTTTCTCGTAACATCGCTCTCCAGAACGCTAATGGTAAATGGATTGCATTCTTAGATAGTGATGATATTTGGCATCCGGAAAAACTCGAAAGACAAATCGGGTTTATGTTGAAAAATGATTACAAATTCTCATATACAAATTATTGCGAGATTGATGAGCATTCTAATGAAACCGGAGTAATAATTACTGGACCAAATGTAATAGATAAAAAAAAGATGACGGATTATTGCTGGCCTGGTTGTCTCACGGTTATGTATGATGCTGAATATGTCGGACCGATGCAGTGCGTCGATATTAATATTAATGAGGAATATGCTCTTTGGATTGAAATTGCCAAGAAAACTAATTGTTATTTGTTAGATGAGAATCTGGCAAAATATCGCAGACATTCTAATTCACTTACCAATAAATCTTATTTTTCATTAATAAAATGGCATTATGTAATGTTCAGAAAACTTGATAATAATGTCATTTATTCATTTGTATTAACAATTAGAAATCTTATCTTCGGAACATATAAGAAAATCGTATATCGTAGAAATATTAAATAATGAATCAATACAGACTATATAAAGGTGCCTGGATTTTTTTGGAAGAAAGTAAGGAGAATTTGCTTTCCGAAAAAGAAAGTAAAGATTTGTTAAGAAATGGCGGTCTGATGATTCGTAATACTTACGATTTCGATACAAAGGAAGAAACTTCATTTTGGTTCATAATAAAAGATGAATTGGAGGATATTTCAGAATTGCCATCATCAACGCGTAAAAAAATTCGAAGAGCATTGAAGATATATAATTTTAGAATTATTACTCTTGAAGAACTCAGAACTATAGCATACGATATTGTAGTGTCAGCTGAACAATCATATAATAATTTATTAAAACACACAACGAAAGAAAGCTTAGAATGTCTTATAGATGAATATAAAAATGATGGTAATAAGGAGTGTTGGTGTGTTGAAAATAAAATTTCAGGTGAGATAGTCGGTTTTTCAGTCAATACAATAAAAATTGATAGTTGTGAATATGACAATGCAAAATGTAAATGGGAGTCGCTTCATGATTGTTCGCAACCATTCTACGGTCTGTTCTACACTATGAACCAATATTATCTCGGTGAAAAGAAACTGAAATATGTGTGCGATGGCTCTCGTTCCATAACAGAACATTCCAATATTCAGCCTTTTTTAGAATATAATTTTAAGTTCAGGAAAGCTTATTGTAAACTCAGAGTTTATTACAAATGGTGGTTTGGTGTCGTCATTAATGTACTTTTTCCTTTCAGAAATGTCATTCCTTTCAGAAATGTGAGGGCGATTTTGAAGATGGAAGAATATTCTAGAAGTTTTAAATAAATTGTAAATCAGTAGATTATAAATATAATAAAAATATTTTTAAAAAAATCAAAAAAAATACTTGTGTGTAAAGAAAAAAGATGTACCTTTGCACTCGCAATACGGAGATAAAACGTAGCAAACGCCTCCTTAGCTCAGTTGGTTAGAGCATCTGACTGTTAATCAGGGGGTCTCAGGTTCAAGTCCTGAAGGGGGCGCAAAGAGAGAGATTACAAAGTGTAATTTTTTTATGTTTCATGTTATTAATTGAAGAAGATGGTTGCCGCTCAAGCAATCATTTTCTTTTTTTATATATTGACTAAAGACAAATGACTAAAGGCAAAAGGCTGTTCTTTAAATCTTAAACAAAGGGACGTTGACTGTCGACAATTAAATAATAAACATATGAAAAACGTAATAGGAATCGGAAGCGCATTGGTTGATATTTTGACTCGTATCGACAATGACGGCATACTTGAAGAATTAAATATACCGAAAGGCTCCATGCAACTTGTTGATGAGAAATCATCAGCGGTTATTGAAAAGAAACTTGAAAACTACGAAAGTTCAATGGCTCCTGGTGGTTCTGCCGCTAACACAATTCACGCATTGGCAAAAATGGGAATCCATACAGGATTTGTCTCATACATAGGAAAAGATGAAACTGGAAAGTTTTTTGAAAACTCAATGAACGCAGTTGGAGTAAACCCTTATTTGTTCCATAGCGATACGGCATCGGGAACAGCACGTACGATAATCTCTGCAGATGGCGAACGTACTTTTGCGACAAACCTCGGAGCATCGTTGGAACTTAACGAAAAAGTTGTTACACATGAAATATTTGGCAAATGGGATTATTGTTATGTTGAAGGTTATCTCATAGCTAACAGACCAACTTTTACCAAGACCATCTCAATTGCAAAAGAATGTGGTTGTAAAGTTATCCTCGACCTAGCAAGTTTCAATGTCGTTGAAGACAATCGCGATTTCTTGAACGAATTGCTTCCTCAAATAGATATCATCTTCGCTAATGAAGAAGAAGCAAAGGCATTGACACAAAAGACTGCTGAAGAATCGTTGCATTATATTGCAGAAAATGTTGATATTGCTGTCGTTAAAATCGGAAAGAAAGGTTCCTTGATTAAAAGGGGAGAAGAAGTCGTACAGATTGGCTGTAATAAAATAGACGTGGTTGATACAACAGGAGCAGGTGATATGTATGCGGCGGGTTTTCTTTACGGACTTATTAAAGGTTACGATTTGGAAAGATGTGGTACAATAGGTAACCATCTCGCGGAAAGCATTATCCAAGTTGTTGGTGCTAAGATGAACGAGGATAGATGGAACGAGTTTAAAAACCTTGCACAAATCTGAGAATCTGAAAAACTGAGAATCTGAGAATTTTATGGCAAATGACTTTAGACTTTTGTCTTTAGTCATTAGTCAAAACTTGTAGATTCTCAGTTTTTTTATTTCTCGGTTTCTTGAAAAAAAAGTATTGTATTATTTAATTGAAATATGTATCTTTGCACTCCAAATTGGGAGAGTACCAATTTTAATCAATAAAGAATTAATTTTTTAAAAACATGAAGATATTCCAAACAGAAGACATTCGGAATGTTGCTCTCATAGGAGCTGCTAAATCCGGTAAGACAACGCTTGCTGAAAATATGGTTTTCGAAGGTAAGCTCATCAACAGAAAAGGCACTACAGAAGGTAAAAACACTGTATCAGATTATCGTCCAATTGAAACAGAACGCGGTATCTCTGTAAACGCAAGTTTGTTATACACAATCTATAACGACAAGAAAATAAACATTTTAGATACTCCAGGTTTTAGCGACTTCTCAGGCGACATCGTTGCTTGTTTAACAGCTGCTGACATGGCTGTATTTACAGTCAATGCTCAAGCTGGTGTTGAGGCAACAACAGAAAATGCTTGGAAATATGCTACAAAGACAAACAAACCTGTTGTGTTCTTTATGAACCAATTAGACCACAGTAACGCTAACTTCGACGATACTGTACGTCAATTGAAAGAATATTTCGGCGATAAAGTTGCTCCAGTTCAATTCCCAGTAGCAACAGGTGAAGGTTTCAACGCAGTTATCGACCTTATCACAATGAAGATGTTAGTCTTCAAAAACGGTAACGGTGCTCCTGAAATTCAAGATATCCCAGCTAACTTAGCTGACAAAGCAGAAGAATTACACAACGAACTTATCGAACACGCTGCAGAAGGTGACGACGCTCTTATGGAAAAATTCTTTGAAGAAGGTACACTTTCAGCTGAAGACATGGAAAAAGGTCTCCACCTCGGTATCATCAACCGTGATATGTTCCCAGTATTATGCGGTGCAGCTAAATCAGGCGTTGGCGTAACTCGTCTCCTCGAATTCCTCATCAACGCTTGTCCATCACCTGCTCACGTTAAAGCTACTAAAGCTACAAACGGAACAGAATTCCATAACAGCGTTGAAGAAGCTCCAGCAATGTTCTTCTTCAAGATCTCTAACGAACAAAACGTTGGCGACGTTGCTATGGCTCGTATCTACGGTGGTACAATTTCAGAATCACAAGACTTGGTTAACCCACGTACAGGTAATAAAGAACGTATCTCACAACTTTTAGTTTCTAATGGTAAAACACGCGAAAGAGTTGAAAAAGCTTGCGCTGGTGATATCATCTCTACAATCAAGTTGAAAGACGTTCGCATCAACGACAGTTTAGTCGATGCTAAGATTGCTGACACAGCATTCGAAGGCGTTCCTTTCCCAGCACCTATATTCTCAACAGCTATTAAAGCTGTCAACTCACAAGAGGATGAAAAACTCGGCGGTATCCTCGCTGACTTTCATAAGATCGACCCAACAGTCATCACTTCAATGTCTCGTGAGTTAAGACAAAACATACTCCAATGTCAAGGTGAATATCACCTCAATACAATCAAATGGTATCTCGATAACGTACA
>JAZUST010000053.1:0-26934 GCA_045606865.1 Bacteroidales bacterium
GATATTGTCGTTGTGAGTCTGCTTATAGACACTTATAACGCGGTAAATCCAAATTGAGAGTGTTGAAAGAAACTCTTTGTACTCTTTGCTACCATCCTCTGTGAATTTAGATTTTACCTTATCCGATTCGAAGTCAATAATCTCTTGTGGAGAGGCTCCGAATATCGTATCGCTGTTTTTATCTTCGTCTTGTTCTCCAGTCAATACTACCTTTGGCAAGAAGAAAATCACATCTCCAGCAGCTCTACTATAGCAATAACCGACATACTCGACAGCGTAAGTGTCGTCCTTTACAGGTAGCGATACCACATCTGCGAGTACTTTCCTTATGGTCAAGCCCTCTCTAACTTCTCTATTAAGGTCGTATGGATATCCTTCGATAAATAGTAGCATAATATTTGATTAAGCTTCTTCAACTTTGAGATACTTCATCATTGCAATAAGCTTGTCCTTACCGCCATCACTATGTAGGTCTGAGAATGTTACATCCTCGTTGTCGGCGGTTTTGAATATATCACCTTCGCCATCTTTGCATACATCATTCCATAGGTAGAAGAGTATCTTATTGAGCAATATCTTCTCTGTGATAACGCCATCTGCAGGGTTCACGAAGTAGTCACCCAACATCTTATCCTCTGAATTGGTGGCATCAAATATTCTTTTGTTGATCTCACGCTGGAATGATGTCCACAGATACTTGCTACCCTCGATATCAATTACCCAATTGATATTTTTATATTTAATCGGCTCATATTCCCAATCCCAACGACGCTTAAATGCTGAGTCAATAGGGAAGAGACTTTGGTCACTAGTGTTCATTGTTGCCCAAATGTATAGGTTGTTTGGGAGCAAAAGGATCTCCCCCGATAGGGCTTTTGCTACAACATCATCTTCTTTCGGATATAGTGAATTAATTGTATCCTTGTGAGAATCCTTAATAAGACAATCCTTAAAGGCGTTTGATAAATGCTTTTGCATATCCTTATCTGCGTGGATAAAGTATTCAGAGAAACCATAGTCGTTTCTATCCAATAATTGGAATAAGTCTCCAAAAATTTGGGCGCAGTTACCTCTATTTATCTCTTCAATAATCAGGAATTGTTTCTTGGTGGCGACTCCTTCTTCAGCTTCTGCATAGAACTTCCATGCTTTGATGTAAGCTTGTAAAAATGCCTGATCAACGAATTGATAAATAATACGATTTTCGGTTACAGGCTTGCCATGTTCTATTATGACTTTACCTGTAACATCACGCATTTCAACCTCCTTTGTTGTTGGCTTGTAGCATCCCACAAATGTGGAGTAGTCGCTATCAGGATGGAATGTTGTTCGAACAACACTTTCCCCTTCGGTATGTATCTTGATGGTATGAGATTTCCCCGTACCAGGTGCACCATAGTAGATTGTTTGAAGAGATAGCTTTTCTATATCATCATTAGATTTATTGTCATCTACTTTAGAATCTACATCTAAAGCTCTAGAGATAATGGCATTATGTAAAAATGTTATATTAGAATCAGTACAACCACCAACAATTAAGTTATCAACTTTACTACTCTTCTGTTTCCAAATATTAATTCCATTATCATATGTCCTTTTAAAATCTTCCCAAGAAAACCACAAAGAAGAATTATTTGACGATTTATTATATTCTTTTGTTCCTGACAATATTGATATAATAACCTTTTTATCACCAGAATTATAACCACCTACATAAAAATATTGACATTCCTCAAGAACTCTTTCAGTTAGTTGAAACCTCTTTCTTGAGTCTTCATCCTTATCACCTGAACGCAAATCCTGATATAGAATATGTACCTCATCTGACAATACCTTATATTTTACTACTAAATCGTATATACCATTCAGACTATCTTTTTCAACTAAAACTTCTATTAAATCGGAAGATTTAAAGATTTCTATAAATTCATCTTTTGATAATTTGAACCTATCTCTTTCTTCAGACATTATCTCTTCTCCATTCCAAATTTGCTTACAATTCTTAGCCATAATTCTTGTATCTAGTGATTATTTTGTATATTTAACGTGAGTTCGATATAAAATAATTTAATAAAAATGAATAACATAACGATATTTTTTGTATCTTTAAAGTGCTAAAAAAAAGAACAAATCGCTATGTTATCCGACAACAAAGTTATTTAAATTTTCTATATGGCAGACGACTTCTGCAAGTTTTTTAATGAAACTGTGAAAAAACATTCCATTGACGACGAAAAAAAGCACAGAAACAAACCAAGTCGCCTCTCTGATGCCGAAATGATAACAATTCTTATAATGTTCCACATCGGAGGATACAAATGTCTGAAACATTTCTATATCAATTATATATGCAGGCATTGCAAGCATCTTTTTCCCAAAACCGTATCCTATAACAGATTTGTTGAATTGGAGAAGAAGGTCGCCGCGAAAGAAGGTGGTGAAGTCGCAAAAATTGCCAGAGAACAATTAGAATCCAAAATAGGGAAATCCGTCATATCGTCCAAAAATGCAAAAGACATAATACACTTGCCGGATAAGTAATCTTTTTAAATCTGAGAATCTAAGAATAGTCAACAGACAACAGACAACGGTCAACAGACTTTGTTGATATTATTGGTTTAAAGTTTAAGACATAAAGTCAGGAAAATAAAATTTCCCAAAAGTCATAAAGACCGTCACCTTGCGACTCTGCGACCTTGTGACCTTAAATTTTCAATTCGTCTTTAGCCAATATATTGCACTTTTATATTCCCCGGAATCTTAAGTCCATGCCGTCATCCTGCAGTCTCGGATAAATAGCGTTAAGAAATTATGAGTCTGGAGCGTTAAGAACAAAAAGATGTTTGAGCGCAGCGAGTTCTTTTTGTTTAGCGAAAGAATCATAATTTTAGCGGATTTATCCGTAGCGGCGAGCTTTTTCTGTTTCTCTTTTTTGCGGTAAAAAAGAGAAAGGAGATAAGCTCATTATCAATTTCCGCATGACGGATGAACTTACGGATTGTCCCGGCAGAGTAAGGGTTGGGTGTCTTTTTTTGACAATTTTGAAATGCCAGTAATAATAAGAGATAATAAATCAATGCTTCCGCTTATTCCATATTTGATAATCTTATTTTGGCAGAATTGAATGCCATCATTACATTGTCTCATTAAATCAAGATCTTGAGTCGAAAGATAACCATACACTCTTGCTTTGAAACAAAGAGTTGATAATACTTGCGAATACTCGTATTTTAATTTATAAAAATAAGTGTATTGTGCAGAATTATACAATAAAGAAATGCTATCAGCAGCTAACTTGGAACATTCGTTATTTAAAGAACTGACTTTAAATGCCAATGGACCGAAGTCTATGATTTTAGAATTAATTGTTTTTTGGTTCATGTTGGTTAAAAATATTGTTTTAAGATTAACAATAAAGATTATAAATTGTTTTATATGGTAAATTAAAAAATAAAAATTAAATTTCTCTTTTTCCAATAATTTCTCTAAAAAATATTTATTTTTGTAATTTGTAAAAATCTATGAGATATGTATAAAGCAATCGATTTTTTTTGTGGAGGTGGAGGTATGACGTGCGGTTTACGTCAAGCAGGAATCAATGTGATTGCAGGAGTAGATTTTGATAAAAACGCAAAAGAGACATACGAATACAATAATCCAGGAAGTGTTTTTGTATACAAAGACATTAAGAAACTTAGAAGCAACCATTTTGAAAAATATTTTGGTGTGCAAAAAAATGACGACCATTTGATTATGGTTGGATGTAGTCCTTGTCAATATTATAGCATTATCAACACTGACCATTCAAAAGCTGAAATGTCAAAAGATTTGTTGATGAATTTTGCCAGATTTATTGAATATTATAACCCAGGATACATCTTAGTTGAAAATGTACCAGGCATCGTGACAAACAAGGAAACCATTCTGCCAAAATTTTTAAGGAAGATAGAAAAACTTGGTTACAGGCATACAGAGGATGTGGTTGATATGAGTCAATATGGAGTCCCACAAAGTCGTCGTCGTTTTTCTCTTATTGCAACAAGATTAGACGGGATTGAGTTAAGAATGCCTGAAAAATCCAAGGAAATTCTGACCGTTGCAGATGTCTTGGGCGAAGAAAATGGATTTCCTAAGATTAAGGCTGGACATAAGGATACGTCTCAATTTCAGCACACGGTTGCTGGGTTAAATGATATTAGTTTGCAACGTATGGAATTGACTCCTCATGATGGTGGAAATCGTTTGAGTTGGGCAGACCAGCCTCATTTGCAACTTAAATGTTATGTTGGTAAAGATGATATTTTCAAAGACAACTATGGTCGTATGTGGTGGAACAGACCTTCTCCAACAATAACAACCAAGTTTTTTAGCATTTCTAATGGACGTTTCGCACATCCTGAAGAAGATAGGGCTATCTCTATCAGAGAAGGAGCGACATTGCAATCTTTTCCGAAAGAATATGTCTTTAAAACAAATAGTATTGCTGGAGCTGCACGTATTATAGGGAATGCGGTTCCATGTGAATATGCAAGAAGATTAGGTTTGATTATTCAAGAAAATGATTAAATATGGCGCAATTTAAAACAAAGGCAAGAGCTCTAGACTTATTAGGAAGACAGCAAATAGCTGGAATACCTACTGCAATTAATGAGCTTATAAAAAACGCTCATGATGCGTACGCTGATCATTTTGATATTGATTTTTTGCGTAAGGACAATATGCTAGTTCTAAGAGATGATGGCGTTGGTATGTCGAAAAAAGATTTTTTGGATCGTTGGCTAACTCTAGGAACTGATAGTAAAGTGGTTGGTAATAGTAACACTTTACCACCCGTCGATTCAACAAAATCTCCAAGGCCAATCATGGGAGAAAAAGGAATCGGAAGATTAGCTATTGCCTCAATAGGCAATCAAGTTCTTATACTAACTAAAGCAAAATACGAGTTATCGAACAAAATAGTTGCAGCGTTTATTTGTTGGGATGTTTTCGAATTAACAGGATTAAATATCGACGATATTGTTATACCTGTCAAAGAGTTTTGTAGTATTCCAACCAAGGAAGAAATCATATCATTAAAAAATGAATGTATTTACTCTTTGAAAGAACTTGTCGAAAAAGGCAGTATTTCCAAAGATGATTATTCTCACATAGCACAACTAATAGAATCGTTTAATTCTGATATTGCTAGCGTATATTCCATAATTAGTGGAACAACATCTTTGCAAACAGGTGGCACGCATTTCTTTGTTTCGCCAGTAAGTAATTCTTTAATACCTGATATTGAAGGCGATGGAGATTCAAATGAAGCAACAAAAATGGAAAAGATGCTAATGGGATTTCATAATACAATGACGCCCAACCATCCAACGCCAATGATAAATATTGCATTTCGGGATTATAGACATGATGATGGGACATTTGTTAGTTTGTTGGAGGAGAAACAATTTTTTACTCCAGAAGAATTCGAAATTGCTGACCATCATTTTTCTGGAGAGTTTGATGAATTTGGGCAATTCAAAGGACAAATTAGAATTTACGGAGAAAAAACATACGATCATGTTATAAATTGGCGAGATAATCACTATAGAGAAACAGAATGCGGGCCATTCTCGATTAATCTTGCGTACTTACAAGGTGAACTGAAGAGTTCTAGAGTGGATGTTGTGAACTATGGAATAATTAAAAGAAAAGGCGATAAATATGGTGGACTATATATCTATCGTAATAATATTAGAGTTCTTCCTTATGGCGATTCTGATTATGATTTTCTTGATATAGAAAAAAACAGATCCAAAAGAGCTTCCACATATTTTTTCTCTTATCGTAGAATGTTTGGAACCATTGAAATTGCCGATGGAAAGAACTGCAATTTGATTGAGAAAGCTGGACGAGAAGGTTTCATTGAGAATAAAGCATACCGACAATTGCAGTCTATTTTGAAAAACTTTTTCGTGCAATTAGCAGCTGATTTTTTCAATGAAAAGGGGAACACGCCACAATCGGAATTTTATAATGATCGTAAGGAAGAAATTAACTCTTATTACAAGGCTTTAGAGCGCAGAGACAAACTTGCAAAAGGGAAAAAAGATAGGTTTATTAAAGACCTCGACCGCTTTTTTGTAGATCTCTCAGAGCATAAGTATGAGAAAGAGTGTGATGATATTATTACGTCGTTTAGGAACGAACTATCCTCTTTGATTTATATGAAAGATCCCGATAGTGCAAGTCAAAAACTTATTGATTCTGAAATGAGAGCGAGACAATCGCTTACCGACTATCGAAAAAAAGTTGTTGTCAATTCTCCAAAAGGATTTGCCATGACAAAGTCTATGAGGGTGGATTATGATTCATACCTGAACGAGATTAAAATTTTGGATGAAAATGTATTTAAACCTCATTTTGAACAAATTGACAGTTTAGTGAATGAGTTCACTGGACGTTTGGATTTAGAGGTTAATAAAAGGAAACGTTTAGAACAGGCTGTGGACTTGATTTCAAAAGAAGCGCTTTCCTCAAATAAGCAGAAAAAAGATGAAACTAATGATGTTGTCTTAAGTGTTTCCAAGAAAATCAAAGATTTAACGAACGATTTGATTTTGGACTTGGACAATCAAATACGAGAAGTTAAAGACCAATTCAAATTGCTTTCAACTAAAGACGACTTTGATCTTGTTACAGAAAGGATGTCGATGGAGAATCAGATTGATACAATAAGCCAACGAAACACAGATGTTATGGATCGAATCATCAGGCAATTTGAAAGTTTTTATGTGGAAAAGGGTGATGATGGTCAGATTATTACAAACGATCAAATAGCAGAAGCCACATCGGAAGAATTGGAAGTTTTACGTGAAAGATTACAAACAGATGTGGAATTAAGCCAGCTTGGGTTAGCTGTAGGCATTGTGCATCATGAGTTCAATGGAACTATCAATTCTATAAGACACAGTATCAATGATTTGAAAGCATGGTCCGATGTTAATGAGAATTTAGAGAAAGTTTATAAGAACATTAAAATAAACTTCGAACATTTAGATGGTTATTTAAATCTGTTTACTCCTTTAAACCGAAGATTAAATAGAAGAAGAGAGGATATATCTTTATTAGATATCAAGGTTTTTTTAATTGATTTATTCAAAGCAAGGATGGAGAGACATCAAATAGCATTTAAGCACACAAATGGATATGCAAACAAAAAAATCAATGGTTTCAGATCTACTTTTTACCCAGTATTTGTGAATATTATTGATAATGCTATTTATTGGTTAAAACAAAGTGACGTTCCAGATAAAATCATTCGTCTTCATGCAGATGATTCGGGAATATATATATCCAATAATGGATTGGCTATTAAGCCACAAGATAAAGAACGAATTTTTGAGATGCATTTTACTAGGAAAATCAATGGGCGAGGAATGGGCTTAAGTATAAGTCGTGAAGTTTTGGAAGCAGAAGACTATTCCTTGATTCTTGATGAACCACGAGAAAATTCTACAGTAACATTTAAAATCTTTAAGAAATAACACATGGAACAGACTTTTAATGAAATAACGAGGGAGGTGGTTGATCATTTTCTGCAGAATATAGTTTTTGTTGATGACAACGCATACCAGACAGTGGAAAAGGCAAACGCTTTCAATGCTCATGAAATATCTTCAATTTTTGCACAAAAAGGTAAATTGTGTACCATATTTGCGCCAACCTCTGAAGAAGATTTACAAAACTGCTCTTCTTTGTTCGCAAAATCAGATGTTGTCGTATTGGATTGGTATTTGGATTTAAAAAAAGAACAACTAATTGGAAATGAAGAGGAGGATGCAGATTCGGAAGAACCTCGTGGATTTTATACAACAAAATTAATCAATAATATTATTGAAGATGCTGGAGATAAAAAACTTAAACTAATTATAGTCTATACTGGTGAAACCGATTTGATTGGAATTACAGAAAGTCTTTATAAAGAAATCACCATGAACGATAAATTTGACAAAAATGATTGTCGCATATCTTCTTCAAATGTTTCTATTCTTATTTGTGCCAAATATAAAGATGACAACCAGTTCAAACATAATTGTGAATTAAAAAACAAAATAGTGAAATATGAGAATCTACCTGATTTTATAACAGAAGAGTTCTCAAATTTTATTGGAGGGTTGTTGCCAAATTTTGCATTGTCAGCTATAGCTGCTATTAGACGTAATACGTCAAATATTTTAGGTGTCTTTTCAAAGGATATTGATCCAGCATTTTTAGGGCATTATGTTTCAATTCCTGATTGTAACGATGCTATTACTATGCTGTCCGAAATTTTTGGATCAGCTATAACAGATTTAATTAATTCTGAAAATTTCAACATAAAAACATGGATAGACACATGGTTGACTCAGAATTATAAAAAACCATTGGATACGGAAATAGGTAAAAACAAAGTAAAGATAAAAGAGTTAGATATAAGGAATATTGTCAACTCTTCAGAATTTAAGTTTAAAGACAAATTTAAAACAGCTGGTTTTAACATAAGTGGCAGTGACGATGAATTAAAAAAAGATGCCACAAAACTATTTATTACACAAAGTGATACTCCAAATTATAAATTGGCAAAACTGATTCAACATAGTAACTTATTTTCACCATCAAAAGCGCCTCGATTAACTACGGGCTCTATTGTAAAATACAAAAATTCAACAAATTGGAGTTATTTACTATGTATTCAACAGCGTTGTGATTCTGTAAGAGTTCCCAAAGAAGGAAGAACTTTTTTGTTTTTGCCCTTAACACAAAACAAAACTTCCACTGCTATCGTTGTTGGAGACAATGAGCACATGTTCGTAAAGAATGAGAGCCACTCGATTGAGCTGCATGAGTTTGTACCAAACAATAACAATGAACCTATCATAGCTAGGCAATATAAACAAATTGGGTACGCTTTCAAAGACAAGATGGATAAATATTATATTTGGGTCGCAGAGTTAAAAGAAATGTTCGCTCAAAACATAGTAACATCTTATACTTCTCAGTTAATTAGAGTCGGTATTGATAATTCTGAATGGATTAGATTAATTGGGAAAAAATAAAAACTGTAATATTGAGAAATACTTATGAATAATTATAAACTTAACATCGGAGATAAATTTGATAATGGTCAATCTCAGATTGAGATTGTTGATGAAGACCGATTGTGTTATTTGGTAAAATCATTCAGTAAAGGTGCTATTGGAATTAGAACTGTTTCTAAATCCATTTTAGACGAATATGTGGATTATTTCATTCAAAATCCAGATGCTTCTGCAAATGATGCCAGATATGCATTAAGAGGAACAAGTAATGTTGATAAATTTGAGTACGGTTATACTGCAACTTTACGTTTGATGGCTCTAATTGCTATTAAGAATCATAATAAATATACTCCATCAAGTAAAGAATTATCTACCCCTCTCCAAACCATATTCTACGGAACTCCAGGTAGCGGAAAATCTCACAAAGTAAAAGAGATGGTTGAAGATGTAGATGAAAACTTTGTCTTCCGCACAACTTTCCATCCTGATAGTGATTATGCGTCTTTCGTTGGTTGTTATAAACCTAAGATGGTGTCTGTAAAGAATTATCACGTTAAAAAGACTTTGGATGAATTAAAGGAAGAAGCAAAAGATATAACATCTCAACCAGCGGGGAATAAGGTAAGTCAAATAATTGAATTTGTTACTAAGTATGCAACTTTGTTACCTATAATTGTTGAAGAATATGATGAGGTACAATCAATGCAGAATCTTCTGAACAAGCATTTGGGGTTTGCTAATGAAACATATCTTACTTATATTGTTGATTATGTAAATGCAAATCAAAAACAGGAATCAAAAATCTCTTACGAATTCACGCCTCAGGCTTTTACCAAAGCTTACGTTAAAGCCTGGAAAACAAGAGAACCGGTTTATCTCATTATCGAAGAAATCAATCGTGGCAACTGCGCTCAGATTTTCGGTGATTTGTTCCAGCTGTTAGATAGAAAAGACGGCGTCTCTGAATATCCTATTGACGCAGACAATGATTTGAAATATTATTTGGAAAGGGAAGATGTGTTGGGCGTCGGTCATGATGGTATCGCTAATGGCAAGTTAAGACTGCCTTCAAATCTTAATATCCTCGCTACAATGAACACCTCCGACCAATCGCTCTTCCCTATGGATAGCGCATTCAAACGTCGTTGGAGTTGGCAATGTGTGCCAATTGAATATGAAGAGAAAAAGAGAGATGGTTCCAAAAATGAATCATATTATTTTACAATAAATATTGATAATAATTCATATAGTTGGATTGATTTTCTGAAAAAAACAAACGACAGAATATATAAAGCCACAGATTCTGAAGATAAACAGATGGGTAACTTTTTTATTACTCACGATGTTGATGAAGATGAGTTTGTTGACAAGGTGATGTTTTACCTGTGGAATGACATATGTAAGGATGAAGTCCGCACTAAAAATAATTTCTTCCGTAACTATGAAGATGATAAGAAGACAGAATCAAAAGAATTTACTTTCAATGATTTGTTTGGTGCTGATAGGTCGAATCTTTTGTCGAAGTTCATGGAATATATCGGCGTTGAACCGATAAAGGCTGATATTCAAGCAACAGAAGAAGAATCAGAACAGCAATGAAACTCTACTTTGAAGAACATCAGTATAGTTTAGAATCATTGCAGAATAATATCGGCGATGAGGTGAATCTGTCGTTGCTGGGTAATGGCAAAGCAAAGATTCCTTATGTCGGTTATTATTATAATGCCAAGATAAAAGATACAGTTTTCATCTTACCGAAGGTTTTTATTTCTGAAAATGGAAAGGCATTTAACAGATATGATAATCTTGAAGATATTATTGATATTTCTTCAAATGATGAGAAGTTAAAAGAATTTAAGAAGAATTCTGATGATGAAGTCGTGTTTGAATTGTCGGTATGGCTTTATCAGGCAATTCATCATTATTACGAAAGAAGACAAAACACTACCATAACATCTGATGTTCAGTTGCAGAATGTCAGACCGATAGGAGAGAAGAACTCAAAGACCATAATTGAAATCATCCTCGAATTGCGAGAGTTCAGCAAGAAACATCGTAATCTTTTTACTTATATTTCTCTCATCAAATCGAGTGGCAACAACAAAATCCATTGGACTAAAACTATCAGCAAGGTGCAACCTGTATTGCAGGATGGAAAGCCTTATTACATGGATTTCCGTAATAAGAATAAGGTGATAAACTTTGATGAGGAACTTATTTCTTTGTTTTATTCGGTACTTAACTATCTAAGTCAAACATATCATTTTAAATTCAATCAGGCGCAAGGTTATACTATCTTGAAGCCATCAAAAGTACAATCTCTTATTGATACTCAAAAAGGAACCAGATTGTTGAAGAAGATTCGCCGCAACTATTTCACTGACGAACTCGTGGAACTTTGGAATCTCCTTTATATATATTTTGAAAGGGCTGAGATGGTCGCTTCCGGAAAATCATATCACGAGAAGTTGTTGGTAAGCAATTTTAATCTTGTTTTTGAAGATATGATAGACCAGATCATCAGCGATGACAGAAAAGATTTGCCTGAAGAATTATTCAAACAAGATGACGGTAAATTGGTTGACCATATTTACAAAGACAAGTCTCTGATAGAGGAGGACAAGAATATTTATTTCATTGGCGACAGCAAATATTATAAGGATACAACCAATATCGGAAAGAATTCTATTTACAAACAGTTTACTTACGCAAAGAATGTTGTTCAGTTCAATATAGATGTGTTCAATAAAAGGAGAGTAAGTGAAAATGTGAAAGATTGCCGTTATCGTGACCCGTTGACAGAAGGATATAACATTACGCCTAATTTCTTTATTCGAGGTGCTATTGACTTTAAAAATCCTAAAAGTCAAGAGATGCAGTTGATTAAGAATGCTGAACGATTACGACAGAATGAGCATTTCTTCAATCGCTTGTTCGATAGAGATACTCTGTTCTTACAGACATACAATATTAACTTTATGTATGTTGTTGCTTCGTATGTAAATAACTCATCAGATATTGGAGTGAAGAAGTCGTTGCAGACTTTGTTTAGAAATAACTTCATCACTTTCGTAGAAACAAGATTTGATTTTTCTGTATTGGAACCAAAACGAGGAAGTTTGGAAGATGCTGTAGAAAAGAATTTTAAAAAACTGAACGGCAAAATTTATAAGCCAAGCGATACAGACGAGTTGGTAATTTTAGCTCTCGATAAGGACAAGAAACATCAGTTTGAAAATCTCAAATTATTGTCCGAGATTGAAGACGATTTCTATGTCTATGATTATAAATTAGGGACAGAACCGGTAAGTCAACATAAAACAGAGAGTGTTAAATCTCTTATTGAATATAAGTTTTTCGATGCAGAAGAGAATGTTTCGACAGCTGCGGAGCAAAAAGTTTTATATGAGAAAAAGACGGATAATTACAAGAGATATCAAGAATCTGATACCATTTTATTTGGTGTATATAAAGACGAAAAACATTTGGAATGGATTCAGAAAAATGCTAAATATAATGTTCGTTTAGGCAAGCGTGCCGGAGCAGTTAAAAGAAACAAACAGGTCATATCCGCCAAATATCTTGTGTTGTATGAATATAAGAATGAAGCGGAATATTATGTTTATAAATTAGATACCAAACACCATATTTACGATACCGATAAAATGAGAGAATTGGAATACCCAACAACACATACTGATAATCACAAATATTACATCTATAATCTTATAGAGCGGACTGAAGAATTAGGTGAAATCAATGTTAAGGATATTCTTACCCGAACAGGAATATACGAGGCAGATGGAACTCCGATTTATGTTTATAAAGGAGAATTAAAAACATATTAATACTTATACATCTCCTTCCTACCATCTTCCTGTCAAGTTCCTATCACATTCGAGACAGGTTTGGAAAATAAAACTTGAAAATCTGAAAATCTGAGAAATTGAAAACGGAGAACGGAGGACTAGAATAGTCAACAGACAACAGACAACGGTCAACAGACTTTGTTGATATTATTGGTTTAAAGTTTAAGACATAAAGTCAGGAAAATAAAATTTCCCAAAAGTCATAAAGACCGTCACCTTGCGACTTTGCGACTCTGCGACCTTGTGACCTTAAATTTTCAATTCGTCTTTAGCCAATAATTTCTCAGATTCTTCTTCAGTTCCTCCCTGTACCTCTCATCTTTCATCAGCAAGAAAAGTTCATTGTCGATTTCCGCATGACGGATGAACTTACGTATTATCCCTGCAGAGTAGGGGTTAGATTCTTGTAATAGAGTTTATACAAAGGAGGTATTGTTAAAAATGTAGATTGTTATGATACCTCCTAATTATTATGCTTTAATCTAATGATTCAGGTTCGTCTATATTAGAAGAATCTATAGTAGATGAATTAAATGCTAAGAATATCTCAAGAAAAGCAGTTTCTTTATAAAAATAATTAGGATCATCAATTATTTTATCTTCTATAAAATGAAGTCCCCAATTAGCATATTCTTCCATAGTTTGCATAAGCATACTCGCTGCTTTTTGAGCGGTTATTTCGCCTTTGTCAAGTGCAATATAATCAATATCAGTACGAGCAATTAGAGATATGAATATATATTTACGTATTTCCGGGTATTCTTTGCGTCCTTTTACAGAATCTAAATTTCCCCAGAATTTAATCTGATGACCAAATGTTTTTCGTTTCTGATTATTATCTGTTAGTTTTCTTCTTTCATTGTAATATAGACCAATAAAGAATGCTATTATAAATAATTCATATCCTGCACCAAAAATTTTACCTCTATCTTCTCTCATTGACGAGTTGCCTCTTCCGTAATCTGTAAATTTATTAAAGATATCTTCGTACCTTTTTTCCCATTGTGGGTTACGATTACTCCATATATCATATAAAGTTTCTTGTTTCATTATTAATCTTTTATAGGTTTAATTGTAGTTTGAATTGTCGATAAATCTTTATCATTAAAAGGTGTTACCTTTTCAATGCGATATACTTTACATGAAAGCTTATTTATTGTATCATAATCAAGTTGTTTTGTTCCTGTCGATTTATCAATATTAATTAAATCTTTTGTGACTATAATACATTGTTTATCAATTGTGTCTATAACATTGTAGAATGTATCTTCTTTAAATCCACCAAAAGATGATGTTGGAGCATCAAATATTAATGGATAATCTTGCTCTCTTTTTAGAGTTGTAATTTGTGAGATTGCAAAAAGAACCGACATATACATGGTCGTTTTAAGAGCACCGTTCGGATTTTCTATGCGAGTACCATTTTCACTATATAATTCTATCTTAGCAGAATTATCTATAGTCTTCTTAATTCTGATTATACCATAGAAATCATTTTTGTTTAATTTTGATAAATAATTGTTAGATTCTTTCTCTAACATTTCTATAAAATTAATAATATTTTGTTCTTTGGCATTTATAAAAGCTTTCTTTATTTTTTCAAATGCATAATGAATCTTTTGATAAGTTTTGGTCATAGAACTAGTTGGTTCAAGTTTGGATAATTTGTCTTTAATTTCAGATCTAATTATTTCTTTGCTCTTTAGTTCCATGTTGATTTCTGTTAGGCGTTTTTCATTTCGGCTTTTGGCTTCATAAAACCCTTTTAAATCAGTGAAATTCTTGTCTAAAATTTCTTCGCTGAGACCAGATAAAATCAATAAATCATTTTGTTCTTCTTGTAACTTTTTAAGTTGTTCTTCAACTTCATTAAGTTCAGCTTTACGTTTTGCAATAAAATCAAGACGTTCATATATTTCAGATGATATTTGAGAGATTCTCTTTTCATCATCTCCGCTTGTTTTTATTTGTAAAGAATGTAATTCATCAATATATGAATTGGGAAATAATGTTTCTTTTGTATTATTTGTTTCAGTTTCTTTATTAGCCTCGGCTACAATTCTAGCAAGATATTCATTTAATTTTTTTTGCATGAATTCATATGCTTCAGAACCTTTTGGAGCAGGTCTGCCACATACTTTACAAATTTCATCATCTATCATTTCTCTCATGGTAGCTTCATCTGGAAGATTCCATGGTAGTGGAACTGTATTATTCGCTAATTTTTGAATCCTATCAATAGCTTCTTTCTGTCCTTCTTCACGAGCTTTCCTTTCGATTTCTTGTTTATAAAGTTTTCTTTTTTCTTTGCTTAATGCAGAAACTTTAGTGGAAAATTCTTTTATTATTGATGGAAATGCGCGAAGAATCCAATGTTCATCCAATAATCTGGTGCTATAATCACACATACTATGAGCTAATAATTTAGCTCTTTTGTCTTGTAATCCTTTTATCCTTTCTTTGATGTCTTTGTGACGTTCGAGAGTTTCTTGATTTTTATATAATAAATCTATTCTAGATGTGAAATCTGATATGGCGATTTCTTTTTGTTTAAGTTCTTCTTTGAGATAATTTATTTCATTAGTTATGGCTTTTAGTTGACTATCGAATTCTCTTGCTTGATTTGAAATCTTTTTATCATTTTGTAATTCCCTAGATAATGCATTACTTGACTTTTGTTCAAAATTTGATGTGATATCTGCTAATTCATCGAATTGTTTGATATTTGAGAACGTATCTACTAAAGTTTTCAAAGCTGCAGTTTCATTGTCAAAAACGTTAAGTTCATTTTCTCCTTTAAATAAACAATACTTACGGATAACTGTTTCAAAGCAACTGTTTAACAAGATATCACCTTTACATTGGATTCTTTCTGCACCTTCATTAAAATATCCGATGAACTTATAGTTATTTATCATAACAAGATTTTCTGATTTTTTTTCAAATGAGAAACTTTTCTCTATTTCTTTTTCACCATCATGCTCAAAACGGATACCTACTACAACTTCATCAGATTCTCCAATCTCTAATTCAGATTTTCTTTTTTCAGAAATATGAGAGTTATGTTTATTCTCTCCAGAAGTATCAAATAACCATTCTAATGCTTCGAAGAGAGTTGTTTTACCATCTCCGTTATCTCCAATTATCAAAGTTAACCCCTTGGATAATGATAATTGATTTATTCCATAATAACTACGGAAGTTTTTTATCGTAATATCTTTGATAATCATATGTTACTTTTTAAATAGTTGTATACTTTATTATATATTTCTTTTTCAGTTTCTTTTTGCTCTATGCCATAAATGATTTGGGCTATAGCATTGATTATTGGATGTTCAGAATTTAGAGCTTCTTCTATACAAGAAAACTCATTAGGGTTGTAGTCATAATATTCAATCAAATTTTTGTCGTTTATTATGGCTTGTAATATTCTGTCTCCGTTTGTTTGATACTTAGGCATATTGTTGCTATTTAAATATTGATAGATTATAATGATTTAATACATCATGTAATTCGTTTTCTGTATCGTTGATGTTTTCGGATAATTCGGCAAAATCTCTTACTCGTTTTAATTCACCTTCTACTAGACTTTTTTCCAGAGTATAGCATTGTTGGTCAAATATATTGTCAGGTATTACAATTAAATCATGAATTATTGCGAACTTTTTATCTTTATGAGTTCTTAATACACGACCTCTTCTTTGAATAAATTGCCTAGGATTTCCTGTACTTGCACAAAATATTGCGAACTCACTGCGAGGTATATCAACACCTTCATCCAAACATTTCATTGATGTCAACACGTCAATGCTACCATCAGCAAACCCTTTTATTATGTCGTCTCTATCTTTAGATTCAGATGTGAATTTTCTTACAATTAAATGAGGATCCATATCTCTGACAATACTTGTAAATTCATCAATAAGATGTTCTGATTCAGTATCTGTTGGTATGGTGTCAGACTTGTCAAATATATCAGCAGAAAAATCATCAGGTTTATTTCCTTCAGGGACATATACTAATGTATATTTTAAATCCCCTTTTTCTTTTATTCTCTGTTCTATAATTTGTTTAAAAATATCTAATTTATTAACGGCTTTATGAATGATTCTTTTACGTTTAAGTAATAAATATTTAAGAGCATCATGACTATCTTCATCTTTAAATTCCATTATTTTAACAATCTTTTTTGAGATTTCAATATAGTCTCTCATTTCATGATCTGTAAGTTTTACAATGTGAGGATAATAATAATATCTACATAAAGCACCGTTATCAATAGCCTCTCTCATTGAATATTCAAAAGTGTAATTGTTTTCACATCCAAAGAAATTCATTATTTTACGATTACCGTCTAAATCGTATTGTCTTTCAGGTGTCGCAGATAGACCTATTCTGCGAAGATATTTTATTTCCGAAAGTCTATTTACCATCAATCCACTGCCTATGTTGTGAGCTTCATCTGCAATGATAAGTAATTTGTTTTTGGGGAATAGGTTTAAATCATAGAAAATGTTAGATCTTACGTATGATGCGTATGTTGATATTATTATATACGATAAATTATTATCATTGTTGTTGCGTGCTTCTAACAAACTTAAGTTTGATACTAATGACCTCCAATTATTATATTTAGAGCAAACCTTAATGATGTTTTTAAAATTAAATTTTTTACATTCGCTTTCCCATTGTTCAACTAATGTTATTGTTGGCACAAGTATTATGGCTTTGTAATATCCTAATTTATTGTATATTTCTAACAGACAATTTAGAGATGTTATCGTTTTACCTGTACCGGTAGCCATTGCAAACAATCCTTTTTGTCCATTACTTTTCCATTTTTCAAATGCTTTTTTCTGATAATCTCTAGGTCCGCTTAGATATGGGAAGCAAGGTTCCTTTTCCTCTATAGAAATATTGTCATTACTATTTAGTTTCTCAATAATTGATTCAACTTTCTTTTTAGCTCTATTCAAAGCATTGTTAATTGATGTAGAAAACTCTTGTTGTAACTCTGTATTTATGATATTGTTTTCTGATTCGATTAATTCAACTAATGATTTGTTTTCACAAGTATTTAAAATTTGTGTTTTAATATTGTCAACTGTTATATATGAAAAAGTTTCATCTTTTCCTATGATTATACGTTCAAAATCTTCTTTTATAGATTCTATTTTTGCGACTTCAATTGCACCGTCCCAATCGCATGATGTTGTCAAACTTTCTATATTATCTACAAGAGCAGTTCTGGAAAAGTTACAAGAACCGTCAAAACCGACCTTATTTATACCGTCATAAAAAATACCAGACTTAGTATGCGAAATCCCTATTCCGTTTTTAGGAGAAATAATCTTGATTTCAATTCTATCGTTGCGTATTAACCATGCAATACATTCGAAAAAATGTTTGTCTCTCTTGGATAGAGTGTTGTATATGCTTTTAATATTTGATAAATCAAAATATGAAAGAAGTTTGATATCATTGTCAATACCCTTAATTATTGCATTTTTATCATCTTCCGTAAGAATGTCATTAATTATCAATCTCATTCTGCCACCATTGTATAAAAAAGTTGCAAAACCATTTGCCAAAACATTTATAGCAGATGAGGAAAAGAATCCAAGCATCAAATCAAATTGTGTTGAATTACATAAACAATCTGAGAAGAATCCAATTGGTTCCCACTCTGTGCGTGATTTAAATCTTCTATATGCAGGAAATTGAACTTCTTTGAGCATTGCGACAAAATTAAATTAAAATATCCATTTGGATAATCTTTCCCAAATAATATCAAGCATAATGTCAGTTCTCTTGTCAACCAATTCTCTGTCCCAATTGTCATTTACAGACATTGATGATATAGATGATAGATGATCATTAAAATGTGAATGTTTTAAAAGTTCTATAGTAGATGTATTGAGTGGTATATTTAGATCAGACGCATGACTTTCAATATCATTAATTATTGAAGGATCTTTTTCTGCTACACTCTTGTAGTACAAAAGTTTTTCTTTCCAACCCTTATTTCCTGCTGATGAATTTAAATCTTGTGGAAGTAATGTTAAATTACCGAGAGACTGAAATGGTTCAATAGGTACTTCATACAGAGAATTGTCCCACATTTCATTTTTGTTAGTTTGTGGTGCAATATGTTCAATTGTTTTCAAGTCTGGAGAAATCCATTTGCTGACAGACATATACTTCGAACATCCGTCACGACTAATTTTTATCATACCTTTATTTGTATCATCAGGAATTGTATCATGAGCAGCTATCAGCAAAGCTAAACGTATTACTTCTTTACCTGTTGAGTCATATTTTAGAAAACTTCTTGCTTTGCTTTTCCATGTGTCAAAAGTATCAATCTTTTTATTTCTTAATGTATCCCTTAGGTGAGTTTTTATTGTATCTATATTAACGTTTTTGTTTTTTCTAAAAAAATCACGATATGTAGAATCTAATCCAGAATTCGAATGAGTAGAACGCCATAGAAAGTAATATGCAGATATAGCTTTTACAACATTCACAAATGTATCAATTGATCCAGGTACTTGCTCGATTACAGACTCATATATTTTACCGAGAATTGTAATTGCCATTTTATGTTTGGAATCTTTTAAGAATAAAATTAACATTGAGGCTAAGTCAGCATCAATTGATGATTCTATATGGGGAAAATATGAGCTATTGGTGCCATTATAATTTATCCATTTTTGGTAAAATTCCGCATAATTTCCCATCTTTATAACAAATTTTTCTTTATCAGAGAACGAGTGTAAAGAATCATATACACTATTAAGTATCTTTCGTTGATAACTAAAATGTGTAGACATTGTTCTTCCATCATATGCGATAAAAAATGATGTTAAATAGTCATTCGTTCGCTTGTTTTTCTGCGCAGCTGTAGTGGCGTCAGATAAAAAATCTTCAACTTTTTTAAAGAATTTATCGCTATCCGAATCCTTGAATTGTTTTCCTGATTCGCCATCTACTGTATTAACAATTGTTGGTTTAAATGTCTCAATAGCAGTTAACGGTGTCCCTGTTGCATTAAGCGATTGGAACATATCAAAAGCCCAATCATCATCTGTTGGCTGAATAATTGTGAAACAACATCTATCTAATAGATAGTGACAAACAGACAATGTCTGCACAAGTTCACACAATATATATGAATTATCTTTTTTATCAGAAAATCTTCTTGTCTTGATAATATCTACTAAGTCAGGACGCTCAAACTCCCAAAGGTGATCTTGAGAGAAGTGCGTAATGATTTCTTCAGCATTTGAAAAATCTTCATCATTCTGTTCCTCGTGTGCTGTTCCCACAACCTTTTTAAGCCATGATTCTATTCTTCGTCCATTTTGATATAACAAAGTATTCCCATATTTTTCTTTAGTTAGACAAGGAAAAGATGTTTTATCTGAATAAGCTTTGATAAAATGACCCAAATAATTAGATAGTTCTGAATTGTACGCTTCATCAACCTCACCAGATCTAGTCCAATAATCTTTAACTCCACGAATTATCTTGGGTTTAAGTCTTGGTGTACCTCGACCCAAATCAAAACTAAAAATTGGTGCAAGTTTTTGGTCTATCCAAATGTTGCAAATCTCGTTAATCTGTTCATATATTACATTGCTCGGTTTTACTTTGTTTTTTATTTCTGTCAATTTTTTTGTTAGTAAAGTTGCCATTAATGCGATTGTAGATATTCGTTGCTGTCCATCAATCAATTTTTCTATCCTTGAGGGGACTGCCTGTAAGTCTACTGGATATATATTATTTCGATTTGGTTCAATTACTGTAATAATAGTCCCTAAGAAACGAATTTCTTTGTTATTATCATTTACTTCACCAGAAGCTATTCTCTGAATACCACGAGTCAGGTCTTCTAACAATTGCTCAATATTATCACTGTCCCAACTATAATCACGCTGATATAAAGGGATGTACAAACCTTGTCCCGACTGGTTCATAAAATCAAGAACACTTCTATTTTCAGTCAAAAAAGACTTTTCAATGTTTAATATTGCCATGATATTTTGATTTTTAGTTATTTATATAAAACAATTTGCACAAAGTATATCATTATCATCATTGAGAATATCAATCAAGAGATTGCTTTTTGATTTTTTATTTAAGTTCTCTTGTTTCTTGATATAGTCTAATTTAATTTGACGGACTCGCTCAGGTTGACTTAATTCTTCTAATGTTTCTCCCTGAATCCATGTATAACCATCTTTTTCATATTCCATCGATTTCTTATAAAGTTCTGGATGTTGTTCGAGAAGCCAAATCCACTCAATCCGTTGTTGGAAAAAGCAAAAATAGCAACCAGAACGACTTCTGCTGTATGTCCCTTTCTTTCCGTCAACTTCAAACTCAATCGGATTGTAATAGGCAGGTATTCCAACACCACTTTCTTCTAATATTCTAAAAATATCTTCTTTAACCAAAACATCCTCATTGTCAATCAATGGAAAATCATCTAATTTCCCCACAGGATAATCTGTTGTTTTTAAAAACTCAAAAATAACCCTATTAAAAGTTTTTATATCTATTTCTAATAATGCATTTAGTTTTTTGCTATAATATGATGACTTGCTAATAGGTGTTTGGGCAATTTCTACAACTTCTTCTAAAATTTCTTCAGATGACCATTCTTTATATAAAGATACAATTTGTTCAATGTTATCATTGTGAAGTGCTTTGTGAATGACATCTATACTCCATATGTTTTTACGAAAAGGGAATATGGCTTGAATATTAGGCTTTGTTGAAACATATCCATCTCTATCTTCATCCCCACGAATACCGACATATGATATGGTTGGTGAGTCTCCAACAAACTTTTCAAATTCTCCAAGTTTCATTTTTTGAGTACACCATCTGGCCTGTGGTGAAGGTAGATAACCTCCACTTGTCTTTAGAAAGTGATCGAATGGTGTTTGTTCTGGAGTTCCATCGGCGGCTTTGAGTCGTGTAATATTGCCTAATAATGATTCTAGATTGTTAACTAATTTTTCAGTTTCTGTTAGTTCACAACCTGTATCTGAATTGTAATATTCTATCTGCAATTGTGGGTATAATTGTTTAAGGTAGATAGCTAGAGCAGCACTATCCTTACCTCCTGATATTCCCAATACATGTCTTACATTATTCATTTCCAAGTCGTTTTGTTAGTATGCTTAATAAAGCAAATGAATCAATATCATTATCACCAGATAGTAACTCATTAATTTTATCTTCAATATTTTTTGCCTTGATTGATTTATGGTCATCAAGGTGAACGATATGTGGTGCAATAGCCCCTTTGTTTGATATCAGTTCAACACGGATAAAATTATCATCACTATTATATCCTTTATTGCTTATATCTATATATTTCTCAAGTTCCTTGAATATATGTACAAGATTGTCTATTAAATAAATTTCTTCTTCATCAAGTATATTCTCTAATTGTTTATCTAGCATTATAAAAGCTAATGATTGATACCATGTTTTCTTGTCAGTAGTTTTTGATAAAACACGATTTAATATTGTTTTTTGTCTATCAGTTAACAAGTATGATTTGATACATGAATATCGATTTTCAAGCTCTAATTTATACTCATTAAAGATAGATGATTTAAGGTTAAGATTTGAAATAATAGCATCCTCAATACGATTAAGTAATGCAACATAACAGTTCCTTAAATCTTTAATTGCACTTTGTAATAATTCTACATAACTTTTAAGTACTTCATTATTTTGAATTATATCTGTATTTCTAAAACCTAATGCATGAGGTAAATCTTCGAAGAATGTTTTTTCTGGATCTTTTGCATTCGATAATACATTACGAAAATCTAAAGTGGTTTTCTTTAACTTTTTAGTATGTTTAGTATAGTAGTTGAGATTCTTATAAAAAACCAAGAAAGGTTTGATTGTTTTTATAAGAGATGTTGTTGTAAATTCTTCATCTTGATTAAGACTTAATGCTTCTCTGTATTTATTAAAGAGATCTAATTTTACACCTTCAACATTAAATGCTTTTATTTGATAATTAGAAGGACTTTTTTGTAATATGTCAAGAACTTCTCGATTGATATTAGGAACAAATGTGTTATTGTCGCTATATAAAGAATAATCATCTTTCCTGATAATTAAGTAAATAGGTACCCATAGGTCAATGAATCCTTGTTTTAATTTGAAAGGTCTTGATTTGAGAATATTTATAAGTTCTCCTAGTTTACGCGGTTTTTCTTTGCTGCTTTCTAAAAAATCTTCACAAGCTTTCCATAATGATTGATATGATGGATCTTTAGGTTCTTGTAATTCATATGTTCCAAAGTTCCTGACATGAATGCCGGTATTTTTTAACAATGTCAGATATATTGTTTTTTCTGGTGGAAATTTGTTTTCTTCAAGACCTAAATCAGGAGATGATGAATCCTCTAATAAATGAGATAGTAAATTGATTCTGGCTGTTGACATTGCAGCGCTAGGTTTATGTTTATTTATCATCTCATTCATAAATACAGGTGTGGCATAATATATCTTATCACATATCTGAGATAGAAGTTTATTGAATATTGTTTTTGATGCTATTGCTATTTCTTCGCCATGATGTATCCATGTAATTTCTGCCGTTCCACTATATAATATATCTAATATACATGCATTAAGCAAATTTCTTTCATGAGTTATTAATGCGTTTATTTCTCTATGAGCAACTTTGTCATTGCTATCAATAATATTTTGAACGTAAGATAATTTATCGAGCATCCAAATATGTTCGATAATCTTATCTGTGTTTTTGAAGTATGCATATATGATAGCTTCGTCTGTATCAGATGTTTCGGATTTTATTTTTTCTAAAGTTAAAGTCTCGTTGAATATAAGATTAATATATCCGTCAATTTCATTCTGAGGTTGACTTTTAATCGGAAGATCTGTTATTACATACTCAAAATAACGAGGTGTTCCATTGCGAAAATAAGATGCATTTGCAAATTCTATTGGTAAATTGAAATTTTCTTTAAGTCTATCTGCAATGTCACCAGGACGTGGAACTATACCAGATGCTTTTAATAATTCTCCTTCAATATTGACATCAGTTCCTTCAAAAAGAATATATTGTGACTTATATTTTGCATAACGAATTATTTTATGCTGGTCTAATGTGTCTATTATTATTTCTGGATTCTCAATTCCTAAGGCATACCTTGCGTATAAAGATAAGTCTTCTTTGCTGCATTTAATTCCGGCATTTCCAAATAGATTAATCAGACCTATTGTTTTTATGAGTTTAGAGGCATCTTTAACAGTATCTTCATCGAACAAACTCTCGGCACGTTCTAATGATACCTTTATTCCCGTCCATATTGTAGAATCTGCATTTATTTCAGATAAAAATGAATGGAAATTATAAATGTCATAATCGTATATGTTTGCTAAGTTATATGTAGTACATGGTGTCTCGAAAAAATTTTGTAGAGAATTTTTGCCGGAGTCTTCAAGGAAAGAAAATAAAGTACGTTCGTTTTGTCCATATCTTTGAATTGATAATGTTAATGCTTGAGCAGCGAACAAATCCATAGGGTAAAGACTCATAGCAGTATCAATACTAATTGATTGACTTGAAAAATGTGAACTTATAGCTAAATCGTAAATCTTCTGAAAGTTTTTGTTTAATATAGGACGAGAATTTTTTCCTATTCTTTTTGATGCAAGAAATAAAAGTTGTTCGACAGGTTCATTGAATACGATTTCTTTGAATCTTCCTTTGACTTTATTCCATTCGTTACGTTGTGATTCTGATAGAGTATTTGCGTAAGAATTAAAATTTTGATGTAGAGTTGTTAATAATATAACGTTACGTTTATGATCATTAATAAATTCGGTGAATTTTTGTAAAAAATATAATTCTTTTTCAGGATTGTTATTAGCTGCGTATTCTAGAAGTTTGCCGAATTCATCAATGACAATAAACACGAATTCATTGCTCTTTTCTGCATTAAGTAAGAGCGTTTTTAGATCATTAAAAATATTACCAGTTCGTCTTTTTAATGGTAGATAGTTGCTTAATAAACTGTAGAGTGAAATATAATCACCAACAATTTTATAGAAACAAAATTTCTTAAATCCGTTAAATTGTCCATTGTTCGAAATAAGAGAATGGGAATTATTTTTGAGACAATGTTCTAATGCTAAAATGAAATTTGATTTGCCAGTTCCATATGATCCTATTACGTTGAAAGAATGGATGCCCGATTGAAAAGAACTAACAATGTTACCAACAACACTTAATGCATTTTGTGTTACGATATAATTTTGAGGTTCAAAATTACTATGCTCGATATTTATTGATGGAGTATAATTCATGATTGTTTTCCTAAATAATAATTCTCTAACACTTGAAATGATGATAACTCGCTTTTGATTTGTAATTCTTTTATTCCTGCTACATCTGAGAAAACAAGTGTGCCAGCATATTCTTGGCATATTTGTTTAACTATTGATAATAGATCATTATTTGTTAAACAAAACATAAGAGCCAATTCTTTCATCGATTCAAAAGAGATACTTTTGCTGTCTCCAAATGATACTAATAATGCATATAAAAATATATCAGTAGGTATATTGTTTTTAGAATCATAGTTGAAAGAGAAAGTTCCATCTTCTAATTCATTAATGAGATTTAGGGGAGTAAGAATAGTATTACTTTCTTCAATACTACCATTGTTTTTTGTGTGGTAGTTGTGAATTAATACATTTATATCTTTTTTAACGGTGTTTTCATTGTATAAGTTACGATAGTTAGAGTCATCAAAACAATAATGTTTTATATAGTTTTGTAGTTTGTTTTTATCTATGATGTTTCTTTGTTGATGATAGTTAACAAAAGTAGTTTTATAAGAAGTTGCGTAATTCTCGTTTATAATACTAAAATGCATTAACCATAAACTGCCGATGTTTTCAAAAAAAGGATCATATCCATCATCGCTTAAAAGAATATTGGCTATTTCAGTAAGTTCTCCGTTTACATCAATCAACCCAAAAGCTTTCATCCAGAATCTGATTGAAGAAACCATATTTTTCCCTACACCTAAGTAAACTACTGCTTTATCGTCGTTAAAACTCCTTTTTTCATTTACAAAATCATATCCACGCTTTAGCCAATGAGATTTGCAAGCAAAAGTCTCGTGTCCAGAAAATATTGGTCTTGCCATATATAATTACCTTTATTAAATGAGTAATGCAAAGATAACTATTTTTGTAATACAATTTGCTGTATAATAGAGTAAAAATTCTGATGGGAAATTCCTTTGCTTAGAAGTGTGTCGTGTGTTAAATTTGAGATGAAATAAACTTGTGCGAATTGCTACAATTAAATACTTATAAAGAAAAATAATAACCGTTAAATACTACCCTTACCTATCTAAAAACCAAGAACTGAGGGTGGGTTTGCTATGGATGTTTTACTATTCTAATGTCCTGCTGCTTTTGATAAATTAAAGTCAACGGACACCTCATAGTCCATCGCTTATTACAATCAACTGCAACAACTGTTAATTGTAAACTGTCAATTGTTAACTCTCAATCACCTTTTCTCCCACATAAGCCGAATCCGAGACCAAAGAACCATCCTCAGCCATAAAACCCAAGTAATGTGTACGGTGTCGCCAACCCAATAGTAGGGTAGGAGAGACTCACACCCTCGTCGCCTCTGCACGACGAAAGTCCACTTCCAAAAGTTAAAAAATGTTAAAAACGTAGAACCAAAGATTTTTCTTCTTACATTTGCAAAGAATCTTTTAAATACAAAATTTATGACATCAAAACAATCATTACAATTATTTGAGCAGAAGAAAGTCCGTACCATCCTTTAGATTTGCAAAGAAAAAACAAAGGCAGAAAAAAACACCTACCTTTGCAAGAGTTAACCAGAGGAGAGAGGTGAACTATCGTGCAATCCAGCCACATGAGCTATCCACAGAAACAGTCCTCTTCTCCTTTCCGTT
>JAZUST010000054.1:0-3011 GCA_045606865.1 Bacteroidales bacterium
ATCTCTTAGACTGAGTTCTTCACGTAGTATCTTTCTGCTTGGCACAACAGAAACCTCTCCTAATCCTAAAAACTCTGTACTTTTGGTAAAGAGTTTAGCACCTTGCTTCTGGAGGTCTTCTCGGTCAACAATCATCAGAATTGTTGGAGAACCGATTTCAGCAGCACATCGCATTGAGAGTTGACGAGCAAGAAATGCCATCGTGTAGGTCTTACCGCAACCTGTTGCACCAAAATAGGTACCTCCTTTACCACTCTTAGTTTTCACTGATTTAATAACACTTTCTCTTAACAAACGTGTAGCAAAGAACTGAGGATAGCGACATACAATTTCTTTTTCATCACTGTCAAACTTCTCATCTTGGAAATAGACATAATCTCTGAATATCTCCAAGAATCTTTCCGGACGATAAACACCCTTCACCATGGTTTCTAATTCATCGAACGGCATAGTACTCACTTTATCCCCATTCTCTATACGCCGCCAAGCATAGAAGTGTTCGTATGGCGTTCGTACTGTACCTAACCGTGTCTTCACACCATCACTGATACAAGCCAGTGGACAATAGTGTAGCAGACCTGGAATGTCTCGCCAATAACGGATATTGATTTGTTCCCAAGCATCTTCTATCGTAGCATTAACATCGGCTGGATTTTTCAGTTCTATCACACAGACGGGTATTCCGTTTACATACAGCAACACATCAGGACGACGTGTCTTAGTTACACCATTATTGATGTATTCTACGGTAAACTGATTGACTACTCGGAAGATGTTATTATCTATCTTCTCGAAATCTATCAATCTAACAGTAACAGGTTCACCTTTTTCATTGACAGCAGATATGCCATCAATCATCCACTTATAAACCTTATGCAATGTGGCAAAATCCGTGTCGGCACCTACCAATCTGACGTTATCTGCTATTCTTTGCAGTTCCTCGTCCTTTATGTTCTTATTATTGTCTTTTAGGAACTGAAGTAGGTCTTCCATATTGAGTACTTCCTTCCTATTAGCTCTTTTTATAGAATCACCAAAAAGATATTGCCATCCTTCTCGTTCGAGGAAAGCAATGAGAGCGTTTTCATAATCGCTTTCCACGAAGTGACCGTTGATGTTTTTGAGTTTTGCCATAATTATCGTTTTTTTGCTTCTCTCTGATTGCGTGTTACTTTTTTTCTCTCGCTGATTGCGCTGATTTCGCTGATAATAAATCTGTGAAATCTGCGCTATCTGCGAGAGGTTTTATAATCCATTCACTATTCTCACAATATCTTTTGTAATGTCGGTTGTGTTAAAGTTTACAAGCAACCCAACTTTCTTACCTGATATTTTCAGGTAGGTAAGCAGTTGCTTCTTATGCACGTCTTTCAACATTTCAACTGACTTCAATTCAATTATTACCTTGTCTTCTACTATAATATCAAGTCTGAAATCAACCGGAAGCAGATGTCCATCGTAATATACATCCAGTTTTTTCTGGCTTTCTACTTGTAATCCGTCTTTGCGAAGTTGATACAGCAATGCTGCTTCATAGACAGATTCCAAAAGACCGGGACCAAGTTCATTGTACACTTTGAAGATGGCACCCCTGATTTTGTATGTTATATCATTTTCGTTCATATTTCTCGTTTTTTTCTCGCTGATTGCGTGTTACTTTTTTTTCTCTCGCTGATTGCGCTGATTACGCAGAAAGATAAGAAATAAATCTGTGAAATCTGCGCTATCTGCGAGCGTTTATGTTAAACTTCCCCGAATCAACACCGGGCATATATTTTTGAGTTGTTCTTTGAGTGCTTCTGCTATGCGTTGGCGCTCGATATAACACTTATGGATGTTGACTATCTGTTTTTGAACAGATATATCAGGAATGGGAATCTCCATTTCAAAGAAACGCTCTAAATCCAAGTTTGAACGGATACTTCCATCACTGGCGAACCAACCATAACGGTCAATTTGTTTTCGAGAGAACCATAACATAATATAATGACTCAAAACGACATTGTCATCTTTTATTCTAAAGACAGTATAAGCAGGCGAGATGATTACAGGCTTCGATTCTTCATTTAATGCAATTCTTATACACATATCTCTACCTGTCTGCATTCCACTAAAGGCAAACTGATTATGTTCAACTACTTTGTAATTACGTGTACTTCCCTCATCTATATTTGCAACCGTTGGAAAGAAGGTCTTGTTAATATTAATTCCTTGCACACCAGTATAAGTTAATTCACTATTACGTTTATCCACCATTTCCAACAAGTTGCCAACCTTTTGCTTTGGAATTTTCACTTTTAGTTGGTCAATATATCCATCACACACCATCTTCAATTCTTCAACCTTGCTTTGATAAACAGCAAGATTACTTTGGAGAGCCAAATAAATATCAACGTATTTACGCTGCTGCTCAATTGTAGGGAGAGTAAGTTTCATGTCACAAATAGCATCCCAAGAAAACACTTCTGTCGAACTGCCCCAAGAACAAAAACATGCTTCACGATCCCATTCTTTTCTGTTGAAATGTAAAAAAAGATAAGTTGGGATAACAATATCTAGGGCTTCAGGCTTAATTCGAAATGCAATGTTATTCCAACTGATTAGAAAACACTCTTTTGTATTGTTGTATCCAAAACCTATTTTCTTTCCATGTGTTCTTGGATTGAAGACAAATTCATTAGGATGAACAACAATGAACTTTCGTAAATCAGTATTTCTTACATCTGCCTTGGTGGGAATGATTTCTTTTGTGATTGTCATTCCTCTTACATCTTTTGAACCATACTTTCCCAGAGAATTAGTCTCTTCAACCAATTCTATCAGTTCACCCAATTTATATTTCTTCCATCTCATATCCTTAATCATGTTTTATAATTTCCCAATGTCCGCCGTTGTCTGGTCCTATACGACGGATAATGCCTTGTGATTTAAGTTTTTTGAGTTGCCATTTAATACCATCTTTCGTTACACCACACTTTTCGGCTAGTTCTTCCGTGGTAATTTCAGGGTAG
>JAZUST010000055.1:0-2294 GCA_045606865.1 Bacteroidales bacterium
ATAGCATACGATTACGACAGAAATTATATAATTGTAAAACAAAGACCTCAATATAAGGAATATGTTATATATGATAGAATCAACTATCCGTTAGGTAAAAATTATACATATTATTGGATAATTATAAAACGAAATAAAGAAATTATAGGACCTTTGTCGTACGAAGATTTCATAAAGAAAAAACAAATCTATAATGTACCAGACAAACTGAAGTTCAAAGATAGAATATGTAATCATTAAATTTGCCGACAATAAAATAACGTGAGTTCGATATAAGGAATCATCAAATAATCAAGCAATAATCTTCATCAGATAAATTTGAATATAGAAGTCCTCTTAAACTTTAAACTTTTTTTTTATCTTTGCAGATTATTGAAATAAATCAGAAAATGAGTAATATTGTTGCAATTGTAGGAAGACCTAATGTAGGCAAATCGACATTTTTTAATCGTTTGGTTCAGACACGTCAAGCCATTGTTGAAGAAACAAGCGGCGTTACCCGCGACCGTCATTACGGACATAGCGATTGGAATGGCAAATCGTTCACTGTAATAGATACAGGAGGATATGTCGTCGGTTCCGATGATATTTTTGAAGAAGAGATAAGAAAACAGGTTGAACTAGCCATTGAAGAAGCTGACGTCATCATCTTCGTCGTTGATGGCAAAGAAGGTCTGCACGTACTTGACGAAGACGTCGCCCTGATGCTTCGCCGCAGCAAAAAGAAAGTATTACTCGCCGTCAATAAGACCGACATTCCAAACAAAGAAAGCAACATCGCCGACTTCTATACTTTAGGATTAGGCGACATATTCGCTTTCTCAGCGATGACGGGAACCGGTACCGGCGAACTCCTCGATGAGGTTGTTAAACATCTTCCCAACGAAACAACAGAAACTTACGACGGACTCCCTCGTTTCGCTTTGGTCGGTCGCCCTAACGTCGGCAAATCATCAATGATAAACGCATTCTTAGGTCACGACCGTCATATCGTTACCGATATAGCAGGAACGACACGCGACAGCAACAACACTCGTTTCAATGCTTTCAATATGGACTTTGTCCTCGTCGATACAGCGGGTTTGCGTAAAAAAAGCAAAGTGTCAGAAAATATTGAGTTTTATTCTGTGATGCGTTCAATCCGAGCAATAGAAGAATGTGACGTCGCAGCTCTCATCATCGACGCAACACAAGGTTTCGAGGCTCAAGACATGAACATCTTACGTCTTATCGAAAGAAATAAAAAAGGTCTCGTACTTATCGTTAACAAGTGGGACTTGATAGATAAAGACTCCAACACACACCTTCAGTTCGAGAGAATGATCAGAGAGAAGACAGCTCCTTTCACCGATTATCCGATTATCTTCACTTCGGCGATAAACCGTCAAAGGACATTCCGTGTATTGGAAGCGATGCATCAGGTTTATGAAAACCGCGAACGCAGAATACCTGTCCGTGAATTAAACGATACTTTGTTAGAGATAATCCAGGCACAACCTCCACAGATAGCATCAAGAAACCGCTATCTCAAGATTAAATACATCACACAGTTGAAGAGTCCTACTCCACAGTTTATCTTCTTCTGCAACTTACCGAAAGACGTGAAAGAATCATACTGCCGTTTCTTGGAAAACAAGATCCGTCAGAACTGGAATTTCAACGGAGTGCCGATACAATTATTTTTCAGGGAAAAATAATTTAAAAACTGAGAATCTGAGAATCTGAGAACCTGAGAGTTTTTTTCGGATTTTCAGATTTTCAGATTTTCAAGTTTTCAGATTCTAAAAAATGGAAGAATTAAGAATAGATAAATGGTTATGGTGTGCGCGTCTTTTCAAGACGCGCACTCTCGCTGCCGACGCTTGTAAAGGCGGTAAGGTGAAGATCAACGATGTCTCCATAAAACCATCTCGCGATGTGAAAATCGGCGAACAGATACAGGTGCAACTCGGACAACTTCATAAAGTTGTTGAGGTGAAAAGCATACCTAAGAGCCGCGTCTCACCAAAACAAGTAGAAGAGGTTTATGCCGACTTGACTCCGAAAGAAGAATACGAAAGAATCGAATTCATCCACGCTTATAAGGTGGAATACCGCGACAGAGGCGCAGGTCGTCAAGTCGGGGGCCAAGCGGTCTTAGGAAGACAACTGAGCTCCTCAACTCCTTGGCTCACAGAACGACATGGCTACGATCCGACTTAAGTTGTTGAGGTGAAAAGCATACCTAAGAGCCGCGTCTCACCAAAACAAGTAGAAGAGGTTTATGCCGACTTGACTCCGAAAGAAGAATACGA
>JAZUST010000056.1:0-13780 GCA_045606865.1 Bacteroidales bacterium
ATTTGGTTTATGATCATTATCCTTGTTATCTCCTAACGATGGACAAAGATTTTGTATCTGATATTGAAGGTGTGAGAAAGGTATATGTTGTAGATTGGCTGTTGAATGTATCTTAATATTATACTCTATTGTCAAAAAAAAATTTCTCAGGTTTTCAGTTTTTTAAATAAACTTTATCAACTTTACCTAATGAACTAACACAAAAGTTGTCATCTCGTAATATCTGTTCGATGTATATCTAAGATTGATGTTTTAATATTTATTGCTTTTTTCTTTTATAGATGAAAAAATCAAAAGTATAATTTATGGTATGATAATGAGTCACAAGAAGGCATAGAGCATGTTCTGGCATGGGAGTTTGGTAAAATCTGAAAACTTAAGATTGTTTTGTCAAAAGACTACAGACAAAAGTCTGAAGTCTTTTAATATTACCTTAAGTCTTAAACTCCTAATTCTCTCCGTATTGTTCCTTAAGTTTATCTAACTTCTCTTTCATCTCTTTCGTTATCTCTTCTGTTCCTTCCTTGCCATAAATGTTGTTGAGTTCGTTTCTGTCATTGAGTAAGTCGTAGAGTTCCCAGACATCATCTTCATAGAAATGAATGAGTTTATGTGTCTCGGTGCGTATTCCGAGATGTGGTTTTACGTGATGTTCGTCAGGGAATTCGTAATAATGGTAATATATTCCATCGCGGTTAGGCTCGTATTTCTCTCCTTTTAATAAAGGTAAGAACGAACAACCATGTATGTCATCCGGAATCTCGACGCCTGCCAATTCAAGGAAAGTAGGGGCGTAGTCGATGTTTTGTACCATCTCGTCAATCTCGCCTTTTACGCCACCTGGAAATCTCGCTAACAACGGTGTCCTGAACGATTCTTCATACATCCAGCGTTTGTCGAACCAGCCGTGTTCACCCATGTAAAATCCTTGGTCGGAGGTGTATATGACTAATGTGTTTTCTAAAAGTCCTTCTTCTTCAAGATAGTCAAGGACGCGACCAACATTACGGTCGATGGAAGTTATCACGCGGAGATAATCACGCATATACTGCTGATATTTCCATCTGTCTAATTCTTCTCCTGTTGGATTCAGTTCCTTAAACTTCTCTATCACGACATCGTAATGTGCGTCCCAGGCTTTCTTCTGCTCAGGATTCATGTTGTTATACATCCAGCGTCCCCAGCCTTCCAAGTTCGGATTGCTGTGAATCAGACTGTCTTTGTCGGCGAGTTTCAGGTCGTAAACCAAATCCATGTCTTTGCTTATCGACATCTTGTTTTCCTTGGCGGCGAGACGACCTTCATAATCGTCGTAGAAAGTCTCCGGTAACGGGAAATTAATGTCTTTAAATAATTTGAAGTCGCAGGTGTCGGGCATCCAGGTTCTATGCGGTGCCTTATGATGTAACAAGAGGCAGAATGGTTTCTCCTGATTACGTTCATTTTCCAACCATTCCAAAGCTACGTCTGTCGTGACATTCGTGGCGTAACCTTCACGTTGTATCTTCTCGCCGTTACGGATGAAAGTAGGATTGTAATAATCGCCTTGACCTATCAAAATATCCCAATGGTCGAAGCCGGTAGGGTCGGAGTTGAGATGCCATTTTCCGATGATGGCAGTTTCATATTTGTCTTGAATCAGTTTCGGAAATGTCTGTTGATTTCCATCGAAGGTGCAGCTGTTGTCGGTGAATCCGTTTGCCATACTATGTTTGCCTGTGAGCAGACATGCTCGTGATGGCGCACTGATGGAATTGGCGACAAAGCTGTTGTTGAAACGCACGCCTTCGTTGGCGATGCGATCTAAATTCGGAGTATGGATGAAAGTAGTGTCGTATGCGCTAATCGTCTGATATGAATGGTCGTCCGACATGATGAAAAGGATGTTCATCGGTTTCTGTTCCTTTTCGTTACATGCGGTTATCAATGGCAATAATGCCGAGATTCCTAATATTTTTTTAGTTGTTTTCATCTTGTAAAGTTAATTATATTTTGAAAATATATGAGTGATTATTGTAAAATCCATTTCCAGATTGGCATTATTTCTCTCTCTTTCTGAAAATTTTGAGACATAATTTGTTAATGAAAAAATCAGGCAGGCATCACGAAGAAAAGTTACGTAATCCATTATTGTGTTCGGATGACAAACTATACCAGTGCTTTTTACAAGATTGCTTATTCTGTTATATGCTGTAGGTTGTTTTACACTTTCGGCTCATAATTTATAGGTCTTTCGTATAACTTAATGTTAGGAATAAAATCTTGTGATTCTCGGATTATGTTGCATATAATGTCTTTTTCCATATCAAAGTTGTTTTTGCAAATATAACTAAATTTTCATTGCTAATGCAAATTATATTTCAAAATTTGCATTGGTGAATATTATTTTATGAGTTTCTTGTCGATGATGCATATCTTGTGTATAATCCAGAATTGAGTAATGTCATAAGAGAAATCAACATCTTCTCAATAGACGGCAGATTGACATATTATAATAATGTATCTCAAAATGAGACGACGATAGATTTGACAACATTCAATAAAGGAACTTATATCGTCAGGGTGATTTTAGACGAAGAGTTCGTTGTGAGAAAGATCGTTAGAAATTGATAAATTGAGATCTTGAGAATTTTTTGATTCGTTTTTTAACTTTGCCAATTCTCAAATTTTGGCAATTATTTCCAAATTTTCAGATTCTCAGATTCTCAATTTCTACAAGAATCTCTCCCGATTTTCCTTCAAGATAAATATCGGTGATATAATCCGTATAAAGTGAACGTTCTTTATTTATCTCTATAATTGTGGCTCCGTGTCTTTTCGCTATTCCAGGAATCGTGTTGGCAGGAGAGACCTGTCCCGAAGTTCCTATTATTATAAATACGTCGCAGTCGTTGGCGGCATCGATGGAGTTCTGGTAGGCGTCGTAAGGAATGCCTTCGCCGAAGAAGATGAAATCGGGTTTCAAGAGATGACCGCATCTAGGACATAGAGCTGGTTCTTCTGTTATGTTAATTTCTTTTAACGGATAGACTGCATCGCATTGTTTGCAGACGAATCTCGATGAGTTGCCGTGAAATTCATGCACTACTTTGTTTCCTGCGATGCGGTGAAGGTCGTCGATGTTCTGTGTGATGACGCATTTCAGTTTGCCTTCCTTTTCCCATTTCGCAAGAACTTCATGACCAGGATTTGGCTTTATCTCATTGTTGTTAAAGAAGTCGAAGAAAATCTCTTTGATGACTTTCCACGATTCTTTTGTATTTCTGTAATAATAATCGATGTCTAACGAATCAGGATCGTATTTGTTCCATATTCCGTTCTCGCCTCTGAAAGGAGGGATGCCGCTCTCGGCAGAAATTCCTGCACCCGTGAAAGCCACGATTTTAGTAGCCTTTGAAATTATAGCGGCGGCTTTTTCTATTAAAGACTGTTGGTTGTTATTCATGATGAAAATTTTTCTCAAAATTAGTTATTTTTTTTGAAGATTTGATATATGGTTGGGATTATTTTTTATGATAATTCAAATTTTCAGATTCAAAAAATCCATGGTCTTTTGCCGTTAGACATTTTTCAATACAAAAATCCGAATGCCCAAAGTGGAATGACGTTCAAATGACCGTATTCGATATCGTCCTTTATGACAAAAGCGTTCTCTATTCCTTGTATCTGTTTTTGTTTTTTGTCTTTCCCTCCGATTTCAAATGTGTAGTCTCTTATTTTGAAATCGGCTTCTTTTGAAGATGTTACCGGGTATAACGCATTCATCCAGATTCTCAGATTTTCAAATTTTTATAAAAATTAACCTCAAAAAATTTGTTTTTTTCAATTATTATCATAACTTTGCACATTGTGAAATTAACGAAATCTTATTTACAATGGCATATATTTCTTTTGACAAGCAGCATTTGGTAAACCTTGAATTTACTATGAACAAGGAGATTCTGCGTTCTAATCGTTCAGGTGCCTTCTGCAACACTACAATCATCGGTTGTAACACGAGAAAGTATCACGGACTGTTAGTCGTGCCGCAACCTCAACTTGATAACTACAATCACGTACTGCTTTCGTCCATCGACGAGACGGTCATAGTGAACAAGGAAGAGTTCCATTTCGGAGTTCATCAATATAAGGACGGCACCATCATGCCTTCCGGTCATAAGTACTTACGCGATTTCTCGGCGGAACCGATCCCGACTTTGTTGTATAGGGTAGGAGGTACGAAGATAACAAAAGAGTATATCTTCGCGGAGAACGAAAACCGTATTTATATAAGGTATAATGTCGTTGAAGCCGCTCAGCCTTTCACATTGCGCATTCAGCCTTTCTTGGCGTTCCGTAACGTACATAGCCTGACATTCGAGAACCACGACGCTAATCGTAAATATGTTCCTTTGAAAAACGGCGCGTCATGGCGTATGTATGAAAACTACGATTCTTTGTGCCTACAGTTTTCAAAGAACGCTGAATATACTCACGCTCCTCTTTGGTATTATGACGTATTTTATCTCAGAGAGTTTGAACGTGGCTACGACGCTGTGGAGGATTTGTACGTTCCTGGTTTCTTTGAAGTTAACTTGAAACAAGGTGACACTTTCATAGTATCTGCCGGTCTCGAAGAGAAGAATCCTACTACTTTCAAACGTAACTTTGAGTCGTTGATAGAATCGAGGATTCCTCGCGACAGTTTCGAACATTGCCTGCAGAACTCGGCTCAGCAGTTCATCATCAGAGAAGAAAAAGGAACTCGTATGTTCGCCGGATTCCCTTGGTTCGGCAGCTGCGGTCGCGATACTCTTCTCTCAATACCTGGATTGATACTTACAACAGGCGACAAAAAGACTTTCAAGGAATTGCTTAAGTATTTGATTGATACAATGCAAGGTCCTTTCTTCTCAAACAGATATTACCAGAAATCATTATATTACACTGCCGTCGATTCTCCTCTTTGGTTCTTCCTCATACTTCAGAAATATGAATCTATGCTCGGCGCTACCAAGAAATCCATCTGGAAAGATTATGGTGAAGTGATGTCGAAGATATTGAACGCCTTTATCGAAGGAACCGACTTCAATGTCAAGACTTTAGAAAACGGACTTCTTTATGCAGGTAACGAAAACCTCGCTCTTACATGGATGAACGTCTTCTGCGACGGTAAACCTTACACTCCAAGAACTGGTCTCGATATAGAGATAAACGCATTGTGGTATAACGCATTACGTTATGCTGTCGAGGTCTTGAAAGACGCTGACAAGAAAAACGCCGACCTTAAAAAATGGAATGATGTAGCCGATAAGATTCAAGATTCGTTTACAAGATGTTTCTACAATGAACAAAAAGGCGTTTTTTATGATTATATAAATGATAATGAGAGAAATGATGAAGTGCGTCCTAATATGTTGATTGCTATTTCATTGCCTTATTCTCCTTTGAACGATGACTTGAAGAAGAAGATTTTCGATATCACTCGTTCTGAATTGTTGACAAACAGAGGCTTACGCTCGTTGTCGCCACGTTCTGAATCATATAGAGAAGTAACGATTGGTAATCACAGAGAAAGAGAGACTGCATATCACAACGGAACTGTATTTCCGTGGTTGATAATGCCTTACGTTGATGCCGCCTTAGGTCTCTATGGAAAGACATCATTGCCATATCTCGAAGATTTGTATAACGCCTTCGAAGAAGTCATCGCTGAGAATGGTATCGGTACTATATCAGAGATTTACGACGGTAATCCGCCTCACGAATCGAGAGGTTGTATCTCACAATCGACCAGCGTGGCAGCGGTATTATATTTAAAATATGTTATTGACGGATTGAAAAAATAAGGATTATGAAAGTGTTGATGTTTGGCTGGGAATTTCCTCCTCATATCACCGGAGGTCTCGGCACAGCTTGTTTCGGAATGACAAAAGGTCTCGCCAAGAACGGCGTCGATGTTCTTTTCGTGGTTCCTAAAGCTCATGGCGATGAAGATGAGACTAACGTCCGCCTGCTTAATGCGAGCGATGTGACTGTCAATATTGATAATGAAAAAGATAGATCGTATTGGGATAGAGTCCAATATATGGAAATAGGTTCCAATATCATTCCTTACGTAGGTCCTGAACGTTTTGAGCAGATCGTTGAAGAACAACGTGCTACGAATCATTTCCAGAGTCCTGTGTTCTTGCCGAGATATGAGTTCTCCGGTAAATATGGCGCAAACCTTATGGAAGAAGTAGCTCGTTACGCGCTCATCGGTTCTTCTCTCGCTCTCGAACATAAAGACGAATTCGATGTCATCCACGCTCACGACTGGCTCACATATTCCGCCGGTATCGCAGCGAAAGAGACGACAGGAAAACCTCTCGTAGTCCACATGCACGCAACAGAATTCGACCGCTCAGGCGAGAATGTCAACTCTCTCGTTTATTCTATCGAGCGTCGCGGCATGGAAGCAGCCGATATAGTCATCACAGTCAGTGACCTTACAAGAAAAATCGTCGTTGAGAGATACGGCATCAATCCTGATAAAGTCATTACAGTGCATAACGCTGTGGAACCAAACGACAAGAAACGTTCTGAATATGAGACCTGCGGCTTAAAGAATAAAGTCGTTACTTTCCTCGGACGTATCACTTATCAGAAAGGACCGGAATATTTTGTGGAAGCAGCACATAAGATTCTGCAATACGACCCGACGATACATTTCGTCATGGCTGGTACCGGAGACCTTCTCCCTAAGATGATTCGCCGTGTGGCTCAGCTCAAGATGGGTAAGAACTTCCATTTCACAGGATTCCTTAAAGGCAACGATGTCGATCAGATGTTCGCGATGTCGGATGTCTTCGTTATGCCTTCAATATCAGAGCCTTTCGGTATCGTTCCTCTTGAAGCGATGCGCCTCGATGTTCCTTGCGTAATATCAAAGCAGTCAGGTGTTTCGGAAGTCGTCCAAAATGCTCTTAAAGTAGATTTCTGGGATATCAACGGTCTCGCCGACAGCATCTATGGTCTCTGCCATTATCCAAAGTTGAGCGAACTGTTCAAGCAAGAAGGCAAGAAAGAAGTCGATAACCTCAAATGGGAATTCGCCTCTAAGAAAATCAAAGCCGTATATGAAAAAGCAATTGAAATAACACGATAAAAAAACTAAAAAAATATATATTATGAGTAAGTCGATTTGTTTTTATTTCCAAGTACATCAACCATATAACTTGCGTACTTATCGTTTCTTCGATGTAGGAAAAAGACATTTTTATAATGACGAATATAGAAACAGAACAGAGATGCGCCGTAAGGCTGACCAATGTTATCTTCCGATGAACGAGATACTTATGGATCAGATTAAACGTTATGGCGATAAGGTGAAATACGCATTCTCTTTCTCAGGGCAGGCGATAGAGCAGATGCAGCAATATGCGCCAGACGCTCTCGAAAGCTTCCAAGAACTTGTGAAAACCGGTAACGTTGAGATTCTTGCCGGCACTTACGCTCACTCTTTGGCAGCCTTGTTCAATAAAGATGTGTTCAAGAAACAAGTCACTGAACATAAGAAGCTTATGAAAGAAGTTTTCGGCGTGACACCAAAGACATTCATCAATACAGAGTTGCTATATTCAAATGAGATAGGTGCTGATGTTGCAGAGATGGGATTCAACCTTATGGTGACAGAAGGTGCAAAACACGTACTCGGATGGAAGTCGCCTAACTATATGTATGCCAATAATATCAATCCTAAATTGAGACTTCTGTTGCGTAACTACAGACTCAGCGACGACATCTCATTACGCTTCGCAAGCGATTGTCTCACAACAGATAATTATGTTGAAAGACTTAACGAGATTAAAGACGGCGAAGTCGTTAACGTATGCGTCGATTACGACAACTTCGGTTACAAATATGATGATTCGACAGGTATCTTGAATTTCATGAGATATTTGCCAGAAGCTATTTTCAACAATACAGATTTTGAATTTGCGAAGCCAATAGAAATGCTTGACAAGTTGCAGACTATGAGTATGTTCGATGCTCCGATTCCATTGTCATGTATGGATGAGGAACGCGACCTTTCAGCATGGATGGGTAATGTGCTTCAAGACGACGCTTTAGAGACATTATATTCTTTCGCAAACAAAGTGAAACGCAATAAGGAAGAAGATGTTATCCGCGACTGGAACGCACTTCAGGACGCAAATCACTTCTATAGTCTATGTACGAAATATAGTAATGTGTCGCCATACGACTATTATATCAACTACATGAATATCCTGACAGACTTCAACGAAAGAGTTTCGAATAAATAATGATAATAAACTATGACAATTAACTTTTGTGCTCATAGTCATAGTTCATAGTCATAGTTCATAGTCATAGTTCAAAAAGAGACGTCATTTCACATTCAATGACGTCTTTTTTTGCATATACACTGTTTAACGGATAATTTTTATTTAATTTTTATCCTTTATAAAGGATAATTGTTATATTTGCAAAAAATATTGCTTTATGGATAAAAGTGTCTTAAAGAGAATCATTATTGAATATCAAAATGTTGCTTCTGAGATTTCATTGAAGGTGAGGGATTTTTCTTTCTCTACAAAAGGTAATGACGTCCTTGTAGGTTTGAGGCGCTCCGGAAAGTCGTATATGATGTTTCAAAAGATACAGCAGTTGATAAATGAGGGACATAAAAAAGAAGAGATACTTTATATAAATTTTGAAGACGACAGACTGCTCGGTTTTGATACTCAGGATTTTGAAGTGTTAAAACAATCTTACGAAGAGTTGTTTCCTTACGAACCGATTTTCTTCCTCGATGAGATTCAGAATGTCCCTAATTGGGAGAAATTTGCCAGAAGATTGGCTGACCAGAAATATAAGGTTTACATAACAGGAAGTAATGCTAAGATGTTGAGTGGCGAAATTGCGACAACGCTCGGAGGTCGTTTCTTTATGCACAATATCTATCCTTATTCTTTTAAAGAATATCTCAATGCGTCTAATATCGCTATACCAGATAATCTTGATTATCAGAATAATTCTGAAATAATAAGGACATTTGCGCAATATTTTACATTTGGAGGTCTGCCAGAATTGCATGATGTACCTCCGATTGAAAAACGACTTTGGCTTAGCAGTTTATATAATAAGATTTTTTTCGGCGACTTGATAAGCAGATACAGCATCAGGAATGACATGGCGTTGAAGGTGTTGGTGAGAAAATTAGCGGATAGTGTCAAGCAACCGACTTCTTTCAACAGAATGGCTAACGTTGTTTCTTCAACTGGACAGAAAATAAAGACAGATACTGTAATAGAATATCTTAAATATTTAGAAGAGACATGGTTGATTTTCTCGATAGAAAACATTTCTTCCAAGTTGAATGACAAGGTTTCAAATAAAAAATACTATTTCATAGATAATGGTATTTTAAATCTTTTCCTTACAGACGGCAATACATCTTTGTTTGAAAACATGCTCGCAATACATCTGCGACATCATTACGCTCATGAATTGTTTTATTATTTAAAAGACGTAGAAGTCGATTTTTATCTATATGATTCTCAGATAGCGATACAAGCCTGTTATAATATGTCGGATATTTCAACTCGCAATAGGGAAGTCGGTGACTTGATAAAATTCGCTAAAGTTTTTCCTTGTAAGAAATTATATATCGTGACTAACGACGAAGAGTATGAAATGGAAGAAAGCGGCTTTAAAATTAGTGTCGTCCCGTTATGGAAGTTTTTGATTTTGGATTGTCTAAAGACAGAAGTCTAAAGTTTTTTGGAGATGTCTTTTTTGTTTATAACCATAATAATTATAAAAAATCTTGATGTTTTTATGGTTATAACCCTAAAAAGTGTATATTTGCAATCGTTAAAAATATAAGAATGAAAGAACGTCCTTTATACATATCTAAGATAAGACCTTTTGTCGATAAACCTGTCATCAAAGTAATCACTGGTATTAGAAGAAGTGGAAAGTCAGCTTTGCTGATGTTGTTAAAAGATTTTTTGATGGGGAATGGAGTTTGATAAGAATATTCTTTACATTAATAACAGACTTTGTTTTTTAGTTTAAAGTTTAAGGTTTAAAGTTTAAAGTAGTATTAAAGTTTATCGAAATCCAACCTTAAACCTTAAGCATTAAGCCTTAAACCAAATTTTCAATTTCCCTTTAGATTTTTGTCTTTAGTCATTAGTCATTATCCGAAATTTTCTTTCTTTTTTCACGATTATTTTTAACATAACTAACTACTTTTTTCTTATTTTTGCAAAGAGTAGGAAACTATTCTTTATTTTTCTATATTATATTTATAACTTATTGACTTATAATTTGTTTATAAGTTATGTTTTTTGTTATGTGAGTTGAAAATAATTGAATAAATAATTAAAATATTTTAATGAAAACACCAAATTATCTTTTTGAAACAAGTTGGGAAGTCTGTAACATGGTAGGCGGAATCTACACAGTGTTATCGACAAAGGCAGATGAACTAAAACAAATTCTTGGTGATAACTACATTACAATAGGTCCTGATATTGTAAAAGAAGCACACGAGACATTGTATTTTGTTGAAGATCAAACATTATTTGCTGAATGGAGAGAAAAGGTTGCTTCTCAAGGGCTTAAAGTCAGAATAGGACGCTGGAAACTTAACAGCATGCCGTTGGCAATATTAGTGGATTACACTTCTTTGTATCCTCAGAAAAATGAAATCTTGTCACATCTCTGGGAACAATATCGCCTCGACTCAATTCGCGGTCAGTGGGATTACATCGAACCTGTTCTCTTCGGTTATGCTGCCGGTCAGGTGATTGAGAGCTTCGTCAAATGGAACGTGGAAAATGATGAAAATATCGTCGCTCATTTCCATGAATGGATGACAGGCTCAGGAGTTCTTTACCTCAAAGAAAACTGCCCTCAGATAGCAACGGCATTCACAACTCACGCAACATACCTCGGTCGCGCCATAAGCGGTAACGGCCTCGCATTGTATAACGACTTGACAACTTTCGAGCCTAATACAATGGCGGCAAGATTCAATATAACTTCACAACAATCAATGGAATATAACGCTGCCCAGAATGCAGACGCGTTCACTACAGTAAGTGAAGTAACAGCTGAAGAATGTAAACAATTCCTCCACCGTGAGGCTGATGTCATTACAATAAACGGCATCAACGACAGCTATATCCTCGATGAGAAAACTGCTGCTGAAAAGAGAAGTGCTTCAAGAACAAAGATTTTAAGCATACTCGAAACATTGTCGGGAACAAAAGTCGCTGACGATGCTTTCATGATTGTCAATAGCGGCAGATACGAATTCAAAAATAAAGGCATCGACTTATTCATCAACGCTTTAGGTAAACTCAACAGAGAAGGTAACCTTAAGAAAGATGTCGTCGCTGTCATCGCTGTCCCTGCTAACATATCAGGCGTTTACAAAGAATTAGAATATCGTCTCGAAGGTAAGAGAGAAATAAAAGGTCGCACAGAACTTCCTTGCACTCATCATATCTTCGGTTATGAATATGACGCTGTGCTTAACTCATTAAGAGAAAACGGATTGCAAAATAATGAAGGCGATAAGGTAAAAGTCATCTTCGTTCCTTCATACCTCAACGGTAACGACGGCGTATTCAATATCAACTACAACGATTTCTTATACGCATTCGACTTGTCGGTATTCCCATCATATTATGAACCATGGGGTTACACACCAATGGAAAGCATCGCTCACGGAATTCCTACAATAACAACAGACCTCGCTGGCTTCGGTCGTTATATCAAAGATGAAAATCTTAATAACGAATCTGTCGCTATAGTACATCGCGAAGAAGGTAACGGAATGATTGTCACTGATGAGATTGTGAAAGTTATCCTTAACTTCATTTCTAAAGATGCAAAAGAATTGGAAAAAGTAAGGGAAAACGCTCTCGCTTTGACAAACGAATTTTATTGGAATAAATTGATAGAAAATTATTTGGAAGCTTACGATATCGCTCTCGACAAAGTTCATGGTCGCGATTATCTTAAACAAGCCAAGAAATATAACGAGATATTACGTAACTTCAACTATCAGAAACAAGATACTCCTAACTGGAAGAGAATCACTGTGGAACCTGTATATTCCGAAAATATGCAGAAGTTGCAAGAGCTCTCACAGAACCTCTGGTGGTGCTGGGACATCGACGCAACGGAATTGTTCTCATCCATCGACCCGCAGGCATGGAAGGCTGTCGAACATAACCCAATAGCTTTGATGAAGAATCTCTCTAAAGCTCAAATCGAGGCTTTGGAAAACGACAAGACTTTCGTAGAGAAGTTGAATTCTACTTACGCTCGCTTCAAAGAATATATGTCGGTGAAACCTGCTGACAATCATACCATCGCTTATTTCAGTATGGAGTACGGTCTGACAAAGAGCCTCAAGATTTATTCTGGCGGTCTCGGTATCCTCGCCGGCGACTATCTCAAACAGGCTTCAGATTCTAACTCAAATCTTTGCGCCATCGGTCTCTTGTATCGTTTCGGTTACTTCGCACAAGATCTTTCAGTATGGGGCGAGCAGCTTTCAGAATATATCCCTCAGAACTTCTCATATCTCCCTATGGAAGTTGTCCGCGATGAAAAAGGCGAGGAAGTCATCATCAGCATCGCGTTCCCTGGACGTTCGGTCTATGCAAAAGCATGGAGAGTCCCTGTAGGTCGTATCAGCTTGTATCTCCTTGACACAGACATTGATCAGAACTCAGCAGAAGACAGAGGCATCACCGGTAAACTTTACGGCGGCGACAGCGAGATGCGTATCAAACAAGAGATGTTCCTCGGTATTGGCGGTATCAGATTGATGGACAGAATCAATATCAAACCTACTATCTATCACTGCAACGAAGGTCACGCTGCATTCTGCGGTTTGGAAAGACTAAGCGTTTATATCACACGTCATAACCTTGACTTCGACGTCGCTAAGGAATTGGTAAGAACATCAACATTGTTCACAACACATACTCCTGTTCCTGCAGGTCACGACGTATTCGAAGAACATCTTATGAGAACTTATCTCTCTCATTATCCAGGTCGTATGAATATCAGCTGGGACGACTTCATGAACCTCGGTAAGATTCGTCACAACGACCCATACGAAAAATTCTCGATGAGCGTCTTGGCAACAAACCTCAGCCAGGAAGTCAACGGCGTAAGTAAGATTCACGGTCGCGTCTCAAGAGAGATGTTCCAACAAATGTGGCCGGGTTACTTCGCAGAAGAAAATCATATCGGTTATGTGACAAACGGCGTTCACCTCCCGACATGGGCTGACTCTTCATGGCAAAGACTTTACAGAGAAGTCCTTGGTAAAGACTATGTTGACGTACAATCAGATCCTGAAGTATGGGCTAAGATTAATAATGTATCGGACGATACAATCTGGAATATCAAGAAGGAATTGAAACATAAGCTCACTGAATATCTTAAAGTGAAAGTCGTTGAAGATATGCAACGTCGTCAAGAAAGTCCTTCTTTGATTATCAATACAATAGAAAACTTCAACGAAAACGCTCTCATCATCGGTTTCGCTCGTCGTTTCGCGACATACAAACGTGCACATCTTTTATTCAATAATATAGAACGTTTAGCAGAACTTCTTAACAATCCTGAGAAACCTGTCGTCTTCTTGTTCGCAGGTAAGGCTCACCCTAATGACAAGGCAGGTCAGGATTTGATTAAGATGATTATCGAGACATCACGTAGAAAAGAGTTTGCTGGAAAAGTTATCTTCTTGAATAACTAC
>JAZUST010000057.1:0-2091 GCA_045606865.1 Bacteroidales bacterium
AAGCGAAAGCTTGGCTTTTTTGCATAAATGTGGTATAATATAATAAAAGGGAAGGTGAAGGAAATGCTAGCAACAAAAGCAGAAGAACGAGGACAGTATGAGATGATATGCATCGAGGAATTAGTACCCGAAGATCACATACTGAGGAAAATAGATAGAGCAATAGATTTCAGCCATATATATGACCTTGTGGGAGATTTGTATTGTCCTGATAATGGAAGACCGAGCATAGATCCAGTGGTGCTGTTCAAAATGATACTGATACAGCATCTTTTTGGCATACCCTCACTCAGAAAAACAGCGGAGGAAGTAAGATTAAACGTAGCATACCGCTGGTTTTTAGGCTATCTTCTGAATGAGCAGACACCTCACTTTTCAACACTTAGTCATAATTTCAGGAACAGATATACTCCCGAAGTAGTAGAAGCAATATTCTTCTGGATTCTCGATGAAATTAATAATGCAGGCTATCTCTCACCAGAGGCTGTATTCATTGACGGTACACATATCAAAGCAAATGCAAACACAAAGAAAGTAATAAAGAAAGCTGTACCCAAAGCTGCAAAAATATATGAAGAGCAGCTTATGAATGAAATAAATGAAGAACGTGAAAAAAACGGAAAGAAGCCTTTTGACGGTCCAAAACCTCCAGAGGAAAAGGAAGTAATAGAATCAACAACAGACCCTGAGTGCGGAGTTTTCCACAAAGGCGAACATAAAAAATGTATGGCATATACAGCACAGACAGCTTGTGATAAGCATGGATATGTTATGGATGTAACTGTAAATCCCGGAAATATCCATGACAGCGTAGCTTTTGACGGACTTTATGACAGACTTGTAGAACGATTTCCCGAAATAAATGCCTGTGTAATGGATGCAGGCTATAAAACACCATGGATATGCAAAAAAATAACTGATGACGGAAGAATACCCGTATTGCCATACAAAAGACCAATGGGAGCAAAAGGCTTCTTCAGACCATACGACTATATTTATGACGAATACTATAACTGCGTAATTTGTCCTGAGAACCAAGTTTTAAACTTTTCAACAATCAACCGTGACGGCTACAGAGAATTCAAAAGTAATCCAAAAATCTGCGAAAATTGTCCCTCAAGAAGCGTATGTACAAGAAATGCAAAGTGTGAGAAAACAGTAACGAAACATATCTGGAGTAAATATCTTGATTTTGCCGAGGATATTCGTCATACTCCCAAGTACAAAAAGCTTTATGAGAAACGAAAAGAAACAATAGAGCGAGTGTTTGCGGATGCCAAAGAAAAATATGGCATGCGTTATACACTTCACAGAGGCCTCTCCCATGTAACAAATTGGGTTAGGCTTAAATTTGCTGCCATGAACTTGAAAAAGTTCGCAATTCGGAGATGGAATGAGGACGAATATCTCCGTTTTTATTTCGTTTTTCCGCTCTTTTCAAAAATTTATGCCTGATTTTTTCTTTAATTAAAACTTTAACCCCGAATCTCTGACGAGAATCGGGGTTTTTGGACAGTCTGAATATAGCACTCTGTGCTATATTTTTTATCATAATTTTATTTGTTTTCTTGTCATAGGTAAGTGAAAATGCATTTCTACCAATACTACTTATGTCATCATTCGTAGCGTTTTCACAAATTGCACGGTGATTTTTGGGCAATGGTGCATTGCCATTCGATTTAGGTTCAATCGTTCTTCCAACTCTAAATTCAGAGTTGATAGGAAATTGCCATACATCATCACCAACATTTTCTTGGTCTCTTTGATCATCTTTGCAAATTCGAACTGCTATACAACACTGTTTAACCTTTTTCTTTTTCATGAAAACAAAAAGTACAACAACAGCTCCAACAAGTAAGCATCCTGCAACAATCGCAATAATGAAAACAAGTGTAAAACCATTCTCTTCGTCACCGGTAGAAGCAGAACTATCAATAGTAGTCAAAACTGATGTAGTAGATACTGCCGTTGTGATTTTAGTAGTTTCAGCGGTAGTTAACACAGTCGTTTCAGATGCGATTGTTGTTTCAACCGGTTTAGGATCATCAATCTCAACTTGCGGAAACATAATGGATCCTAAAGTCGGATCGT
>JAZUST010000058.1:0-6027 GCA_045606865.1 Bacteroidales bacterium
TTATGCTTCTAATGAAAAAAGTGGCAGTTTATATCAATATCTTAAACTGCTCTTTGATAAAGTATTTCGCTAAGGAGTTAAGTAGTAATGATATTAATCTAACGCCGGAACAATATTTGGTTATGGATGTACTCTGGGATGCGGAGACTTTGTCGCAACAAGCTATAGCAGATATAATTCAAAAAGATAAAAACTCCGTTACGAAGTTCATAGATTCTTTGGAAAAGAAAGGTTTGGTGTATAGAACAGTAAACAAAAAAGATCGTCGTGTCAACGATATTATTGTTACGGAAGAAGGAATGAAATTAAAGGTGCCAACTACTGAAGTGGCGATTAATTTGATGAGGAAGGTTTTGAAAGATATTAAGGAGGAAGATCTGATGGTCTTTGATAAAGTCGTGAATCAGATTAAGGATAATATTGATGCTGAACTCTGACTTTGAACGCAGAACTCATCGAGACGCACCAATTACATCGTGTTTATTTTTATCGCTGTAATATGTCACGTCTCTACATAAGGGACTTTGGACTTTAGACTTTAGACATAAAAATAAAAGCTCGACAGAATATGCCGAGCTTTTTTCCCTTTTAACGAATAAATTTAATTCTTAATCTTCGACGATAGCATCGTTTGGACATGCACCAGCGCATGAGCCACAGCTAACACATGTGTCAGCATCAATTACATAAATGTCGCCTTCAGAAATAGCACCAACTGGGCACTCATCGATACATGTGCCACATGCTACACAATTGTCTAAAATTTTATAAGCCATAATTTTTTAAGTTTTGAATTTGTTGCAAAGATATAAAGATAATCGGTATAAAAACAAAAAAAATAAAAAAAACTTTTTCTTTTATTTTTATTCATTTTTTTGTCGCTGCATAACAATAAATGGTTACATTTGCAGAAAATTTGCATAATCAAAATTAATATAGTTTCCTATGACGACAAAAATATCAAAAGTTGTAGAACTCGAACAAGTTGTTATCCGCTTTGCGGGTGACTCTGGAGACGGTATGCAGTTGACTGGTAACTTATTCTCAGACTCGACAGCATTTGCCGGAAACGATTTCGCTACATTCCCAGATTATCCAGCTGAAATTCGTCCTCCACAAGGTACAGTATCCGGTGTTTCTGGATTCCAAGTACATTTCGGTCATAAACCGGTTCACACCACAGGTGACCTCTGCGATGTGTTAGTAGCAATGAACCCAGCTTCTATCAAAGCTAACATGCGTTGGTTGAAACCTGGAACAACAATTATCTTCGACGTTGATTCATTGACTGAAAAATCTCTCGAGAAAGCTGGTTATGCCGCTGACCCGACAACAGATGATACCCTCAGTCAATACAAAGTTATCAAAGCTCCTATCTCATCCCTTACAATAGAGGCTTTGAAAGATTTTGGTTTGGATAGAAAAGCAATGCTTAAGTCGAAGAATATGTTCGCTCTCGGTATAGTGATGTACCTCTTCAACCGCGACATTACTCAGCTTAATCATTATTTTGAAAATAAATTCAAAAACAAACCTGAAGTCATCAAGGCTAACCAGACTGTTGTGGCTGCTGGTTACAGCTATGCCGACACTATGGAAGTCTTCGCTAACACCTATCGCATCCAACCTGCTGAACTTCCTAAAGGTAAATATCGCGACATCTCTGGTAACGTCGCAACAGCATGGGGTCTCATGGCTGCAAGCGAACGCTCAGGTCGTCAGCTCTTCATAGGTTCTTATCCTATCACTCCTGCAACCGACATCTTAGTTGAGCTTACAAAATATAAAAACTTAAAGGTAAAAGCTTATCAAGCAGAAGACGAAATAGCAGGTATCACTTCTTCAATAGGTGCTTCTTTCGCAGGCTGCTTGTCAGTGACAACAACATCGGGTCCTGGTCTCTCTCTTAAATCAGAAGCCTTAGGTCTCGCAGTCATGACAGAGCTTCCTCTCGTCGTCATCGACGTTCAACGTGGCGGTCCTTCAACAGGTCTCCCAACTAAGACAGAACAAAGCGACTTGATGCAGGCATTGTATGGCCGTAACGGCGACGCTCCTCTTATCGTATTGGCAGCTAAGAGCTCAGTCGACTGCTTCTACTCAGCATACGAGGCTTGTAAACTCGCATTGGAACACATGACACCTGTCATCTTATTGACAGACGGCGCTCTCGGTAACGGTACAGAAATATTCCGTATTCCTAAGGTAGCTGAACTCCCAGCAATCGTGCCTCCAATCGCTAAAGCTAACGACCCTGACTATGCTCCATATCGCCGTGACGAAGATAAATTACGTCGCGAATGGGCTATCCCAGGAACAGAAGGTCTCCGTCATCGTATCGGTGGTCTCGAAAAAGAAAATATCAAAGGTAACGTTTCACACGACCCAAGAAATCACGAACTCATGACACAGCTCCGCGAAGAGAAAGTAAACCGCGTAGCTAATTATATCCCAGACCAAGAAATCATAGGCGATCCTAACGCTGATTTATTAGTAGTAAGCTGGGGCGGTACTTACGGCGTCGTTCTTTCAGTAGTTGAAAAGATGATAGCTGAAGGTAAGTCGGTGGCACACGCTCACTTCCGCCATATCTCTCCACTTCCAAAGAACACAGAAGAAGTGTTGAGCGGTCATAAGAAGATCGTCGTCTGTGAAATGAACAGAGGTCAGTTTGCAAACTATCTCCGCATGAAACACCCTGGACATATCTACGAACAATATAATAAGGTACAAGGCTTGCCATTCTTGACAGCCGAATTGGAAAATAAGTTTAATGACCTTTTAAAATAAGATAATACTATGGAAAATATAAATAACAATCAGGTTGTTAATCTTACAAAAGAAGATTTCGTAAGCGATCAAATCGTTAAATGGTGCCCAGGTTGTGGCGACCATGCAATCTTGAAAGCAGTGCAAGACGTATTTCCTAAGTTAGGAAAAAGAAAAGAAGACATCGTTGTCGTTTCTGGTATCGGCTGTTCTTCACGTTTCCCATATTACATGAACACCTACGGATTCCACAGCATCCACGGTCGTGCAGCAGCTATAGCAACAGGCGTGAAACTCGCTAACCCTAACCTCTCAGTATGGGTCATCACTGGCGATGGCGACTGTACAGCTATCGGCGGTAACCACTTCATCCACGCCGTGCGTCGTAACATCGACATGAACCTCCTCCTTTTCAACAACCGTATCTACGGCTTGACAAAAGGTCAGTTCTCACCATGTACTTTCCGTGGAACAGTTACAAAGACATCTCCACAAGGTACTTACGAAGATCCATTCAACGTTGGTGAACTCGTAATAGGTGCCGGCGGTAAATTCTTCGCTCGTGGCGTCGACGTCAATACACAAGAACTTACACAAATATGCTGCGAAGCTAAGAACCACGACGGTCTCTCCGTAGTTGAAATTCTCCAAAACTGTATGATTTTCTCAAACGGCATCCACAGCAATATCACAGCTAAGGAAGTACGTGACGACATGCAAGTTAAGTGTGTTCACGGTCAACCATTGATTTTCGGTAAAGACCGTAACAAAGGTATCGTACTTAGAGGCAACCGTCTCGAAGTCGTTACTATCGGAGAAAACGGTGTTACAGAAGCTGACATCTTGGTTCACGACGAAAAAGAAAAGACCACAGGTATTCACATGATGTTGGCTCACATGATGCCACCAGAATATCCAGTAGCTATCGGTGTTATCCGTAACGTTGAGGCTCCAACATACAACCAATGCTTGGATGGCGTCATCGAAGAAGAGACAGCTAAGTCAAAGATTCATTGCGTTGACGACCTTCTCAACAGCGGAAGCACTTGGGATATTGAATAAGACAACAGACAACAGATTTTGTCCGTTGTTTTGAAAACAAAGAAAACCGTTACTATTTTAGCAACGGTTTTTTTTATTATTTCCCATAAAAAAATTATTCTATGCTTCATGATTAAAAGTTTTTTAATATTTTTACGCAATAATTAATGGGGGTATAAATCCTAATCTTTAAAGTAATTTAATAATGATAATTAGAATCATCACAATTTATAGTCTTATTTAAAATTAAATAGTTATGAAAAGAACTTTATTTTTTGTAGCAATCGTTGTATGCTCAATGATGTTATCGTGTAATGAAGAAGAACCTGAAGTTGTTGACAATGGAGTTTTTGTCAGTGGAGAAATAGATGGATACGATTATGTTGACCTTGGTCTGCCGAGTGGTATAAAATGGGCTACTTGCAATGTGGGTGCTGATTCTTTTGAAGATTATGGCGACTATTATGCATGGGGAGAAGTGGAAACCAAGGCAGAATATACGACAGATAATAGTGTTACCTGGGGAGTCCTAATCGGTAATATATCCGGCAATGTAAAATATGATGTTGCAAGAAATAAATGGGGTGGCACATGGCGTTTGCCGAGCAAAGAAGAACTAATAGAGTTGGCAGAAGAATGTAAATGGGAAGTAGTGACGCAAAATGGTGTGAAAGGATATAAAGTTACGGGACCAAATAGCAATAAATTATTCCTTCCTTTCGCCGGATACCGTTATGGTGAAAATCTATATAATGAAGAAAATTTCGGATACTTGTGGTGTTCAAATCCTTATGAAAATAACAAGGATTATTCCTACAGCATAGAGTTTAATAATAAAGAAAGAAAAGTGCTTTGGGGTAATAGATATGACGGACAAAGTGTTCGCCCCGTTACAAAATAAAATTGACGTCACTTGATTGAAGTGACGCCCAATGAGAAGTAATACCGTTAAATTGTTTTAATTTAAACCTGAGAGTCAGAAACTTTTCAGATTCTCAGGTTTTCAGTTTTTCAGATTCAGATTAGAGTTCCACTTTCCAAAGTCCGTGGAGATTGCAGTATTCGTAGACTGCTACTGCTTTCTCTTCGCCGAGATGAACTACTGCTACAGGTTGGTCTTTCAGGTCAATACGTATTCCGCCATGTTCTGTCTCTACATAAATGAACGCGATATGATGTTCTGGAAGCATTGGGTGATGAACGCTGCCGACTTCGATCTTTAAGATGTTGTCTTGAAGACGAGTCACGACAGGAATATGTTTCTCGCCGCTTGCTTCTACAGTGTTAGGAACGAGTTCTTCCATCTTTTCGCCGCAGCAGAAAACAGGAACTTTTGAATCTATTATCTTTTCTATTACATTTCCACAGTGATTGCATTTATAAAATTTTGTTGCCATAGTTGTCTTTTTTTTAGTTGTTAATGTTTTTTTTAGAGGTTTAAAGGTTAAAAGTTGTAGAGGATTATTAAGGACTACTCTCTCTTCATTTTCACCCTTCAATCCTTTCACCCTTTAATCCTTTTTACACCGCAAAAATATAACGAAAAACATCGCTCGTCAAACAGATAATTTCGATATGATTATTGATATTGTCGATGAAGGATGACACTGACTTTGACACTGACTTATTGACTTGTAGACTTGTGGTCTCGTTGACTTTTTTATTATCTTTGCATAATCTATAATATTTCAGAAATATGAAAATGTCATTCAAACCGGGAACTATGATTTATCCGCTTCCTGCTGTGATGGTGAGCTGTGGCGATAGTCCTGAAAATTATAATATTATGACTGCGGCTTGGGTAGGGACAATATGTACGAATCCCCCTATGTGTTATGTCTCAATAAGAAAAGAACGTCACTCGCATGAGATAATATCAAGAACTAAAGAGTTTGTTATCAATGTCACGACGGAAGAACTTGCGCGTGCGACAGATTGGTGCGGGGTGCGTTCCGGTCGCGACTACAATAAGTTTAAGGAGATGCATCTTACCGCAGAGCAAGGACAAGTTGTGAAAGCTCCTCTCATCGCAGAGTCGCCGCTTAATATAGAATGCCAAGTCGTTGAAGTGAAAGAACTCGGATCGCATGATATGTTCATCGCTAATGTCGTTGCTGTCAATGGCGATACAAAATTCTTCGACCCAAGTACAGGTCAGTTCCAACTTAATCAAGCCGACCTTATTACTTATTCTCACGGGAAATATTATACATTAGG
>JAZUST010000059.1:0-2533 GCA_045606865.1 Bacteroidales bacterium
TGACTTGAAAGTCGCTGTAGCATATCCTAATCCAGGCGGTGATGTGATGAATATCAGAACCACGTTGAGAGATTGTAATCTTACAGTATATGACATGCAAGGAAGGATCGTTCATCAACAGGAAATAACCGATGATGTCACTTCAATAGATGCTTCAAAATGGACAAATGGAATGTATGTTTGGAAATTAGGAATGAGGAATGAGAAGTTAGGAATGAAAGAAGTGGAGAGTGGAAAGTGGATTAAAGGTAATTGAAAGTTGTGATGATTGATTTGGTAACTTTGTGAAATAAATCATAAAAGCCAATCATTATGAAAAAGAACTTACTATTTGCTGAAACAAATTGACAAACTTAAAAAATAGAAAGGAGTAATTTATGAAAAGAATATTTGTATTATTTACACTATCTGTCTTATCAATGGTTTCTTTTGCACAGAATGATAATGGCAAATTGTGGGTCTCGGCACAAGGCGGTCTTATGTTTTCAAACGTTTATTCGGATAGAGGTCATAATTATAATAAAGAATACGGTGAATATGTGCTATGGGCAAACGAAACAAATCCATTACAACCTAATGTTGAATATACCCCTGGAAACAGGCTTAAGGCAGGAGCAAAATTAGGACTTGGTATGCGTTATTGTTTTAACGAGCATTATTCATTGATACTGAACTTTAATTATGAGCAAAAAGGAGCTCGTGGAAAAATTAATAGATATGAGATATTTAGCGGATGTGGCTATGACGGTTTATTATCTCAAGGATACGTTGATACTCCAATTGCTGTGTATGACATTGATGCTGACATTTATTTCGATTATCATTATCTTGCAATTCCTCTTTGCTTTGAATGGCAATTTAAGAGATTTTTCCTGAATGCAGGTGCTTATTTGGCTTATCAGGTTAAAGACTATACTCATACCGAATTTTATCTTAACGATGATCTTATTGGCTATTCATACGATTTTGACAAGGAAAGTGAACTCGTCGACGCAGATATTGATTATGGTTTAGAATACGGAATAGGATGCAATTTAATATCCACATCAAAAAACAGATTGTCATTGATGCTTAGCGGAAGTCTTGGTCTTGCCCCAGCTGAATATACAGATTTGCGTGGTATTTATGTGAGAGGAACTAAAAATCATAGTGTGGGTCTGACTTTAAGATATGAAAGGAAAGCTTTATGAAAAAAATCTGATAATATTTTGTCTACTGATAATAAGTGGCATGGTGAATGCGCAATATCAGGTTACGTTTGCTGAAACAAATTGACAAACTTAAAAAATAGAAAGGAGTAATTTATGAAAAGAATGTTAATCATGACATTTCTGATTTTTCTCGTATCTACAGGAATATCGCAAGATAACAAGAAGAACAGCATCAGCCTCGGTTTTGGTTCTGTTGTAAGTACAAAGATGGACTCATTCAGCCCTGTAATTGATTTGAACTATAGAAGAAATTTGACGGATAGACTAGGATTGAATGTTGGTTACAAGTTTAAGGATTGTAGTTATGACACAATATACGAATTGAGAAGTAATGAAACAATATCCAAATACACCGTTCAGTATAAAGGAGTTTTTAAATCTAACTCCGTATATTTTGGATTGACTTACAACATAGAAATTGCTAATCAATTATATATTGTCCCAATCTTTAATATAGGAGTTGGATATGCAATATATGATTATACAATACCAAATCAATATACAGGAGATGTTGTTGAATATGAGGATTGTAATAAATTTATCTATATCAATTCTGCGGTGAATATTGAATATAATGTTAGATTGTTTAAGATATTTTGTTCATATAGTTATGATATGCCTTTTATTAAAAATGGTTTTAAAAGCCCATTTTTTGATTTGGAAGCAAGAACTAATAGAGTTTTCAAAACAAACTATTATTTCTTAGGTGATTTGAAATTGGGTGTTGCGTTTAAATTTTAATATTATGAAAATAGAATGCTATTATTGATAATATGTTTGATATTTTCAAATATAATTGTGTCACAAGAATATTTCTACTATTATGGTGGAAATAAGATCCCTTTGAAGTTAAATACAGATTATATATACGTTAATTTATAAACATAATTATTATGAAAAAATTATTAATAACCTTCATCACGCTGCTTTTCTCAAGCAGCATGATGTTTTCTCAAAACGAGTTTGAATATATTTATGATTCTGGAGAATCCAATTATCATAAAGTTATTTATTTCTCAAATATCTTTGAAATGGATAATGGTGATTATATGCTATTCGGCAGAAAATTCGGAAGTAACTATTTCGGGCGTTTCTCCAATTCTGGTGAATTGTTGTCTGAAACATTAATAAATGACTCTGTTCCCGGATATGAATCGTGGAATGGAGAAGGTACGCCTGTTATAAAAAGTAAGGATGGAGGCTTTTATGTTTTTACTAATCTTAATCCTATATTAGATACTAACGACATAAACTATCATGGATGTTTTGAAGCCAAGATTGTCATGGAGAAATTAGACGATAATCTTGAACTTGTATATTCG
>JAZUST010000060.1:0-12610 GCA_045606865.1 Bacteroidales bacterium
CAGTGTAATGGTACCGGTCAAGTGATAAAGAGTACAACTGGTTTCGGCAATAGAAAATGGTGCAGCATCTGCGGAAAGGAAGTCGCAGACAGCCACTATCACGGAACATGTCCTGGCTGCAATGGAACAGGAAAATGGTAATTTAGAATTATAAACAAAATTAAAATAACACATTATGAAAAAGACATTATTAATTTTAGCGATGGTTGTAACTTGCATGACAACTTCTTGCAAGAAGGACAACAATGACAATAACAACTTATCTAACGGTACTGATGAAGAACAATATACCGTTAATCCTACAATTGAAGCTAATTCTTCTTTTCTTTTCGGGACAACATGGGAACATGAAAAATGGGAAAGCTATAATGAAAATGGAATATTGGATAATACAGGAACTAGTTATATTGATTTCACATTAACATTTACTTCAGAACTACTCAAAGATAATCTTTATGTATTGGATGTAAATGAATCGTATGTTCCAGAAATGTACACTTACTGGTATGTTGACGAAAATGGTTTGTTATCATATATGGCAAGTGATTATGCTTCTTATCTCGGATACAGTGCGGTACAAATCGGAGCATGGATGGCTAGTGGCGGTTGTGTATATGAAACTACAATTATAAAAACAGGAAATAAATTAATATTAAAACAAGACTATGGTAACACTTATGACTTGCATTACTACACTCGGATAAAATAATAAGTTTTAATAAAATTCATAACAGAATAATATATACTAACAGATTAAATTATGAAAAAAACATTCATCAAATTATTTAGCATTTTTGCTATTGTGGCATTATTGGTTTCTTGTAATAAGGATGATGAAACCTATAATTATCAAACTCCAACGGAACAAGGTGATAATAATGACAATAACAATAATAATGACGAAGAAGATAATATTCTTCAAATAGTATCACAAAATGTTCGTGTAAATGTCAATTATCAGGATTATGCATGGAAAATTTCAGGTACAACATCTTTAGGTTCTGTATTGAATGGGCAAGAAATAATATATAAAATACAATGCGGATATTATATCGATGACAATCTATCTTTTAAAGAATATTATATTGATAATATAACTTATAGTATCGATTATTTAGCGCCTTTATTTGTACCTATAATAAACGATTTTTCATCTCCTGCTTTTTTTTGGAAATCGTATATGGCATTGATTGAGAAACCTGATTTAACGCCAAGCGAACAAGAATTGTTAGATTTTTGCATAGAGCTGCTTGAAGAAAACGAATACGAAGCCAAGTATAATTATTGGGGACGTTTTGTAGTAGAAATTGATAATACAGATTATATCGTTAAGAGATTTGGTATGGAATTATAAACAAAATTAAAATAACACATTATGAAAAAAACATTATTGATTTTAACTATGGTTATTAGCTGTATGCTGACTTCTTGCAAGAAGGACAACAATGACAATAATAATGAATCAAGCGACCCTTTTGTAGGCATATGGAAGCACTGTGTCTACAACAAGATGGAATTCAAGGAAAATGGAGAATTTATTCTAATTTATAATTATTATTCAAATAATCCATCGATGAAAAAAGGAAGTTATGTTTATAATAGTCAAACAAGCACCCTTTCTTTATCATACGACTCTGGATCTACCCAATTAGCAATAGTACAATCTTGTAGCTATGATAAAATTGTATATTATAATGCTGACGATCTGTATACATATACATTAATAAGAGTTGAGTAATAAATAGACATCTATAATTTTTAATATCAAGTATAATTAAACACAATTCAAATCATGAAAAAGACATTATTAATTTTGGCAGTGATTGTAACATCAATGATGTTCTCCTGTAAACCAGAACCCGAACCAGAACCAAACACTCCAGGCAATGTAACTGTAACGACAAGTTCTGTATCTGACATCACAGAGACGAGTGCTAAATGCGGAGGCACCGTGACGGCTTCTGGTTATTCCGTAGAAAGTTGCGGATTATGTTATAGCGAAACACCTAATCCTACTGTAAGTTCTTACATAACATCTGACCAAATAGGAACTGGAACCTTCACCTCCACTATAAGTGGCTTGGAACCAGGCACAAAATATTACGTTAGAGCATACGCCACTGCAGGATCTGAAATATTCTACGGAGGTCAGAAAGAATTTACGACTTTAGGAGATGACAATGACGGTGATGATGACAATGATGATAATGGTGGCGGAAACGGAGGTGACGATAATGGCGGTGGTGATGAACCCACAACTGGAACAATTAACGGCCACGAATGGGTTGACCTTGGTTTGCCATCAGGTTTGAAATGGGCGACATATAACGTAGGCGCATCTTCAAAAGAAGATTATGGTGATTATTTTGCTTGGGGAGAAACTGAAGCAAAGTCGACTTATATAGAAGAAAACAGCATAACCTACGATGTAGAAATGAGCGACATCTCTGGTAATTCTCAATATGATGTCGCAAGAAAGAAATGGGGCAGTACATGGAGAATGCCAACAGAACAAGAGATGAATGAATTGGTTGACAATTGTGAATGGAAATGGACTCAGGTTAATGGAGTTTATGGAGTAGAAGTTACAGGACCAAATGATAACTGTATTTTCCTCCCAGCAGCGGGCAACCGTGACGGTTCATCGCTCTACTACGACGGAGAGGAAGGCGTATATTGGACTTCCACACCACCTGTCTACGACAATACAGATTATGATAACAGCATAGCTTTCAATCTCATCTTTGACAATGAAGGTTATGGTTTTGTGACTGTAAATAACTTTTCCTGCACTCGATACTTTGGTCAGCCTGTTCGTCCTGTCTCAGAATAAGGCAAAGTAGAGTTTTAAAAATAATACATTATAACTTGTATAAATAAACATTAAAATAAATAAGGGGACATCTATAAATTGCTTTGCAAATGATTTGTGAATATTTATTGAGAAGATTTTTATATGTCTTGAGAGAGCATAGCGAGCTATGTAATTAAGAGAAAGACGAAAAGATTTCGATAAAAAATATAAAGATTGTAAAAGTTTTTACTATCACTATCAAAACATATTAAAACGAGGAATTTATAGAAGTCTCCATTCCATAATAATAAAATCATTAAACAATGAAACGATATATATTACTAATATCATTTGTGATGAGTTATCTTATAACTTCTGCTCAATTTACAGAGAATAAGGATTCAAAAATAGATCCAAGTGATTTTACTTGCATTGATTTTGGATATACAGCCTCATTTAAAGCTGCAGAGTATGGAAGTTATGGGTACAACATTAAACTGTACACATCGGGAGGCTTTGGTGCGGAATGGGGTATGGGTGCAAACTTTGGATTAATTGACTCACATTTTTCAGGAGTATTTTTTAGACTTGGTGCTGTTTATGGATATGCGTTTTCTGATTGTGCTATGCTTTCAACATCTTTTGGGTTTGATGGTAGCTATCACGGGACTGGAACATATATTAGTTATGGGCAGGCTTCGTCGGGTAATTATTATCCTATTACTCGTAGCGGAGATCTGAAATTTGATTGGGGACTTTCCTTAAAACCACAGATAATATTAAAAGCAGGAAAGATATTACCTCAGGCAGGTCTTACATTTAGTTGGTCTAAGAATACAAGTAAGATAGGGATAGGCTTTGTTGTTGGAATTGGAATAAGTCTTCTTTAAAATATATACATCCTTGCCGATAGCGTTACTTTATGAGTTAAGTATAGCCATAGTCAGAAAAGTTCAAAAAAGAAGTTAATTTTATTTTGTCATACGTCAATTATTATTTTTTCATTAACTTTGCTCCATTAACATTTAAACATAATTTTATAGAAAAGAAGTTAGAAAAATAAAATATAACATATTATAAACATAGCGTTTAAAGCATATCTTGACATTTGAAAACTGGACACTTTCAAGAACCAATCAAGGACAAAGCTCGAAACGCTCACGTGTCATGCGTGAGCTATTGTTCGTGTATTTTGATTGGTTAGGTAGTCCAGAAATCCTCAAATGTCGAGTACAGCGTTTAACAAAGTTCACGCTTTTTTATGGATACTGAAATTATAGATATACATATAGGAAAACTGATACGCCAGAAACTCAGGGAACAAGGCAGGACGGTGACATGGTTCGCGGCACAGATACCATGTACCAGAAAACATGCGTACAGAATCTTCAACAATCCCAATATCAACACGGAACTTTTGATAAGGATAAACGAAATATTAGGATGTAATTTCTTTGAATATTACGTAGAATAACAATTTACAATTAACAGTTTACAATTAACAATTGAGGTCGGAAAAATTTTCCGACCTCTTTCTTATTTGAACACATTCAATGTGCTCCTACATAATACATTATGAATTATGAATATTGTTAATTGTTAATTCACGAGACGTGTCAACAACATATTTTTATGTTTTATAGTGTTGTCGACGCATCTCTACATTATTATTTCTCAATTCACTCTCTGTCTTGTAGTCTCTCCATCTTGTTGAGTTAAGAAACCAGCGACGCGTTTGTGAGTATTTGTTAAATATTGGTTGTAATCTAAGTCGTTGACGTCTTGCTCTTTCTCTAAGGCGAGGTCCAAGACTTCCATCATAGAGTTCACGAAATGGAAGTTCAAGCCTTTTACGTAGTCTTCTTTAATATCCGAGAAGTCGCGTTTGTTTTCCACTGACAGGATGACATCTGTAACGTCGTTGCGTTTTGCGGCGAGCATCTTCTCTTGTATTCCGCCTACAGGCAACACTCTGCCTCTCAGAGTAATCTCACCTGTCATGGCGAGTTGGTCTTTCACCTTTCTCTGCGTAAACGCCGATGTCAGTGCTGTCAGCATTGTGATGCCTGCCGATGGTCCGTCTTTTGGTGTCGCGCCTTCCGGCACGTGGATATGAACGTTCCATTCTTCAAAGACAGAAGGATCTATCTCTAATTGAGAAGAATGTGACTTGATATATTCGTATGCAATAGTGGCGGATTCTTTCATCACCTCGCCAAGATTTCCTGTGAGATGTAAGGATCCGTGACCGCGGCTAAGACTTACTTCGATAGAGAGTATCTCCCCTCCTACCGGCGTCCATGCCAATCCGATGGCAACGCCTGGAACGCTGTGTTTCACCTCATCGCCATCGTGGAACATACCGACGCCGAGTGTGTCTTTCAAATCTTGAGCAGTGACTTTCTTGTCGTATTCGTCGCCGACTACAATATTCTTTGCCTTACGGCGTATGACACTGGCAATCTGACGTTCCAAAGTACGAACGCCCGCTTCTCTTGTATAATCGTCGATGATTTTCATCACCATCTCCTTTGAGAATGTAACGTCTTTTGAAGTAAGTCCGTGTTCTTTAAGTTGTTTAGGAATGAGGTGACGTTTCGCTATCTCGAACTTCTCTTCACGGAGATAACCGCTCAGGTCGATGATTTCCATTCTGTCGCGCAAGGCAGGATGAATTGTAGCGAGATTATTAGCTGTTGCGATGAACAAGACCTTCGACAAGTCGTAATCCATTTCGAGAAAGTTGTCTGCGAATGCCATGTTTTGTTCCGGGTCGAGGACTTCCAACAATGCTGCTTGAGGGTCACCGTTTACGTTGTTGCCGCTCACCTTGTCTATCTCATCTAAAACGAAAACCGGATTTGACGACTTTGCTTTTCTGAGATTCTGGATAATACGTCCCGGCATAGCTCCGATATAAGTCTTACGATGTCCGCGCAACTCAGATTCGTCACGCACGCCACCGAGCGACATTCTTATATATTTACGACCGAGAGCTTTAGCGATAGATTTTCCTAAAGATGTCTTACCTACGCCGGGAGGACCGACGAGACATAAAATAGGCGACTTCATGTCGTTTTTGAGTTTAAGCACCGCGAGATATTCTATGATGCGGTCTTTTATCTTTTCGAGACCGAAGTGGTCTTTGTCGAGGACTTTCTGTGCGTGTTTAAGGTCGAAGTTGTCTTTGGTATATTCGTTCCAAGGAAGTTCTACTATATATTCAAGGTAGTTATGTTGGATACCATATTCCGCCACCTGAGGATTCATACGTTGCAGTTTCTGGAGTTCCTTCTCGAATGTCTCTTCCACTTCCTTAGACCATTTTTTCTTTGCAGCCTTCTCTCTCAGAACTTTGATGTCGATTTCGTTAGGTGTTCCGCCGAGTTCTTCCTGTATAGTACGAAGTTGTTGGTTAAGAAGATATTCGCGTTGTTGCTTATCCATATCCATCTTCACCTTGCTTTGAATCTGATGTTTCAGTTCAATCATCTGCACTTCGTTAGAAAGTATTGTCAGAAGTTCTGTCGCGAATTGTGTTATATCGTTGATTTCAAGAAGTCTTTGTTTCTCTTCCATCGATTGTACGATATTATTCGCTATGAAATTCATCATGAACCAAGGACTGTCGATGTTTTTCAGAGCGAAAGAAGCCTCGAAAGGAAGAGTCCCAGATTTTTGTGTAATCTGCATCGCGAGGTCTTTTATCGACTGTATCAAAGCCTTGAACTGGCGGTCGCGAGGAATGACGAGACCTTCACCGTATGGAGCGACCTTACCTTTTAAATAAGGTTCTGTCTGTGTTATCTCTTGAAGTTGGAAGCGGCGTTTGCCTTGGATGATGACGGTGGTGTTACCGTCAGGCATCTGTAAGGTTTTCATCACCATTGCTATGGTTCCGATTTCATGGAGGTCATTTTGGTTCGGGTCTTCCACTGCAGCGTCTTTTTGAGCAACCACACCTATTGGCAGATGTTTTTTATATGCTTCTTTAATCAGTCTTATTGACTTGTCGCGACCTACTGTGATTGGTATCACCACGCCGGGGAAAAGCACCGCGTTACGTAGTGTCATGATTGGCACTTCTTCCGGAATCTCCTCTTCACTAATGCGTTTCTCGTCTTCCGGTGTCAGAAGTGGAATATATTCAGTGTCAGTTTCAACTATATCTGTCAGAAATAAATCGTGATTTATTTGGTTGTCCATTTATATATGTATTTGAAATTACGTCCGGGCGTTCGTCAATAATTATGCCAAAAGAATTAACAATTTACAATTGACAATTTACAGTTGACAGTTGGGGGTTTTCAGGTTTTCAGGTTTTCAGATTTTCAGGTTTTCAGGTTTTAAAAAAAAAGCTGTCAAAAAATTGACAGCCTTTTTTTTATTTGTTAGCGTTTCTTGCTTCTTGGAATTTTTTGTACTTGTTGTTGAATTTATCAACGCGACCTGCTGTGTCAACAAGTTTCATCTTACCTGTGTAGAATGGGTGTGATGTGTTGGAGATTTCGAGTTTTACTAATGGATACTCGTTGCCGTCTTCCCATACGATAGTTTCCTTTGTGTTGATTGTTGAACGTGACATGAAAGCGTGATCATTTGACATGTCTTTGAAAACTACGAGACGATAATTTTTTGGGTGAATGTCTTTTTTCATTGCTATATAATTTCTTTTATTCTTCTTCCGATTCGAGCGGCAAAGATACTAATTTTATCAAAACAAAAATAACTTTTTCAAAACTTTTTTTATATTTTTATATAATATCACATATCAATCACTTAAACACATTTTTAGTTATAATTTTCATATCAAAAACGGGAAGAATATGGTTTAAGGTTTAATGTTTAAAGTTTAAAGTTTATAGAGTAGTGAGAAAAATGGTCGCAAGGTTGTCTCCCGACCTTAAGGTGATAAGAATCTATCCCACTCCCGCATACCCAAAGTCTGTTGTCCGTTGACTGTTGTCTGTTGTCATATTAATATAATGTATCAACAATTTTCCCTCAAAAAAAAGAAAAGCAAACATTTTTCAATTAATGTGTTGTTTATTACTTTTATTTGGTTATCTTTGCCACGTAGAAAACACAATAATTTTAAAATTCAAATTACAAACTTTAAATACATTAAGAGATGAAACACAATTTCAATGCAGGACCATGCGTCCTTCCAAGAGAAGCTGTTGAAGCAGCTATTGAAGCAATCCGTGACTTTGACAACACAGGTATCGGTATCCTCGAAATCTCACACCGCACTCCAGGTTGGGAACGCGTTATGGCAGAAACACGTCAATTATGGCGCGAACTTTTGAACATCCCAGAAAACTACGAAGTATTGTTCCTCGGCGGTGGTGCTTCAACACAATTCTTCCATGTTCCAGCTAACCTTTTAGAAAAGAAAGCAGCTTATCTTCAAACAGGTGTTTGGGCAAAGAAAGCAGCTAAAGAAGCTAAATTCTATGGCGATGTAGAAATTGTCGCTTCATCAGAAGACAAAACATATTCTTACATTCCTAAAGATTATGTAATTCCAACAGACGCCGACTATTTCCATATCACAACAAACAACACAATCTACGGTACAGAAATCCGTTACGATATGGATTGCCCAGTTGACTTGGTAGCTGACATGTCATCAGACATCATGAGCCGTCCAGTCGATGTAAGCAAATACGCTCTCATCTATGGTGGTGCACAAAAGAACGTAGGTCCTGCTGGCGTAACATTCGTCATCATCCGTCGCGACCTCCTCGGCAAATTAGAAGGCAAACGCAAATTACAAACAATGGTTGACTACCGCACACACGCTGCAGAAGAAGACCGCAACATCTCTATGTTCAACACACCTCCAGTATTCCCTATCTATGTAATGTATCAAACTTTGAAGTGGGTCAAGAATCTCGGTGGCGTTGAAGCAATGAACAAAATCAACGTTGAAAAAGCTGAGCTTCTCTATAACGAAATCGACCGTAACTCAATGTTCATCGGTACAGCAGCTAAAGAAGACCGTTCTATCATGAACGTATGCTTCGTAATGGCTCCAGGTCACGAAGACAAAGAAAAAGCATTCATGGAATTTGCTAAAGAACGTGGCATGGTAGGTATCAAAGGTCACCGTTCAGTTGGTGGTTTCCGCGCTTCTATCTACAACGCTTGCCCAGTAGAGTCAGTTAAAGCTCTCGTACAATGCATGCAAGACTTCGAAGCTGCTAACAAATAATATTTCATAAACATTAAAAAACATTAAGAAATGAAAGTATTAGTTGCAACAGAAAAACCTTTCTCAAAGGCAGCCGTTGACGGTATCAGAACAATCGTTGAAGAAGCCGGTTACGAATTGGCTCTCCTCGAAAAATATACAGACGTACAACAATTCTACGATGCAATAGCAGACGCTGACGCTCTCATCGTTCGTTCAGACAAAGTTACTAAAGAAGTCATCGACCACGCTAACAACCTCAAGATCGTTGTCCGCGCTGGCGCAGGTTTCGACAACTTAGACTTAGCAGCATGTACAGCAAAGAACATCGTAGCTATGAACACTCCAGGTCAAAACTCAAACGCTGTTGCTGAATTGGCAATCGGCATGATGATCTACATGGCACGTAACACATTCAAACCAGGTACGGGTTGCGAATTAAAAGGCAAGAAAGTCGGTATCCACGCTTACGGCAACGTAGGTCGTTTGGTAGCTGAAAAAGCTAAGGCTCTCGGTATGGAAGTATGGGCATTCGACCCATTCGTACCAACAGAAAAGATGGAAGCTGAAGGCGTTAAGGTTCCAGCAACATTGGAAGAACTCTACGCAAACTGCGACTACATCTCATTGCACATCCCAGCAAACGAAAAGACAAAAGGTTCTATCAACTACGAACTTCTTTCAAAGATGCCTAAAGGCGGTTGCTTAGTCAACACAGCACGTAAAGAAGTCATCGACGAAGCCGGCATGGAAAAACTCCTCGCCGACCGCGCTGACCTCAAATATGTAACAGACATCGCTCCAGCAAACCAAGCAGCATTAGAACAATTCGCTCCTCGTTTCTTCGCAACACCTAAAAAACAAGGTGCTGAAACAGCAGAAGCTAACATGAACGCTGGTTTAGCAGCAGCTCGCCAAATCGTTGGTTTCATCGAAAACGGCGAAACAAAATTCAAAGTCAACTAATTAAATTTTAACATAAGATTCATCCCAATGTAGAGACGCCATACAATGACGTCTCTACAATGAGGTGAATCTTCTTTTAACTAAACTATTTAATAATAAAACTACTTATATTATGACTCCAGAAGACAACAAATCAACGACTTTTTTCAGATTCGAAGACCTTCGAGTTTACAGTAAAGCCATTGGTTTCGTATCATTGCTAACTGAAACAAGCGCATTAGCTACTAACGAAATCGATAATCATTACTACAAGAGATTCTTAGAAGAAGCTACATTGTTAGCCTTCAATATCGCAGAAGGTTCATCAAAGAACAAACCTGCTTTCATAGCACAGCTTAAGGCTGCAAAAACCAACATCCGCAAATGTGTAGTGTTCTGCGCAATAGGAAGACAGAACAATTTCCTCAGCGAAGAAAGAGAAGATATGATCCGCACACAATTGATGGAGCTAACCAAAATGATAGGAGCCCTTATCATCTCCTTACAAAGAAGCGTCAATATCGAACATTACGAACATCATTATCATGAAAATCAAGATAATGGTATGACTTTCGAAGAAGAAATGATATGGTAATTTAAACCCAATATTAACTTAAAAATCAAAACACAATGTCAGTAATTAAACCATTCAAAGGCTATCGTCCTCCAGTAGACATCGTTGAGAAATTAGCCTCAAGACCATACGACGTATTGAATTCAGAAGAAGCTCGCAAAGAATGCGAAGGCAACCCATATAGTTTATTGCACGTAACAAAAGCCGAAATCGACTTGGCTCCAGGTACAAAAGACAGCGACCTCACAACTTACATCAAAGTTGTCGAGAACTTCAACGCTTTCAAAGACTACGGATGGTTGGTTCAAGATAAAGAAGAAAAATTATATATCTACGCTCAAAGCATGAACCCAACAGATGCTAACGCTCACTGGCAATATGGTATCGTTGCTTGCGCATGGAGCGAAGACTATGTAAACCAAGTCATCAAGAAACACGAGCTTACTCGTAAAGATAAAGAAGAAGACCGCATGAAACACGTCCGCATCACCAATGCTAACGTTGAACCTGTATTCTTCGCATATCCAGCTGTCGCAGAAATCGACGCTATCGTAAGCAACATCACAAAAGAAGCTCCTATCTACGACTTCATCGCTAAAGAAGATAACTTCGGTCACCGTTTCTGGGTCATCGACGACAAAGCTACTATCGACAGATTAGTAGAACTCTTCGCTACAGAAGTACCTTCAATGTATATCGCTGACGGTCACCACAGAAGCGCAGCAGCAGCTCTCGTAGGTCAAGAGAAGAAAGAAAACAACCCTGGACACACAGGTAAAGAAGAATATAACTTCTTCATGACAGTTATCTTCCCAGATAACCAATTAAAGATCATCGACTACAACCGCGTAGTGAAAGATTTGAACGGATTGTCAAAAGAAGAGTTCCTCAACGCTTTGACAGAATCATTCGATGTTGAAGATATGGGAACAGAGATCTACAAGCCAGCTAAATTACACGAATTCAGCACATATTTGGATGGTCACTGGTACAAGCTCAACGCTAAAGCCGGCACATTCAACGATGAAGACCCAATCGGCGTTCTCGATGTTACAATCTTATCAAACTTAGTCTTAGACAAGATTTTAGGCATTAAAGACTTACGTACCGACAAACGTATCGACTTCGTTGGCGGTATCCGCGGTCTCGGCGAATTGAAACGTCGTGTCGACAATGGCGAGATGAAAGTAGCTTTCGCTTTACATCCAGTAACAATGAAACAAATCATCGACATCGCTGACAGCGGCAACATCATGCCTCCTAAGACAACATGGTTCGAACCTAAACTCCGTTCAGGTCTCGTAATCCATACATTGGAATAGAATTTTAGAACTCTCTAATTTTGGAGTTTTAAAGGTAATATGTAGAAAGGCGTCTCTTCAATATTGAGGGGACGCTTTTTTTAATTAACAATTTACAGTTTACAATTAACGTAGAGACGTACCAATGATACCTTAAAAATAAACAATATGTAATTGTTGCGTCTTACGAATTGAAAGTTGAAAATTGAAAATTGAAAATTAATATTAATGTAGAGACGTACCAATTACACCGATGAAAATAAACAATATGTAATTGTTGCGTCTTATGAATTGAAAGTTGAAAATTGAGGAATGTTGATTAGTTTTGACAATATATTCTTTTCCATATAATTATCAATTTGTTAGCAAAATCAGCACCCAAAATAGTAACAAATTTCCGACAAAACGTAACACAATTTTTGTCTCGCCTTATTAAAAAAAAGTTTTAATTTGCATTCTGTATAATCATTTAAACAAACTTTGTTATGAGGAAAAAAATTTTATTGTTCAGTATTTTGTTTTTGTCTTTTGCAATCATTACAGAGGGTAAACAAGCAGGAGAAAAAATTGATGTGATTAGCGGTCATGCCACGAACACACATGGAGCAAACTCACGTTTCCAAACCATTTCCGCTGACATCACGGGACATGTATTAACCATCACCTTTAACGAGAATGTGGGAATAGCGCATATCGTTATCAAGGATTCCAACGGTGTCTATATCGACAGAGAGAATGTCTTCTCGACACCTGATTACGCCACCTTTATTATTAATGATGCCGGTTACTACAGAATGGAC
>JAZUST010000061.1:0-2755 GCA_045606865.1 Bacteroidales bacterium
TCGCCGTTGGGTTCTTTGATAGCCTTCGGCTGACAACAGACAACAGTCAACAGACAACAGACTTCTTCCACAGATTTAGAAAAAACAAATCATCTCAGTATTTAAGCAACTCACAGACTTTGTGCAATAGTGATGCATACCTAAGGACTGTTGACCGTTGTCCGTTGACTGTTGACATAGAATTTTCCTGCGCTAAAGCGCACTACTACCACGCCGTGGGTCTCACCGAGCGCGACGACATTGTCGGAGCATGCGAGCATTATCTGAGGGCGTTGGAGATTATGGAACCTCTTGTAGAGACGTCACCCCTGTGGCGTCTGATGACTAATGACAAAGGGCTAATGGCTAATGGCGAAAGGCTAAAGTCTCAGGTAAAAGAAAATGCTCACAGCTCGAAGCTCGAAGCTCAAAGCCCTGATTACGAAAAAATCCGTTTCCTCGCATTGACCTACACCCGTCTCGGAAGGTTGTTCACCAATGAAAACTATTGCGACCTGGCAATTCTGAAATATAAGAAAGCATTGAAGTATTATAATATAATCGACGATACCATTTCCATATCATATACTTATAAGAACGTTGGCAATGTTTATCAACTTTTAGACAAAACAGACAGCGCATTATATCATTATAGGAAATCTTTGGAAATATATTCTGGTCTGACAAATAAGTTGGACATTGAGAAGAATATTGCTCAGATATTGTTTGAGAGAGGTGAAAAAAATAATGCCTATATCATTATCAAGAATAATCTTGACAAAATAGAGAATACAAATGTGAGGTATTCATATTATAATATATTAGGTGAGATGTACATGGATGACAAAGAATATGATTCTGCTGCTTATTATCTCGCTAAAAGTGTAAATAGTAGCATCACAAGCATAAAAGTTACAGCATCCATCAAACTTTCCGCAATATACGACTCCATAGGTGATTATGAGAATAAAGCATATTATGATGAAATTATCTCTAAAATATCTATAAACGATGTTAACAAGAGTCTGAAAAACAACAAAATTCAGGATGTATATGACAAATACAAAGAAAGAAAAGTTGAAAAAGAAAAAATAAAAAGCAGAACAAGAACAAAAGTCATTGCCATATCACTCTCTTTACTTATAATCATATCATTTGTCATTATAATTCTAATATGGCACAAATCCAAAAGAAAAGACAGGCTACATCAAGAATCACTGAATGAGAAAGATAGATGTATAGCAAATAAAGAAGAAATAATCAGCAGAACAAACGAGGAAATAAAACGGAAAGAATCCGAGATAAAGAAACTTGTTGAAATAATAGAAAACCTCAAATCGGACATCAATTCTCTCAAGGATGATGCAGTTATAAAAGAAGAGGAAATATCGGATAAAAAAACCGACATCAAGAAGATGGAAAACGATTTGTCGGCAAAAGAGATGGAACTGAAGAGACTTCAGGAAAATGTTCATGAGAACAGAATTCTGATTGACAGACTGAATGAAGACAATATAGCGAAAGAGAAACAGATAGAATGCTATCTTGAAGAGATTGATGACAACAGGCAGGTGATAAACGACAAGAACCATCTTATTTCAATTGCGACGGAAGGATTGGTGGCAAGAAAAGATGCCATTTCTGAAAACATAAACGAAATTGCAAGACTGCAGGCTATTATAGACGAAAATGACAAGATTATAAAAAAACTATCGGATGATCATAAAAGCAAAGAAGAACTGATAGCCGTTTATCTTGATAAAATAGAAAAATTGAAAACGGAGATAGATGAAACAAGACACAATCTCAATGACATAAAATTCAGGAGTTCTTTGATTGAAGGTAAAATAAAAAGCAAAAATACAGAACTACAGAAGAAAGAAGAAGAAATAAATAGATATAAACTTGAATTATCTGAATATAAAAACAAACTTGAAATAATCAGTTCTGATAATAACGATAACGCCTACACTCCCAAAATAGGTATGGATTTGTATCTCCAATCGAAGGTTTGTTCAAAAATACTCAACGAGATAAACGAACTGTCCGCAAGAAACAGAGACGCCAACATCCTCACACCTCTAAAACAAGAAGAATTAGTTATGTTATTAAATTCAGCAAGTTTTTATGTGAATAATTTCACAAACGGCATTGCCTGTAAATATAGCAAACTGAAAAAGGAAGACTTATATTATCTCAGTCTTGCGTTAATAGGTTTAAAGGACAAGCAGATTTCTTCATTGTTAGGTGTGACCTATAATAGCATAAGAATACGGAAAAAGAACCTCTGTTCAATATTAGGAATCAAAAACGACGAATTACAATCTTTCTTAATGAATATTTGTAATTGATAATATTCATATAATCAAATTGTTATCTGTTTTATATTACTTTTTTTCACCATTTTTTCCTTAAAAATGTAGAATGGCCTCTTTATATTTGCATTCAAAAAAATTCAGATATGAAAAGGTTGATTCTAATGGTTATGCTTTCGCAAATCTTTTTTATAACAGAAGCGAAACAAAAGAATGTAGTTGAGGGCGTTGATGTATATTCAATTCACTCCAGTATTTACAACGCTGCAGAACCTCGTTCCCAATCCATCTCAGCAGACATCACGGGACATATATTAACAATCACCTTTAACGAGAATGTGGGAATAGCGCATATCGTTATCAAGGATTCCAACGGTGTCTATATCGACAGAGAGAATGTCTTCTCGACACCTGATTACGCCACCTTTATTATTAATGATGCCGGTTACTACAGAATGGAC
>JAZUST010000062.1:0-20277 GCA_045606865.1 Bacteroidales bacterium
AGACTCATATTATCAGCAAAACATGCTATGCCACCGCATTCCTCATATCCTACTATCGTACCTTTACCTAATATAAGATCCTTGATAACGGCATTATTAATATAGCCAAAAAGTCCGTAGTTTCTACCCTCTTCTGCATTATTCATATAAATGCCATTAATATCAAAACCTTGTCCATCAAATATTCCTTTAAAGGGATTGTTTTCCGTTCCAATAGATGTCCAAACGTTGCCTGAAATATCAATATCGTTCTCAAGTCTGATGACAACATCCTCGTAATCGTTTGCATCTTGACCATTCAAGCCATTAACAGTAGATATCAGCCATGCCATACCTTCGGCCGTTGTTATCAAAACATCACCGTTCCCATCAACAACATAACCTTCAGGCTGTGATGTTACCAAATCTGTCCAATAATATTCCGGGAGGTTCTCATTTGAATTCTGAGCATTAATGTTAAGTCCAAACATTAATACGATAAATAATAAAATACTTCTTTTCATGATTGTTAGGGTTTTAGTTAATAATTATTTAGTCAACAGTTATATAGTATAGATTTCGAACAAAACCTTAAACCAAATTTTCAATTTTCAGTTTTCAATTTTCAACTTGATCGGTCTTTTATCAAAATCTTCAGCTCTCTGTAAGGAAAAATACCACTTCTCGCTCTTAGCTTCTTACAGAGAGCGGCGTCTGATGTATTTGTTTTTCCCTAATATGTGAATGCTTGTGTTCATTGTTTCTACTATTGCTGTGAGACGTGTCAATGACATCTTGTTTATTTTTTAAGGTGTCATTGACGCGTCTCTACCTGAATTATCAATTTTCAACCTGAAAGTATCCGTAGCATTGTTCGCCATTACTTAAAGTGATGTCCATTCTGTAATAGCCAGCATCGTTAATGATAAATACAGCGCATTCTGGTGTGGAATAGACATTGTCGCTTTCTATATAAATTCCATTTGCTGCATTCTTGATGACAATGTGTGCTATACCAACATCTTCATTAAAATTAATGGTTAGGGTATGACCCGTGATGTCAGCGGAGATTGATTCGGAACGAAATTCTGATGCATTGTAGGAAGATGAATATACACTTATTACATCAACTTTTTCTTTTGTAGAGTTATGTTTTGCTTCAACAACAAATGTTATCAGAAGCATAATTAAGGATAATGATAATTTCTTCGCCATGATTTGTATTTTTTAAATTCTTAAAATCGATTTGTGCAAAGATAGTAGCGTAAAGTGCTGTATGTCAAGAAAAAAGTTGTTACTTTTTGTGGGGGGGGTAGTTGTGAATTACAATATTGACAGACAAATACTTATCTATATAATTCCTCTTTCAATGATAAAAACAGGTCTTTTTTATCTCCTATATTCATGATATCTTTTATCCTATTTATACGTTCCCATATGGTTTTCCTGTTTCTTCCCAGCAGATAATGAAGTCTGTTGGGACTAATATTAAGAAGTATCAGACATATACAATTCAAATCTTCTTTTCTTAGTCTAGGGTATTTATCGCGCAAACTTTTTGTTATGTTACCAAGATGCTTATCGGCTGCTTCCAGCAGAAGGGCTAATTCATCTTCCGACAATACTGTAAAATCTGATTTCTTTCTGTTTAATATACTTCTACATATATCAGAGTCATAATAGTCCTTAAGGGTTACAGCCTGGTCATTCCTTTCATCTTTACGCTTCAGTTTGACTAATTCTTTTTTCTTTCTATCTATGTCGCTTATGATTATTTCGAGTTTGTTTCTTTTATCCGTCAGATCCTTTTCCAATTTCTTAATAACACTTTCTCTATTTGATATTTCTTGTTTATTTGTTTCTATCTCTTTTCTAAGGATGTCTATATTTTTTTTGTTATCTTCTATTTCCTGAGAATGCCTTTTCATTTCAGAATCCTTTTGTTTAATTTCCTCGCTGATTCTATTGATAATTGTTTCTTTGTCGATAATATCTTTTTTCATTTCGCTCATTGCTGTCGTAAGAACATTCTCTTTCCTTTTGGATTTATACATTATCAGTAATGTGAGAATAAGAATTAAAATTACAATACTGGATAGTGAAATGATAATTAGTTTTTTCTCTCTTATATTTTCCAATCTTTCCTTTTCATTTTTTCTTTCTTTGTATCTGTCATATACATCTTGCAACTTGTTTGTTTCAACACCTTTATTAATGTTAATAATTGATATTTTTGAAACAATATCATCATAATAATTTTTTTTTGTAGAGTCATCTATAGAATCGTATATTGTGGAAAGTTTGATGGCAGAATTAAATTTTATATCTAAAATGTTACTTTTTATACTTATACCAAGATAATAGATGGCGGAATCATATTCTTTATCCTCAATATACATTTCTCCCAGTATATTATAATAAGAGTACTTCACATTTGTATTCTCTATTTTGTCAAGATTATTTTTGATAAGTATATACGCACTATCTTTCTCGCCCTTTTCGAACAATATCTGGGCAACGCTTTTTTCAACATCTAATATATTTGTTAAATTACTACTTATTCTCAATGACTTATTATAATAATACAATGCACTATCTGGTTGGCTGTAAAGCTGATAAGTGTTACCTATTTCTTTAAGGATATTTGCCTTATATTCATTATTTCCTAATTTCTCAAGATATTCCAACGCCTTCTTATATTTCAATATCGCCAAGTCGCAATAAGCTTCATTATAGAACAACCTTCCGAGACGGGTGTAGGTTAATGCAATGAAACGAATTTTTTCGTACTCGGGGCTATGAGCTATGAGCTGTGAGCCATGAGCTTTTTCTTTTTCTTTTCCTTTAGACTTTATCCTTTTGCCATTAGCCAGAATACTTTCATATTTTGAGGTTCTCAGATTCTCAGTTTCAAATTCCATTATCTCCAAAGCGGTCAGATAATGTTCGCAGGCTCCAACAATGTCGTCACGCTCGGTCAAACCAACGGCGTGGTAGTAGTGCGCGCGAGCGCAGAGGAATTCTATGTCAACAGTCAACGGACAACAGTCAACAGTCCTTGGGTATGCATCACTATTGCACAAAGTCTGTGAGTTGCTTAAATACTGAGATGATTTGTTTTTTCTAAATCTGTGGAAGAAGTCTGTTGTCCGTTGACTGTTGTCTGTTGTCAGCCGAAGGCTATCAAAGAACCCAACGGCGGCTTTCACTTCCTCAAAATTATATTGCGGGAGATAGTTTTTATATAAAGAGTCGGCGAGATGGATTTGGTTTTCGAAGTATAAAATCTGAGAAACTGAGAAACTGAAAACCTGAGAATCTTTTTGAATCTGAGAATCTGAGAAATTGAAAACCTGAAAAATCTTTAGTACCTTTTCAGATTTTGAGGTTTTCAGATTTTCAGTTTCTAAAAAAGTTGTCTGTTGACCGAGCAAAGCGAGCAATATGTAAAGCAGAAGCATTCTCATGATTGCAAAGATAATAAAAAACGCGTTAAATGCTTCATTCATGCACTTAACGCGTTAAAAAATTATCTTCTCAGATTCTCTGTTTTTCAGATTCTCAGATTCTCAGTTTCTAAATTAATATTCCCAGAGGTTCTGTTCGAAGTCGATTATAGATTGTTTGATACGTTCAGATTCCAAAAGAGCGTCAACGCCTTGGGCATATTCTCTGATGTTACGGTCGAACATATTTTCTTCTTTATAGATATAACTATCGAACATTCTCTTGATGAAAATCTGGTCATAACTTAAACGTGCAGCAGAGTTGTTTCTGTTGTAGAAAGGTGCTTGTGCAAGTACTTCTCTTGCTGAGTCGTAGTTAATCCAGAACATTGGTTGAGGCACGCTTTGTCCGTCTTCGAGGTCAATCATTTTGACAGGGCAGAGTGCGATAATCTTAACCATAAGTTGTGATCTTTGTTTGTCGAAGTACCATTCTTCTTTTATACGGCAACGTTTCACTTGTGATGGGTCGAATTGTGAAATGATAACGGTATCATATTCTTCGTATGGAGGATATGGTCTTCTGAACGTTCTGTAGAGAGTGTCAGTTTGTTTGTTCATGATCTGACTGTATGAAACAGGGTTGAGCAATTCGCCTGTTGGTTCATCGTTATAGGCTGTGATTCTACCTTCTTTCATGGCGTCGGTGATGACGGTGATGAAGTTTTTCCAATTTTGGTGTGCTGTTGTTGGATAATAGAATCCTTGGTTCATCTTTTGACGGAAGTCGATTTCACGCCATACTGTTTTTTTCCACATCACATCGGCTTCTCTCACTGTTGGGAGAGGCATTGCAGTTTGTGTACCAGTGGCGTTTTCTACGTAAAGTCCATCAGTATAAGTTTGGTCAACAAAGTATTGTGCTGATGCTTTTGGAGCAAAGAACAATGACATTCCGATGAGACCGATTATTACAAATAATTTTTTCATTATTATTTCCCTTTCAATTATTTAATTTCAATGTTAATAGGATTCAATGTACGGGTCATTCCGTCAGGACCTTTTGCTTGAATGTTTTCGAAGAAAAGCTTTTGTCCTTTTCTTGCAGATCTGATCATATCGTTGACTTCTTGGTTGAAGCGACCACCTTTGATGGTTCCCGATGATTTATAGTCGCCACCTGATATTGTCGCTAAAGTATAAGAAACGATATTATATTGGAAGTCGCCGAATTCGAAGTCGCCCATATCAGGGATGATACCGCCTGATGCGAGGAGTTCGTCTTTAGCTATTTTACCGCTAGAAACGCTGCCTATCTTTGCTTCTGGATTTGGTACACGTTTAACGCGGAAGTTATGTGTTCCAAGAATGACTTTTTTGCCATCTATTTTTGTTGATGCTGTTATGGTCACGTTCTTATCGCCAGCATTTACTTCTACTAAGTATAAACCGGTTTGATCGCCTTTAGTGATTTTACCTTTGTTGATTTCGACGTCTATTTTGTCGTTAGAGATACCAGGTGCTGATACCGAGATAGGGTTCTTTAATCCTTGGTATAGTATCATCATTTGAGTTGGAGCCACTGTTGCTGAAGGTGGAGCCACTGTATATGATGCATGGAATGGATAAGGGACTATTTCACCTGTTTCTGGGTCGGCGAGTTCTACAATACCTGCGAAGTTTTGTTCGCCTTCTTGTGTTGTAGGTATCTTTATTGAAACTACTCCGTTTTTGCTAGATAATCTTTGAATTGCGTTAGAGTTTGCTTTTGAAAAATCTTTGATGCCTTTTGCATATTTAGCATCGAATTTTCTTGTTGTATCGGAAGCGGCGATGAAGATGTCTGCCTCATAGTCCTGACCTTGTAATACGTAAGTTGTCTTAGGGAATACCTTTGCTTCCAATGCATTGAACTTATAGTCTGTTGCGCCGATTCTCTTGAATAACTCAGATATAGCATCAAATTCTGTTGTCTGTATCTCACCGATAATCTTATTTAAGATAGCGATATCTGCTGCTAATATAACATGATAGAAGTTCTTTTCTTCCCAACTGAGTTTATTGTTGTTGGCATCGTAATAGTCGCCGTCGGTTCTTAAACCTATTTTGTTATCAAAATTATTGATGCCAGCTTCTTGTAAAGTTCCTATGATATACAAACGATATTCTTCCAATTTGTTACGAAGTTCTGTTGCCTTACCATCGTTAATCATGAGATTGGTAGATTCATCGTATTTGTCTTTTGCGCTTATGTTCTTAAAATCGAACTCGTGAGAGATACGTCTGTTTTTGTTTGCGTCAGCTTTTTCTGTGTTACGGAGTATTGCTTTCTTTGAGTCTTTGGGATTAAATAACTCTTCCTTTGTAATATCTTCTGTAACCAGAACTAAAGGAACCTTTACTTCAGATTCGATATAATTGATGATTTCATCTGTTTTAGTACGTATTTCTTGAGCTTTGTTCCAATAGTCGCCAGCCTTTTCAGGTTGTTTTTCGTATTGTTGTTCGAAAGTGAGGTAATAGTCTTTTATTTTGTTTTCTACACTAGCGTTTGAACTCTCGATACCATCGTTCACGATAGCGAAGGCGTCGAGGATGTCAACGGAAACGTTGAGTGCTAATAAGGCAGTCAAAACAAGATACATCATAGAGATCATCTTCTGCCTTGGAGTTTCTTTACCACCTGCCATTTGTTATTGTTTTATTTAGTTAATGGATTACTTAATAAAATTTAAGATTTGACATTCATTGCAGAGAGCATATTTCCGTAGACGTTATTCAATGCGCTCATACGTTTTGATAAGTCAGCGATTTGGTGGTTAAGAGCTTCTGTTGATGAAGCTGACATATTTACCTTTTCAATATATTCTGCCATAGTCTTGTTCAACTGTTTGTTTGTTTCAGCAACGATTAATGTGCTTTGGAGTTGAACTTCTAATGAGTTTGCTGATTCAGCGACCTTGCGCATCACTTTAGCATATTCGTTTGTTGCTGCAACAGCATCGCTAATGTCGGCCATTTTTGCTGCGTTCTCACTGAGTTTGTTGATACCTTGACCTAGTTTTTCTAAAGCATCGGCACTGATGTTAGCATTAGCTAACACATCGCCATATTGTTGTGATGATGAGTTGTTGCTTGTTCTTAGATTTGACTTCTCATTGCTTGCGATGCCGTGATATGCTTCTTTGAATTCCGGATATACTAGACTCCAATCAGGTTCAACGTGTGGTGGTTCAAATGCTGATAAGAAGAAAATAACTGCTTCTGTCAAAAGACCTACGGTTAACATTGCGTTAGCACCTGGCCAGTGAGTAAGTTTAAACAAAGCACCAACGAGAACGATAGATGCACCGATACCATAAATAACACCCATTGCTTTTTTATACTTTCTACTTGCTAAGAAATTACCGAATTTACCCATTTCAATTTAATTTTTAATCTTTATTTTTTTGTTAATTATTTCTTTCCCTTATCGTATATACGTTATATGTTTTCCAATTAATTATATACTCTTGATGCTTTTGCTGGATTATCACCTTTGTTACGTCCGAGATATGGTTGTACACAACGGAAACCGATGTAGCATTTTGCAGTATCTTGATATTCGTATGCACGTGTTGTTACTTCAAGATAATAAGCGATGTCTTTCCATGAACCGCCACGAACCACTTTTCTCTTCATGATCGGAGGGTCGTTTTCTGCTGCATTGTATGTGTAGTTTGGATTCATATCCCAAGATAAGTTATATGAACTTGGGTCGAATGCGCTGTTGGTCCATTCTGCAACATTACCTGCCATATCATACAATCCCCAGTCGTTAGGTGGATAATGACCGACGATTAATGTAGTTAAGCCGCCGTCAGCTATATAATTGCCACGTAAAGGTTTGAAGTTTGCTAAGAAGCATCCTTTTTCGTTACGAGTGTAAGGTCCGCCCCATGGATAAGGGTTGAGGTGGTTTCCGCCGCGTGCTGCCCATTCCCATTCTGCTTCTGTTGGAAGACGGAATTCTGATAAGGTTACGTCACCTTTCTGTGATTTCAAATAGTTGTTTAATTTTTCTGTACGCCATACACAGAATGCCTTGGCTTGGTTCCAGTTGACACCAACAACAGGATAGTTGTCGTATGCTACGTGCCAGAAATACTTCTCTGTCAATGGATCGTTGAAAGCATAGGCATAATCATGTAACCATGCTAAAGTATCTGGATATACATTGATTCTTTCTTTCTTGATATATGCAGAACGATCGGTCATACCTTTAGGACGATTTGCTAAACTAGCATTACGATAGTCGGCATTTTGTGAAAAATCTTTCTTTGCTGCTGCTTGAAGGTCAACCCAATAATACTCGTAGAATAATTTTCTGGTGTCGATCTCTTTTCTGCCAAAGAAACGTTCATGCTCAGGAAGATACAATTCTTCCAAAGTTTCTCTGATGTCTTGTTCTTGACTATTCCATTCAATTTTTTCGTCCCAATTCAAATATGGTGGATCGTAAACTTCACCAGTCTTAGGATTTTCTGAAATAAGATAAAGGTCAGGCTGAACTTCTCCTAACATTGTTCTTGCGATAGAGTCTCTAACCCAATATACAAATTCACGATATTCGTTATTTGTAATTTCTGTCTCATCCATATAAAATGATGCGATAGAGATATTTTTTGATTGTGTCAATGACCCTGAAGCAACATCTTGTCCTCCAGTCCCCATCGCATAACTTCCCATAGGAATGAACACCATGCCATATGGGTCTGGTTGATAGAATTGTTTGGATTTTTTTCTTACACCCACCAACTCTCCTTGATTTGTATTGCTACAACTTACGAGAGTGACGATGATTAAACTTAATACCAATAATTTTTTCATCTTGCTTTATTTGTTACTATTATAAATATCTGATACTACGATATATTCTTGGTGATTTCTCTAAATCTAACTTCAACAGATAACTGATGCATACTTCGTGTGAACCTTGTACGGCAATTCCTAAAGTATTGATATCGTATGAGTAAGAAATCTGAATATCGTTAAATTTAAAACCTGCCATCGCTGCCACCGACTCTTGGTATCTGTAGTTAACGCCAAACCAAAACTTATTATTGTATAAAAGTTTTGCACCTGCGTTGAATTGTGTAATTGCAACATTACTCATTACGCATAATGATGGCAATAAAACAAAAACAGGATTGTTGAATTGATATTCATATCCTGCTGTAAGATAGAATGTTCTGTCTCCCATAAAGCTTGCGCTTGAGGATGAACTTTCTAATAATTCTTTACCTTTTGATTCGAAAATATTTGTCGCAGACAAACCGATGTAGAATGTTTCCGGAATCTGCCAGAATAAACCGAAACCTGCATCAACGAGCATCGAACTTTGTTCTCCGCTTGGTAAACCTGGGTCTTGGTCGACGGTAGGGATGAACTTATTAAAATCTACTGCTCTGTTTATCAGGTTAAGAGACAAACCGATACCTAAAATACCAGGACCTAAATCCAAGTGATAGGAATAACCCATATTGACATTGGTATTGTCTTCAAAAGCATAACTATCTTGCATAACAGCTAACGACACTCCGCCTCTTAGTGCTTTAACAGGCATATCTCCTGAGAATAGCAAGGTCTTAGGGGCAACTTCATTACCTTGCATATCTTTGAATCCGGTGTATTGGTTGCGGTAAATACCCATAAGATTAAGTCCTTCGCTAAGACCTCCGAACCCAGGGTTAATGCCTGCATACGAATTACTATAGTTTGTAAACATAGGTGCTTGTTGTCCCATCATCGTCAGAGATGTAACAACAAAAATCATCGCTATTATGTATTTTAGTTTATGCACTATCGTAATATTATTGTTCTTTTAACTTTATTTTTAATCGTTTATTGTATAAATGGAAATTAATTAATCATCGGAACAATCTGATGATGTCGTTACCATTTGCTATTATAAGTAATCCAAATAAGATTATCAGACCTACACTTTGTGCTATCTCCATAAACTTATCGCTTGGTTTTCTTCTAGTTATGATTTCATATAACAAGAATAATACGTGACCTCCATCCAGAGCAGGTATTGGTAATATGTTCATAACTGCCAATATGATAGACAAGAATGCTGTCAAACGCCAGAATTGTGTCCAGTTGAATGTATCAGGGAAGATGCTTCCTATTGTTATGAAACCGCCCAAACTTTCATAAGCTTTATTCTGTGGATTGAAAATTAATTTCAATTGTTTCCAATAATCGCTTAATTCTTTACCTGTTTTATTAAAACCATGTGCAATCGCTTCTGTGAAAGTATATTCTTGTGTTTTGAATTCTAAGGTGTTTAATGCATAAACTCCTAATTTTGCGTCGTTTGTGAGTTTTACGTCAAAATTTAATGTGTCAATACCTCGGAGTACGCTAAGATTTACTTCTTGACCGGCAAACTGTTTTATCTCTTCTGTGAATGTATTATAATAAGGTGTATTGATATCATTCACCATTATTATCATGTCGCCTTTTTGTAATCCGGCATCTTTTGCTGCAGAACCAGCAACGAAATCTCCTATAACGAAAGGTACTCTGTAAGAAATAAACTGAGTCTGATTTTTTATTATCTTTTCAGTGGCATTGTCGGGCAATACAACCGATATCCTTTTGCCGTCTCTCTCAACTTCAACATATTCAGGGTTTTCGAGGATAAGTTCCATTGTAATGGCATAAAAGTTTTCTACTTGCTCACCATCGACAGAGATAATTTTATCACCATCTCTGAATCCTAATTCTCTTCCTAAACTATCAGTTACGATTCCATAACGATTAACCTCTGATGTTGGGAGATATTGTTCGCCTTGTGTGATGAGCAGTCCTGTGTATACGAAATATGCTAAGATGACATTCATAACAACGCCGCCTATCATCACTATGAGGCGTTGCCATGCCGGTTTGCTCCTGAATTCCCATGGTTGTGGTTCTTGTTGCATCTGACCGAGATTCATCGACTCGTCAATCATACCTGCAATTGAGCAGTAACCTCCAAACGGAACCCAACCCATGCCGAATTCTGTGGTTTCTTCTTCGGTGCGCCAATCGTCTTCCGGTAATTTTGTTAAATCTATCGGTTCGTAAGTGTATGATTTCTTGTTTGTAATAGGGTCGATATGTTCATGGGTGATGAATTTGTCAGGTACGTTTTTGCTGAAGAAAGCGAAACGCCATTTGCCATGAACTTTTTTACATCTGAATATAGAAAAACGGGGATTGAAAAATATATAGAACTTTTCTACCCTCGTTTTAAAAATTCTTGCCGTAATAAAATGACCGAACTCATGTACTACAACCAAGAGTGTCAGTGCTAAAATGAATTGAATAACCTTTATTAAAATTACCATTGATACTTAAAAAATTTAACCTGCAAAGATAAATAAAAAATGTTATCTATTTGCGCTGATTTCAAAAGAAATATAATCTTCTGGATTTAACGGTGTGCCATTGTACCACAACTCAAAATGTAGGTGAGGACCTGTCGACATGCTGCCGCTATTTCCATATATCGCGATGGCATCGCCGGCATTTACAAAGTCGCCCTCTTCTTTCAACAGGACAGCATTGTGTTTATATACTGATAATAGGTTTCCATTGTGCTGTATTCCAATGGTATATCCGTTATCAACGGTCCAATCTGAATATATCACAGTGCCACTGGCGGTTGCTTTGATGGAAGTACTCTTGTCTGTGACAATGTCGGTTCCATAATGTTTCTCTGCTCTGTTAAAATGGTTTGTTACAATACCTTCCATGGGTGAATAGAACGAAATCAGATTGAAGTTGGAAGATGTTTCTTTAAGCATTTCGGTGTTAAACAAATTGTTGCGTGTCTCATTTTCATATTCGAGGCGGAACAGACTGTCGTTCTTTGATTTTCTGTCGGTGATATTACTGAAATCGGTGTCGCTCGATTGTGTTAAAAGTGCGTTGATGCTGTCTGTTTCAAAGTCATCACCCATAATGATTCTTTTAAGGTTGTTTATGTACAAGTCTTTTTGGGCAAAAACGATTTCTAAAGAGTCGGCACGTTGTTCCATCTCATAGACACGTCGATTCAAACTTACATCGGTATATCCTGGAATGTATTCTCTTATAGGTGTGAAGGCAATAAGATAAATCGTTAAAACTATCAGTAGCAACGTCGAAAATGTCACGATACTGAATATGTTCATCAGCGATAACTTAAAATGTATTTTTTCTTCGTATGTGTCGTTGTTATAAACCACCATACGATATTTTGTCCTTAGTCTATCTTTGAGTTTTTTCTTTTCTTTTGCCATATATTATTTATAAATAATCAGTTAGATAGATTATACAATTCAGGATACTTTGCTGTTATTCCTCTGTAGAACTTCTCCATTATCTTCCAGTCTTCCTCGTAGTTCCCGGTAGGATATAATGTAGGACCGAATCCAAGTTCTTTCTTCTTATAATCTAAAAAACCTAGTACGATAGGAACTTGCGCTTTTACTGCTATGTAATAAAATCCTCTTTTCCAATTATGTACAAGTTTTCTCGTTCCTTCTGGAGTTAGAACGATATTTAGTGTGTCATACTGTTTGAATAAAGCAGCAACCTGATTTACAGTGTTGTTGTTCCTGCTTCTGTCAACGGGTATGCCTCCGAGTTTTTTTAATAAAGGTCTTAGAAATGGGTTGTCGAAAAATTCTTTCTTTATCAAGAATTTGACAGGTATATCTATAGAACAATATGCTAATCTGCCTAAAATAAAATCATCTATGCAAGTGTGTGGTGCAACTGAAATAACACATTTGTTAACATTTTCCGGGATGCTGCCTACTATTTTCCATCCCGTTACTTTCAAGGCGAACTTTCCTAAAGATTTCCAAATTCCCATAATTAAATATCTAATTGTAATCCAAGTGATTCTTTAATAGTAAAAAGATTAGGGTTCTCATTTGCCATCTTCTCGAACTTCTGCTTGTCTGTGTATAAGACAACTTCATTAGGACGTTCCACAACTTCTTCTTTAAGCACGAACTGATTGTTATGAAGTGCGTTCTTGAGATATTCATGAAGACTTTGCATATTGTTGATGTCTTTGATGACTAATATGTTATCTATCTTGAAATGTATCTCGGAATTACCAACTATTCGAGGCTCTGCATTTCTTATTCCAGCAATGAAAATAGGCGATGCGCTTTGATGCGACTCTATGTAGTCGTTCCATGCTTTTGTAACTTGTTCTTGTGTGAAAGCATTATTCCATACTTCTTCTTTAACATCCTCTTTCTTAGACTCTTCAGACGTTATAGAAATGGTGCCAGGTCTGCTCATACGCCCCCTAACTGTTGTTACTGTTGGTTGTGGACTTTGACTTTGACTCTGACTTTGACTCTGACTTTGAGTTTGACTTTGAGTTTGAGGTTGAGTTTGACTGTTGCCTATTGGTTGTTGAACTGACTGTTGAATCGGTCGTTGAACTGGTTGCTGAATATATGATGTCTGTTGTTTGTTGTCTGTTGTCTGTTGACTTTCAAGGAAGCACATTTTCATCAGGCAGATTTCAACATGCAGGCGTTTGTTGTTGCTGTTTTTGAAATTCAAATCACATTGGTTTGCGAGGTCTAATGATTTTAGAATGAAGTATTGTGAGCATCTTTGAGATTGTTCGGCATATCTCATTTTTAATTGTTGACTCACTTCCATCAAATCAATAACTCGGGAGTCGTGTCCGAGAAGTAAGTTTCTCAAATGACTTGCAAAACCTTGTATGAAATGTTGTATGTCGAAACCTTTTTCAACCACTTCATTGAGAAGTAATAGGATAGAGTTATTATCTTTTGCGAGGATGTAATCCACAACGCGGAAATAATATTCGTAGTCTAAAACGTTGAGGTTGTTGATTACGTCTTTGTAAGTTATGTTGTTTCCGGAGAAACTCACCATTTGATCGAAGATTGAAAGAGCATCACGGAGGGCACCGTCTGCTTTCTGTGCTATGATGTTGAGTGCCTCCACTTCTGCTGTGATATTTTCTTTAGCAGCGATGTTTTGAAGGTGTAGTCTGATGTCGTCGACGGTGATTCGTTTGAAGTCGAAGATTTGACAACGAGATAGAATAGTTGCGAGTATCTTGTGTTTTTCTGTTGTTGCCAATATGAATTTTGCGTATGCAGGTGGTTCTTCCAATGTTTTCAAGAATGCGTTGAAAGCTGCTTGAGAGAGCATATGAACCTCGTCGATGATATATACTTTATATTTTCCTACTTGAGGAGGAATTCTAACTTGGTCTACAAGGTTGCGGATATCATCGACGGAGTTGTTCGATGCAGCATCGAGTTCATATATATTGAAAGAATTGGAATTGTTGAAACTTCTGCATGATTCGCATTGGTCGCATGCTTCCATGTCGGCGGTAGGATTCATACAGTTGATGGTTTTAGCCATAATTCTGGCACATGTTGTCTTGCCAACGCCTCTTGGTCCACAGAATAAAAACGCTTGTGCTAATGTATTGGTTCTTATAGCATTCTGTAAAGTAGAGGTGATTGCTTTCTGCCCAACAACACTGTCGAAAGTTATCGGTCTGTATTTCCTTGCTGATACAACAAAATTATCCATGATACTCTTTTTTATTTAAGCTGTAAAAATACAAGTTTTATTTCATATTTTTTTATTTTATTTTTATAAAAAAACATTATTTATAACGTCTAAATATTTATTTTTGCATATTCGGATTTTTGTTGAAAATAAAAGACAAAAAACGAAGTTATATTCCTTGATTAATATTAAAATTATTGGAAAAGTGTTGAAACTAAGTAGAAGAAATTTAGGTAATATTTTATTAGGATTGTTAACTATCTTGATGTTAACTTCTTGTTCTACCAAGAAAAATAAGTGGAACAGAAGAGTTTATCATAATTTGACCAGTCATTACAATGTGTGGTGGAATGGCAATCAGAGTGTTAAGGATGGTGAGAAAGCATTGAAGGAAGCCGTGAAAGATGACTACACTACAATTCTACCTGTTTATAATTACGGTACAAAAGAAAATGCTTTGTCGCTTAACTCTAATATGGACAGAGCTATAGAAAAATCATCTATTACTATTCAACGTCACTCTATGCGTTTTAATGGTAAGGAATATGTTAAATGGATTGACGATTCTTACCTTGTTATGGCGCAGGCAAACTTCTACAAGCAAGAATATATTCCGGCAAGACGTACTTTCGATTATGTTGCCAACTCATATAGATACAGTGATATACAGCATACGGCAAATTTGTGGTTGGCAAAAACATATATTGAGACGAAGCAATATCCAAAGGCAGAAGCTTTGCTTCAGGCATTGATAGTTGAAAACTCACAAAACGATAAGATGCCTAAGTATGTGAGAAATAACTTGGAACTTGTTCTTGCTGATTATTATATAAAACAAAAACAATATGATAGTGCCGTAAAATACCTAAGGGGTGCATTGTTGAAAAATCTTGATAAGGAAACACGCGTGAGAGCGATGTTTATCTTAGGTCAGATTTATGAATCTCAAAATGATAAGAAAAGGGCGACAGAACAATTTGAGGCGGTAATCAAGAAGCATCCTAATTATGAGATGACTTTTGAAGCTAGAATGAATCTTGCTAAATGTCATGACTCTGGCGACACATCAAGTATCATGAAGATGTTCTGGAAAATGCTCGACGACGTGAAAAATATAGAATATAAAGATCGTATTTATTTCGCGATGTCGGAATTTGCGCTCAGAAATAACAACGAAGACCTGGGAATTAAGTATCTGAGAAGTTCTGTGGCAACGAGTAAGACTAACCCACGCCAGAAAGTCAAGTCGTCTCTTAAAGTAGCTTCGATGCTCTTTGATAATAAAGATTATGTCCTTTCTCAAGCATATTACGATACTGTTGTTATGACGATGGACAGAACATATCCTGAATATGATAGTCTTCTCAATCTCTCTGTCATGCTCAGCGATTTGGTTTCTAATCTAACTGTTTATCAATTACAAGATAGTTTATTGCGTCTGGCAGATATGGATTCTGTTTCGAGAAATAAAGTCATTGCTCAAGTTATAGAAGAATATAAGGCAGAACAAGAACGTATCGCAAAAGAAAAGGAATTACAAGAACAATTGGCATTGCTCGGCGTTGGTGATGAAGTTGCCAAACCTGGAATGTCAAGTCCAATGTCACCTACAGGCGGGGGATGGTATTTCTATAACCAACAATCTCTAACGCGTGGTGCCACCGAATTTAGAAGTAAATGGGGAAATCGTAAGTTGGAAGACTTCTGGTTTATTAGTAACAAACAGAGTATGACAGGTGAGGAGGAAAAAAGTCTTGATGAACAAATAGCAGAATATTTCACAGAAGAGGAGCTCGCTAGCCTAACAAAAGATGAATTACTGGAAAAGCTAGAACAACGTAAGGAAAATGAGTCGGTAGATGTTGATACGGCTCGTTATAAACCAACCGACATAGGCTATTATCTGCAACAATTACCTTTTAGCGACGACCAGAAAAAAGAAGCTAACGAACAGATACTTCAGGCATTGAACAATATAGGTTATATCTATTACGATAATCTTGAAGATTATAATAACTCTATAGATGCTTATCTCGAACTTAACGAACGTTATCCTGCAAATGAACATGAACTCTCATCGTGGTATTACCTCTATAAAATGTATAACGAAAGAGAAGAAAGAGATAATGCCGAACATTACAAGAATCTGATTCTGGGCAAATATCCGGATTCACCGCAAGCAAAAATTATCATCGATCCAGAACATTTTATTAAGGAACAAGAAAAAGGACAAGAGGCGTCAAGTTTATATACAAAGACATTTGATGCATATAAGAAAGGTCAATATCAACGTGTTAGAATGAATGTGGAAAAGGCACGCGAATTATGTCCGAACGATACTATGTTTATGCCTCGCTTCGAATTCCTTGACGCTATATCTGTAGGTCAACTTGAAGTTGTTGATTCAATGGCATATGCTCTATACAGACTGGTACAAAATTATCCTGAAAGTAGTATTAAACCGCATGCTATGGAAGTCTTATTGAAAGCCAATGAGATGTACAACTTAGGTCTTCCTGTTGAAAGTGCTCGTCCAAAAGAAAAAGAACCTGAGAAAGAGTATCCTTATCAATATAATCCTAATGAACCTCACTACGTAATGGTAGTTTGTCATTCGAAGAACGTAAGAATCAATCCTCTGAAAGTACGTATCAGCGACTTCAATAAAGAGAGTTTCAGAATGTTGGAGTTGCAAGTTAAGAACGTAATGTTAAATAAGCAAGAAACTGTCGTTACTATTGAAGAATTTGAAAATGTTTCAAAGGCTATGGATTACAAAACCGCAATGTTCTTGAATGACTACATTTTCGGAGGTATTAAAGAAGAAAATTATAAAGTGCTGATTATATCTAAGTCAAATTATCCTATATTCTATAGTAATAAGAATGTAGACGAATATATAGAATTCTGGAATATTAAATCGAAATAAGATGTTAAAAAACAATAATATGAGCAGTAATGATAGTCATACAACAAACATTATAGGAAATGGTACTATAATAAAAGGTGAAATTGAGTCTAATGGTGATATCCGTATTGATGGTAGAGTGGAAGGTGTTTTGAGATCAAATGGTAAAATAGTCTTAGGTGAAAAGGGTAGTGTAGAGGGTGAAATGTATTGCAAACAGGCGGATTTATCAGGTCGTGTACTTGGAAAAATAACTGTCGAAGAACTCACATCATTGAAGTCGAAATCACGTATTGAGGGTGAATTAACTACGAAACAATTGTTTATTGAAGTAGGTGCTGTCTTTACAGGTAAATGTGATATGGGAAAGACAGAAACACCAAAAATTGAAACCAAGAAATAATGAAATCGAAGAATATTAGATTTTTGTTTTTTTTGTTAGTACTAATTGTGGTAGTGTCTGGTTTGACAATGATAATTAAGAGTTCTCTTCCACAATTTGTTACTCCTTATTGGAGTTTGCTGATATTGTTTTTCGCTATAGTAAGCATCGTGATATATTTTATGACGATGAAAGTTAAAGCAAAAAATGATATGGGTAAGTTTACAAATTTCTATATGGGAACTACTATTGTTAAACTTGTGACATATCTGGCAGTTTTGTTGTCATATATTCTGATATTTCCTGAAGATAAGAAAGCATTTGTATTTACATTTCTTGCCTATTATCTTTGTTTCACTTTTTTTGAGACATATATTTTGGCAAAAAGCAAAAACTAAATAATCGGGGATCTGAAAACTTGAAGAAATACTGATTCATAAATTTTCAAATTCTCATATTTAAAGTAATGATTATGAATAACGAGATTATTGGTTATGAGAGGATTGATAAATTCAATCCGGAGAAGTTAGAGAAGTTGCAAGAACATTATGCGGCAATTTTGGAACTTCTTGGCGAAGACGTGACACGTGAGGGTCTTGAAAAAACACCTCTACGCGTGGCAAAGTCGATGCAATTTTTAACACAAGGATACACCATGGATCCTAAAGAGATTCTGCTCTCTGCACGTTTCAAGGAAGATTATCGTCAGATGGTCGTGGTAAAGGACATAGAGTTGTTTTCTCTTTGCGAACATCATATGATACCGTTTATAGGGAAAGCTCATGTGGCATATATTCCAAATGGATATATCACAGGACTGAGTAAAATTGCTCGCGTCGTGGAAGCATATTCACGCCGCCTTCAAGTGCAGGAAAGACTGACAACACAGATTAAAGAAGCTATCAATGAGGCACTCCACCCGCTTGGCGTGGCAGTCGTTATAGAGGCACGCCATTTGTGTATGAGCATGCGCGGCGTTCAAAAGCAAAACTCTGTCACAACGACATCCGATTTTATCGGCGCTTTCGAACGCAGCGAAACACGAGCAGAGTTTTTACAACTTATAGGTTCGAACTTACATTAATAAAATAAATAATAGAAGTTAAACTATCTAAAATAACAAACTATGTATCAATTCAATGAAAATCGTAATCCACAAGAAATGACACAAGCAATGACAAAGTCGTTTGTCTCAACAGTTTTTATGTGGATGTTTGCAGCTCTTGGTATAACAGCTGCTACAGCTTATTTGTTCGGAACCAATATCAACCTGATGAGCATGTTGATTAACGTCACTCCTGAAGGTGGTGCAAGTGTAAGCGCATTAGGTTGGATTGTAACATTCGCACCTCTAGCGATCGTTCTCCTAATGTCGGCAAGAATAAACAAAATGTCAGTACAACAAACAGTTCTTTGGTATGTGATTTATTCCATTTTGATGGGTATGAGTCTAAGTTTTATTTTCTGGGCATATACCGCAGCATCAATCTTTAAGACATTCATTATCACTGCAGGTATGTTCGGTGTGATGGCTGTTGTTGGTTACACTACAAATACCGACCTCACAAAATTTGGTTCATTCTTGTTTATGGCTTTGATAGGTATCATCATTGCTACATTAGTCAATTTCTTTATGCATAGTGCTCGCCTCGATTATATCATCAGTATATTTGGCGTACTCATATTTACCGGACTTACTGCATTTGATGTACAAAAGATTAAACAAATAGGTAATGCAGGTATTAACGACGGTGATGTCATGGCAAAAATTACAGTACATGCCGCATTGACATTGTATCTTGATTTTATAAATCTTTTCTTATATCTGTTAAGATTCTTCGGTAACAGAGATTGATATTAACGATCAACTTCAAAACTACTATAAACTTTTAACTATAAACTTTTGACTTTAAATGAAAGCATATGTATTTCCGGGACAGGGTGCCCAATTTGTTGGAATGGGGAAGGATCTTTATGATAAATTCCCTAAGGCGAAGGATATGTTTAACAAAGCTAACGACATCCTCGGATTTTCTATCACAAACATTATGTTTGAAGGAACTGCAGAAGACTTAAAACAGACAAAGGTTACTCAACCGGCTATCTTCCTTCATTCGGTAATATTGGCAAAAATGTTAAATGACTTTAAACCTGATATGGTTGCCGGTCACTCATTGGGAGAGTTTTCTGCTTTGGTCGCAAACAATACTCTTCAATTTGAAGATGCTTTGCGTTTGGTTGCAGCTCGTGCTAATGCAATGCAGACTGCATGCGATGAGAATCCTGGTACGATGGCAGCTGTTATTGGTTTGGATAATGAAACAATAGAAGAAGTCTGTGCTACAATAAAAGACGAAATCGTAATTCCTGCAAACTATAATTGTAACGGACAAGTTGTGGTTTCCGGTAGTCTCAAAGGCGTTGAGATAGCTTGTAAACTTCTGAAAGAAGCAGGAGCAAAACGAGCACTTCCACTTCAGGTCGGAGGAGCATTCCATAGTCCATTAATGGAACCTGCACGCGTAAAACTCGCTGAAGCAATACAAAAAACAAAATTTAATGAAGGTATATGTCCTATCTATCAAAACGTGACAGGACAAGCTGTTACGTCGCCCGATATTATTAAGGCAAACCTTATATCACAATTAACCGCTCCTGTACGCTGGACACAAACAATGGGCAACATGATTGTCAATGGATTGACAGAAGTTGTAGAAGTAGGACCTGGTACAGTATTGCAAGGATTATTCAAAAAAGCAGGTTCAGAACTGCAATTGTCAAGTGCAACAATAGAATAATATTTACAAAAGACTATTAATAATAAGAGGCTGTCTAACAAGTTTAGGCAGTCTCTTTTTTTGTATAATTATGTAATGTTGCCAAAGACAGTTTGGCGATAAGCTTGTAAATAAATGACAGTTAATGATATGGATATACTTTGATGGAATGTCTCCGTCAAAGTT
>JAZUST010000063.1:0-2198 GCA_045606865.1 Bacteroidales bacterium
TTGTGAAGAAGGAGTTTGCTGAAAATCCTGAAAAGAGTAGGTATAAACTAAAACTAATAATGTTATGTATCATTTCACATTAAAATTCACAAACAAGTATGTAGGTGGTATGTCCTACGGTTATACTCTAAATGTTTCATCTCCACAAATGCTTCCTGGCAGAGAAGATATTAGGAAGGCATTAATTAATGCAGGTTTCTCCAAGTCTGAGGCTGAACAATTCTCTTATCCAAATTATTGGACTAAATAAGAATTCACGTCATGACAGGAAAATAGATAAAGTAATATAACAATATAATTATGGATATCTGGCAATTTTTATTTGGTTGGATGGACGATTTTCTTGACAACCTACCCAAGCGATTCGGATGTGCTATTTTTTCCTTAATAATCGTAGAGATTATGGCTGTGCTTTGGTTTCTCGTTGCTTTATTCTCAGCAAGTGGAAGAGACAAAGTATGGGAATGGACAAATAGTGTTATAGAGTGGCTGAATGAAAAATTTGATTAAGTCAGACCGCTTGAACTATTCCATCCTCGTGTAGTTGCACGAGGATGTTTTTTACACTGAAAAAATAACGGAATTATCTATTTTAGACTTGTTTTTTTTTTGGTTTTTTCACAAAAAATGTTATATTTGTAAGTGATAGATTATTACAGATAAATATATTGATAAGGAATTTGGGATAATTTGAGTTATAATATAAAAAATTAAGAATAATATGGGATATATAAAGAAGTTTGTTGAATTTATATGTGAAAGGCAGCAAGAGGACTTATATGATGCACAAAAAATAGTTTTAACACTTAAAAACGGGTTCGAGCAGAAAAAGAAATGGGATGCCTTTAAAAAGTCAGAATTTGATAATATAGCGGTTCTAAAAAAAGGGAAGTACGGGTTGAGACTGGATTTACGAATTGACGGTGGGGAAGAGTATAAGTGGAATAATCATCTCCCCTGTGTGTATTTCAGAAATGGGGACGGAGATATGGATTTCCTTCCTATGATAATTTGTAATAAACCGTATATACCATATCCATTCGTCCAGAATATTTCAGATGAAGAACTTCTTTGGATATATAGATTTGTTTTAAGAAATAAAAAATTGCTGTTGAAATATGCAAATAGTAAAATAAGTTCATTATATTTGTTCAACCGTATCAATGAAAATGCCGAAGTTTCATATGTGAATGAGGGTTCAGGAAAAATAAGTGAGCCTGATAGCGGGTTGTCAAGATGTGTGTGGATTGGACCATACGAAAATACCAATCACTACTTACGCTTAAAAATACAAACTCCGAAGTCAAGTACAATATCGGAAGAATGGGCATCATTAAGTATTCCCGATTTGGAAATAAAAAAGGAACGAGGAGAATATGACCTAACAGGAAAAGAGGAACATGCAGTAAAACGCTTTGCTATAATCAATAAAGAAGCATTGGATGACTTTGCAAAGGATGTAATTGATTTTGATGAACTTATACAGATAATTATTAAAGTTGACAAGAAGGGTAAACCCATTCTAAAAGTGAAAGATAATATTGAATATACTAATGAAAAAGATGGGAATTTATCAGTGAAATAGAATAATATGGAATATATTAAGAAGTTTGATGAATATATTGAAGATCAGAATTACGAAACAATAGATGAACTATTGCAGACCGTCTATACCGATGAAATGTTATTGGAAATGGCAAACATTTCACAGAACACCACGGGGTTGGATGTTATTATTTGGGTACAAACCAACAATACACAATCTACTGGAAAATATAATCTACCACTGATAAAATTCCAGAACAATACGGCAACAAAAATCCAAATCAATGAGTTGATTCCTATCTCCATATCGGACGAACCTAAGATATTATTGAAAAACAATGATTTGAATAAAATAAAAATCAGTCAAGCGCAAATAAATGTGATAAAACAGTGGATTATAAAAAACAAGGAAATATTGATTGATTATTGGGAAGAGAAAATAACAACAGATGAATTGTTTCAAAAAATAAAAAAGTAGGTTTGTTTAAATAGTGAATAAACTCAACTAATACAAAGATGACATATTTTGAATTTACCAAACGCTTCCCAGACTTAACAACAGAGATTGTAATGCTGCATTTTTGAAGTGTATAGGGTTAGCAGTAGCATAAATATTGGTGATACATATATGTTCAAATATTGATATTGATTAA
>JAZUST010000064.1:0-15353 GCA_045606865.1 Bacteroidales bacterium
TGTTTTTCTTCTTTCTTACAAACATATTGCAAAAATAGTAAAAAAAGCAGTTGCGTCACCCGTTTTGGGTGACGCAAAAGAGTTAAAATATTACTTTTCAATAATTTATGTTTCAACTAAAATTTTAGTGACGAAGTCAGGTGAGAGTTTTTTGAATTATTTTTTGATACGTTTTTTTACCTTATCAACGATTGATACTAATATTTTTATTATTTGTTCACAATCGTTTTTTAATATCTCATATCTATTCTCTTGTATATAATCACATTCTTTCAGTAGTCTGAGCCAGAATTTAGTTTCGTTAGCTTCTTTTAGAGCGATATTAATCTTACTCAAATAATCTGCATCAGACTGTGGGTGCTCCGCTTCCGTAACATTGGCGGCAATACTAGTTCCAGACTTCAATATCTGTTTGGAAATAACAAACTCCCTTTCCGCAGAAGATGTTAAGTCTCTACTCAAGAAAACAATACTCTTAGCAAAATCAAAAGTCAAATCTTCTATTCTAATCTTATATCTATTAGAATAATCTCTATAATAATTACCATTTAGTGTTTTCATATCTTTTGGATTTAGTTAATAAAAAGGTTTCTATAATTTCTCAGGTTTTCAGATTCTAATTTCTCAGGTTTTCAGTTTCTCAGTTTCTCAGTTTTTAAAAGGTGCGCCAGCACGCTGATCTTTCCTTTCACCTTATCACCGATTTTAACGTTGACTTCTGAATCTACAGGAAGGAAGAAATCGACCCTTGAACCGAAACGTATCAAACCGAACTCCTCACCTACTTTTGCCGTAGCGCCTTTATCAACATGACAAATAATGCGTCGTGCCATCACGCCTGCAATCTGACGGAAAAGGACTTCTCTTCCTTGTTCGTCTTTAACCACCAATGTGTTACGCTCATTCAACTCTGACGATTTCGGATTTATGGCGAATAATTTCTTTCCTGGATGATATTTATAATAACTTACTACGCCGTTCATCGGGAACCAATTGACATGTACGTTATAAGCAGACATGAAGATGGAAATCTGTATTCTCTTGTCGTGGAAATATTCCGTCTCTTCCACTTCCTCAATCACCACGACTTCGCCGTCAGCGGCAGAAACGACTGCATTTTCTTCTATGGTAGTCTTTCTATTGGTCGGTACTCTGAAGAATGTGAAACTCCATAAAACTATTACAGAACAGAGAACATAAATTATTATTTGCAGCCATTTAAGCGGTATCAGAAGAAAAGCAACCGCCACTATTATAGCAGCGATTATTATCACCGATGAAATTACTCCGTATCCTTTTTTATGTATGTACATTTCCTATCAAATTAAAAGTAAGTAAACAAAGACGAATGGCATCGCCATGAATGTCGCGTCGAATCGATCTAAGATTCCGCCATGACCAGGAATAATATTACCAGAATCCTTAACGCCGGCATGACGTTTCATCATCGACTCCGTCAAATCGCCGAGAGTTCCGAAGACCACGACACATAGTGCAAGGAAAAGCACTTCGATGTCATTCATATAATTCTCAAACAAGAAAACGTTGAGCACAAAACGATTAATGAAATATGCGAACAACATTGTGAAAACCGCGCCTCCTATGCTTCCTTCTATAGTTTTCTTAGGGGAAATTCTTGGGAACAACTTATGACGTCCTATCGCACTTCCTGTCAGATATGCAAAAATATCGTTAACCCAAATCAATATAAAAGCGAATATCAGAAGAACCCAACCGTTGTCAGTTCCAATAATATTTTCACTATAAAACATTGTCATTATACCGCATGGTATTGCAACAAAAATCATTGAAAGCCACGATGCCCCGATTACACTGACATAATCATGTTTCTTTGAGAACAAGGCAATCAATAATGGCATAGAGAAAAATATAGGCGCAATAAAAATACGTCCTTCTATAGAATCGGGACTTTCCGAGAACAGAGAAAGGAAAACATACAACATCACGGAACAGAACCCGACAATGCCTTTCAAAGGTTTCTTCTGATCATGAGGGAAAAGATTCGCAATTTCTTTCGACGCCAACATCACTACAAGCAAGAGCATCAAGGAAGCACTGAATCTACCTAAAATGATACCGCCTAATACAATGACAACGAATATTGCGCCGAACAACAACCTCTTCCAGAATTCACCCATTTTTACTTAATGATTTACTTTTAATTAGATTTTGCAAAGATATAAAAAAGTCAACAGACAACAGACAACAGACAACAGATTTTTTTAAAAATATAAAAAAATCAAAATCTGATAAAATTCACAAGTTCTCAGGTTTTCAGATTCTCAGTTTTTCAGATTCTAAAATCTCACCGCTATTCCGAAACCGTAATTTGTAGCGATAGGTTCTATTTTAACAGTGTTTATATTTCCTATCTTTTCATTAAATTTAATGACTCCTCGTCCTATGAAATATCCTAATGCCGCACCTACTATCACATCGGAAGTCCAATGTTCCTTACTGATAATCCGTCCTAATGATGTTGCTGCAGCAAAAGAATAAGAGATAACTCCGACCCATTTTTTCTCAGGATAGAAACCTGCAACAGTCGTCGCCAAAGCAAATGCTCTTGTAGCATGACCGGAAACGAACGACGTACTTTCGAAAGTGGCGAAAGGACCCAACCATTCTTGGGAGCGGGATTCGGGAGCGGGATTCGGGGATTGGATTTGGGGACGTTCTCGGCAAGTGAGGACTTTGATTCCTGCGGATGCTACTTCGGCGAAGATGAAACTTTGTAATGCTGCCAAAGATAAATTCTTCAAGCGTGGATTTTTGTCTATCGCACCAACAGCATACGTCAAAGCAATGGAAGGAACAATGAACAATTCTTCCCCGAATATATCGGTATATTGAGAAATTGTATTTGACTGAGAATTTGTAAATGTCTTATTGACAAAACCATAAATCTCATCATCATAAACGAAAGCGAATGTAGTGGAAGTTGCGATTCCGGCGAAGACCGTCCAGTCTTTCCAATCGTAATGCAAAGGCTGCCCGAGAACCGTCAATCCAGAATGCCAGTAGGATTTGAGATGACTTTGACTATGACCATGACTATGACCATGACCATGACTATGACCATGACCATAACTGATAGCTGATGACTGATGACTGATAGCTGACGACTGATAGCTGATAGCTATTATAGTATCATCTTGCGATTTCGCAAATAACGACAACGACATCAATAATATCAGAAGTATATTTTTCATTTGAAAGTTTTTCAACAATCTTAATTCTCAGATTCTCAAATTCTCAGATTTTTCTTCGCTTCTTCCCAGAGTTCGTTCATCTCATCGAGGCTCATATCGACGAGCGATTTTCCCATCTCTCTTGCTTTCTCCTCTACGAAGTTAAAACGGTTTCTGAATTTCTTGTTAGCAACTTCGAGAGCGTCCATCGGATTAACTTTAATGAAACGAGAATAATTAACGAGCGCAAACATCAGATCACCGAACTCCTCAGTCACCCGCTCCCTATTTCCCGCTCCCGCTCTCTCAACCTCATCCTTCAATTCTCTAATTTCTTCCTCTACCTTATCCCAAACTTGTTCTTTATTTTCCCAATCGAAGCCCACGCCAGCGGCTTTCTCCTGCATACGATAAGCTTTAACAAGCTCTGGCAAGGCGTTCGGAACGCCACCGAGTACGCTTCTGTTATGTTCTTTGGTAAGTTTGATCTTCTCCCAATTGTCGGCAACTTCCTCCGCATTCTTTACAGAAGTGTCGCCAAAAACATGAGGATGACGAATTATCAATTTTTCGCAGATGCCATTAATCACATCATCGATAGTGAAGAGATTTCTGTCTTGTGCGATACGTGAATAAAAAACAATATGCATTATAATATCGCCAAGTTCTTTCTTGACATCCTGATAATCCTCATCAACGATAGCCTGACTTAACTCAAAGACCTCCTCTATCGTAAGATGACGCAGACTTTCTATTGTTTGTTTTTTATCCCAAGGACATTTCACTCTGAGTCTGTCCATTATATCTAATAATCGTTGAAATGCTTCTAAACTTTTATTCATGATGATTTTTTTTGCAAAGATAGAAAAAGTCAACAGACAACGATTAACAGACAACAGAGTTTTTTTGAAATCTGAGAATCTGAAAACCGTAGAATCTGAAAGTAATAAGTGTAATGATAAAAGGCTTCAATCTGATAAACGACAAAACTAACATACTTCGTAACATAAGCTACAGACGAAATATTACCTTACTGAGAAAAGTGAAGATATAAGTATTTATGTTGAATTTTAAACATTAGAAATAATAATATTGTTAACTTTGCTGATGTTTAATAATATTGCTATGCTAAAACGACTTTTACTGTTATTTACTATTTTATTCATCGCATCAGAATCCGTTCCCGCCATAACGAGAGAATATGATGGTAAGAATTCATTTTCCATCGATTCGTTAATGAAGAACACAGAAGTTGACCTACGTCTTAACTACGGATTCTTTGTGCATCACCACCAAGAGATGAAAGCATATCAGGCAGACTTCCCGATGTTTGAGCTATCATTACAGAAACAGACATACGGGAGACAAGTCTGGCAGTCATATTTCAATTATCCTACAATCGGCATCACAGCATTCTATTCCAATTTAGGTAATATCAACATTATCGGAAATGCTTACGCCTTATATCCGTTCATCAGTTTTCCTTTTAACAAAAGTAAGGTCAACACTTTCGGTTTACGATTCGGCGTCGGTATCGGTTATCTTACAGAAAAATATCATCCGACTAAAAATTACAATAACACGTCCATCGGTTCCAACATCAACGCTGCCATCAGTCTGACATTTGAATATAAACGTAAGATATCCGAACGATTTAGATTATCAGTTTTTGCAGGACTCACACATTTTTCCAACGGATGTTCTCACGAACCGAACAACGGTATCAACATCATAAACGCAGGAATAGGCACAACATATTTTTTAAACAAACAGAAAGGTTATATTCCAGGATCTAAAGTAGACAACAGAATTTATCTCAAAAAATTTAATCCTGAATTTTATATAGGAATGTCGGTGGGCGTAAAAAGAATCGTATATAACCAGAAAAACGACTTCATGGTTTACGATCTCGAATTATATATAATGGATAGAATAACAAATCTGAGTAAGATTGGTATTGGGTTAGACTTGGTTTCCGATGCCACCGATGGCATCACGTTAAAACAATATTACGGTCTCAAAGGTGATTACACTTTTTTTGAATTATTAAAACCCGGGATAGGACTAGCCTACGAACTGATGATGGGAGAAGCGTCGTTTCTTTTTAATTTCGGTTATCATCCTTGGGGAAAGGATATGAGATACGGACGCTGGTATCAGAAGTTAGGATTTAAGGTAAATGTCGGTAAATATGTTTATGCGAAGATAGCATTGAACACACACTTCGGCGCAGCAGATTTCATTGGTTTCGGTGTTGGAGTGAAACTTTAAATAAATCTGAAAAACTGAGAATCTGAAAACCGGAAAATTCTCAGGTTCTCAGATTCTCAGGTTCTCAAGTTCTCAAGTTTTAATAAGCTCTTGCGAATATCACGCGGCGTTTTGAAGTCTGACCTGAATAGATACACTTGCCATCTTCGAAGTCGTCGTCCAAAGGAATACAACGTATAGTTGCCTTTGTTTCTTCCTTGATTTTTTGTTCTGTTTCTGGAGTACCATCCCAGTGGGCATACACGAACATACTGTTTTCAATCTGTTCCTTAAACTCTTCCCAAGTATCGACTCTAACAGTTCTTGACTTACGGAAGTCGAGAGCTTTTTGGAAGATATTATTTTGGATTTCATCAAGAAGATTTGTGATATAATCTTCTATATTGTCTATTGTTGTCGTGCTCTTTTCGAGAGTATCGCGGCGAGCGATTTCTACTGAATTGTTTTCTACGTCGCGAGGACCTGCAGCGATACGTACAGGAACGCCTTTGAGTTCCCACTCAGCGAATTTGAAGCCAGGTTTTTGAGTGTCGCGGTCATCAAATTTCACGCGCATTCTTCTTGCTTCAAGACGTTTCTTCAATTCAGCGCAGTAGTTAAGGACTGTTTCTTTTTGTTCGTCTGTCTTGTAGATTGGAACGATAACCACTTCGATAGGAGCGATTTTTGGAGGAAGTACGAGACCATTATCATCGGAGTGAGACATGATGAGAGCACCCATCAAACGTGTTGATACTCCCCATGAAGTTGCCCATACGTATTCCAATTTATTTTCTTTGTTCAAGAATTTAACGTCGAAAGCCTTGGCGAAGTTTTGAGCCAAGAAGTGAGAAGTACCGGCTTGTAAAGCTTTTCCATCTTGCATCATTGCTTCGATACAGAAAGTTTCTTCTGCGCCTGCAAAACGTTCATTTGCTGATTTTATACCTTTAATAACAGGAAGAGCCATATATTTCTCTGCAAATTCAGCATAGACTTCGAGCATCTTACGAGCTTCTGCCATAGCTTCTTCACGTGTTGCATGGGCGGTATGACCTTCTTGCCACAAGAATTCGGCAGTACGGAGGAAAAGACGTGTACGCATTTCCCAACGGACAACGTTAGCCCATTGATTTACCAATATCGGAAGGTCGCGATAACTCTTGATCCAGTTCCTATATGTATCCCAGATGATTGTCTCCGAAGTAGGACGTACTATCAATTCTTCTTCAAGACGAGCTTCAGGGTCTACAACGACGCCGGAACCATCGGGATTATTCTTGAGACGATAGTGTGTTACAACTGCACATTCTTTAGCGAAACCTTCAACGTGACTTGCTTCTTTGCTAAAGAAACTCTTTGGGATAAATAATGGGAAATATGCATTGACGTGACCTGTGTCTTTGAACATTTTATCGAGAGCGTCGCGCATAAACTCCCAAATTGCATATCCGTAAGGTTTGATAACCATACAACCTCTAACAGCAGAATTCTCTGCCAAATCTGCTTTTGTTACAAGATCATTATACCATTGTGAATAATTCTCTTGACGTGATGTTAAATCTTTTGCCATCGTTATTTTGGTATAGTATTTGTTTATTTTCTGACCGCAAAAATAAGAAAAAAATCGCATTTATTCATAATTAAAAAGGTATAAAAATGAAGCATTTAAAATTTTTCATCATCGCAACAATAGCACTGCTATCATCCTGTGCAACAAGCGACAATGTTATCAATGACGATGCGTATTATTCTCCTTACAACAATAACACAAAAATAGATAAGGAATTAGTAGTATCGGACAATGGCACATTCAATACCGCAAAAATCAGTAGCAACACACAATATGATTACCAGTCATATTACAGCGAAGATGAAACTCAAAAACCAAAGATAGATCCAATCTACGAAAAGATAGAAACCGTGACCGACACCAACGGCGTCGTTTACACCACAACAGAAACCTACTACAGCGAAAACTATCTCGCGAACAACACCGCAGGCAGTCATTTGGAAGACAATTACGATTATTATTACGATGACGAAGACGGCGACGACAGCAATTGGAACATCTACTTCGGTGTCGGATTCCCTTATGGATATGCAGGATTCGGTTATGGATATCCTTACTACTACTCTTCATATTACAACTGGTATTACAATTGGTGGTGGAGTCCTTATTATTACTATCCATATTATTATCCTTATTACGCCTACTATCCTATTTATCCGACATATCCTTTATACCCACCACATCATCCTGGTGTCGGAGGTGGAATGCATCCCGGAGGACCTCATCCCGGCGGATCAGGATTACACGTAGCGCACAACAACAATAACCGACCTTCATCGGCAGGATTAGTCACAAGAGAAAGATCCAACAACGCATCTTCAGCAAGACCTTCAAGTGCTAGAAGCGAAGCTAGTGAAGCAAGAAGTGTTCGACCTTCAAGTAGCGGCATCAGTACAACAACACCCCGCGTAAATGCTAACGACAGAGTATCAAATGCTCAAAACAGATACAACAGACCTTCAAGCAGTTCCGTCAGACCATCAAATTCATCATCAACTTCAGACCGCAAGACTTATTCTCCTGCAAACAGCAACCGTCAGGTCCGCTCAAGTTCTGAATACGTAAGACCTAACAACACATCTAACAGAAGTAGTTCTTCCATAAAAGTAAACAGCAACACAAATCAAAGAAACAACTCGAGCATCAACAGACCTAACAATTCCTCCAGCAGAAGCAGTTCAAGCATCAACAGACCCAGCAGCAGTTCTCCTTCAAGAAGTAGCAGCAGTTTTAACTCAGGGTCAAGAAGCAGTAGCAGTAGCGGTGGCGGTTCAAGAGTTGGTGGCAGCAGACGATAAAAACCAAAATTATGAAAAAGTTTTTTTTGATATTATTAGCGATAGCTCCCTTGTGCATTAAAGCACAGAACATAAATGATGTATATAACATATCATCATCGTATTATCAAGGAACAGCAAAGAGCATGTCGATGGGTAATGCCATGGGCGCCGTTGGACAAGACTTCTCCTCTATAAGTATCAATCCGGCGGGATTAGGATTATTCAGAAAATCCATGTTCATTTTCACCCCTTCTGCTTCAGCGATTTACACATCATCCAAACTTAACGGATATAAGGCACATGACTATAAGACCAACATCTCGGTAAACAACTTCGGTTATGCCGGGGTAAACAAAACAAATGGCATCATAGTCACATGGGGATTCGGCATGAACAGAACCAACAACTTCAACAACAACATTTATGTTGACGCCTATAATGAAAACAACTCGTTAATAGACGCCTATTTCGCTGAAATAATCGCCAACGATATTTACAACGAAGACGAATTATACGACTATTCCCCAAGTTATATCTATCCTATGTGGGAAACTTATCTCATGGATTTCAATCCTGACGGAAGTCTCTCTTCCCCGATACCTATGGGCGGATTAACACAACGCAAAGGCGTCAATTCTTGGGGCGGCACCAATGAATGGACAGTATCGTTAGGCGTCAATCTCTCAGACAAGATATTCCTCGGAGCATCATTAAATATGCCTTCCGTAAGCAGCAAAAAGATAACCGATTACGAAGAAGACTTTTCAACAAGCGACTACGAGAACTACTGGATTCAGGAAGAAGTGTTATCGACATCAGGATGGGGCATCAACGGAAAATTCGGCATCATCGCTCATCCTGCACGCTGGATTCGTATAGGCGCATCTTTCCACACTCCAACATTATACAGTTTGACAGACATGTGGAGAACAGAGACTTATGCTCATCTTGACGATTATAGAATATATCAGACATACAACACACCAACTTCTTATTTCAACTATTCTATGATGACTCCTTGGAGAGCCAATGGAAGTGCCGCATTAATCTTCGGCAACTTCGGCATGATTACCGCCGATTATGAATATGTAGATTACAGCACAATTAAACTATCGGCTTACGATTACGACTACAGCTATTATAACGATATGTTAAAAACCACTTTCGCTCCAACGATGAATCTCAGATTAGGTACAGAATGGCGTTATCAGAATTATTGTTTCAGAGGTGGTTATTCATTTTACGGAAGTCCTTACGGAGTGACAGAAAAAGATTACAGAAGAAATGCTTTTTCATGTGGACTCGGATTTACCAAGCACGCCGTGACGATAGACCTTGCATACGTCTATACCCTTCAAAATCACAACTATAATCTCTATTCTCAATATACAAACTATTATAACGAAGTAGATTCCGACCTCATCGTGAAAGAAAACACCAATTTACATAGTCTGGTGATTTCATTTAAATTTAGAATGTATTAATCTACAGATAACGAGCAGGTATTAAAAAATGGTTGCCTAAATTGACAACCATTTTTTTTATTTATATAATCTATGATGATTAATTATTTTCATTGTTATACATATCAGCGATGTCTTGGTCTATCAAGATACGTCCGCAATATTCACATACGATGATTTTCTTGTGCATACGGATATCTAATTGATGTTGAGGTGGGATTTTATTATAGCAACCGCCACAAGCATCACGTTCAATCTTCACTACTGCCAAACCGTTACGAGCATTTTTTCTGATACGTTTGTAAGCAGTTAGAAGACGTTCTTCTATGAGTTGTTCACTTTCTTGTGATCGTTCCATAAGTTCTTGTTCTTCCTTTTCTGTTTCTTCAACAATAGATGACAACTCACTTTTCTTAAGTTCCAAATCGCTTTTACGTTCTTCCAAACGAGCTGTTGTTTCGTTAAGAGAAATTTTCAACAATTCAGATTTCTTGTTGCATTCGTTGATACGTTTTTCACTGAGTTGAATATCCAATGATTGGTATTCTATTTCTTTTGTCAATGATTCGTATTCACGATTGTTGCGAACATTATTTTGTTGTTCTTCGTACTTCTTAATGAGAGCGGTTGATTCTTTGATTTTGTTTTTGTATTCTACTATATCCTTTGCGAATTTTTCAAGTTCCTCGTTATATTTTGCTATACGAGTTTCCATACCTGCTATTTCATCTTCAAGGTCTTGAACTTCGAGAGGCAACTCACCACGGATGATACGAATTTTATCGATCTTAGAATCAATTTGTTGCAAAGTATACAATTCAATAAGTTTTCTTTCAACAGTGATTTCTACTTGTTCTTCTGCTTCGTTTCTTAATTTGTTTTCTTCCATATATTTATAAGATTTAATTATTATACATAGTAATGTACCGAGTTAGTTTTCACACTCGAAATTTGGACTGCAAATTTAGGATTTTTTTTGAGAATAATATCAGCAATTAATTGTTTTGTAAATTGTTCTGTTTCAAAATGACCGGCATCAACCACAAGCAATTCATTATCAGCATCAAAAAACTCATGATATTTAACATCTGCCGTAAGATAAACATCTGCTTCACAACGTTTTGCGTCACTTATCATAAAAGCGCCGGAACCTCCGCACAAGGCGATTTTTTTTACTTTCTTACCCATAAATTCAGAATGACGCAAGGCACCGACATTTAATTTTTCTTTAACAAGTCTCAAAAATTCCACCTCCGACATCGCATTTTCCAACTCACCAACCATACCGCTACCCACTTGAGATGTAATATCGTCATGTTTTTGCATCGAGAAATTTGGACGAAGTATTTGCAAATCCTTCAGACCAAGATTTGTTGCAAGAATGTTATTAACTCCAACATAACTATTATCCAGATTCGTATGCATCGCCGCAATAGAAATATCGTGCTTGATAGCTTTAGTGATAATGCGGCCTAAGGTATTGTCTTTTATGATATTTTTGATACCTCTAAATATCAGAGGATGATGACTTATGATAAGATGAAATGAATTATCTATAGCTTCATCAACAACTTTTTCTGTTACATCTAACGTCAACAAAGCCTTATCAACCATAGCATTAGGATCACCAATCAGTAGTCCTGAGTTGTCATAACTCTCTTGCCAATGCAAAGGCGCAACCTCAGTAATAGAACTTAAAATTTCCGAAACTTTATACATCATTGAATTTTTCTGCTAAGATACGATTTTTTATCTTTTTATAGTTTGTTTTCATAAAAATAATTTGTAAATTTGTTGAGTTTTAATAGTATGAAAAAATTATTGTTACCCATATCGCTACTCTATTCTCTTGTCTTGTTTCTGAGACATAAGTTATACGATTGGCGACTATTAAAATCAAAGAGTTTCGGCACACCAAACATTTGTGTCGGAAATCTTAATCTTGGCGGAACCGGGAAAACTCCTCATATCGAATATCTCATAAGATTGTTGTCGGACGATTATAAAGTAGCGGTTTTAAGTCGAGGTTACGGACGTAAGACAAAAGGTTTTTTAATTGCTGATGATAGTCATTCACATAATGATGTCGGCGACGAACCGTTACAATATTTCAACAAATTCAAAAACATTGAAGTAGCTGTCGATGAGAATCGTTGCGACGGAATGAAGCGACTCCTTCAAAGCGAGACGCCTCCTCAGATTATACTTCTCGATGACGCATATCAACATCGTAAAATAGAACCCGGACTGAATATTCTTTTAACGGATTATTACAATCTATATAGCAACGACCATCTGGTTCCGTCTGGAAACTTAAGAGACATTAAGAAAGCCGCCAGAAGAGCGGAAATAATAGTCGTAACAAAATCGCCTAACGTAATAACACCTTATTATAGAAAAGACATCGAAGATTCCTTGAAACCTCAACCCCATCAGAAAATTTTTTATTCATACATCGAATATCTCGACTTCCAACCATTCAGTAAGTTAAGCAAAAATTTTGACATTAAAGAAGCTAAAACCGTATTGCTGTTCTGCGGAATCGCAAATACATATTCGTTAGAAGATCATATCAAAAGGAAATACAACACCATCTCCAAGATACAATTTAGCGACCATCATAACTTTACAGAAAAAGATATCGATTTGGTCATTGAGAAATATAACAACCTAATTGGCAAAAACAAGGTCATCGTCACAACAGAGAAAGATGCGATGAGACTTGTCAATTCTTCCTTTCTGAATAAATTTGACGATATTCCGGTATTTACAATTCCTATCAAGGTCAGATTCCACAAAGAAGAGGGAACTAGTTTCGATGACGAAATCTTAAATTATATTAAGAACAACATATAGTGATGAATTAATTTTAAGAAAGAATTATGGATAAGAAGATTTATTTCGTCACTGACTTGCATTTAGGCGTGCCAACATTAGAAGACTCTCATAAAAGAGAGATGAAACTAGTTCGTTTTTTAGATTCCATAAAAGACGATGCCGAAATGATATTCCTAATGGGCGACCTCTTCGACTTCTGGTTCGAATATAACACTGTCATTCCACGCGGTTATGTGCGTCTTCTCGGAAAATTGTCGCAGATCATCGACTCCGGAATTCCCATCCATCTCTTCGCCGGTAATCACGACCTATGGACTTTCGATTATCTCCAAAAAGAAGTCGGAATAGTATTGCATCGCGATCCTATGATAATGACATTGAAAGATAAAAAATTCTTTCTCGTTCACGGCGATGGAAGAGGTCCCGGCGACAATGGATATAAGTTCCTGAAACGCGTCTTCGAATGTAAGATAAATCAATTCCTTTTCAGATGGGTACATCCCGATTTAGGAATAGGATTGGCGTTGAAGTGGTCGCATAATCACAGAGTTAAGAAGTTAAAGAAAGAAGCAGAAAGCAATTATTATTCTGTTATAGAAGAAACTCGTCTCTACAAATATGCTCAAGAATGTGTAAAAGAAAATCCTGAATTGGAATATTTTGTATTCGGACATCAACACAAACCAATGCAATATAATGTAGATAACGGCGCTACCGTGACTGTCGTCGGTAACTGGATAAGAGATTTTTCTTACGCCGTCTTCGATGGAGAAAATATAAAATTATTAACATTTAATGAATAATAGAAATAAGTCTGAAACGTTATTAATAAAATCTGAGAATCTGAAAAATTGAGAATCTGAAAAATTGAGAATCTGAAAAATTGAGAATCTGAAAAATTGAGAATCTGAGAACTTGAAAATCTGAAAAATTGAAAATAAAAATAAAATAATTAAAAATGATTAAGAATGGACAAAGACTGTTGACTGTTGACTGTTGACCGTTGTCCTAAAAAAGATTAAGCTATGGAAATTACAAATTCTTACATCAAAGAGAACGAAAATCGTTTCTTAGAAGAGTTATTCGGATTGATTCGTATTCCTTCAATCAGTTCACAAACAGAACATAAACCTGATATGATCAGATGCGCTGAATATTGGAGAGACAGCATTTTGGCAGCCGGTGCCGACAAAGCAGAAGTCATGCCAACAGAAGGCAACCCTGTAGTCTACGGCGAAAAAATCATCGACCCAAAATTACCAACAGTTTTAGTTTACGGTCACTACGACGTCATGCCAGTCGACCCAATCGAGTTATGGAACACCGACCCTTTTGAGCCAGTCATCAAAGACGGCAAGATCTGGGCTCGCGGCGCTAACGACGACAAAGGTCAGGCTTTCATGCACGCAAAGGCATTCGAGACAATGGTCAAGACCAACACCTTACCTTGCAACGTAAAATTCATGATTGAAGGCGAAGAAGAGATAGGTTCTGGCAGCCTCGCCAAATGGATCGTCACAAACAAAGACTTAGTCAAAGCCGACATCATCTTAGTCTCCGACACCAGCATGATCGACCACGACACACCTTCTATCACAACAGGTTTACGCGGCTTGTCATATTGGGAAGTTGAAGTAACAGGACCTAACGCCGACCTTCACTCAGGTTTGTTCGGTGGCGCAGTAGCTAATCCTATCAACACCTTATGCGAGATGGTCGCTAAAGTCATGGACGAGAACAACCACATCACCATCCCTGGATTCTATGATGACGTCATCGAGGCCACAGCAGAAGAACGCGAGTTGCTCAACATGGCACCATATAACGAAGAAGAATATAAGGCAGGCGTCGGCGTGAAAGCATTACGCGGCGAGAAAGGCTACACCACAATCGAGAGAGTCGGCATCCGTCCAACATTCGACCTCTGCGGCATCTGGGGCGGCTACACAGGCGAAGGCGCTAAGACAGTACTTCCTTCAAAAGCTTACGCTAAGATCTCATGCCGTTTGGTTCCAAACCAAGACAACGAAAAGATTTCAGCATTATTCAAAGAATATTTCGAGAGCGTAGCTCCTGAGTACGTCGATGTTAAAGTCACTCCATTACACGGCGGACAAGCCTACGGATGTCCTATCGACCTGCCAGCATACAAGGCAGCAGAAGCAGCATATATGGACACATACGGCAAACGTCCTATCCCTATGAAGAGCGGCGGCAGTATCCCAATCATCTCTGAATTTGAAAAAGTACTCGGCATCAAGTCGATATTGATGGGCTTCGGCTTAGGTTCAGACGCTATCCACTCACCTAACGAAAACTACAGAGTCGACCACTTCTTCAAAGGAATAGAAACCATCATCGCTTTCTATCAACACTTTGCAAAAAATTAAGTCACTAAGTCTCTGAGACTCCGAGACACCAAGTATTAAAAAACGCAGGGATTTTTAAAGTCTCTGCGTTTTTATTTCCAACAAACTAAGTTCAACATCCCACATCACAAAATAATTGTAACCTATCAACTGTCAATTGTTAATTACGCATTATGAATTATGAATTATGAATTAATGTGGGCGTTCCGGCGAAGCCGTCGGGCTTTCCGCTATATCTTTGCTCGCTCTCCCCGCTCCTAATCGTCGAGCTCAGTGCCCCGCTTCTCGTTCCCCGTTCCCAAACCCCGTCCCCGTTCCCAAACCCCATTCCCAAATCCCGAGACCCGTCCCCTCATGGCTCGCAAAGG
>JAZUST010000065.1:0-2861 GCA_045606865.1 Bacteroidales bacterium
GGTATGCATCACTATTGCACAAAGTCTGTGAGTTGCTTAAATACTGAGATGATTTGTTTTTTCTAAATCTGTGGAAGAAGTCTGTTGTCTGTTGACTGTTGTCTGTTGTCAGCCGAAGGCTATCAAAGAACCCAACGGCGACTTTCACTTCCTCAAAATTATATTGCGGGAGATAGTTTTTATATAAAGAGTCGGCGAGACGGATTTGGGATTCATGGTAGTCAACAGACAACGGACAACAGTCAACAGTCATTGGGTATGCGGTCGCTGAGCTTGTCGAAGCGCCGGAAGCTGTGCCTTCGACAGGCTCAGGCACCGTACACAAAGTCTGTTGTCCGTTGACTGTTGTCTGTTGACAGCCGAAGGCTAAGAGTAATATGAAAAACATCAGTAATCTCATAAATGCAAAAATAACTAAAAAACACATAAAGTCGGCAGAGGGAACCCGAAAATTATTTTTGAAATCAAGCTAAAGGCTTTACGGCGTTAAAATCCCGCTTCACATGCAAAGTCCCTTCAAGAAGATAACTCTGAAGGACGACACCTCCACGTTCAAGCCCAAGGATTTTAGGGTAAAAAATTTCCCTGATAATTTTTCACCCTAAAAAACGTCTCGGAGTCGCCATCCGAGTTGCTAAAAATTTCGGGACTTAGCAAGCGAAGCGACCTACGACGCATATTATAACATGTCAATATCTATATCGGTATTTCAACTAATGCCATATCTATATTCAAATGACACGGTCTATCAACATCTGATATCTTTTTTAGTACAAATCTTTTAAGCAGGGACTAAAGCAGCTCGCTCCCAACTCAGCATATTAAGAAGTTCATCCAATTTTACCGCACGGCCTGCGCATTCTTATCCTGCCAAAATTTTCATCGTTATGTAGGCTGAAATATCAGAATAATTTTTACCTTTGCGCCATCAAAAGAGTTGTTTGGAATGCATGATGAATATAGCGTAACTAAACACTTGCATTTTTTCTTGTCCATTGCCCATTATCATGCAAGCTTTTCTTAAAAGTCTGACGTACTGAGTTATAGAATTGAGATATGCAAAGATAAAAAAAGTCTAAAGACGAAAGACTAAAGATGAAAGGTTTTTTCAATGCACAATGCATAATTCATAATGCATAATTATTATGATGTATTCATTCAATTATGAATTATGAATTAATTGTGATTGCTTATCATAATAATTTTCCATTATAACGTAAAAATATTATAATAATTTTCCATTATAACGTAAAAATATTATATATTTGCAATGATAAAATATACAATATGATTAGCAGAAAACTCAAACAAATAATAGAACAACGTTTATTTCGTGGAAAGATTATTGTTCTCACAGGACCTCGACAAGTTGGAAAAACGACGCTATTAAAAATGCTGATGTCTGACATAAATAAGAAGACCTTGTTTTGGAATTGCGACGAACCCGACATAAGACAGAAACTCTCTAATCCGACTTCCACCCAACTCGGAACAGATATAGGCAATTCCGAACTCATATTGATAGATGAATCTCAAAGGATTAAGAATATAGGTCTAACTCTAAAACTTCTTGTAGACAATTTTCCGGATAAACAAATTATCGTTACAGGTTCTTCTGCTTTAGAACTATCTGATTTTATCTCAGAGCCACTGACCGGAAGAAAATATGAATATAATATGTTTCCTTTTTCTACAGAAGAACTTATTTACAATCAAGGTGAAATTGAAGAACGTAGATTATTAGAACGCCGCCTGATATATGGGTCCTATCCTGATGTAGTAAATTATCCAGGTGAAGAACGAGAAATTTTAACTAACCTCACAAGCAGTTATCTATATAAAGACATTTTTGCTTTTCAAGATGTCAGAAAACCTGAAATAATAGAACAACTTCTTCAGGCATTATCCTTACAAATTGGAAGTGAAGTCTCGTTCAATGAATTAGGCAGTTTATTAGGTCTTAACTCTCAGACCATTCAACGATATATAGATTTATTGGAAAAGTCATTTGTAATTTTTCATTTACGTTCTTTCAGCAAAAATCTCAGAAACGAATTGAAGAAAAGCCGCAAAATCTATTTTTATGACAACGGAATACGAAATGCCATTCTAGGTGATTTTAAACCAACTCAATTAAGAAACGACATCGGAGCATTGTGGGAAAATTACCTTGTCAGCGAGCGATTAAAGCACAACAGTTATAATCTATTTTATGGGAAAAGTTATTTCTGGCGCACCCAGCAGCAACAAGAGATTGATTATTTAGAAGATATTGACGGGATTCTAAACACATACGAATTCAAATGGAGCAACACGAAACATCCAAAGATTACAGAAACATTTGCCAAAAACTATCCTAATCATACTTATAATGTAATCAATCCGGACAATTATCAGCTTTTTGTAAAAGGAGAGATTTAAAAGAATCTGAGAACCTGAGAATCTGAAAATTTCTTAGGTTCTTTGATTTACAGATTAAGAAATAAAAAAGTCCCGACCTTCAATTGAAGTTCGGGACTTTTTTCTGTTCGTTTTATTTGTAACGATTATTCTGTGATTTCAGCTTGTACTGGGATAACTGAAACGTAAGAACGATCGTCTCTTCTTTTACGGAATTCTACGATACCGTCTGTGAGTGCGTAAAGAGTATGATCTTTACCGCAACCTACGTTTTCACCTGGATTGTGTTTTGTGCCACGTTGACGGACGATAATGTTACCGGCGATAACAGCTTGACCACCGAAAACCTTTACGCCCAAACGTTTGCTATGGGATTCACGACCGTTTGATGAACTACCAACACCTTTTTTATGTGCCATAACTAATAAATTTTTTCGGGTTTGTTATTCAGTAATATTTTC
>JAZUST010000066.1:0-24491 GCA_045606865.1 Bacteroidales bacterium
CTTAAACATTAAATAATATGGCAAACAAAGGTCTTTCATCAATTACAAAAAAATTGATCATGGCTATAACCGGAGGAGCGATGGTATTCTTCCTCTTGTTCCACGCCTCAATGAACTTGGTCGCAATCATCAAGCCATCAGGCTATAACAAGATTTGCGAATTCCTCGGTGCAAACTGGTATGCTTTAGTAGCAACAGTAGGCTTAGCAGCTCTTATGGTGTTCCACCTTATTTATGCTTTCGTTTTATCATTGCAGAACTACAGAGCTCGTGGCTCACAACGTTACGCAGTAGTAGAAAAACAAGAAGGCGTATCATGGGCTTCAAAGAACATGCTCGTTATCGGCGTTATCGTTTTGGTAGGTCTCGGCTTACACTTATTCAACTTCTGGGCTAATATGCAGCTTCCTGAAGTATTGCATAAGTTAGGTTATGAAGACGCTGACATCACTTACGCAGCTGATGGCGTTTATCACATCGAAAACACTTTCTCATGCTCAGTCTATTCTATCATCTACTTGGTATGGTTAGTATTCTTATGGTTCCACTTAGATCACGGCATTGCAAGTGTTATGCAGTCAATCGGCTGGAGCAATCACGTATGGCAAAAGAGAATCGAGTGCATCGGTAAAATATTCGCTGCTCTCATCGCTCTTATGTTCGCTTCTGTAGTTTTATATTATTGGATTGGTTCATTTATAGGATAACATCATGAAAGAATTAAACTCAAAGATACCTGCAGGTCCATTGGCTGAAAAATGGACTAATTATAAGGCAAGCCAGAATTTGGTTAACCCTGCTAACAAGAGAAAATTAGACATCATCGTTATCGGTACAGGTCTCGCCGGCGCATCAGCAGCTGCTTCATTCGGAGAGATGGGCTTCAACGTCAAGGTGTTCTGCATCCAAGACAGCCCACGCCGCGCTCACAGTATCGCTGCACAAGGCGGTATCAACGCAGCTAAGAACTATCCTAACGACGGCGACAGCGTCTATCGTCTTTTCTATGATACAATCAAAGGCGGTGACTACCGCGCTCGTGAAGCTAACGTTTATCGTCTCGCCGAATTAAGTAATAATATCATCGACCAATGCGTGGCACAAGGCGTTCCTTTCGCTCGCGAATACGGCGGATTACTCGCTAACCGTTCTTTCGGTGGTGCTCAAGTATCAAGAACATTCTACGCCCGCGGTCAAACCGGACAACAATTATTACTCGGTGCCTACGGCGCATTATCTAAAGAAATAGAAAAAGGTACAGTGAAGATGTACGCTCGTCGTGAGATGATGGACGTAGTCCTCGTCGACGGTCGCGCTCGCGGTGTCATCATGCGTAACTTAGTAACAGGCGAATTAGAACGCTACGCAGCTCACGCTGTAGTCATCGCTTCTGGCGGTTACGGTCGTGTGTTCTTCCTTTCAACAAATGCTATGTCATCGAACGGCTCAGCTGAATGGCAAGCTTATAAGAAAGGTGCTATGATGGCTAACCCTTGCTTCACACAGATCCACCCAACATGTATCCCAGTTCACGGCGACTACCAATCAAAACTTACTCTTATGAGTGAAAGTCTCCGTAATGACGGTCGTATCTGGGTCCCTAAGAAAAAAGAAGACGCTGTGAAATTGGCTAAAGGTCAAATCAAAGCTAAAGACATAGCAGAAGAAGATCGTGACTACTACTTGGAAAGACGTTATCCAGCTTTCGGTAACTTGGTACCTCGTGACGTCGCTTCACGTGCTGCTAAAGAAAGATGCGATGCTGGTTTCGGCGTAAACAACACAGGTCTCGCCGTATTCTTGGACTTCAAAGAAGCTATCGGTCGTTTAGGTCAGAAAGTCGTTGAAGAAAAATATGGTAACCTCTTCGAGATGTATGAACGTATCGTCGATGACAATCCATACGAAACACCTATGATGATTTATCCTGCTGTTCACTACACAATGGGCGGTCTCTGGGTTGACTATGAATTACAGACAACTATTCCAGGTTTGTTCGCTGCTGGTGAGGCTAACTTCTCAGACCACGGCGCTAACCGTCTCGGTGCTTCAGCTTTGATGCAAGGTCTCTCCGACGGTTACTTCATCTTACCTTACACAATGCAGAATTATCTCGCTGACCAAATCGGCGTTCCACGTTTCAATCCAGACGCTCCAGAATTTATGGAAGCTGAGAAACAAATACGTGAGAAGATCAACAGACTTATGGCTATCAACGGTAAACAAACCGTTGATTCAATCCACCGTCGTTTAGGTCTCATCATGTGGAACAAAGTCGGTATGGCACGTAACGAACAAGGTTTGAAAGAAGCTATCGAAGAAATCAAGGCATTACGTAAAGAGTTCTGGAGTGATGTTAAAGTCCCTGCAACATCAGGCATGAACAACGAATTAGAGAAAGCTTTGAGAGTAGCCGACTTCTTAGAAATGGGCGAACTCATGGCACGCGACGCTTTGATGCGTAACGAGTCATGCGGCGGTCACTTCCGTGAAGAATATCAAACTCCTGACGGCGAAGCAATGCGTAACGACGCAGAATACAGCTTCGTGGCAGCTTACGAATATCAAGGTCCTGACGCAGAACCTGTAATGTATAAAGAACAACTTAAGTTCGAAAATGTCGAGGTTAAACAAAGAAACTATAAATAATTTTGCGTTATGAAGTTAACATTGAAGATCTGGAGACAGAAAAATAATTTAGATAAAGGAAAATTCGTTACATATAATGTAGATAACATTCCGGAAGAAGCTTCATTCCTCGAGATGCTCGACATCTTGAACGAGAGCCTCGTCTTGAAAGGTGAAGACCCTGTCACTTTCGACCACGACTGCCGCGAAGGTATCTGTGGTGCTTGTGGCTTGTATATCAACGGTCACCCTCACGGAAAATATAAGAACACCACAACTTGCCAACTTCACATGCGTAAGTTCAAAGACGGCGACACTATCACCATCGAGCCATGGCGTTCTGAAGCTTTCCCAATCATCAAGGACTTGATGGTTGACCGTTCAGCATTAGATCGTCTCATCCAATCAGGCGGTTACGTCTCAGTACGTACAGGCGGTGTGCCAGACGCTAACGCAATACCTGTCAACAAACACGACGCTGACCTCTCTATGGACGCTGCTTCATGTATAGGCTGCGGCGCTTGCGTGGCAACATGTAAAAACGGTAGCGCTATGCTCTTCGTATCAGCCAAGTTCTCACAACTCGCTTTGTTGCCACAAGGTCAAGTCGAGACATACGAAAGAGTACAGAAGATGGTGGCAAGAATGGACGAACTCGGATTCGGTAACTGTTCAAACACTTACGCTTGTATGGCAGAATGTCCAAAAGGTATTTCAGTGACTAACATTGCAAGAATGAACAGACAATTCTTGGCAGCTAAGATTGCTGAACCTTTGAAGAAGTAAATTTAAATCTGAAAATATGAAAACCTGAGAATTTGTTATTTGAATTCTCAGGTTTTTTTTATTGACTTGGCGACTAAAAATAATCTTTCGTCTTTCGTCTTTAGACTTTTTATATCTTTGCGTTTTCAGAAAAAATAATAGCGATGAAGAAGATAGTATTTGCGACATTTATGTTTATCATGTCGTTGAATGTGTTTTCACAAAGCGATACCTTTAAAGTTAAAGATGATTCATTTCATAAAATAGAAGGTTGTATCACCATACCTGCGCGTTATGATGACAACGATGCCGCTATGGCGGTGGTGAAGATCATACCCGAAAATATCAACGAGCAAGATAGAGCCAAGTTGTATTTTGAGGGCAATCTTGCTACATTTATTGAGGTGGAGCAGAACATAGGAGAGACCTGGGTATATCTGACGGCAGAAGCAGCAACCTTTTTAAGGATTAAACATCCAGATTTTGGTGTAACAGAGTTTTGGTTTCCAATGAGTCTGAAACCGAAACAATGCTATGAGATGGTGTTGCAGAATGTTGACATTACTCCTGTTGCGGAGGTTGGTTTCCTTTCGATAAGTAGCGAACCTAATGGAGCCGACATCTATGTCGACGGTGAACACTGCGGAATGACGAATAAAGTCGTTACTGACCTTGCGGAAGGTTCTCATACCTTGAAACTTGAAAAACAAGGATATGTGACGCTGACAAAAACCATCAATATCACGAAAGGCGAGACCCTGCAACTTAATGAGACCTTGCAAAGCATAAGCTCGCAGAGGACATATCTCATTGTGAAAGCTGACCAACAAGAAGCACTTATTTATATAGACGATGAGCCGATAAACACAGGCGAGGCTTCTAAGTCTGTTAATATAGGAACGACACATACATACAAGATAGAATGTAATCTATATCATGAAGAAAGCGGTACTGTGATGGTGAATGATAGAATGACGATAGAGAAGAAACTGCGTCCTGCTTATGGTTATATCGATGTGACGACATCGCCAGAACAAGGCGCTAAAGTTTATGTCGATGCTAAATATATCGGTGAGTCTCCTATAAAGACCGACAAACTCGCAAGTGGTACGCATACCGTAAGAGTGATGAAAGACATGTATATGATGAAGGAACAGTCTTTCACTGTTACCGACGGACAAACCACTAATGCCAATATTACGATGACAGCTAACTTCGTGATGCTGACTGTGAACACTGACGCTGATTCTGATATTTATGTTGATGAAGAATATAAGGGAAAAGGCAAGTGGACGGGGAGAGTGTCTGAAGGACTTCATAACTTGGAGGCGAGGAGAGCGAACCATAGAAGCAGTAAGACAAGCGTTGATTTAGTCTTAGGAGAAAACAAGACCATAGCCCTTGAAGCACCGCAACCTATTTCAGGAAGCATAGACGTTAACAGCTCACCGATGAGCGCAGAGATTTATATTGATGGAAAACATTACGGGCAGACACCGAATTATATTAATGAAATCTTGATAGGAACCCACGAACTGAAGTTAGAGAAACAAGGCTGTGCCACAATAACAAAGACCATAAACGTAAAAGAAGGCGAGACTTGTACGGTGAACGAGAAACTCCAGACAGGAAAAGAGATAGTCATTAATACAGACAAGAGTGGCGACAAAGTTTATGTAGATAATAATTATGTAGGATTGTCACCGGTAACGACATCTCTTGCCTTTGGTTCGCATACTATAAAAGCCGAGCGCGACGGCAAGGCAGTGAGCAAGACGATAAATGTTTCGCAATATGGAGGCGATGATAATGTGAAACTGTCTTTTTGTGAAATTAACGGACATGAATACGTTGACTTAGGTTTGAGCGTGAAATGGGCTACTTGTAACGTGGGAGCTGATAAACCTGAAGATTACGGCGACTACTTTGCATGGGGAGAGACAAGCACTAAGTCTTCATATACAAGTGATAATAGTAAGACCTACGGTAAGCAAATGAATGATATAAAAGGCAACTCACAATACGATGCGGCGAGAGCCAATTGGGGCGGCACATGGAGACTGCCAACGAAAGCGGAATTAGAAGAATTAAAGAATAAATGCACTTGGAGATGGACTACACAGAACGGCGTTAAAGGCTACAAGGTTACGGGACCTAATGGCAAGAGTATCTTCCTTCCTGCTGCGGGCAGCCTTAGCGGGGCATCGCTCGGCGGTGATGGTTACTTCGGCTACTATTGGAGTTCTACTCCGAACCACACCTGCTACTACTACCACGCGTACGACCTCCACTTCGACGATGGTAGCAAGCTCGTGTATTGGAACAACGGATACCGCTTCGATGGCTTGACAGTACGCCCCATCTCAGAATAAAAGCGAAGCGATTTTTAAATCTGAGAAACTGAAAACCTGAAAATTGAAAATTGAAAGTTGAAAGTTAAGAAATCTGTGAAGATTAGTGAGATTTGTGGGAGAAGAAATTAAGTCCCACGAATTGGCACGGATTAACACAGAAAGAATCCGTGAACATCAGTGAAATTTGTGGGACTTTGACTTAGCACGTCTCACGCATTTGATTCATGATAAATTTAAGTCCCGTTAGGGACGGCAGACACCCGGCAGGTATGAAGAGCGGAGCTCGTAATGCCTGCCTAAAAATACAGACCGTGTTATCATCATATTTATCGTGTACACATTCAATAAGTCCGTACAGATTTTATTATATCATTCTCCCGTTGCGTTAGGGATTGGAGCGGCATCCTTTTGGAGCGTCAGCGGAAAAAGATATAGCGGAAAGCCCGACGGCTTGCCGGAACGCCCAAATCTGAGAAACTGAGAATCTGAGAAACTGAAAACCTGAAAACCTGAAAATTGAGGAATCCGTGAGCATCAGTGAAATTTGTGGGAGAAAAATATCCAAATCTCTCTTGCTTTTTCCATTGAAGTTTCTTATCTTTGTATGATAATTTAAAAATCATAATTTATGGAAAAGAAGAAATATATCAGATTCGATTGGGCTATGAAGCGCATGCTTCGCGACAAGTCCAATTACGTAATTTTGGAAGGTCTGCTCACGACCTTATTCAAAGAGAAAATCACGATCAACAGACTTCTGGAAAGCGAGAGTAACCAGGAAGACGAGTTAGACAAGTATAACCGCGTCGATATTCTCGCCGAGAACAGCAGAGGCGAGCTGTTTATCATCGAGGTACAGAACAACGATGAATACGCCTATTTTCAGAGAATGTTGTTCGGTGTCTCTAAGTTGGTGACGGAATATATTAATAGAGGAGAAGGCTACCAAAACATAAGGAAGATATACAGCGTCAATATCGTCTATTTCGATTTAGGTCAGGGCAAGGATTATCTTTATCACGGGAAGACAGAGTTCATGGGAGTTAATACGGGAGAGATTCTTAATCTCAGTCCGTTCCAGCGTCAGAAGTTCAATGTCGATGTTGTAAGCGAGTTATATCCCGAATATTATATTTTGAAAGTAAACGACTTTGATGGCAAACCGAGTACGCCATTGGAAGAATGGATATATTATCTTAATACGGGGGATATTCCGCAAGACTCTACAGCTCCAGGCTTGGAAGAGGCGAGGAAGAAGTTGGAACTCGCCATGATGAGCAAGGATGAGTTGTCGGCATATTATCGTCATTTAGATAACACGGTGATATTGAAAGACAACATCTATACCTCCCGAGGCGAAGGTTTGCTTGAAGGCAAAGAGATAGGAAGAAAAGAAGGAATGAGAGAAGGCAGAAGGATGGGCAGAGAGGAAGGATTGTATGAAGGCAAAAGAATAGGCAGAGAAGAAGGCTTGTCTGAAGGCAAAAGAATAGGTAGAGAGGAAGGTGTGCTTGAAGGTAAGGAGAAAGCCCAAGTGCAGATGCTTAAAAATCTAAAGTCTGCGGGAGCGAGTGTAGAGTTTATGATGGATATAACAGGTTTGACGAAAGAGGAGATAGAGAACTTGCTGTGATTCCAATACTCAGTAGATTTTAATCTTTTTCTATAAAAAATACATAGTCTTCCGTCTTAGGTTATAAGTTTTTCATTACCTTTGCGCCTTAATTTTTTACTTTACAAACTATGATACACCTGACGAAGATTTTTCGCTTTGAAGCCGCTCATGCTCTGATGGGTTACGACGGTAGGTGCCGTAATATCCACGGTCATTCCTACGAGATGAGAGTCACAATAAAAGGTATGCCTATTATGGATGACAGCAATCCTAAAAACGGAATGGTGATGGACTTCGGCGACCTAAAAAAAATTGTCAATGAGGAGATAATAGACCATTATGATCATGCTTTCATCATAAACAACCAAATGCCAAACGACTTCATAGAAGAAGTGAAACGTCATTACGAGAGAATCATCGTACTACCATACCAACCTACCACTGAACTAATGCTCATAGACTTCTCTAAAAAAATTAAACAAAGACTCCCCGATAACGTAAAATTAGTTAAGATTCTTTTGAAAGAAACAGAAGGCTCTTTCGCCGAATGGATTGAAGAATAATTTAATTAACGTATTATAAATTTAACAAGAAAATTATGAGAAAGTTTTTAACGACTTTGTTGCTTTTGGTTTTTTTCGCACCATTTGCAATGCATGCCGATGAGGTTATTATCGGCGAAGGTACAGACTACGATTGCTCTGTGCCGTTCAACACGCTTTACACATTCTCCTGGAACGAGACAATCTATCCGGGAAGTGAATTGGGCGGAGCATGTACCATCAATTCAATAGCATTCAACTGTAATGCTCACGACACAATCGGTACTCTCAACCTGACAGAACTCGATGTCTATATGGGTATCACTCAAAGAGAGACAATGTCATCTACAATCGACTGGACACCTGCTTCAGACCTTTTGTTGGTTTATTCAGGTGAAGATGTCGTAATCGGTGATAATGTTTGGGAGACAATCAACTTGGATTCTCCTTTCTATTACACAGGCGAAGGTAACCTCGTTGTCGTTGTCGCTAAGAAAACAAATTATCAATACATATCCGAATTGAAATGGTTCTATACCAGCGTAGACAACACAACATTATATCGTCGTAACGACAGTTCAGAAAGTATCGCCGACGAACATCCTAATGGTGCTGCAGGTACGAGATTGTCATACAGACCAAACATAAAATTAGATGTCACATACGGTCAAGTGGAATCACCTGTAACAGTAACACCGGAAACCATCGACCTCGGATATCGTCCTATCGGAGCTTGGATGCGTCCTGAAAATATCGAAGTTACAACAGAAGGCGATGCCGCTACAATCTCTTCAATTTCATCATCAAATCCTTTCTTCGTTTATACCCCTGTTGAGTTGCCATACGAGTTGACAACAGAAACTCCTCTCACAGTGAAAGTATCTCATCTTTCAACAAATAACGACGGACAAATTGATGGCGAACTCCTCATCAACCACAGCTTCGGTTCCGACGCAGTGGCATTGTCGGCAATAGCATATAATCCAACTGTTTCTGACGTTTGGGAAATGCCATTTGTAGTATCTTCTTATCCTTTCGTCCAGACTCCTGAATACGATGATTTGTACGACAACTATATGTTGCCTGGCGATGAAGAAGACGGCAAGGATGTGGTTTACAGACTTTCATTCCAAGAAGAAACGACATTATCAGCAAAGGTAAACGGTGCTAACGGTAAGGTCGCTCTCTACGAAACACACTTCAACGGCAAGGGTGGTCCTGACTTTGACAACTACTATGGAACAGAACCTAATCCGGATGATCCAGATGATCCGACACCAGACGTATTGGGTGAATCATTCTCATTCAACTTCAACGATGGTTCCTTGGAAGGCTGGAAAACAAAAGACGCTGACGGCGACTTCCGCAACTGGAAAATGTCGGGCGCAGGCGTCCCTGGTATTGATGGAACAAACTGTATCTATTCTGAATCATGGGATATGAGTTCCAACTCGACTCTTACTCCAGACAACTACATCTATACCGACGGATTATATACAATCACAGAAAATTCTGTCCTTTCATTCTATGCAAAACCATTAGAGACAGAATACTATATGGAACATTATGGTGTTGTTGTTTCAACTGACGGTATTAATTTCACAACTCTCTGGCAACACACTGTATCTGTCAATGAAGCAGCAAACTGGACACTTCAAACAGTAGACCTCAGCTCATACGCAGGTCGTAACGTTTATGTCGGTTTACGTCACTTCAACTGTAGCGACGAACACGCTATCTGTATCGACAATATCGAATTGACATCAGGCAATCGTTCTGCAAAATCTAATATGATTGAAAACCTCACAGTTCCTGCCGGCGTTTATTACCTCGTGGCTTCAGCAACAGAAGAATTCACAGTTTCTATCTTCACTGAAACAGAAGACGGTAACAATGCAGTATCTGAAGTCGTTGCGGAAATAGTTGACGACAACAAAGCAAAAGCATATTGGAGCTGGGACTTCATCAACACTCGTCTCGCATTCAACTCAGGCAAAGAAATTGAAAACGACAACGAACCTTCAAGAGGTTTCTCTAATTATAAAGTATATAGAAAGAATATCTTGACAGACGGCGAAGCAACTCTTGTGGCAAACAACGTAACAGATACAGTTTATGTCGACAACACATGGGGAACAGCAACAGGCGGCGTATATAAATATGGTGTGTCTGTCGTTTATACTAACGGTGAAACTCCTATCGTATGGTCAAACAGCATCGACAAAGACATGAACGTCACTCTTACTATCAACGTCACAACAGAGACAGGCGCATCAGCAGCAGGTGCTAAAGTAACATTCGTTAACACTGATGATGCTTCTTATACTTACGAAACAACTTTAGGTGCAACTGCATCTCATACATGGAACGACTTCCGTCTCGGAACATACGATTACACCATCGAACTCGAAGGATTCAAGACAAGTTCAGCAACAGTTGAAATCACTCAATCAACAACAATAGATTGTGTCTTGGAAGAAATCTTCGTTCTCGGCGACCTTTATGTATCTGCAACAGGTTGGGCTATGTGGGAAGACAACGCTTCTTCATTCGAAGTGAAATTGGACGGCGCTACAGTAGCTGAAGTATCAAACAACTATTATCAATTTGATGTTACAGGTCTTACCGCAGGTGAAGAATATACAACAACAGTTATCGGCACAAACACAATGGAATATACATGGACATACGCTTCATGCGATAATTTCGTTGACGCTAAAGAATATAATGTTGAAGTAACAGCAGACAAAAATGTTGAACTTTCATGGATACTTCCTGTTCAAGGTACAGGTGAGACTCCAACAGAATTCATGTATGACTTTGAAGACGGAACATTGAACGGATTCCTTACTTTAGACGTTAACGGCGACGGTCGTACATGGGGCAACTCAACACAATTCTCAAGTACAGACTGCGGTTATGAAAGTCCTAACTGCGCCGTATCACGTTCATACGACGGTATGTATGACTTATCACCAGACGATTATATGGTAACAACACGCAAATATGCCATCACAGAAAACTCAAAACTCAGATTCTATGCAGCAGCAGAAAATCATTTGTATGCAGCTGAACATTACGGCGTGGCAATTTCAACAACAACAAACGTTTCTCCATCAGCATTCACTACAATATGGGAAGAAACAATGATTGCCAAGGGTAATGAAGTTCCTCGCGGCGAACGCGCTCCAGGTCAATGGTATTCAAAGACTGTCGATTTGAGTGCTTATGCAGGTCAGGAAGTTTATATCGCATTACGTCACTTCAACTGCTATGGTCAGTTCTGGATTAAGATTGATGACCTGACATTGACATCAAACGCAAAGGACGGTGAAGAAGGCGACTGGATCTATTACGACAACGGCGAACACTACGATGCTATCGGCTTGAACAACGGCGGTACCTTGAAATGGGGTATCATGTTCCCTGCAGAATCATTATTGCCATACGGCGGTAAGGTCATCTCTAAAGTCTCTATGTATGACAAGACATCCCACGATGGTAACATCTACATCTATACTGGCGGAACAACAGCTCCTGCAAACTTGATTCACACTCAACCTTACGTATGCACAGGCGTAGCAGATTACGTGGAATTTGAATTGACAGAACAAATTGAAATCACCGGTAATGACAACATCTGGGTCGTGTTTGGTAACAACAACGGACAATTCGTGGCATCATGTACAATGGGAACAGGCGACCCTAACGGACGTTGGCTCTCTATCAACGGCACAGAATGGACCGACGTTAATGAAGCTACGGGTTACGACCTCACATGGCAAATCCGCGCCTTTGTTGAAGAACCTATAGAACCTAACTACACAGATATGGAAGTCCTCGGCGCAATGATTTATCGTGACGGCGAACTTATCACAGAAGAACCTATCACAGAAGAATCATTCGTTGATGTTAACCCTGGCTATGGCGACTTCGAATATTCTTTGAGAGTCGTCTTCGGTGGCGAAGAAGATTCATACTACGCAATGTCATGTCCTCAAACAGAAACAGTATCTATCGTGAGAACATGCGACGCTCCACGTAACCTCTATGGTGCTGAAACTGTACAAAACGGCGAGATAGGCGTAGCACTCGAATGGCCTTACACATTACACGGTTCAGACTGGTTATATTATGACGATGGTGTCGCTGCAACAGGTATAGGCTTAGGTGGTCAGTCATTCTATTGGGGTATCATGTTCCCTAAAGAATCCCTCGAATTCTACGGCGGTACGATGATGACAAAGATCTCCGCATTTGAATGGGAAGCTCACACTGGTAACATCCTCATCTATTATGGTGGCGACAATGCTCCTGAAATGTTGGTTCACACTCAACCTTACGTATGTAACGGCTTGGCAGATTTCGCCGACATCGAGTTGACAGCTCCGCTACCAATAGACCCATCAATGAACTTATGGATTGTATTCAATAATGAAAACGGTAACTACCCAGCTGCCGCATGTAACACAACAGGTGATCCTAACGGTCGTTGGATCTCATTAGACGGAAGCGTATGGCAAGATGTTGTAACAGCAGGTCAAGGTTTGAACTACACTTGGATGATCCGTGCTTTCGTTACTTCAGACCTTAAGTCGGAAATCGAACTTCCATTAGAAGTCATTGAGCAACAGACGATAGAAAATAATAATCAATCAATATCATCAGATGTTGTCTTTAAAGCTGATGACAGAGTAAGAGATAATACATTTGAACATTACAATGTTTATCGTGGCACATCAAACGACAACTACGAATTAATCGCTGAACCTACAGAAGGCAATTACTTCGATGCTGTAGAAGTTGGTACATATTATTATAAGGTGACAGCAGTATATACCGTCGACGGTGAAGAATGCGAATCAGAACCGGCTAACGCTTACGGCGACGACGACACATTCATCGTTGTTGAAGTGACAAGCATCGACGAAAATGGCGTGAGCGGCATGATGATTTATCCAAATCCTGCTAAAGACTTTGTCAAGATATCAACTCTCAGCAGTCAGCTCTCAGCAGTCAGAATCTATAATTGCTTGGGAATGATGGTTGAAGAGATTGAAGTTAATGCCAATGAAATCGAAATCAACACATCAGATTATAGTAGTGGAATCTATTTCATCCATATCCAAACGGAAAACGGAAACATAACGAAGAAAATCATTAAAGACTGAGGATCTTAAAATTTGTAAAACTGAAAACCCGAGAATCTGAGAATGGTTCTTGGGTTTTCTTTTTTATGGTGGACTAATGGCATTTTTAGTGTAGAGTTATTTTGTTGGAAGTTTATTATTTTTTTTACTAGAGTCAATATTCAAATACTTTTCAGGTTTAAAAAAAGTTCATTGAATATAGTCAAATAAATCCTGAAGTTTGTTTTATTAATCAAATAAAATTCTTATTTTTGTTCTCTGAATAGAATGAAAATAGTTTAAATTTGTTTTGTTAAAAGAATAATCAAGGTTTATGAATAAGAATATATTAAAAAGTGTATTATTAGGTAATCAGTGTTGAAGGTGATTTGATAATTAATGTCATTCCAATCTGGAAATGGTTAATCTCATAAAATGATGCGTCATTTACGCCACCTTCATCTGACTTCAATTATACTTTTTTCAATAACTTCTTGATTTCGTTTAATTTCATCAGAGCTTCTACTGGCGTCAAAGTGTCGATGTTTATGTTTAAAATATCTTCTTTAATCTGTAACAAAAGCGGGTCGTCTAATTGAATGAAACTTAACTGCATCTCGTTGCAATTTTTTGTTTCTTTAACAGCCTTGTTCATCTCTTCGTGTGAATGCGATTTCTCTAACATCGATAATAATGCATCCGCTCTGTCAATAACTTTGCGGGGCATGCCTGCCATTGCTGCCACGTGAATACCGAAACTGTGTGCGCTGCCGCCTTTCTTTAATTTTCTTAAGAATATGACCTTGTCGTTCATCTCCTTAACACTAACGTGATAATTCTTAATTCTTTTAAAGGAATCTTCCATCTCGATGAGTTCGTGATAGTGTGTCGCGAAAAGTACCTTCGCCCTGCATTGTGGATGCTCGTGGAGATATTCTGTTATCGCCCACGCTATGCTTATTCCGTCGTAAGTACTTGTACCTCTACCAATCTCGTCGAGAAGCACAAGACTTCTGTTAGAGATATTATTCAAGATACTTGCTGTTTCGTTCATCTCCACCATGAAAGTGGATTCGCCGGAAGAGATGTTGTCGCTCGCACCGACTCTGGTGAAGATCTTATCGACGAGACCAATACGTGCCGATGCCGCAGGAACGAAACAACCAATCTGAGCGAGAAGAACTATCAATGCGGTCTGGCGTAACAATGCCGATTTACCTGACATATTAGGTCCAGTGATGATGATAATCTGCTGTTTCTCTCTGTCGAGGTAAACATCGTTGGAAATATATTGCTCGCCTACAGGCATCATCTGTTCTATTACAGGGTGACGACCTTCTTTGATGTCGATGACATAAGAGTCGTCTATCGTTGGAATTACGTAATTGTTTTTCACTGCTACGGATGCGAAACTTACCAGACAGTCGATTTTCGCGATGAGAGATGCGTCGAGTTGTATAGGCGCGACAAATTCGCCGCAGGCATTTATCAGTTCGAAATAAAGTCGTTCTTCTATGGCATGAATCTTTTCGTCGGCACCTAGAATCTTCTGTTCATATTCCTTAAGTTCTTCGGTTATATAACGTTCGGCATTCGCCAAGGTCTGCTTGCGAATCCATTCTGAAGGAACCTTGTCTTTATGAAGATTTGTTACTTCGAGATAATAACCGAAAACATTATTATATCCTATTTTTAATGAAGAAATTCCTGTTGCGGCTACTTCTCTTCTCTGGATGTCGGTGAGGTAGTCTTTCCCTGAACGTGAGAGAGCGCGTAAGTTGTCGAGTTCTTCGTCGACTCCTTCATTAATAATGTTACCTTTGGAGATAATCGCTGGAGAGTCCGGATTAAGAACTTTCTTGATTCTCTGACGTATGCTGTCACAAACGTTCAGTTGTTCGGAATATAATTTCAACGCCTCGTTATTACTCTCGGCGCATAGTTGTTTTATTATCTCGATTTGGTCTAAGGCACGTGCGACCTGTAACAACTCACGAGGGTTGACACGCAACAATGATACTTTAGAGATAAGACGTTCCAAGTCGCCTACCTGACGTATCGCATCCTGAAAACCGGAGATGTATTCGTTATTATTTACGAAGAAATCAACGATCTCGTAACGCGCTGTAATCTGGTCTTTGTTTTTTAAAGGAAGAGATAACCATCGGCGCATCAAGCGACTGCCCATAGGAGAAGTGGTCTTATCGATGATGTCGATGAGAGTCTTAGCGTTGGCGTTGGCAGAATGTAACAGTTCCAGGTTTCTGATAGTGAACTTGTCTAACCAAACAAACTGACCTTGGTCTATACGTGACAGAGAACTTATATAAGAAATCTTATCGTGTTGTGTTTCGTGGAGATAATGGATTGCGGCGCCAGCGGCGATGATACCTTTCGGAAAGTCGTCGACGCCGAAACCTTTGAGCGAGTTGGTGTTGAAATGACGCGTGAGAATATCATTGGCGTAATCTTCGGTAAATACCCAATCGTCGAAAACTGTGAGATAATATTTGTCGCTGAAGTTCTCAATGAACGACTTACGTTTGTTACGCTGACAAAGAACTTCCGAAGGATTGAAACTCTGAAGCAGTTTGTCGATATATTCATTATTACCTTGAGTGAGATAGAATTCGCCTGTGGAGACATCGAGAAATGCCACGCCCGATTCTTTTTCTTCTATATGTATTGAAGCGAGGAAGTTGTTTTCTTTCTGTACCAATACGTTGTCGTCGTAAGTGACGCCAGGAGTTACTAATTCGGTGATACCTCGCTTGACGATTTTCTTTGTGAGTTTAGGGTCTTCTAATTGTTCGCATACTGCAACTTTCTGTCCGGCTCTTACGAGTTTAGGAAGATAAGTGTCGAGCGCATGATGCGGGAAACCTGCCAGTTCCGTCGCTGTTGAAGGCGACTTACCTCGTTTTGTTAATACGATACCTAAGATTTCTGAGGCCTTTCTAGCGTCATCGCCGAAGGTTTCGTAAAAGTCACCTACTCTGAACAATAATAATGCTTCTGGATATTTTGCCTTGAAAGAATAATATTGTTTCATCAAAGGGGTTTCAAGTTCCTGATCTTTCTCTGTTTTCGCCATAAAATCTTAGATATTATTTGAATAAGGTAATTATCTGACAAAGATAAATATTTTTATCGTCGTTTCGTTTTCGATAAAACATTATTTTTGTAGAAAATATTAAAGAGAGATTTAACGATGCGAAAACTTACAATGCCAGAGTTAAACAGATTGAGTTTAACTGAATATCAAGAAGTTGAGAAATTAGATGTTATAGTAGTATTAGACAATGTCCGTTCGTTGAGCAATATAGGTTCGTTTTTCCGTACCGCTGATGCTTTTAGGATTGGCGAGATATTCCTCTGTGGCATAACGGCTTGTCCGCCGCATCGTGAGATACATAAGACTGCACTCGGCGCGGAGGAAAGTGTGAAATGGCGATATTTCGATACTACGGAAGACGCCTGCAAATATCTTAAAGAAAACAATTACGTCATAAATGCAGTAGAGCAAATTGAAAACAGTGTGATGCTTAACGATTTTGTTCCGGTTCAAAAAAGTGCTTACATATTTGGTAACGAAGTCGACGGCGTTGATGACGACGTGCTTCCTTATTGTGACAATGCTATTGAGATTCCGCAAGAAGGAACGAAGCATTCGTTAAATGTGTCGGTGAGTGCTGGCATCGTGATGTATCATCTCTTCAATTCACTTTGGAAAAAATAGGTTAAATTTGAACTATGTTTTTTCATCTTTGTTAGTCTTATCAAACAATAAAAACAACAAAAGATGAAAAAATTAAATTCCCTATTCAAGACAGTCGCTGTCATTATCCTCATGATGGCGCCTATGGTTTTTCAGGCTAAGAACCATGATGTTAGAGGCATGGCGAAACACATCGACAAGGTTTACATCTCTGCCACGCCAGAAATCCTAGAAGTAAAAGGTAACACTATTACTGTAACCATCAACGCAGAATTCCCTGCGCGTTATTTCCATAAGAAAGCCGTCATGAACATTACTCCTGTATTGATTTATGAAGACGGCGAGACCGAGTTGCCCTCGATGAATTTCATTGGCGAGAAGGTCTCCGGCGATGGAGTGGTGGTAAGCAAAAAATATGGTGGTATTTATTCTTACACAATGACAATACCTTACGACGATGATATGTATAATTCTCTATTGATTGTCGAACCTCTTGTCTATAAATTTAAGGAAGTTGTACATCCTAATAACCAGAAGATTAAAGACAATGCCGAATTTGCTGCAGCCAATGCTTTCCTTGTCGCTGAAGGTGTAATAAATACTGCACAACACGTTGATAAAAGTTCTCTCAAAATAGCGTATGCAAATCCTGAAACAGAACAGAAACATGTGGTTACCGATATCGGTGACATCTTTTTCAGAGTTAATTCCGACGCGATAAATTGGTCTGTCCCATTGAATAAAGATAAGAAAAACAAAATGGCAGTCAACGACCTGATGATGCACATAATGCAAGGCTGGAATATTGAAGACATCGAGATTGTTGGTTGGGCTTCTCCAGAAGGATCAATGAAATACAACAAAGATTTGTCGAACAAGAGAGCAAAGATGACAGAAGATTTTATGAAGAAAAGATTGTCGTCGCTTGCTGCACAGAAAAATAGTAAGGTGAGTTATAAGAATGTTAATGATATTCAGTTTATGACAAAAGGAAATGGTGCCGACTGGGATGGATTGATGAAAGCGATAGAGAAGTCTAATATCAAAGACAAAACTAAGATTATCAATACATTGAAGAGTCAAACTCCAGAACAAAGAGTGGCGCAGTTGAATAAATATATCAAACAATATCCTGAATTTGAAAACAGTATCTTGCCATCTTTACGTCGTACTATTGTAAATGTCAATACAATTGAACCAACGATGACAGACGAACAAATTACAAAAGCATGTACTAATAATCCACAATCGTTAAGTTGCGATCAGATGATGTATGCTGCTACTTTGGTTAAAGAGTTGAAAAATAAAGAGATGATTTATTTGACTGCAATAGAGACATATCCTAATCAAGCAGAACCATATTGTAATGCAGGAGCAGTCGCCATAGAAAAGGGAAATACCAAGCACGCAAAGCAACTTTTGAGACAAGCGATAGAAATTGACGATCTGTTAGCTGAAGCTTATAATAACTTAGGTGTAGTCGCAATCATCGAGAACGATTACGAGACTGCGGAAGCGATGCTGAAACAATCCAAAAAACTTGGGGTCAACACAAATTATAATGACGGTGTGGTACATATTAATAAGGGTAATTATGACAAGGCAATCAAGTTAATGACAAAAGACAATCCTAATTGTGACTATAATGTTGCTTTGGCACAAACTTTAGATAAGAAATATACTATTGCAGAAGAAACTGTTAAGTGCTTGGAAGAGAATGGAAAGACATTGTATCTTCATGCTATCATCGCTTCAAGAACCAAGGATGTGGAGAAGAGTTTGAAACATCTGGCAAAAGCGATAAAGAAAGATTCAAAGATTAAAAATATTGCAAAACACGATATGGAATTCGCTTATATGCAAGACAATCCAGATTTCATTGCCTTAGTTGAATAAATATGATATTGGTATGATAATAAAGTCGCTTCGGCGACTTTTATTTTTTTATGAAAAAGTAAAAAAACTAATAGGTTTGTTAATAAAAAAAACTTATATTTGCAAGTTCAAAACAAGTGTCTTGTTACTATAACAAAAGCAAAGAATTATCAGAATTTATTAACTATAAATAACAACATTATGATTAAATCATTTACAAAAATTATGATTGTCGTTTTGACTTTACTTCCAATTACTTTCTGGGGTCAAAACAATGACAAACTATCCCAATTCAACGATTATGTTTATGTGTCAGGGGATTTAGGATTAGGACTTCTAGCAGGCGACAACTCAGGTTTGAAAGCAGGTCTTAATGGTCACGTCGGTATTGGATACCAATTTGACAATATACTTGGTATCAAGACTAACTTAGGATTTGGTGGTTTGAATGGCAAATACGAAAGCCTAACTCTCGACAAACAAAACTATTTTGAAGCTAATATTAACTTAACAGTGAATTTGATGGATGTAATCTTAGGTTATAATCCTGACAGAAAATTTAATGTTACTCCACACGTAGGTTTCGGTCAAATCCAATACAAAACTAGACTGTTGAATGAAAACGGTGAAACTGTAAGTGAATATGGCGACCAAGGTAATAGTGGTAGAAAAGTCGTAGCTACACTTCCTATGGGTCTTGAACTTAACTATGCTATCAACCCATCATGGAAAATTTTCGCTGATTTCACAGCAAACTTTACAGATTCTGACAGACTTGATGGTGTTGCTAGCGGCGTCCACAATGATTGGTTCAGCTCATTCAATTTAGGTGCAACATATAAATTGAGTAAACATGACAAATTATTCAATGTCGGTGCTGAATATTGCAACTATTGGTTCGCAATGGTAGACGGTGGAGCTTCATTCATATTCGGTGACAATGATCATAAATTCAACGATTTGGCAGGCAATGGAAATGTCGGTATCGGTTACAACTTCCATGATTTCTACAGAGTTTATGCTAAAGTCGGTTATGGCATCTACAAAGGTTCTCTCCCAGGAGTATTTACATTAGACTATTCAGATTATATAGAAGCTAACATCAACTTCTCAGCAGATATCGTCGCTATGATATTCGGTCAAAACGATGCTCGTCGTTTCGGAATCTATCCTCACATCGGTATCGGTCAAATGCAATACAGAGCTAGAGCAACTTACGCTGACGGTGAAAAAGCATACGTTGGTTATGACCATGATGCAGCAGGTAATAAAAAAGGTAACGGTTTGTTTAACAGAAGAGTCGCTTTAACAGTGCCAATGGGTGTCGAATTAACATACAAAATGAATGAAAAAATCGACATCTATGTTGACGCTACAACAAACTTCGCTGATAGCGATATCTTAGATTGCTTCTACTCAGGTACAAGCAAAGACTATCACTCAACAATGAACTTCGGTTTACGTTACAAATTCAAAAATACTTGCGCTAAGGCAGCAGACGAAGCAGCTCTCGAAGAACAAAAAGATGATTGCTGCGTAACTCCGGAAGAATTGAAACAAGCTATAAAAGAAGCTCTCGAAGAACAAGCAGCACAAGATACAGTCGTTGAAGTGAAGACTGAGATTATAGAAAAGACATATCATGTAAATCATGCTAATATTGTTTTCCCAGTCAATAAATCAGAGAAATTAGCAACACAAACAAATATCGATGCTCTCAACAGAGCTTCTAATGAAGTGCAAAACGGTTTCGAAGTAGAAAGCATCATCGTTGAAGGTTACGCTTCTCCAGAAGGCGGACAAGACATTAACAACCGTCTCGCTGAGGAACGCGCTCAAGCAGCTGCCGATTTGGTACAAAGTGAACTCCATACTCATTTAGATGAAGACCACGTTACAATCCACTCTAACGGTGCTGACTGGGAAGGTCTCGTAAACGCTATCTTAGGCTCTGACCTCAAAAACAAAGAAGATATAGCTAACAAAATCAAGAATTCTTCAAACAAAGAACAAACATTAAACGAATTGATGGGACAATATCCTCAAATCAGAGAATTGCTCCCACAATTGCGTCGCGCTAACGTGACAATTAAAACTGTCAAATAATTAAAGAATCATATTCAAAGAAAAAGGTTGCTCAACGGCAACCTTTTTTTGTTTAAACTTAAAAACTATAAACTACTCTACACTCTACACCCTACACTCTACACTCTACACTATAAACTTTTCCCTCATCACTGCATCTCTCAAGAAGTACCATATTGCTGACCTTGAAAACAGGATGTACGAAGTCGGGCGCTATCTCGCATAACGGCATCAAGACAAAGTTGCGTTGATGTAATCTGGGGTGGGGAAGAGTCAGAAATTCTTCTTCATTAATCATATCACCATAATAAATGACGTCTAAATCAATAGGCCGCGACGCATATCCAATCTGATTCTCGTTTCTTACGCGACCTAACTCAGATTCGATATTCAATAATTCTTTCAATAAATCGTGAGCCGATAATTCTGTTTCAATACAAATCGCCTGGTTGACGAAATTTTCATCACAAATAAAACCCCAAGGTTCTGATTCATATATAGAAGACTTCTTAATAACCTTACCGCAACGACATTCTATCATCTCAATCGCATTGTTCAAAAGAGCGAGTTTGTCACCCATATTCGACCCTAAAAGTATGTATGAAAATTCTGACATATTTCAATAAATTTAATCACAAAATTAGAAAAAAGATTCGTATCTTTGGAACAATTAAAATAACATAAGTATTAAATTTTAAATCATAAAACAATGAAATCATTCTTTAAGACATTCTTTGCGTCCTTTTTAGGTTCAGCAGTTTTATTATTAATTATTGTAATATTATTGATAAGCAGTCTTGTTTCTTCAATCGTTTCATCTACTGATACAAAAGTTGATGTGAAACCGCAAACCGTATTGTATATGAATCTTAACTATGAGATCCCGGATAGAACGAGCAGTAACAATCTCGGATTGATATTTAACGGTTCTTCTTTCAGTGAGGTTGATATGGCCGGCATGAACGATATTATGAACAACATCAAGGCGGCGGCTATAGACCCGAATATTTCAGGTATCTTTATGGAGTTGTCGACAATAGCAACATCGAGCGCCAATATTGAAGAAATCAGAAATCAGTTAATTGAATTTAAGAAATCGGGGAAATTTATCTTAAGTTATGCCGAGGCTTATTCTCAAAGCGCATACTATTTGGCAAGTGTATCCGACAAAATCTATATGCTTCCTGACGGTATTATCGACATTCACGGCATGGCATCTCAGCCGATGTTCTATAAACATCTCCTTGAAAAATTAGATATCGAGATGCAAATAATACGTCCTGAAAACAATAAGTTCAAGAGTGCCGTCGAACCTTATTTCTTGGATAAGATGAGCGATGCTAATCGTGAACAAAATACAGTATTGTTAACTTCTATATGGAACAAGATATGTGACGACATCAGTAAGTCTCGTAACATCAGCGTAGAAACAATAAATCAGATGGCAGATAAATTGACATTGATGTTCGATACACAAGCTGCCCTTGACAACAACTTCATCGATGGATTGAAATATAAAGATGAAATTATTGCTGAGCTTCATCAACTTACCAATACAGCCGACAACAAAAAAATCAATATAGTAAAGAATATCCAATATGCGAAAGTGAGACCTGAGCTATATCAAGGCGAAGATAAGATAGCTATAGTATATGCTTCGGGACAGATTATCGATGGCGAGGGCGATGAATCTACAATAGGTTCTGTTACATTGTCGGAAGCAATTCGTCAAGCGAGAAACGACAAGAAAGTCAAGGCTATCGTTATGAGAGTCAACTCTCCTGGTGGCAGTGCGGTAGCTTCTGAAGTGATTCGTCGCGAAGTTGAACTTGCCGCAAAGGAAAAACCTTTCATTGTTTCTATGGGTAATTATGCAGCTTCAGGAGGTTACTGGATTTCGTCAAGTTCTGATTATATCTTCGCCGATCCGACAACATTGACAGGTTCCATCGGAGTGTTTGGAACCGTGCCTAATCTCGAAGGTTTGATGACAGACAAAATCGGCTTATCATTCGATGTCGTTAAGACGAATGAAAACTCAGACTTCGGAAGCATGGTGAAACCTATGACACCTTATCAGTTGAAAATGATGCAGAAACACGTTACCGATACTTACGACGACTTCCTTACATTAGTGTCGACAGAAAGAAATCTCAGAAAAACTTTCGTCGATAGTATAGCTCAGGGACGTGTATGGAGTGGTGTCGATGCAATAAATATTGGTTTGATAGACGAATTTGGCGGAATAGAAAAAGCTATAGCATACGCTGCCGACAAAGCAAACCTCGAGTCTTATTCAATAAAAGAATACCCTAAACAGGAAGATATTTTTGAAAGTCTGTTCAAGACAGAGACACAGGAATATTATGCAAAAACACTTATGAAGAAAAACTTAGGTGAGACATATCAATATCTTGAAGCGATAGAAACAATCAGCAAATTAGAAGGCGTTCAAGCTTTGATGCCGTTAACTATCGTTGAATGACGACATCAATAAACAAAGGGGAGTTCTATAATGAGAATGCTTCTGCTTTACATATTGCTCGCTTTGCTCGGTCAACAGACAACGGTCAACGGACAACAGACTCCCTTTTTAGAATCTGAAAATCTGAAAAACTCAGAATCTGAGAAAAGTTGTGAGCCACGATCCATGAGTCATGAGCAGAAATCCCCAAATGCTCAAGGCTCACAGTTCGAAGCTCAAAGCACCTCTCAGGTTTTCAATTTCTCAGATTCTCAGATTCAAAAAGATTCTCAGGTTTTCAGTTTCTCAGTTTCTCAGATTTTATACTATGAGAACCAAATCCGTCTCGCCGACTCTTTATATAAAAACTATCTCCCGCAATATAATTTTGAGGAAGTTAAAGCTGCGGTGATGTTTTTTGACAGCTGCGAGCAGCGAGCCATGAGCAATGAGCCTTTTTTAGAATATGAAAATCTGAAAACCTCAGAATCTGAGTTAGAAACTGAAAATCTGAAAACCTCAAAATCTGAAAAGGGACAAAAGATTTTTCAGGTTTTCAGTTTCTCAGATTCTCAGATTCAAAAAAACTTCTCAGGTTTTCAATTTCTCAGATTCTCAGATTCTTTTTTATGCGCAAAAGCGCACTACTACCATGCCGTCGGTCTCACCGAACGCGATGACATCGTAGGAGCCTGCGAGCATTATTTGTGTGCGCTAGAGATTATGGAACCTCTTGTAGAGACGTCACCCCTGTGGCGTCTGATGACTAAGGACAAAGGACTAAGGGTTAATGGCAAAGGGCTAATGGCTAATGGCGAAAGGCTAAAGTCTCAGGTAAAAGAAAATGCTCACAGCTCGAAGCTCGAAGCTCAAAGCCCTGATTACGAAAAAATCCGTTTCCTCGCATTAACCTACACCCGTCTCGGAATGTTGTTCTATAATGAAAACTATTGCGACTTAGCAATATTGAAATATAAGAAAGCTTTAAATTGTCTAAATATAATTAAAGACAGTATTCCCATCTCATATACATATAAGACAATTGGTAATGTTTATCAACTTTTAGACAAAGCGGACAGCGCATTATATCATTATAGGAGATCTTTGGAAATATATTCTGGTCTGACAAATAAGCTAGATATTGAGAAAAGCATCGCTCAGATATTGTTTGAGAGAGGAGAAAGGGATAGTGCATATACTCTGATAAAAAACAATCTTGACAAGTTGGATAATTATTCTCAAAGAGACTCTTATTATGCTACATTCGGAGAAATGTATTATATGGATAAGGTTTATGATTCTGCCATTTTTTATTT